>JAUIBL010000001.1 GCA_030428355.1 Alphaproteobacteria bacterium | reverse complement strand
CCGGAAAGCCCGCAAAAGTCGCCATCGTGGCACTCATGCGCAAGCTCCTGGAAACCGCCAACGCACTCGTCAAGGCCGACCGTCTTTGGGTCGAAAGGACCCCTTGATCAAAACGGATACTTTTTTCTTGCGTCCTCTTCGGAATCGCCCGAAAACTTGTATTGCGAAGGTACCATTTTCGATCACTGCTCCGACTCGGCTCAGTTAAGCGAATTTGACTGACCGAGCCCGTTGCGCCGCGTTGCCCAACGGAAGACAAGACAGATCAGGAGTAGACACGGATGGCCACCGGCACCGTCAAATGGTTCAACACCACAAAAGGCTACGGCTTCATCGCACCGGATGGCGGTGGGAAAGACGTATTCGTCCATATTTCCGCGGTGGAACGGTCAGGACTGACCGGCCTCGCGGACAATCAGAAAGTGACCTACGATCTTGAAGCAGGTCGCGATGGTCGCGAAGCTGCAGTGAACATTTCTCTGGCCTGACAAACCCGCCTCTTGATCCGAAGGCTCTGCCTGAGATCAGACACACCTGGCGTTATGTGCAAAAGAAACGGGCGACATGCATTGTCGCCCGGATAGTAGTATTCGGCAAACCTTGCAGTCTGTGTCCGCCGTAGCAGCTCAGTCTGCAATGCGATTGACAAGCTCTGCCACCGCCGGACCCATAGCCTCCACGATCAGGTCGACACCTTCGGCGTTGGGATGGATACCGTCCATCTGCATGACGTCGCGCAGCTCGGCTGGCGTGCTGCCGACACTGTAAAGCCCCTCAAAAAACCGCGGAAAGTACAGCGCTCCATAGGCATCGGCCAGTTCGGGATACATCGCGTCAAACTCGGCTTTGTACTCCGGCCCATAGTTTCCGGGCGCTTCCATGCCCACGATCAGAACGTCCAGCCCCTTGTCCTTGGCAATCTTCAGAATGCCGTCCAGGTTCGCCCGCGACACCGCCGGATCAATGCCCCGCAAAAGATCATTTCCCCCCAACGCCACAATCAAACCTTCCGTGGCCGGGGTCAGCGACCATTCCACGCGCGACAGACCGCCTGCAGTCGTGTCACCGGACACACCGGCATTCACCAGGCGCACCTCAAGACCCTGCGCGTCCAGCCATTCCCGCATTTGGGGCACAAAGCCCTCGTGATCCATCAGACCATAGCCAGCGGTCAAGCTGTCGCCCAGAGCAAGGATTTCGACGGGGTCCGCCTGAGCCGCCGTCACTGTGCACAGACACACAGCGCACACGCGCACCTTGCTCAGCACCCAGGTTGCCCCATATGTGAAAGAGTGAAACATAGCAAAGTTCCTTACCCGATGACCCAGCCCGTTCTCGATCTCAAAGATGTCACGCTCAGCCTCAGGGGCAATGCCGGAATGGTCGAGATCCTACATGGGATCAGCCTTTCCGTTCACAAGGGCGAGACCTTGGGCCTGATCGGTCCGTCGGGATCGGGCAAGTCTTCGCTCTTGATGGTGATGGGCGGGCTGGAGAATGCGACATCCGGCAGTGTCGTTGCGCTCGGGCAGGACCTGACCGCGATGGACGAGGATAAGATGGCCCGATTCCGCCGGGATCACATGGGTGTGGTGTTCCAGTCCTTCCACCTGATCCCGACCATGACGGCGTTGGAAAACGTCGCCACCCCGCTCGAGCTTTCGGGCGCCAAGGATGCCTACGCCCGCGCCGAGGCCGAGCTTGAGGCCGTGGGCCTCGCCCATCGCGCCGATCACTATCCGGCGCAGATGTCAGGGGGCGAACAGCAGCGCGTCGCACTGGCGCGTGCGTCGGTCACGCGGCCGGAGATCCTGCTGGCCGACGAACCCACCGGCAACCTTGATGGCGTGAACGGACAGGCGATCATCGACCTGCTGTTCGGTCTGCGTGACCGTCACGGGGCCACGCTGGTTCTGGTCACGCACAGCCGCGAACTGGCTGCAAAATGCGACCGCGTGATCCGGCTGACCGATGGCCATATCGCGGACAACCAGTTGAAGGCGGCCGAATAATGGCGCTTGGCACCGCTGCCCGTTTCGCCCGCCGGGAATTGCGCGGCGGCCTCAAGGGATTTCGCATCTTCCTGGCCTGTCTCGCACTTGGTGTCGCTGCAATTGCAGGCGTCGGCTCAGTACGCTCGGCCATCCAGTCGGGACTTGAAGCACAAGGGTCGATCCTTCTGGGCGGCGATGCGTCGGTGGAATTCACCTACCGCTTTGCCGAACCCGAAGAACGCGCTTACCTCGAAAGCATCTCGACCGGAATTTCCGAAATCACCGATTTTCGGTCGATGGTCGTCAAGGACCCCGATGGCGTCGCGGAACGCGCGCTCACGCAGGTCAAGTCGGTGGATGCCGCCTATCCGCTTACGGGCGCGGTCGTGCTGGACCCGGCGATGCCTTTGGCCGTTGCCTTGGCCGGGAATGGCACGCAACCCGGCGCGGTCATGGCGCCTTTGCTGGCGGATCGGCTGGGTCTCGAACCCGGCGACAGTTTCCGCCTTGGCACGCAGAATTTTACCCTCTCGGCGATCCTTGTCACCGAACCCGACAGTTCCGCTTCGGGCTTTTCGCTTGGGCCTCGGACGATGGTCACGACCGAGGCGCTGCGCGATGCGGGGCTGCTGCAACCGGGAACGCTCTATGAAACCGAATACCGCCTGCTTCTGCCCGAGGGCAGCGATCTAGACGCGCTGGAAACTGCCACCGAGGCCGCCTTTCCCAGCAGTGGATTGCGCTGGCGCGATTCCCGCAATGGTGCACCGGGTGTGGCGCGGTTTGTCGAACGACTGGGCGCGTTCCTGATCCTTGTCGGCCTGTCAGGCCTCGCCGTGGGCGGCATCGGTGTATCAGCCGCCGTGCGCGCCTACCTTGCCCGCAAGACCAGCGTGATCGCCACGCTGCGCACACTTGGCGCCACACGCGCGACGATCTTCCAGACCTATTTCCTTCAGATCGGCGCACTCAGCCTGCTAGGCATCTGTATCGGTCTGGTCTTGGGTGCTCTCGTGCCCATCCTCTTCGGCCCACTCATCAGCGCCTCGCTCCCAGTGCCTGCGATCTTCACAATCCACCCCGCCCCCCTGATCGAAGCCGCCCTCTACGGCATCCTGACCGCGCTTGTGTTCACCCTCTGGCCGCTCGCCCGAACCGAAGACATCCGCCCCGCGATGCTGTTCCGCGATGCGCTGGACGGCGGCAAGGCGCTGCCCGCGTGGCGCTATGTGATCGCAACGCTGGTTCTGCTGGGCGTGCTTGTCGGTGTCGCATCGCTGTTTTCCGGCAGCCCGTTCCTGACGCTCTGGACGGCGGGTGGCCTGATCGGCGCGCTGATCGTACTGGTGCTGGCCGCCATCGCCATTCGCTGGATCGCCAAACGCTCGACCCGCGCGGTGCGCGGGCACCCGGTCTGGCGATGGGCTCTGGCCTCCATCGGCGGCCCGCGTGACGCGGCGGCCCCAGTCGTGCTGTCTCTGGGACTTGGTCTATCGGTGCTGTCGGCTGTCGGTCAGATCGACGGCAACCTGCGCACCGCCATCGACCGCGACCTGCCCGAGGTCGCCCCCGCCTATTTCTTCGTCGACATCCAGCCCGACCAGATCGACCAATACACCCAGATGCTCGAGAATGACCCTGTCGTCGCGCGCATCGACACAGCCCCAATGCTGCGCGGCGTATTGACCGAGATCAACGGCCGCCCTGCACGCGAGGTGGCGGGCGATCACTGGGTCGTCACCGGGGATCGGGGCATCACCTATGCCGCGCAACCCGACGCCAACACGCGCGTGGTGGCAGGCGAATGGTGGGCACCCGACCATGACGGCCCGGCCGAAGTCAGCTTTGCCATCGAAGAGGCCGAGGAAATGGGCCTCTCGCTGGGCGACACGCTGACCGTCAACGTATTGGGCCGGGACATCACCGCGACCATCACCAGCTTCCGCGACGTGGATTTCTCGACCGCCGGGATGGGATTCGTCATGACCCTCACCCCCAATGCCCTGCGCGGCGCGCCGCACACGTTCATTTCCACCGTCTATGCCCCTGCCGAAGACGAAGCCCGCATCCTGCGCGAACTCGCCTCTGCTTTTCCCAACATCACCGCCATCAGCGTCCGTGACGCCATCGACCGGGTGAGCGTGCTGCTCGAAGGCATCGGGGCCGCTGTTCGGTGGGGCGCTGCGGCCACCCTGCTCACCGGCTTCCTTGTACTGATCGGCGCGGCGGCCGCGGGCGAAGGCGCGCGCACCTACGAAGCCGCCGTTCTGAAAACGCTCGGAGCCAGCCGCGCCCGCATCCTGCAAAGCTTTGCCCTGCGCTCGGCCCTTTTGGGTGGCGGGGCCGGACTTGTGGCCTTGGGCGCTGGCATCCTTGGCAGTTGGGCGGTCATGACGTTCATCATGGACAGCAGCTTTGCTGTGGTCTGGCCTTCTGCCCTCGGAGTTGTGGTCGGCGGTGTCATGGCAACGCTCTTGGCGGGTCTGATCTTCGCATGGCGCCCCCTTGCAGCGAGACCTGCGCAAGTGCTCCGCGCCCGCGAGTGACCGGAAAGACAAAAGCTCGCCGTGTTAAGGCAGGGCAATAAACCACCTTGCCCCTCGGCCAATCCCTTGGCATGCCCCCAGCAACGCACCGCAAGAAATCGAGTCGCCCCATGTCCGACAGCCTTCCCATGACAATCCCGGCACCGCTCACCCCGGCACAACGCACACAGATCATCAACCTCGTGCGCCGCGCCGCGCGGGCCGAGATCCTCCCGCGTTTTCGGACTTTGGGCACCAGCGACATTGACCAGAAATCCGGTCCGATGGATGTGGTGACCGCCGCCGACAAGGAAGCGGAAAAGATGATCGTCCGAGGCTTGCTTGCGATGTTCCCCAACGCGCATATCGTCGGCGAGGAAACGGTGACCGACGAAAAGGTTGCGGCGCTGGCCGAGGCAGAGATGGGCTTCACCATCGACCCGGTGGATGGCACCTGGAACTTTGCGCATGGTCTGGCCACCTTCGGCGTGATCTTGTCGATGACGCGCTTCGGCGTGCCCGTTTTCGGCCTGATCTATGACCCCATCACCGATGAAGTCCTGATCGCCGACGAAACCGGCCCGGCGCAGGTGATGGCACCGCGCCGCCCGGCACGGACAGTGTCGGTGTCAAAGGGCGGTCCGGTGGAGAACCTGAGCGGCTTTGCGTCGGTCTATAACGTGCCGGAGGCCAAACGGGCCGGTCTGATCGGGCTGATGACCCGGTTCCAGCGGCTCTACATGCTGCGCTGCGCCGCGCATGAATTCCGCATGGTCGCGTTGGGGCATGTGGATTTCGTGCTGTGCTCGAACCTTACCCCGTGGGATCACGCCGCCGGGGCCCTGATCGTCCAGCGCGCCGGTGGCCATGTCGCCTGTCTGGATGGGTCCGAGTACCGCGCCCAGATGCGCGACGGCTACCTGCTCTGCGCGTCAGACGCCGCCACATGGGGCCGGGTGCGCGATGCGATGTCGTTCCTGTAGGAGACCACGTCCGAGGCGTGATCTTCAGCGGGTCAAAACGACATCCGCACGTATATCCAGACCCTGTTCCACCGCGTCGATCAGGTAATGGGCGACACTGGCACGAGAGATCAGCCCGTTGCGCCACGTCTTGGGATCGCGCAGCACACGGTAATCGTCTATCCGTGCCCCTTTGGTCAGGATGACGGGTCGCGCGATGGTCCAATCCGTTGCGGACGCCTCAATCAGCGCCTCCTGACGGTCCTTGTCTGCATAGGGCTTTCCCAAAATCGCGCGATGCCCTGTGCGTTCGATCCAACTCATCGCCGCCTTGCTGCGACCTGCGCCAAAACCCGTGACCACCACCAGCCGAGAAACGTCCGATTGCGCCATCGTATCAAGCAACACCCGCGTGGTCTCGGAAAACAGCGTTTCTTCTTCCCAGAGCATTGCAAGCCGCTCGGTGATGCCCAGCGCATAGACAACAGCCCGCACACCATCCAAGGCCCGAAGGACATCGTCGGCCGAGGTCGCGTCACCCTTGAACGGCTCGACCAGATCCGTTGCGGTCAGTGTATCGGCACTCCGAGCAAACGCCCGAACAGACAACCCGCGCCGTGCGGCTTCGTCCATGGCACAGCGCCCAATGCCAGAGGTCGCCCCCATGATCAGGATCGGTTTGGTCAATTCTGAAGGTCCTCGAAATGCGCCGTGTAGCGTCGATGCTGTGAGCGATCATGCTTGAGCGCCAGGTCCCCGCGATAGGGCGAAACGGTCACAACCGGGATCGCCTTCTGCTCATCCGCGAGCGTCTTTGGTCTGCCACCAGTCAGCCGGTGTTTCAGGGCTCGGAATAAATGTCTCATACCCAAGGAACGTAGTGCGCCCCGATCGGTTGCAACGCCGTGGTCGGAATTTTCCGTCCCCTTGGCCTTTGACGAAACAGGCCGGGTGTTGCGCCCGGCCTGTATCTGAAAGTCTCATCGCGAGGGTCACTCCGCCGCTTCGGCGTAATCCTCCATCGGCGGGCAGGTGCAGACCAGATGGCGGTCGCCATAGGCATTGTCGACCCGGTTGACCGGCGGCCAGTATTTGTCCACCCGAAACGCGCCCGGCGGGAAACAGCCCTGTTCGCGGCTGTAAGGCCGATCCCAGTCCCGCACGAGGTCTTCCATCGTGTGCGGAGCCAGCTTGAGAGGATTGACCTCGCGGTCGATCTTGCCCCCCTCAATGGCGCGGATTTCCTCGCGGATCGCCAGCATCGCATCGCAAAAGCGGTCAAGTTCCGCCTTGGTCTCCGACTCTGTCGGTTCGACCATCAGCGTCCCCGCCACGGGCCAGCTCATCGTTGGCGCGTGGAACCCGGCGTCGATCAAACGCTTGGCAATGTCCTCAACCGTGACACCGGCCGATTTCTCGAACGGACGCACGTCGAGGATACATTCATGCGCCACGCGCCCCTTTTCACCGCGATAAAGCACGTCGAACGCCCCTTCGAGCCGTGTCGCGATATAGTTCGCGTTCAGGATCGCCACGCGTGTCGCCTGTGTCAGCCCCTCGCCTCCCATCATCAGGCAATAGGCCCATGAGATCGGCAGCAGGGACGGCGACCCGAACGGAGCCGCGCTCACCGCGCCCTCGCCCGACACCGGATGCCCCGGCAGATGCGGGATCAGATGCGCCTTGACCCCAATCGGCCCCATGCCCGGCCCGCCGCCGCCATGGGGGATGCAGAAGGTCTTGTGCAGGTTGAGGTGGCTCACATCGCCGCCCAGATCGCCGGGCCGCGACAGACCCACCATCGCGTTCATGTTCGCGCCGTCGATATAGACCTGCCCGCCATGCTCATGCGTGATCGCGCAGACATCCTTGACCGTGCCTTCGAACACACCGTGGGTCGACGGGTAGGTGATCATCGTCCCGGCAAGGTTCCCGGAATGCTGCTCGGCCTTGGCGCGGAAATCCTCAAGGTCGATGGAGCCGTTATCATCACACTTCACCGGCACCACTTTCCAGCCCACCATCTGCGCCGAGGCCGGATTGGTGCCATGCGCGTTGACCGGGATCAGGCAGATATTGCGATGCCCCTGCCCGTTGGCCCGGTGATAGCCCGCAATCGCCAGAAGCCCCGCATATTCGCCCTGCGCGCCGGAATTGGGCTGCATCGAGATCGCGTCATACCCCGTGATCGTGCACAGCTTTGCGTTCAGGTCGCCGATCAGCGTGTGATAGCCGCGCACCTGATCGTCGGGCACATAGGGGTGGATGTCCGCAAATTCGCGCCAGCTCACCGGCATCATTTCCGCCGCCGAATTGAGCTTCATCGTGCAGGATCCAAGCGGGATCATCGCGCGGTCCAGGGCTAGGTCCCGATCCGCCAGACGGCGCATGTAGCGCATCATCTCGGTCTCGGCCCGGTTCATGTGGAACACGTCGTGCTGGAGGTACTCCGACGTACGGATCAAGGCGTCCGGCAGACGGTATTCCGGCGTGAGGTCATCATCCGACTTGACCAGCCCGAAGGCCCGCCACACGGCTTCAATCGTCGCCGGGCGCGATTTCTCGTCCAGCGTGATGCCGATCTTGGTCTTACCTACGGCCCGCAGGTTCAGGCCCTCTCGCACCGCGGCCTGCAACACGCCGCGCTGTAAAAGCCCCACATCGACAGTGATCGTATCGAAGAACGCCTTGGGCTCCACATTGAACCCGGCCGCTTCCAGCCCCTTGGCCAGTCGCACCGTCTTGCGATGAATGCGCTGCGCAATCGCGCGCAGCCCTTTCGGCCCGTGGAACACCGCATAGAAGCCCGCCATCACCGCCAGAAGCGCCTGCGCCGTGCAGACATTCGACGTCGCCTTTTCGCGGCGGATGTGCTGCTCGCGCGTCTGCAGCGCGAGGCGGTAGGCCTTGTTGCCGTGGCTGTCGATGGAGATCCCCACGATCCGCCCCGGCATCGCGCGCTTGTAGTCGTCCTTGGTGGCCATATAGGCGGCATGCGGGCCACCATAACCCAGCGGAATCCCGAAACGCTGGGTGGACCCGACGGCAATATCCGCCCCCATCGCACCCGGCTCCTTCAGCAGGCAGAGCGCCATCGGATCGGCAGACATGATCGCAATCGCCTTGGCGTCATGCAGGCGCGCGATGTCATCAGTGAAATCGCGCAGATGCCCGTAGGTGCCCGGATACTGGAAGATCGCGCCGAATACCGCATCGGGGTCCATCCCGGCCACATCGCCGACGATGATCTCGATCCCCAGCGGCTCGGCACGGGTTTTCATGACCGAAATGTTCTGCGGATGGCAGTTCTCATCCACAAAGAACGCCTTGGCCTTCGATTTCGCCACCCGCTGCGCCATCGTCATCGCCTCGGCACAGGCCGTCGCTTCATCGAGCAGCGACGCGTTGGCGATCTCCAGCCCGGTCAGGTCGCTGACCATGGTCTGGTAGTTCAGCAGCGCCTCAAGCCGGCCCTGCGAAATCTCTGGCTGATAGGGCGTGTAGGCGGTGTACCATGCCGGGTTCTCGAAGATGTTGCGCTGGATCGCGGGCGGTGTGACCGTGCCATGATACCCCATCCCGATAAGCGAGGTCAGAACCTCGTTCTGCGACGCGGTTTCCCGCATGTGGTAAAGCAATTCCCGTTCGGACAGCGCCTTCCCGAAATCCAAAGGCGCGGCCTGACGGATGCTCTCTGGCACAGTCTGCGCGATCAGATCGTCAAGCTTGGACACACCGACCGTGGCCAGCATCTCGGCCATTTCGGCAGGCGACGGGCCAATGTGACGCCGGTTGGCAAAATCATACGGCAGATAGTCGATGGGATCATACCCCATGTCGCTCTCCTTGCGCTTCGGAACGGCGCACCGTCCCCTGCTTCTTCTCTTCAAAAATACGCCAAGCAACGCGGCCACCAGGCACGCCGTGGGGCAAGGGTCGGGCAGGTCTTGGGACCCGCCCGGCCGGATCAGCCGATATACTTCTTGTAATCGGCCTCATCCATCATGTCGTCCAGCGCCGACAGGTCCTCGACCTTCATCTTGAAGAACCATGCGTCGCCTTCGGGGTCTTCGTTGACCTTGCCGGGTTCCTCGACAAGCGCCTCGTTCACTTCGGTGATTTCCCCGTCCAGCGGAGCCAGAATATCCGACGCCGCCTTGACCGACTCGATCACCACGATCTCGTCATCCTTGCTGACGGTGGTGCCTTCCTCGGGCAGTTCGATGAACACCACATCGCCCAATTGCTCGGCCGCATGTGCGGTGATCCCTACGACCACCTCGTCGCCCTCGACGCGCAGCCACTCGTGTTCTTCAGTGAATTTCATATGGTCCCTCTTGGAGTGTTTATCGTTTGAACCCTGCCGCCACGAAGGGCAGTTTGGCAACAGAAACAGGAAGCCGCTTGCCCCGGACTTCGCCGAAAAGCGCAGTCCCGATCCCGGCATGGGCGGCATCGACATATCCCATGGCCACCGGCGCACCGACGGTGGGGCCAAACCCGCCCGACGTCACGGTTCCGACGGGTGCCTCAGCCTCGGCGCTGGCGAACAGCAGCGTGCCTTCGCGCATCGGCGCGCGGCCTTCAGGCAGAAGGCCAACGCGTTGGCGCACCGCGCCGCCCGTGATCTCGGACAGGATACGCGCGGCTCCGAGGAATCCGCCTTCGCGGTCGCCCCCGGCGCGTCGGACCTTCTGGATGCCCCAGGTCAACCCGCCTTCGACTGGCGAGGTGGTGGCGTCGATGTCATGACCATAAAGGCACAGCCCCGCCTCGAGCCGCAGCGAATCCCGCGCGCCAAGTCCGATGGCCTCCACATCCTCGTGCGCGAGCAACGCCTGCGCCACACCCGTGGCGGCGGCCACGGGGACGGAAATCTCATATCCGTCCTCGCCGGTGTAGCCCGACCGAGAGACCCAGCATTCCGCACCTGCAATCGGCACTGTCGCCACGTCCATGAACCGCATCTCCGCCACCATCGGATGATGCTCGGCAAGCACGGCTTCCGCCTTGGGCCCCTGCAATGCCAGCAGCGCCCTGTTTTCCAACAGCTTGACGGTCACAGCCGGTTCCAATGCCGCGCGCATCCGGGCGACATCGGCGTACTTGCAGGCAGCGTTGACCACAACAAACAGGTGATCGCCGCGATTGGCGAACATCAGATCGTCTTCGATCCCGCCTGCGTCATTGGTGAAGAACCCATAGCGCTGGCGGTCTTCGCCCAGACCCAGCACATCCTGCGGGATCAGCCGCTCCAACGCGGCTTTGGCCACCTCCGGGTCTTCGGACCGCAGGATGACCTGCCCCATATGGCTGACATCGAACAGCCCCGCCGCCGCGCGGCAGTGCAGGTGCTCTTTCATCACGCCAAGGCTGTATTGCACCGGCATCTCGTAGCCCGCGAAGGGCACCATCTTGGCGCCAAGGCTGACATGCAGATCGTATAGCGGTGTGCGTTTCAAATCGCTCACGCGGCATCCCTTCGTCTGTGACCGGATGCAAGAGTAAGCGGCAACCGGCATATTCCACACCGCGCCTTTGCGCGGATGTCCTATGCCCCCTCTGTCCTTTCGCCTGAGATCGTTATCCCTTCGGCGTTCCGGGTCAGGCCCGAAATCTCTCCAGAGTCTATGTCCGCGACGGTCCTTCGGCCTGAGAGTTTCCGGGGGCGGTTGCTCCTTCGGCACCGGTCGAACCGGTTCTCCCATCGTGGATGTATGCTGTGGTAGACCGTTTTCGCGACGGCCTCAAGTGTCAAACTGTCAACGCCGCTTCACGAACGGTACAGGCCCGTTCCGGGTTCAGGATCTCAAGCAGATCGGCGTTGGTGCAGACCAACGCATCCAACGTGATCGGGTCCAGGGATTGATAAAACGCCTCGACCGCATCCGTCAGCGCCGTTCTCAGACGGCAGGCATCCTTGAGCGGGCAGGTGTTGTCCACATCCGCAAAACACTCTGCCAACGGCACCGGCGCTTCGAGCACCCGAAACACGTCGCCGATCCGGATCGAGTCCGCGGGCCGGCCAAGTTCCAGACCGCCATTGCGCCCGCGCTGCGTGTGCAGGAACCCAAGCTGGGCCAGTTGGTTGATCACCTGCGCCAGATGGTTTTCCGATGCGTTGCAGCGGTCCGCGATTTCCGATTTGGTCACAAGACGGCCCGTATTGGCCGCACAGAACATGAGGACGCGCATTGCAATGTTGGTTCGTTTGGTGACACGCAAGGCAGTCATCCTTTCAGATCGGTTGGCCAAACCTAGCCGTTCATGCAAAGTTGTCTTTGACATACATCAACCGTTCCAAAGCAGATAGCCCAGTGAAGCACCCCCATTTCTTCGGTTACGGATCGCTGGTGAACCGCAATACACACAGTTTTACACCTGTCCATGCCTCGCGGATCACCGGCTGGCGGCGGGTCTGGCAGCGCGCGCCGAACCGGCCTGCCGCGTTCCTGTCGGTCATCGCTGACCGGGACAGCAGCCTTGACGGTGTGATCGCACCTGTTCCGAATGACGACTGGGTGGCGCTGGATGCCCGCGAATTCTCGTACACACGGATCGCCGTGACCGCCTCCGTCTCGCATCAGGCGTCCGATGTGCGCGACATTTCGATCTACGCGATCCCACCCGGCGACGCAGCCCCGCCTGACAGGGATCATCCGATCCTGCTCAGCTATATCGACGCCGTGTTGCAAGGCTACCTGCGCGAATTCGGCGAAGCCGGGGCGGCGCGCTTTTGCGCCACGACAGAGGGCTGGGACACACCGGTGCGCAACGACAGAACCGACCCGATCTATCCCCGCGCCCAACGGCTCACCGCGACCGAGCAGAGCTTTGTTGATGACATGCTCCTCACCCTGCGCGCCAAAGTGTTTGCCTGATGCGCGCGCGTTTGTGGCTTTGGCTGACCCGTCTCTGGCGGCGTCCCGGCATCCGGATTTCCGCCTTCGGCAGCGCCGCCCTGCTGGTGGCGCTGATCGCGCCTTTGCTGGATCGCTCCATGCCCGAAGCCCTGATCGACCGGTTTTCGCGCGATGCCGTCCTGCCCATTCTGAACATCCTTGCGTCGTCCATGCTGGCGGTCACCACGTTTTCGCTCGGCATCATGGTGCAGGCGTTCCGGTCGGCAGCGGGTCAGGCAACACCACGGGCCTACCGGCTCTTGATGCAGGACATGACCACGCTCAACGTGATGTCCGTCTTTGTTGGTGCGTTTCTGTTCTCGCTGGCTTCTATCGTGATGTTCCGCGCCGGGTTCTACGGAGACTCGGCGGCGGTGATCGTCTTTGCTATGACGATGGTCTGCATCGTTCTAATCGTCGTGGCGATCCTGCGCTGGATCGCCCATCTCAGCCAGTTGGGCAGTTTGCATCACACGCTGAACCTTGTGGAACAGGCGGCACAGAAACCCCTTCGACATCTGCTGGACACCCCGAACATGGGCGCGCGCCCCGCATCGGACGCGCCACGCGCCCCAAAGGGATCGACAGCCCTGCCCGCACCACGGTCGGGCTATGTGCAATTCATCAGCCTTGCCGAACTGAACGCGCAGCTCGATCGCACCGAGGCCACGCTCTGGGTCTATGCACCGCCCGGCAGTTGGGTCCTGGAAGGCACGCCGCTCGCTTATGTCGATGGCGACTGCGATCCTGCGCAATTGCTCGAGAACTTCACGATGGGCGATGAACGCACCGTCGAACAGGATGCGCGCTTTGGTCTGGTGATCCTCTCCGAGGTCGCGTCGCGCGCCCTGTCACCGGGCGTCAACGATCCCGGCACCGCCATCGATGTGATCCACCGCACTGAACGTATCCTGTGGCAGTTCGGTCAGGGCATGTGTGCGCCGGACCGCGACACGACCCCACGCTTTCCCCGCATTGTTCTTGGAACGGTATCAGCCGATGACCTGATGCAGGACGGGTTCGCCACCCTGATGCAGGATGGCGGAGACAGGTTCGACGTGATGGCCCAGGTCATCAAGGCCTTGAGCCGCCTGCGCCAAAGCGCGTGGCCAGACCTTGCCGCATCGGCGGAGAAGACCCAGCAGAACGCGCTCGGGATCATCGACCGCAAGATCGCCGACCCCGAAACGGTCGCGGCCCTCAAGGCGAAGGTCGAAAACCCCTAGCCCTTCGCCAGCTTCCGCGCCGGAATGGTCTGGAGCAGCGGCAGCAGGTCCGCCATTTCCGGCCCCCGCTCCTGCCCGGTCAGCGCCTTGCGCAACGGCATGAACAGACCCTTGCCCTTGCGCCCCGTCGCCTCCTTGACCGCGTTGGTCCAGCTTCCCCACGCATCCGGGCCCAGCGGGCCTTCGGGCAGCAGCGCCATCGCTTCGGCGACGAACGCCGCATCTTCGTCCGCAACCAGCGGATCGGCACCGTTTGCACAGAGATCCCACCATTTGGCGATGTCGCGCCGCGTGGTGATGTTCTCGCGCGCCACGGTCCAGAACGCCTCGGCCTTGTCCGCAGGCACGCCCAGCGCATCCAGATCGGCTTTGACAGCGGTCACATCCAACCCGTGCAGCTTGCGCGCAGTCAGCGGGAATAGGTCTTCGTGATCGAACTTGGTCGGGGCCGCGCCGAACTGGCTCAGATCGAACCCGTCCGCGATCTCTTCCAGCGACATCCGCAATTCCACCGGCTGCGATGACCCGAGCCGCGCCATCAGGCTGAGCAGCGCCTCGGGCTCCACGCCCTGCTCGCGCAGATCACGCAGGGCCAAAGTACCCAGACGTTTGGACAGCGACTCGCCCTGTGGTCCGGTCAACAGCGAATGGTGGGCAAAGGACGGCACAGTCCCGCCCAGCGCGCGAATGATCTGGATCTGTGTCGCAGTGTTCGTCACGTGGTCCGACCCGCGCACCACATGGGTCACACCCATTTCGGTGTCATCCACCACAGAGGCCAGCGTATAGAGGATCTGCTTGTCCGCCCGGATCAGCACCGGATCACTGACGCTGGCCGCATCGATCGAGATGTCGCCAAGAATGCCATCAGTCCAGTCGATGCGCTCCTGATCCAGCTTGAACCGCCAGACGCCATCACCCCGCTCGGCGCGCAGCTTTTCCTTGTCCTCCTCCGACAGCGCCAGCGCCGCCCGGTCATAGACCGGCGGCTTGCCCATGTTGAGCTGCTTCTTGCGTTTCAGGTCCAGCTCGGTCGGTGTCTCGAACGCCTCGTAAAACCGCCCCATCTCGCGCAGCTTGTCGGCCGCGTCGCGGTAGCGATCCAACCGCTCAGATTGCCGCTCCACCCGGTCCCATGTCAGACCGAGCCACTCCAGATCGTATTTCAGCGCATCGACATATTCTTCCTTCGACCGCTCCGGATCGGTGTCGTCGATCCGCAGAATGAACGTGCCGCCCGACTTGCGGGCGATCAGGTGGTTGAACAAGGCGGTGCGCAGGTTGCCGACATGGATATATCCGGTGGGCGACGGCGCGAAACGGGTGGTTGTCATGGACTGTGTCTCCTGTTGCCCGCGCTGTCTCACAAAGGGATGCTTTTGTCCAGAAAGCCGCGCACCAATGCTCTGCACCATTGCACAGTCACGATGGCGTGAATGCACAAGCATTGGTCCGTTTTGCGGCTAAACTCATCCTCATTCCAATTAGGGGAGCGACCACAATGTCTGAATTTTCCATGTCACGCCGCAGCCTGCTTGCCGGGGCTGCCGCCCTTCCCATGGCGGCCGGTCTTGGCATCACAAAGGCAAACGCCGCCGGTCACATGCAGGGCCCGCAAATCCCGCGCGTGAACCGCTTTGGCGTCGGTGATTTCGAAGTCACGACGATGCTCGTCGGCAGCCGCACGGTTGAAGAACCGCAGACCATCTTCGGCATGAACGTGAGCGCCGAGGAATTCGCCGCCGCCTCCGCCGAGGCACGCATCCCGGTCGACAAGGCGCAGTTCTTCTTCACGCCGACTCTGGTCAACACCGGGTCGGAGCTGATCCTCTTCGACACCGGCCTCAACGGAGCCGCCACTGCGCAGGCGGTCGAAATGGCCGGCTATTCCGCCGACGCCGTGACCCATGTGGTCCTGACCCACATGCATGGCGACCATATCGGCGGCCTGATGACCGATGGTGCCGAAACCTTCTCCAACGCCGCCTACATCACGGGTCAGGCGGAATTCGACCACTGGTCCGGCACCGACAATGAAGGCTTTGCCAACAACGTCAAACCGCTGGCAGAGAAGATGTCGTTCCTTGGCGATGGCGACAGCGTCACCTCGGGCATCACGGCCATGGCGGCGTTCGGGCACACACCGGGTCACATGACCTATATGCTCGACAGCAACGACCAACAGCTTCTGATCCTCGCGGACCTGACCAACCACTATGTCTGGTCGCTGGCCTATCCAGATTGGGAAGTCCGCTTCGACATGGACAAGGCCGCCGCCGCCGCGTCGCGCCGCAACGTGCTGGGCATGCTGGCCACCGATGCCGTGCCGTTCATTGGCTACCACATGCCTTTCCCGGGTGTGGGCTATATAGAGACCCGCGGTGACGGGTTCCACTACGTGCCGCACAGCTACCAGCTTCTGCTCTGATCCCGGCTTGACGCGGTCGCCCGGCGCGGTGCTGATACGCGCATGACCGCGCAAGACGACATCGACGACATCACACGCTATGCCGAGGCAGCCCTGAACGGGCTGCCTTTGCCGTTTCGCGATCTGTGCCAGGACGTTCTGCTGCAGGTCACCGACTGGCCACCGCAGGACATTCTGGACGAGCTGGAGATCGACGACCCGCTGGAATTGACCGGGCTTTATGACGGCATCCCCCTGACCGAGAAATCCGCAGGCGACCCGTCACCCTTTCCCGATCAGGTCTGGCTATATGCCGAACCGATCCTCGCGGAATGGCGCGACCGGAAATCGGTCACGCTACAGGATCTGGTGACCCATATCGTCGTGCATGAAATCGCGCACCACTTCGGCTGGACCGATGACGAGATCGCCGAAGTGGACCGGTGGTGGGAATGACCCCGCAAAAGTTTGCAAACCCAAGGTCGGAGTTTGCAAACTCCGGATTCACCCGTCCGTCAATGCCCCGTTGACCCACTCGCCCGTCGCGGTTTCCCCCGACGCATAACGCATTGTGCCGGTGCCCTGACGTTTGCCGTCAAGGAACGCGCCCTCATAGACATCGCCATTGGCATAGGTCGCGGTCCCCTGCCCGCTGATCTCGCCGTTCTGCCACTCGCCAACGTATTTGAACCCGTCCGCCATGGTGATCTCGCCCTGACCATGACGCTGCCCATCTGCAAACTGGCCCACATAGACCGTGCCATCGGTATAGGTGGCGGTCCCCTGCCCGTGGCGCTGCCCGTCCTGCCATTCGCCCTCGTACTTGTAGCCGTCGGGATAGGTCATCACGCCAACACCATGGTTGCGCGCGTTCTTGAACTCGCCTTCATAGACCAACCCGTTGGCATAGACCGCACGGCCCTTGCCGTCGATCACGCCATCGACCCAGGCCCCTTCGTAAGTCGAGCCATCGGGATAGGTGATCTTGCCCTCACCATTGGCCAGATCGCCCCGGAACTGGCCTTCATAGACCGACCCGTCGGGATAGGTGACCTTGCCGACACCCTCGATCTGCCCGGCGACCCAGGCACCTTCGTAGCGATAGCCATCGGTGCCGATGAACGTGCCCTGTCCATGGCGCAGGTCGTCCTTGAACTCGCCTTCGTAGACATCGCCATTGGCATAGCGCACGGTGCCTTGCCCCTCGCGGCGACCGGCCACCAATTGGCCCTCGTAAACATCGCCATTGGACTGCGTCAGCGTTCCGATCCCGTCGATCTGGCCGTCTTTCCACATACCAACATAAACCAGCCCGTCCGGCATGGTCAGCTTGCCCTGACCCTCGCGGTTGCCATCGGCGACCCGACCTTCATAGACCGACCCGTCCGGATAGGTGATCGTCCCGTTGCCTTCCTTGACGCCGTTGATCCAGTCACCCTCGTAGACATAGCCTCCCGGGCTTTGCATCGTGCCGCGCCCGTGGTGCAACGCATTGCGGAAACTGCCTTCATAGCGGACGCCATTGGCATAGAGCGCAACACCCTGCCCGGTGATCTTGCCATCGAGCCATGACCCTTCATAGGTCGACCCGTCCGCAAAGACGATCTTGCCGATGCCTTCGGGTTTGCCCTTGGCGAACTGGCCTTCATAGACCGACCCGTTGGGAAAACGGGCGACACCGTTGCCCCGGATTTCGCCCTCGACCCAGTCGCCGGTGTATTCGTACCCGTTCGGCAGGCGGTAGGTGCCGGTGCCGTGCTGCAACCCGTTGAGGAACGTGCCTTCATAGACACCACCATCGTCGTATTGCTTGGTCTGAACCTCACCGTCCTGCGCCAGCGCGCCCTGTGCGAGGACGAGTGCAAGCACAACACCCGGAATGACTTTGCTGCCCGGTCTCATTTATCTGGTATCCCACTCATGTCCGTTGCCATGACCCTGTGCCCGAAACCTAAGCGACCGGGCCGGGTCAGACAATGTCTTATCCCACAAGGTGCTTTCCCTCGGGCGGTGTTCTGCTATGTCACGGCGCGATGACGGATAAGGGAGACGCCCGCATGGCGGATCGGTTTCGCATAACGCTGGCCCAGTTGAACCCCACGGTGGGCGACCTTGCCGGCAATGCCGCCAAAGCGCGTGCCGCGTGGGAGGCGGGCAAAGCCGCAGGGGCCGATCTCGTGGCGCTGCCCGAGATGTTCCTCACCGGGTATCAGGCCCAGGACCTGATCATGAAACCCGCCTTCGTCGCCCATGTCCAAGCCGAACTGGCCGCACTGGCCGACGCCTGCGCCGACGGTCCGGCGCTGGCCATTGGTGGGCCGTCGGTGGGCGAAGACCTCAAGCTGCACAACAGCTATTTCGTTCTTCAGGGCGGCAAGATCGCGTCGACCGTCCACAAGTATTTCCTGCCGAACTTCAACGTCTTCGACGAGGTGCGCCTGTTCTCGCGCGACAGAATGCAGGGGCCGGTCGCCGTAAACGGCGTGCGCATCGGCATGCCGATCTGCGAGGACGCGTGGTATCCCGACGTTGTCGAAGCGCTTGAGGAAAGCGGTGCTGAATTCATCCTCGTGCCCAACGGATCGCCCTATTTCCGCAATAAGTTCGAGACCCGCCTGAACCACATGGTCGCCCGTGTCGTGGAAAGCGGCTTGCCGATGATTTACCTGAACATGGTCGGCGGTCAGGACGATCAGGTGTTTGACGGCGGATCCTTTGCCCTCAATCGCGGCGGAGTGCCTGCGGTGCAGTTGCCGATCTTCGACGAGGTCATCAGCCATGTCGATCTGGAACGCAAAGACGGCGGATGGCACGTTCTCGATGGGGATTTCACAACCCATCCGGAGCCGATGGAGCAGGATTACCGCGTCATGGTCACCGCGCTGCGGGATTACATGGCGAAGACCGGGTTCAAAAAGGTGCTGCTGGGTCTGTCCGGCGGGATCGACTCGGCCATCGTGGCGACGATCGCAGTCGATGCCTTGGGCGCAGAGAACGTGCGCTGCGTGATGCTGCCTTCGGAATACACGTCCCAAGGATCGCTGGACGACGCGAAGGCCGTCGCCGAATACCTTGGCTGCCGGTACGATTTTTTACCAATTGGTAAAACCCGAGACGCCGTGACCGAAACGCTGGCCCCGCTCTTCGAAGGCACCCGGCCCGATCTGACCGAAGAGAACATCCAGTCCCGCATCCGGGGTCTGCTGCTGATGGCTCTCAGCAACAAGTTCGGCGAGATGCTTTTGACCACCGGCAACAAGTCCGAGGTCGCGGTGGGCTATGCCACGATCTATGGCGACATGGCGGGCGGCTACAATCCGATCAAGGACATGTACAAGACCCGCGTCTTCGACTGCTGCCGTTGGCGCAATGCGCACCACCGCGACTGGATGAAGGGGCCGGACGGGGCCGTGATCCCCGAAGCGATCATCACCAAACCACCCTCGGCCGAGTTGCGCGCCGATCAGAAAGACAGTGACTCTCTGCCCGATTATCCGGTGCTGGATGGAATCTTGGAGATCCTCGTCGACGAAGACGGATCCATCGCCGATTGCGTCGCCGCCGGGTATGACCGCGCTGATGCCAAGAAGATCGAACACCTGCTTTACATCAGCGAATACAAGCGCTTCCAGTCCGCCCCCGGCGCGCGCCTGTCGAAACGCGCCTTCTGGCTGGACCGGCGCTATCCCATCGTGAACCGCTGGCGTGACCCAAGCTAAGGGCCGCGCCGCACGGGTCAGCTTGCCTTGAGAACGCCGCGTTCGATCTGGTCGGCTTCGATGCTTTCGAACAGGGCTTTGAAATTGCCCTCGCCAAAGCCGTCATCACCCTTGCGCTGGATGAACTCGAAAAAGATCGGCCCGATCACGGTTTTCGAGAAGATCTGAAGCAGAATGCGGGTCTCGCCGCCGCCAACCACACCTTCGCCGTCAATCAGGATGCCGTGTTTCTTCATCCGGTCGAGCGGCTCTTCATGGCCCACAACCCGTTCTTTGCTGAGATCATAGTAGGCATCCGGCGGCGCGGGCATGAACCTGAGGCCCCGTTCCGCGATTTCGTCCACCGCATCGTAGATGTCGCGCGCACCCACCGCGATGTGCTGGATCCCTTCGCCCTTGTAGCGGTTGAGGTATTCGACGATCTGCCCGGTTTCGCCCCGATCCTCGTTGATCGGGATGCGGATGCGCCCACAGGGCGAGGTCAGCGCGCGGCTCAGAAGCCCGGTATATTTGCCTTCGATGTAGAAGAAGCGGATTTCCTTGAAGTTGAAGATCTTGCCGTAGAAGGTGAACCACGTGTCCATGTTGCCCTTGTGGACATTGTGCGTGAGGTGGTCGAGGTAATGGAAGCCCACACCTTCGGGATTGGCAGTCCCAACCCAGTTGAATTCGTCGTTGTAGGGGTTCTGACCGTAGTATTTGTCGATGAAGTAGATCAGCGACCCGCCGATGCCGACAATCGCGGGCACGTCCATCGCCTTGTCGTCGCCGTCATAGGGCGTGGCCCCGAGCATTACAGCGCGGTCATAGGCGTGTTTCGCATCCACGACCCGCCAGCCCATCGATGGGGCACAAGGACCGTGTTCCGCGACAAAGCGCATGGCGTGGCTGCCGGGTTCATTGTTCAGGATGTAGGTGATGTCCCCCTGCTGCCACAGCTCGATCTGCCTGGTCTTGTGCGTGGCTGTATGGGAGTAGCCCATCTTGGTGAACAGCTCGCGCAGCGCGTCCGGATCGGGATGGGCGAATTCGACGAATTCGAACCCGTCGGTCCCGGCGGGGTTGTCGGTGGTGATCTTCGATTTCGGTGCATCGTGCGGAAACGGACCCATGGCATCCTCCTTGTTTGGGACAGAGGATACCGCAAGCGCGGTGCGCACTGTGGGCATAGTTGGGCATGATCAGGTCGAATGATGCGCGTATCTTGCATGTTTTTTGCAAAAGGTGCACATTCCGCGCATGTCATCGCTCGACCCCAAGGACATCAGGCTGCTCGCCCGGCTTCAGAAAGACGGACAGGTCTCGGCGCAGGACCTGGCGGATGAGCTTGGCATGTCGGCCTCGCAGATCAGCCGCAGGCGGCAGCGGCTTGAGGCCGAGGGCTACATCACCGGAACGCCCTGTCGGCTGAACCCGGATCGGCTGGGCCTGACCGTGCAAGCCTTCATTCAGGTCGAGACCCGCGCCCAGAGCAACGGAACCCATCAATCGATCAAGCGGCTGGTCAGTACGACCCCCGAGATCGTCGCGGCGTGGACGCTCACCGGAGAGGCGGATTACATCTTCCGGGTCTATTGCGCCGATCTGAAGGCGCTCAATCATCTGGTGCAGGAGGTGCTTCTGCCGCACGATTCCATCGGGCGGGTCCACAGCCAGATCGTGATGGATCAGGTCAAGGACGACACCGCGCTTCCCCTGCCTCGGTGATCAATCCACTTTGACGAACCGTGCCCCGCCGGCGCGTTCACCCACCGTTACCCGCCGCGCCCCGGCCGTGATCGGCGCCCGGGCCGCATCGTTGCGCATGTCGCGCATCATCGCAGTGACTGCCGAGGGCAGGGACATGCCGATGGCCTCTTTCTCGGCATTTGGCGCGGTGGACATCATCGACACCACCGAGACAATCCGCAGCCGTCCCTGATCGTTGACAAAGACCGGCGCGCCGGAGGACCCGAAGGTCACATCGCAATCAAAGGTCATCAACCCGCCGCGATAGGTCTGCTTGTGCCGACACCCGGATTCGCGCTGCAGCGACGTGTTGCGCCCGCGCCCATAGGACACGAGGATCACGGACCCCACCTCCATGGCCCGGTCGTGAATACGAAACGGTTCGGCCTCGGTGCTGAAGATCGGACTGTCGAGGCGCAAAAGCGCCAGATCGGTGCGCACCTTTTCGGTCAGCGAGGCATCAAACGACTCCAGATACCCGTCGGACAGAACGATGCGAGTCACGCCACGGGTGGCGGCGGTGAAGTCATGTGCGAGACCGGCATGAAAGCGCATCGCGCCTGCCGGAAGCACCGTGCGCGAGGCGCTGTCGACAACGCAATGCGCCGCGGTCAGAACCATGTCTTGGGCGATAAGGGTGCCTGTGCAGGTGCCCATCGAAGTGTCCAGACGCCCGACCCCTTCCCAGCCCAGAACCTCACCCCGGTGATCGAGGCGATCGCGTTCCTGCGCCGTTGCTGCGAGCGGTGCGCAGATCAAACCCAGAAAGAAAAGAGCAACCACCCGCCACATGTGAACCCACCTTCCGCTGTTGACCGGGGGTCAGGATACCGTGGCGAGATGGCACAAGATGGGCGGCTTTTGGACGATTTCCGCTTTAGACGAACTGTTCGCGGATCAGCCGTTCCTCAAGCCCGTGGCCCGGATCGAACAGCACCCGGTGGGCGATGGACGGCTCGGACCGGATGTCGACCCGCACCACATCGCGCACGGCGCGGGCATCGGCTTCGGCCATGACGGGGCGCTTTTCGGGGTCGAGCACGTCGAAGGTGACCTCGGCCGTTTTCGGCAGCAGGGCACCGCGCCAGCGCCGGGGCCGGAAGGCCGCCATGGCCGTCAGAGCCAGCACATCCGACCCGATGGGCAGGATCGGGCCATGGGCGGAATAATTGTAGGCGGTCGATCCGGCAGGGGTCGCCACCAATGCGCCGTCGCAGACCAACTCGGCCATGCGCACCTTGCCGTCGACGCTGATCCGCAGGCGCGCCGCCTGCGGCCCGGCGCGCAAAAGCGAGACCTCGTTGATCGCCAAAGCGCGATGGGACTGACCATCCTGCGTTGTGGCCAGCATCGAAAGAGGATTGATCACCTCTTCCTGCGCCTGCTCCAGACGCTCTTCCAGACCGTGTTCTGAATATTCGTTCATCAGGAAGCCGACGGTGCCCCGATTCATCCCGTAAACCGGCGCGGCCAGATCCTGCGTCCGGTGCAGGGTGGACAGCATGAACCCGTCCCCCCCAAGTGCCACGATCACATCCGCCCCTTCTTCGTTGTGATCGCCGTAGCGGCGGGTCAGCCCCGCCTTGGCCGATTGGGCAATCGGGGCCGGGCTGGCGGCAAAGGCGATGCGCAGGGACATAGGTGCGTGTTCCTATCGGGGTCTTGTGGTTCCGAAACAAGCACAAACGCCCGCCCTGCGCCAGACATGGCGCGGCTTTGTGCCGTGTGGTCGCTTTCCAACCTTTGCCTTTCGACGCGACTCCTATACGTAACCGCCAAAGTTTGACCTGCTTCAAGGAGGCCCTGCCCATGAACGCTCCGCACCGCGACACCGGTTTTTTCACCAAATCGCTCGCCGACAGCGACCCGGACCTGTTCCGGTCGATCACCGACGAGCTGGGCCGCCAGCGCGACGAGATCGAGTTGATCGCTTCCGAGAACATCGTCAGCCGCGCCGTGATGGAGGCGCAGGGTTCGGTGATGACCAACAAGTACGCCGAAGGCTATCCGGGCCGTCGCTATTACGGCGGCTGCCAGTTCGTCGACGTGGCCGAGAACCTCGCCATCGAACGCGCGTGCCAGCTTTTCAACTGCGGCTTCGCCAATGTGCAGCCGAACTCCGGTTCGCAGGCCAACCAAGGCGTGTTCACAGCCCTTCTGCAGCCGGGTGACACGATCCTTGGCATGAGCCTCGATGCCGGGGGTCACCTGACCCACGGCGCGGCACCGAACCAGTCGGGCAAGTGGTTCAACGCGATCCAGTACGGCGTGCGTCAGCAGGACAACATGCTGGACTATGATCAGGTTCAGGCGCTCGCCAACGAACACAAGCCCAAGCTGATCATCGCCGGTGGCTCGGCCATCCCGCGCCAGATCGACTTTGCCCGCATGCGCGAGATCGCGGATTCGGTCGGCGCGTATCTGCATGTGGACATGGCGCATTTTGCCGGTCTCGTTGCCGCGGGCGAGCACCCCAGCCCGTTCCCGCATGCGCATGTCGCCACCACCACGACGCACAAGACCCTGCGCGGTCCGCGCGGCGGGATGATCCTTACGAATGACGAGGCACTGGCAAAGAAGTTCAACTCGGCCATCTTCCCGGGCATCCAGGGCGGCCCGCTGATGCATGTGATCGCCGCTAAAGCGGTGGCGTTCGGCGAAGCCCTGCGCCCCGAGTTCAAGACCTACCAGCAGAACGTGATCCGCAACGCGCAGGCGCTGTCGGATCAGCTGATCAAGGGCGGTCTGGACACCGTGACCCACGGCACAGACACCCATGTGGTGCTGGTCGACCTGCGCCCGAAAGGCGTGAAGGGCAACGCGACCGAAAAGGCGCTGGGTCGCGCGCATATCACCTGCAACAAGAACGGTGTGCCGTTTGATCCGGAAAAGCCGACCATCACCTCGGGCATCCGTCTGGGTTCGCCCGCAGGCACGACGCGCGGGTTCATGGAAGCCGAATTCCGCCAGATCGCGGACTGGATCATCGAAGTGGTCGATGGTCTTGCGGCCAATGGCGAGGACGGCAACAGTGCTGTCGAGGACAAGGTTCGCGCCGAAGTGGCCGAGCTTTGCGCCCGCTTCCCGATCTATCCCGACCTCTAAGATTTTATGGCGCGGCCCAAGATTCTTCGTACGAAGAATCTCGGACCTACCCGTTAAGAAATGAAGAACAGACATGCGCGCCGGGACACTGGCGCGCATTTTTTCTGTCCGACGGTCATTCCACGGGTTTTCTTTCACAATTTGCGGCGTATAGTCCGCGCCATGACACGTTTGGCCCATATCGCAATCCGCACGCGCTCCTGCGCGCCTCTTGCGCTGGCCACCCGTCTTCTCCTAATCCGCCTCTGAGCGCGGCCCAACCGGCGCGACCGCTCAGAGGATGACCGTTTCGCGCCGACGGGTTTGGACAAGACAGAAAGATCAAGACAATGACACAGACTGACAAAGACCGCGTGGTCATCTTCGACACCACCTTGCGCGACGGTGAGCAATCGCCGGGGGCCACCATGACCCATGACGAAAAGCTTGAGATTGCGGAGCTTCTCGATGACATGGGTGTCGACATCATCGAAGCCGGGTTTCCCATCGCGTCCGAAGGCGATTTCCGTGCGGTGACCGAGATCGCGCAGCGCTCCAAGGATGCGGTGATCTGCGGCCTCGCACGGGCGCAATTGCCGGACATCGATCGCTGCTGGGAGGCTGTGCGCCATGCCAAACAGCCGCGCATCCACACCTTCATAGGCACCTCGCCGCTGCACCGCGCGATCCCGAACCTCACGCAGGACGAGATGGCCGAGCGGATCGAGCAGACCGTGACCCATGCGCGCAACCTGTGTGACAACGTGCAGTGGTCGCCGATGGACGCAACGCGCACGGAATGGGATTACCTTTGCCGCGTCGTGGAGATCGCGATCAAATCCGGTGCCACCACGATCAACATTCCCGACACGGTCGGCTATACCGCGCCAGTGGAAAGCGCTGACCTGATCCGGCGGTTGATCGAGACCGTGCCGGGCGCGGATGAGGTGGTGTTCGCCACCCACTGCCACAACGACCTTGGCATGGCGACGGCAAATGCTTTGGCCGCTGTCGCGGGTGGCGCGCGGCAAATCGAGTGCACCATCAACGGTCTTGGCGAACGGGCAGGCAACACCGCGTTGGAAGAGGTGGTGATGGCGCTCAAGGTGAGGCACGACATCATGCCGTACCACACAGGCATCGACACCAAAAAGATCATGCATATCTCCCGCCGCGTGGCGACCGTGTCGGGTTTCCCGGTGCAGTTCAACAAGGCCATCGTGGGTAAAAACGCCTTTGCGCATGAGTCAGGTATCCACCAGGACGGCATGCTCAAGAACGCCGAGACATTCGAGATCATGCGCCCTGAGGATGTGGGCATCGCGGGCACGTCCCTGCCTTTGGGCAAACACTCGGGCCGGGCCGCGTTGCGCGCCAAGTTGCGGGAATTGGGTGTCGAGGTTGGCGACAACCAGCTCAAGGACATCTTTGTCCGCTTCAAGGATCTGGCCGACCGCAAGAAAGAGGTGTTCGACGACGACATCCTCGCGCTTGTGACCGCAACGACCGAAGGCGATGACGCGCTGCAGCTTGTGAACCTCAAGGTGGTCTGCGGCACAGGTGGCCCGGCTGAGGCGACGCTGGAGATGGAGATCAACGGCGAAGACAAATCAGCGGTCAGCGAAGGTGACGGGCCGGTGGATGCGACCTTCAAGGCGATCCGCATGCTACATCCGAACAAGGCGCGGTTACAGCTTTATCAGGTGAACGCTGTGACCGAAGGGACCGACGCGCAGGCCACGGTCAGCGTTCGGCTCGAAGAGGACGGCATGATCGCCACCGGGCAGTCTGCGGATACCGATACGGTGGTCGCCTCGGCCAAGGCGTATATCCATGCGCTCAACCGGCTGCTCGTGCGGCGGGGCAAGACCGGCAAGGACGTCAAGGAAATCTCTTACCGGGATGTGACCTGATACCCGGTGCGTGCAAGTACACACCCTACGCAGGGTGCCGTGCTTGCACGCACCGTTTTCAATACGGAACCCGCCATTTCGGCTTGCTTGGTTGCGCCTCGACCTGTGCCAGACCGCTGGTTTCCATCAGCCGCGTGATCTCTTCCTCGAGAAGTCGCTCATCCGCTTGCCCGCGCACCGGCACGCGACCCGGTTCCAGAAACAAAGGCGCTGCGAGCGGCGTGACCCGATCCAGCCGCAGCAGGTCGATCCGATCCCCCACCCTTTCCGCCATCTCGCGGATGCGGGAGAAATCGACGAGACCACGCATCGCTTCTTCTCTGGTGATCTGCATCAACAGGTGGTCTGGGTCGTATTTCAGGAGCGTGTCATAGAGGATGTCTGACGACATGGTCGCCTGCCGTCCGGTCTTGCGCTGCCCACCCAGATTGCGTTCGATCAGCCCGGCGATTGTGGCGGAGGCCCGGAAGGTACGCTTCATCACGGCATTCCCGGCCAGCCAGCCGTCCAGCCCGGCCTCCAATGCTGCCAGATCGAACAGCGGCGCGGGGTCGATCACCGCGTCCAGCCCCCAGATCAGCACGGCGTAATCGGTTGCGACAAAGCCCATGGGGGCCAGCCCTTCTTCCTCCATCCGCTTGGTCAACAGGAGCCCCAGCGTCTGCATCGCGTTGCGCCCGGCAAAGCCATAGGCAACAAGCTGTTCCCGCCCGTCATGCGGGAAGCTTTCGATCAGGAGCCGCCCCGGTTCCGGCAGACGGCTGACCCGGCGCTGCATGTGCAGCCAGTCGCGCGTGTGGCGCGGCAGGTCGGGCCAGTCGTCCTGCTGGAAGGTGTCAAGGATGCGGTTCGACAACTGTGTGGAGGTGGCGAATTTGGTGCCCATGAAAGTGGCGATCTTGGGCTTGCGCCCCGGATCGCGGGTGACCTCGACCGTCAGTTCCCGCAGCCCTTCATAGCGGACGATCTGCCCACCGATCAGAAAGGTGTCGCCCTTGGTCAGGGTCGCGGCGAACCCTTCCTCGATCTCGCCCAGCGGCGCGCCACCCCGCCCCCGCCATTTGACCTTGAGCGTGTCGGTGTCCTGAATGGTGCCGATGTTCTGCCGAATGCGCGCGGCGGATCTCGGGTCGCGCAATTGCCAGCGACCGTCGGGTAATTGCTTGAGCCGCTGCCATTGATCATAGGCCCGCAGGGCATAGCCGCCGGTGGCGCAGAAATTCAGACAGGCGTCAAACTCGGCGCGGCTGAGATCGGCATAGGCGCCCGCACTCGTCATCTCGGCATAGAGCGTGTTGGCATCGAACGGCCCGGCGCAGGCCGCGATCAGGATATGCTGGCAGAGCACGTCACGCGGCCCGCGTCCGCGCCAGTCTCCGTCCAGATCATGCGCTTTGACCGCCTCCAAAGCGGCCACGCATTCGACCACTTCGAACCGGTTGGCGGGCACCAGCAGCGCCTTTGAGGGAGCATTGTAGCGGTGGTTGGCGCGGCCGATGCGCTGTACCAGACGTTTGACATTCTTCGGTGCGCCGATCTGGATCACCAGATCCACATCGCCCCAGTCGATCCCCAGATCGAGGCTGCCCGTGCAGACAATGGCCCGCAGATCACCCCGCACCATCGCCGCTTCGACCTTTTCGCGCTGCTGCCGGTCGAGCGACCCGTGGTGGATACCGATGGGCAAGCCGTCTTCGTTGGCAAGCCAGAGGTTGTGAAAGAAGATCTCGGCCTGGGCACGGGTGTTGTGGAAGATCAGCGTCGTCTTTTGCTGCTTCACCTGCTCCAGCACCGCCGGAATGGCATATTTCGCCCCACCCCCGGACCACGGCGGGGCCTCGTCCGTGACCAGCATCGAGATGTCGGGTTCGGGCCCCGGATCAGCGACGACGATCTCGCAGGGGTCGGGGTGCCGGGCCAGCAGCCGGGCAATGGCGGCAGGGTCATCGACCGTGGCCGACAGGCCGACACGGCGCAGGTCGGGGCATATGGCCTGCAAGCGGGCCAGTGCAAGCATCAACTGATCGCCGCGTTTCGACTCCGCCAGCGCGTGGATCTCGTCCACCACCACCCGCTGCACGCCTTTGAACATGCGCGGCGCATCTTCGTAGCTGGTGAGCAACGCGAGCGACTCAGGCGTGGTCAGCAGGATATGCGGCGGGTCGGCGCGTTGGCGTTTCTTGATATGGGCCGAGGTGTCACCGGTGCGGTCCTCGACCCGGATCGGCAAACCGGCCTCGTCGATGGGGGTGCGCAGGTTGCGCTTGATGTCGGCAGCAAGCGCCTTGAGAGGACTAACGTAAAGCGTATGCAACCCGTCCCGTGGATCGTTTGCCAACTCCACCAGCGTCGGCAGGAACCCCGCCAGTGTCTTGCCGCCGCCCGTGGGTGCGATGAGCAGCAGACATGGATCAGACGCCCGGTTCAGCATGTCCTGCTGATGCGGATGGATCGACCATCCTCGGGTGTCGAACCAGGATTGAAGGGAAGCGGGCAAAGCGGTCATGCCCTCTACATATGCCGCCCTTGTGCAAAGAAAAACGTGCAACGCACATTGCAGGCCGGATCGGCATGACAGATGGTGCGCGCACTTCCGAAAGGCCAAGACATGCGCACCCCTCATCCGCTTTTGTTGACCCTGACGCTCTATCTGGCGGGGCTTGGCGCGGCTGGGCAGTTCTCAAAACTGGCGGTGAGTTTTGTCGCCCTGACGCAGGTCTATTCTGGCAAGAGCGAAGCGATCCTTGGACTCGCTGTCTCATTGATCAGCCTCGTGGGGCTGATCCTCGGGCTGGTCGCCGGAATCGTTGTCGCCCGTATCGGTGCCCGTCGGGCCCTGGTGGCGGCACTGGCGCTGGGGGCGGTCATGTCGCTCTGGCAGGCCACGCTGCCAAGCCTGCCTGTTCTCATGCTCAGCCGGGTACTGGAAGGCGCGTCGCACCTCCTGATCGTCGTCGCGGCCCCCACCCTGATTGCCGAAGCGGTGCCGGACCGGTACCGGCCTGCCGCGCTCACGCTGTGGAGCACCTTTTTCGGTGTCGCCTTTGCCGTGACGGCGGTGATCGCTCCATGGGTGATCGCACAGGGCGGGCTGTCCTTGCTGATCGGGGCGCACGGCGTCTGGATGGCGCTGGCCTGCGCGGCCATTCTGCTCGTGCTGCCGCACCCGGTGATCGCTCCGGCACCGGCCGCGCGGATTTCGGTGCTGCGCCGCCATCTGAAAGCCTATGCCACCCCTGGCATCGCGACCCCGGCCTTGGCATGGCTCTGCTATACGCTGACCTTCGTGTCGGTATTGACCGCCTTGCCGCTGCTGACCGAGGGCACGGCCCCGACATGGCTGGCTGCCATCGCGCCCTTGGTGTCCATCGCTGTCGCCTTGACGGTGGGTGTCGCCGTCCTGTCCCGCCATCCGGCGCAACCTGTCGTGACTTTGGGCTTTGCGCTCTGTGCCGGGGTGGCCGTGCTGATCCTGATCTTGGGGTTCACGCCTCTGACGGTGCTTCTGCTCTTCGCCAGCATGGCGCTGGTGCAAAGCGCGGGCTTTGCGGTGGTGCCGCAGATCAACGCGGATGCGCCGTCGCGCGCCCTGGCCAACGGGGCTTTGGCGCAGATGGGGAACTTGGGCAACCTGAGCGGAACGCCGCTGCTGATTGCACTCTATCAGGGCGCACCCATCTTGGGCCCATTCCTGTTCCTGATCACCGCTTATGGGGGTGGTGTGCTGGTAACGTGGGTGTTGGGTCGCAGAGCGGTTGCGGCGATGGAGGAAGGGCGTGTTTCAGTCGACTGAAACACCGAACGCGTCCGCGCGTTCGTCAGCCCTGCATCTCGGCCAGACGCGCCACATACCGCGCCAGCGTGTCGATCTCGAGATTGACCTTGTCACCCACCTTGGAGGCACCCCAGGTCGTGACCTCTTGCGTGTGCGGAATGATGTTCACACCAAAGCGCGTATCCTCGACCTCGTTCACCGTCAGCGATGTCCCGTCCAGCGCCACCGACCCTTTGGGCGCGATGAACCGGGCCAAAGCGCGCGGTGCGTCGAAGACAAAGCGCACGCTGTCCCCCTCGGGGCGCATCTCGATGATCTCGGCCAGACCGTCGACATGGCCGGACACGATATGCCCGCCCAGTTCGTCCCCCACCTTGAGCGCGCGTTCAAGGTTGATCTTCTGTCCAACCGCCCATTGGCCGATACTGGTCTTGTCCAAGGTCTCTGCACTGATCTCGACATCGAACCAGTCCGGGCCAAGCTGCACAACCGTCAGACAGACGCCGCTGCAGGCGATGGAGGCCCCGATGTCGATACCCGCCGTGTCATAGCGCGTTCCGATGCGGGCCCGCAGGTCGCCGCGCCGTTCGAGGCTGCGGATGTCTCCGATGTCGGTGACGATGCCGGTGAACATGATCTTGCCCTCGCTGCCGTATCACCCGCAACGCCTTGCGGATTTCGATTCTCAGAATGCCGCCCGGTATGCTAACCTCTCAGCGAGTCCGAGGGATACTGCGCCGACATGACAAACACAACGGGCAAGCCCAAGACATCCGAACCCCGCGTCTTTCTGTTTTTGCAGGGGCCGCATGGCCCGTTTTTCAGCGAACTCGCGGACCGATTACGCGAAACCGGAGCCACGTGTTTTCGCGTGGCCTTCAACGCCGGGGATGTCTCGCGCTGGCGGGACGCACAGTCTTTGCTGGCCTTCCGTGACCCGCTTTCGGCATGGCCCGACCAGCTTGCACGCTGGCTCACCTCGACGAAGGCCACGGATCTCGTGCTCTATGGTGATGTGCGCTGGCATCATGCCGAAGCGATCCGGATCGCCAGCACCGCCGGGCTGACCGTCCACGTCTTCGAAGAAGGCTATCTGCGCCCCTATTGGGCGACGTATGAGCGCGACGGATCGAACGGCCATTCCAAGCTGATGCAGATCACGCTGGAGCAGATGCAGGGTGCGCTGAACAGAAGGGCGGATGTTCCCGCGCTGCCTCCTGACCGGTGGGGCGATCTTCGGATGCACATGGTGCATGGCGCCTTGTACCACTGGCATGTTCTGTTCAGAAACCAGAGCTTCCCGCACTATCTCCCGCATCGCGATCAATCCGTGGCCGAGGAATTCCGCCTGCACGTATTGCGCCTGCTGCGCCGTCCCCGGCACATGATCGAACGCTGGGTGACGACGCGCCGTATCCGCACCGGCGGGCGGCCCTATCACGTTGTGCTGCTGCAACTGGAACATGACGCCAGTTTCCGGGCCTTTTCCGATTTCGCCTCTCAGACCGAGTTCGTCGACATGGTCATCGAGGGCTTCGCAAAAGGTGCGCCGCCGCATCATCGGCTGGTGTTCAAGGCGCATCCGCTTGAAGACGGGCGCGCGCCGCTCGAACGGACAATCCGGACCGGAGCCGAAAGGCACGATGTGCGCGACAGAGTCCATTTCGTGCGCGGGGGCAAGCTGGCTTACCTGCTGCAATCGGCGCGGTCCGCCGTGACCGTGAACTCGACCTCGGCGCATCAGGCGCTCTGGCGCGGTTTGCCGGTGCGCAGTTTCGGCATCAGCGTCTATGACAAACCGGGCCTTGTGTCCGATCAGCCGCTGCCCGACTTCTTTGCCGATCCGCAACCGCCCGACCCCGCCGCCTATGCGCTTTACCGACAGTTCTTGCTGGAAACGAGCCAGCTTCCCGGAGGCTATTATTCTGCCAAAGGACGGTCGCAACTGTTGCGGCAGGTCGTGGACCGGATGCTTTCGGCGCAGGATCCCTATGATCTGCGATTGGCCCCGCGCGAGACCGGAGCGCAACAGTTGCGTGTCGTTCGCTGACAGCCACCAGCCCTAGTACTGGCCAAACCGACTGGATTCCGGTACCTTACCGGGAAAATATAAACCGAGGCAGTCAATAACAGGTCTAGGAGACCGAGCAGTGTTCAGTTCGAAATTCCGGTGGGCGCGGCCCATCGTGGTGGTGCTTTCGGCATCGGCCCTCGCGTCCTGTGGCCTGCCGGGGGTGGGTCCTACGAAAAACCAGATCTTTGCAGGATCCGTTCAGCGCGAAGGCGATGCCTTTGTCGTGGCGATCAATGATCGCGTCACCCGCGCCACAGCCTTTGTGCCTGCCCTTGGATTTTCCGACACCCTGAAGAACGCCGGGGTCCAAAGCGCCGACATCATTCGGCCCGGCGACGTGCTTGGCCTGACGATCTGGGAAAACGTGGATGACGGGCTTCTGGCCGGCCCCACGTCGAACTCGACGCTGCTCGAGAACGTCCAGGTCGACGGCGCGGGCTTTATTTTCGTGCCCTATGCGGGCCGGATCAAGGCGGCCGGCAACACGCCCGACGCGATCCGCCGGATCATCACCGAAAAGCTGCAGGATCAGACCCCGGATCCGCAGGTCGAAGTCCGTCGCACGGCCGGCGACGGAGCAAGTGTGTCGATCCTTGGCTCTGCCGGGGTGCAGGGCGTCTTCCCGATCACCCGCCCGACACGCACGCTCGCCTCAATGCTGGCCAGCGCCGGTGGCATCGGCGAAGCCACCGAGATCGCGCAGATCACCTTGACCCGCGGCAATGTCAGCGAAACCATCTGGTTCGAAGACCTCTACGATCACCCCGAACTTGACATCGCGCTGCGCGATGGCGATCGCATCCTGATCCAAGCGGATCAGAGGTCCTTCACGGCGCTCGGTGCGGCGGGCACGCAAACCCGTCTGGCTTTCGATACCCAGACGCTGTCCCTGGTCGAAGCGCTGGCGCAGTTGGGTGGTCTGAGTGCCACAACCGCCGATCCGACCGGCGTTTTCGTGTTCCGCAATGAACCCGCCGAAATCGCCAATACCGTTCTGGGTCGCACCGATCTGGTCGGGGCACAGCGAATGATTTACGTGATGGACCTGACCGAACCCAACGGGCTGTTCATGGCGCGCGATTTCCTCATTCGCGATCAGGACACGATCTATGTCACCGAAGCGCCAATCGTACAGTGGAACCGTACGATTGCCTCGATCACCGGTACGCTTGGAAGCGCCCAGAGCCTTGGAAGCATCGCGTCAGGCGGAACGGCGACAACCGAGTAGCGCAGCATGCAGCCGCCGGAAACATTGGCTGACGCCGGGAAGGACACTTCCCGGCGTCTTTACGTCTACAACTCGGGTTTTTTCACCCAGCGGCGCGTGAAACGGATCCTTGATCTTGCGGGTTGGTCGGTGTCGTTGGGTCGGCCGTCCGGCACGGATTGGATCGGCGTCTGGGGTGCCGCCCCAAGTTCGGAACAGGGATTGTCGGTTGCCGAGCGCCGGGACGCGCAGGTCTTGCGGGTCGAGGATGCGTTTCTGCGGTCTTTGCATCCCGGACGCGTGGCGCGCGAGGCCCCGCTTGGGCTGGTTCTGGATCGCACGGGGTTGCATTTCGATGCGTCCCGGCCGTCGGATCTGGAACGACTGCTGATCGACGATCCTCTGGACGATGCCGCCCTGCTGAACAGCGCACGGGATCTGATGGCCCGGTGCACGGGCGCGCGGCTGTCGAAATACAGTGCCTATGATCCCGACCTGACCCTGCCGGACCCCGGCTATGTTCTTGTGATCGATCAGGTGGAAGGCGACGCCTCGGTGCTGGCATCGGTTCCGGGGCCAGACATGGCGCGCGCGCGGTTTGCAGAGATGCTGTACTATGCCCAGACAGAACATCCCAATGCGCGCATCCTGATCCGGTCGCATCCAGAAACGCAGGCCGGAACGCGCCCCGGACACTACACACGGGAACAGGCGCAGGGGCGGATCGCATTTGTCGATGGTGCCTACGCTCCGATGGACCTTCTGGAGGGGGCCATCGCGGTCTATACCCTGTCGTCGCATATGGGGTTCGAAGCCATCCTTGCAGGCCACAAACCCCGGGTCTTTGGCACGCCGTTCTATGCCGGCTGGGGCCTGACCGAGGACGAACACCAGTTGATCCGACGCCAGCGCAAGCTCACCCGAACCCAGCTCTTTGCGGGCGCGATGATGCGCTACCCGGTGTGGTACGATCCCTACCACGACACACTTTGTGATCTTGAGCGGGTGATCGCCACGCTTGAAGCGACCCAGCGCGCGTGGATCGAAGACAGGCACGGATGGGTTGGTCGCAATATCCGGCTTTGGAAACGCCCGCATATGCAGACGATGTTCGGACAGCAGAAACCCATGCGGTTCGGCACGCCTCGGGTCGCGGGCGATGCGCGGGTGATGTCCTGGGGACGTGCTGCCGAACCGGGGGAGGTCTGCGTCGAGGATGGCTTCATCCGGTCGCAGGGATTGGGCGCGGAGCTTGTGCCACCGATGTCGCTGGTTCTGGACGACACCGGCATCTATTTCGATCCGACGCGCCCCTCGCGGCTTGAAACCCTGATCGCGAAAAGCGGTTCACTGCCCGATCATGCGCTGGACCGCGCCCGCCGGGTCATCCGACGGCTGGTCACCGAACAGGTCACGAAATACGCCGCCGGTGCCAAGGGTGCAGAGCTTGAACACCTTGAAAATAGGCCCGTTCTTCTGGTGCCTGGACAGGTTGAAAACGATGCTTCGGTCGTTGTCGGAAGTCCCGAGATCAAGACCAATGCGGCGCTTCTGAAACGGGTGCGCGATGCCAATGCGGAGGCGTTCATCCTGTACAAACCCCATCCCGACGTGGTCGCCGGTCTGCGGCCCGGCGCGGTTGCCGATGCGGGTCAGTGGGCGGATCGGGTGATCACCGACATTCCCATGTCACAGCTCTTGCAGCAGGTCGATGCCGTCTGGACCATGACGTCGCTCACCGGGTTCGAGGCCCTGCTGCGCGACGTGCCCGTAACCACGCTTGGGGTGCCGTTCTATGCCGGGTGGGGGCTGACGACCGATCTCTGCCCGACACCGGACCGGCGCGGGCAGGTGGTCGCGCTCGAGGCATTGGTGCATGCCAGCCTGATCGATTACCCGCGTTATTTCGATCCGGTCACCGGGCAGGCCTGTCCGGTCGAAATCGTGCTGGACAGGTTGCGTGACGGCACCATACCGCCCGCAGGGGCGCTAAGGTTGCTGGCCAAGGCGCAGGGCATTCTGGCCAGTTATGCCTGGCTCTGGCGGCGTTGACGCTGCCAGCTTTGCACCACGTCGTCACCGCTTTGCCAAACGGATTTCAGCACGAACCGCGGTGCGTCGGACAGGCGGTCCAGTCCAAGCGCGCCCAAAGCAGGCCGCCCCTCTGCCCCGATCACAACCCCGCCCATGTGCAGCTCAAGCCGGTCGACCACATCTGCTGACAGCAGACTGGCCGCCAGTTCGCCCCCACCCTCGCAGAAGACACGGGTCAGACCTTCATCCCCCAGCGCCTGCATGAGTGCGGGAATGTCCACCTGCCTGCCGAATAACGGCACGCGGATCAGCTTTGCACCCAATGCGGCCCAGGCATCCCGGACATCGTCCGGGGCATCATCGGCATGGCAGAGCCACAGCGGCGCGAGATCAAGCGTACGCGCCAGATTGCCATCGCGCGGCAGATCCAACCTGCGGGAGAGGACGATGCGTACGGGTTGCCTTGGTACGTCGACACCCCGCACTGTCAGCAAGGGGTCGTCGGCGCGCACGGTCCCGGCCCCCACCATCACCGCATCATGTGTGGCGCGCAGATGATGTACATGGGCGCGGGTCTCGGGGCCGGTGATCCATTGACTGTCGCCACTCGCGGTCGCGATACGACCATCGAGGCTGGTGGCCAGTTTCAGCGTCAGAAGGGGGCGCCCGGTCGCGAGACGGCAAAAGAACCCGGCATGATCCTCGGCTGCCGCATCGGCGCAGACGCCTGTCACAACTTCGATACCGGCCGCACGCAGGCGGTCAAAACCCTGACCCGACACGCGCGGATCGGTATCGGCAAAGGGCGCGACAACCCGCGCGATGCCCGCCGCGATCAGTGCATCCGTACAGGGCGGGGTCTTGCCGTGATGCGCGCAGGGCTCAAGCGTGACATAGGCAGTCGCACCCCGAGCGGCCGCGCCAGCCTGCGCCAGTGCTTCGGTTTCGGCATGCGGGCGACCGCCGGGTTGCGTCCAGCCCTCGCCCACCACCAGATCGCCCTGAACGATGACGCATCCCACCGCAGGGTTGGGCCATGAATGCCCCATCCCTCGGCGGCCCAGCTCCAACGCCCGGCGCATGTGGTCCACATCATCCGGGCGCATGAAAAAAGGTCACTCTTCGGATTTGGCTTTGTCTTTTTCGTTCGGGCGCAGTTCGCTGACGAATTTGTCGAAATCGTCGGCTTCCTGGAAGTTCTTGTAGACGCTGGCAAAACGCACATAGGCAACCGTGTCGATCCGGGCCAGCGTTTCCATCACGATCTCACCGATCTGCTTTGACGCAATGTCCGTTTCCCCAAGGCTTTCCAGCCGCCGGACAATCCCCGAAATCATCTGGTCGATCCGTTCCGGTTCGATCGGGCGTTTCTGCATGGCCATCCGGATCGAGCGTTCCAGCTTGTCGCGGTCGAAATCCTCGCGTCGACCGCTTGACTTGATCACCACGAGGTCGCGCAACTGCACACGCTCATAGGTCGTGAAACGGCCCCCACAGGCCGGGCAGAAGCGCCTGCGCCGGATGGCGACATGATCTTCCGCAGGGCGGCTGTCCTTCACCTGTGTGTCGATATTTCCACAAAACGGGCAGCGCATTGGCCGTTCCCCTCTTTTTTGTCTCTGCCTCAGACTGTGGGTTTCCCCCACTTATCCACAGTCACTATAGGTGAGCCGCGAAGTTTTGGGTAGAGGGGAATTCGAGCCGCAAGCAGTGGTGGTGCCTTTGCATCAGATCAGAGCTGCAGACGGTGTTCATCCCAGATGCGCCACCACGCGGCGGGTGTGCGGGGCGCGTCGGTGCTCGAAAAGGTAAATGCCCTGCCATGTCCCCAAGGCCAGCCGACCATTGGTCACCGGAATGGACAGACTCACCGGAAGCAGCGCTGCCTTGATATGGGCGGGCATGTCGTCCGGCCCTTCATAGGTGTGGGTCAAATAGGACATGGAGGGATCGGTGCTGGGCGGCACAAGACGATCGAAAAACGCCTTGAGGTCGGTCTGAACCTCGGGATCGGCGTTTTCCTGGATCACCAGACTGGCCGATGTATGCTGCACGAACAGGGTCAACAGCCCGGTTCCCGTCACCCAGTCTGCGACCAAACCGGTGAATTCATAAAGGCCCGGCCCCTGTGTGAGGATCTGAAAGGTGGTTTGCATATTCGCACAATAGCCGATTACCGGATCCGGGCTATCCTCTTTCGCACCGCTTCAGAGAAGGCGGTCTGATAGGGAGCACCAGAATGAACGAGATTACCCCGACCAAACGGATGACGGCCAAGGATTTCGATCAGGAACTGCTTGAGCTGTACGACTATTACGCCCACGGCCAGATCACGAAGCGTGAATTTCTTGATCGCGCGGCGAAATTCGCCGTCGGCGGCCTGACCGCTGCGGCCCTTCTGAACATGATGTCGCCGAATTACGCGCTGGCCGAGCAGGTCAGCTTCAATGATCCGGACATCCTGCCGGAATACATCATGTATCCGTCGCCGAACGGACATGGCGAGGTCCGGGGCTATCTGGTGAAACCCGCAAATCTGACGGGCCCGGCCCCTGCTGTGGTGGTCGTGCACGAGAACCGGGGGCTGAACCCCTATATCGAGGATGTTGCGCGGCGCGTGGCCAAGGCGGGGTTCATCGCCCTTGCGCCCGACGGATTGACCAGCGTCGGCGGCTACCCGGGCAATGACGCCGAAGGCCGCGAATTGCAGCGTACGGTGGATGGCGAAAGGCTGATGAACGACTTTTTTGCCGCATACGAATTTCTGGCCAGTCATTCCGACACCACCGGCAAGGTGGGTTGCGTCGGGTTCTGTTATGGCGGCGGGGTCTGCAACGCGATGGCCGTCGCGTATCCCGAACTGGGGGCCTCGGTGCCGTTCTACGGACGGCAAGCCAATGCGGCGGATGTCCCGAACATTCAGGCGCCGCTCTTGCTGCATTACGCCGAACTCGACGAGCGCATCAACGAAGGCTGGCCTGCTTACGAGGCGGCTTTGCAGGAGCACGGCAAGACCTACACCGCGCATATCTATCCCGGTGTGAACCACGGGTTCCACAACGACAGTACCCCGCGTTATGACGAAGCCGCAGCCGAACTGGCATGGGATCGCACCATCGCGTTCTTCAATGAACACCTGAAGTGATCCAATCGGGCGGTGGTCATCGGTTTGACTGCCGCCCGAGGGTCAGCTTGAGCAGCAACAAGATCCAGGGCACGCCGTGAAACAGCATGTCGAAGATGTCGATGGGGCGGGTCAGCGTGCCCGAGGCAAGCATCTTCAGCTTTTCCCAGATATGCGGCTCTGGCAAAAAGGGTGCGAGACCAAGGGTCAGGCACAGGATCACGAGGATCGACAGCGGTAGTTGCGCAAGAAGCCTGCGCAGACCGGTCACGCAGCACCCCGACGCGCCGTCCTCATCTGAAAATCGCGTCGCCTTGCTGATCAATCAGCATCCGCGCCTTGTTGAGCGATGCGGTAACGGCGTCATCACGGCTTTGCAGCGTGTCGGCCCGCACCATCAGATGTGACTTGAGATCGCCACCGATCTCCTTCTCGATCCGGGCACTGATCCGCCAGACCGCCCCGTCCTTGATCGGGTCGGGGTAGATCGTGAAACCATTATGCGTTTCGGCAGGCACGGTCGGGGCCGACGCGTCCCCGCCGCCCCCGCCAAAGAGTTTCTTGAGAAACGACATCTCTTACTGATCCAGGAACGACCGCAGCTTTCGCGACCGGCTCGGGTGCTTGAGCTTGCGCAGCGCCTTGGCTTCGATCTGGCGGATCCGTTCGCGGGTCACGCTGAACTGTTGACCGACCTCTTCCAAAGTGTGGTCGGTGTTCATGCCGATGCCAAAGCGCATCCGCAGGACACGTTCCTCGCGCGGGGTGAGGGACGACAGAACCCGTGTCGTGGTTTCCTTGAGGTTTTCCTGAATAGCGCTGTCCAGCGGCAGCACGGCATTCTTGTCCTCGATAAAATCGCCAAGCTGGCTGTCTTCTTCGTCGCCGATGGGCGTTTCAAGACTGATCGGCTCCTTGGCGATCTTCATCACCTTACGGACCTTCTCAAGCGGCATCTGCAGCTTTTCCGCCAGCTCCTCCGGCGTCGGTTCGCGGCCGATTTCGTGCAGCATCTGGCGACCGGTGCGGACCAGCTTGTTGATCGTTTCGATCATGTGCACCGGGATACGGATGGTGCGTGCCTGATCCGCGATGGAGCGTGTAATCGCCTGACGAATCCACCATGTGGCATAGGTCGAGAACTTGTAGCCCCGGCGGTATTCGAACTTATCGACCGCCTTCATCAGGCCGATATTGCCTTCCTGAATAAGGTCGAGAAACTGCAGACCGCGGTTGGTGTATTTCTTGGCGATCGAGATCACGAGACGCAGGTTCGCCTCGACCATTTCCTTCTTGGCCTGACGGGCTTCTTTCTCGCCCTTCTGGACCTGCGCCACGATGCGGCGGAATTCGCTGATGTCGAGGCCCACGTACTGACCGACCTGCGCCATGTCGGCGCGCAGTTCTTCCGCCTTGTCGAGCGAGCGTTCGATGAACATCTGCCAGCCGCGACCCGCCTTCTCGGCCATTTCGTCGAGCCAGTTGGGATCAAGCTCGCGCCCGCGATAGGCGTCGATGAATTCGCGGCGGTTGATGCGGGCCTGATCGGCCAGTTTCACCATCGCGGAATCAATCGACATGATGCGCTTGTTGATGCCGTAAAGCTGGTCGATCAGCGCTTCGATGCGATTGTTGTGCAGGTGCAGTTCGTTCACAAGAACCACTATTTCAGAGCGCAGTTTCTGGTAGCGTTCCTCATCGCTGTCGCTGAAGGACCCATCCTCGTTCAGCGTGGCCGAGATGCGGCTGTCCTGCATGCCGGCCAGTTCTTCGTAGTCCTGCGCAATACGGTCGAGCGTTTCAAGAACACGCGGCTTGAGAGCGGCCTCCATGGCGGCAAGCGACATGTTCGCCTGCTCGTCTTCGTCGTCCTCTTCCTCGCGGCGGATCGGATTGCCGTCCGCGTCGTATTCTTCGGTCTCCCCGCTTTCTTTCTCCGAACCTGACGACTCGGCCCCGGCGACAACACCCGGAGCGACATCTTCATCGTCGCCCATCTGGTTGCCGAACGTGGCTTCGAGGTCGATCACATCGCGCAGAAGGATGTCTTCGCTCAGAAGTTCCTCGCGCCAGATGGTAATGGCCTGAAAGGTCAGCGGGCTTTCGCACAGGCCCGCGATCATCGTGTTGCGTCCGGCCTCGATCCGTTTCGCAATCGCGATTTCGCCTTCCCGGCTCAGCAGTTCGACACTGCCCATTTCCCGCAGATACATGCGCACGGGATCATCGGTGCGGTCGAGCTTTTCCGCCGTACCCGATGCCAGCGCGATCTCGCCGGGACGCGCCGTCTGAACAAGGTCGGTCGAGCCTTTGTCCTCGTCATCGTCGGACTCCTCGTCATCCTCGGTGACCTGGATGCCCATCTCGGACAACATCGACATGACGTCTTCGATCTGGTCGGAACTCACCTGATCCGGAGGCAGGACCTCGTTGAGCTGATCATAGGTGATGTAGCCACGCTCACGGGCCTCAGCGATCATCTTCTTGACCGCAGCCTGGCTCATGTCGAGGCTGACATCTTCCTCGCGGTCTTCGGTCTTGGCGTCGTCGTTATCTTTGGCGGCCATGGATGCTCCTGTCGAGGCGGGGCGATTCGATTGACCCGAATCAATAGCGCGAATTGGTGATTCGCACACCCGTTTACCCTGTTTCGTTTACGCTTTCCTTAGCAAAACACCGTCAATTCCGGGGTTTCTCAAAGCGTATGGTTTCCATCAAAGCGGCAAATGCGCTGCGTTCTTCTCGATTGATCGGGGCACCGTTCGGCCCCAAGTCATATTCTGCCTTGTCTTCGGACTGCGCTTTTTGCGCAATTTGCCGTGCGGCTGCTGCCTGACTCAATCGCCATGTCAGAGACTCGTCCGCGGCACCGTACAAATCCTCCGACGCTTCGGCAATTTCCGCATCAAGCCCGATCCGTGCTTCCAGTTTTGCCAACTCTTCCGCGATGGTCAAACGCGCCAGTTCGCGGTCACCCGCATTGCGGACACACGGTGTGATCGCCACATGGCGTGCGCGGCACAGCTTTTCAAGGGCGGGTTCGCCAAGTTGCGCATCCGCGGCGGCCTGAACCTCATGTGCCGCCTTGCCGACATTCTGCAAAAGGCAGGTCTTGAGGACTGCATGATCGGGATCGACACAAGGCAGGTCTTCAAGCTGCGCCTCGAATTCCGGGATCAGGTCGGGCGTCGAAAGCAGCGCCGCAAGAATCACCGCTTCGCGCAGGCGCGTTTCGACATCCTTACCGCCTGCAACCAGCAATGAGGCGCGCGTCCCTTCCGACGGTTTTGCCGTCATGGCGGTCTCAAATCGCCGCGCCGACGGTCGGCCCGGTTTCGCAGGCGCACGGAAGAAGTCCCAGCGCAACCGCTTAATGTCTTCGCCATAGTGACTGCGCAGCGACGGATCCTTGATTGTCTTCAGACGATCACGCAGCGTCTTGTCCAACGCCGCCTTGCGCTCGGGGCTGTCGAACACCCGGCCTTCGGTTTCGCGCCGCCACAGAAGCTGAACCATCGGTTGCGCCGCTTGAAGAAGCGCCCGCATCGCGTCGCGTCCTTCTGAGCGGATCAGATCATCGGGGTCCTTGCCCTCGGGCAACAGGACAAAGCGCAAGGATTTTCCCGCTTCGAGAAGCGGCAGCGCAAGGTCGATCACCCGGTAGGCCGCATTCAAGCCAGCCTTGTCACCATCCAGCGCCATGATCGGCTCATCCGTGATCCGCCAGAGCATCTGCAACTGGGTCTCGGTCACGGCGGTTCCGAGCGGCGCCACCGCCGCCTCGAACCCGCCCGAGGCCAAGGCGATCACATCCATATAGCCCTCGGCGACGATCAGAGCCTGCCCCTTGCCCGCCGCCTCGCGCGCGGGGCCTTGGTTGTAAAGCGTCCGGCTCTTGTCGAAGAGAGGTGTCTCGGGACTGTTAAGGTACTTGGCGTTGTCGCTCGGGTCCATCGCCCGTCCACCGAACGCAATCGCCCGCCCCCGTGCATCCCGGATTGGGAACATGATCCGGTTGCGGAACGTGTCATACGGTTTGCCACCCTTCTGTGACGGCTTGGCCAATCCGACCTCGATGATCCGCTCCGGCGCGATCCCCTGTCCGGTCAGATGATCCCAAAGGCTCTGCCATCCTGCAGGTGCAAAACCGATGTCGAACCTGTCCTGCGTCGCCTCATCCAGCCCGCGCCGGGCAAGGTAGTCACGCGCCTCGGCCCCGGCAGCGCTGCGCAGTTGCAGCCTGAAAAAACGCACGGCCTTTTCCATGATCTCGACAAGCTGCGTCCGGTGGTCGGCCTTTTCCTGCGCTTTGGGATCGCGGGCAGGCATCTGCAAACCGGCCTCTGCGGCAAGAATCTCGATCGCTTCCATGAAGCCGACATTTTCGGTCTCGCGCACAAAGGAAATCGCATCGCCTTTGGCGTGACAGCCGAAGCAATAGTAATATCCCTTGCGGTCATCGACATGGAAGCTGGCGGATTTTTCCTGATGGAACGGGCACGGTGCCCACATATCGCCCTTGGCCTGATTGGACTTGCGCGTGTCCCACAGCACCTTGCGCCCCACCACCTGTGACAGGCTGATGCGAGTACGCAGATCATCCAGGAAATTGGGCGGCAGGCTCATATCCGGAATATCGGGATTCGATGCTCCAGAGTCCAGTGGGCGTGCTGCGCGAACCGTGTGCGCCTATTGCGACAGGCAGGCCTGATAAACGCTGTTGCTGACCTCGGGCGTCATTTGCTCTTCCGGCATGGAATAGATCCACGCGATCAACTGCACCGTAAGAACTTCGTCGTTTTTCGACACATTGGGGATGTTGCGCAGCACACGCCGCTCTGCGCGCCGTTCATTCGATCCGTTCTTGCGTTCCGTCATGATATTGGTGGCGATCTGCCCGATCTTGCGACACTCGGCTTCCTTGTCCTGTGCCATCGCGGGCACCGACAGATGCAGCGTCACGGCGAAAGCGGCAAGCAATGTGCGGATCATGAGCGTCCTCTTGAATTGGGCCGGGTCAAAACGTGCAACACACCTAACCCAGCCCAATCCCAATGTCATCCGTCAGAGACCTTTTGCCCGATAGCTCGCCGCGACCTTGGTGATCGCGACAATGTAGGCGGCGGTGCGCAGGTCATCGACATCGTCGCGGCCGTGCCACACCTCGCGCATCGACTGGTAAGCGATCCGCATCGTGTCATCGAGACCCGAGCGCACCAGCTCCAGCTCGTCCGCGCCACGCAGGTATTTCTGCTTGAAGTCCGGCGTCATCGACCACTTGTCGCCCATCATGTCGTCAAGGCGCTGCAATTCGTCGATGACCAACTGGTGCCGCGCTTCTTCCTGTCGGCGCTGCATGCGGCCGAAACGGATATGGCTCAGGTTCTTGACCCACTCGAAATAGGACACCGTCACACCACCGGCATTGGCATACATGTCCGGGATCACGACCGTTCCTTTGGCGCGCAGAATGTCGTCTGCCCCCGCGGTGATCGGGCCGTTGGCGGCTTCGATGATCAGCGGGGCCTTGATCCGTGCCGCGTTGGTCAGGTTGATCACCCCTTCCAGCGCCGCAGGAATGAGGATGTCGCAGTCCGCTTCGAGCACGGTAGGACCTTCTGCCATATGCCGGGCCGAAGGATAACCGGCGACGCCCCCATGCTTGACGATCCAGTCACGAACCGCATCGACATCAAGCCCGCTGTCGTTGAACAGTGCCCCATCGCGTTCGATGATCCCGATGATCTTGCAGCCGTCCTCTTCCATGAGGAACTTGGCGGCGTGATAGCCCACATTGCCAAGGCCCTGCACGACCACCCTCTTGCCATCCAGAGTCCCGGTCAAACCGGCCGCCTTGATGTCCTCAGGGTGGCGGAAAAATTCCCGCAGGGCGTATTGCACACCTCGGCCAGTCGCCTCGACCCGTCCGGCAATCCCGCCGTTGTTGATCGGCTTGCCGGTCACGCAGGCCCGGGCGTTGATGTCGGTGGTGTTCATCCGCGCGTACTGGTCGGCAATCCATGACATCTCGCGCTCACCCGTGCCCATATCGGGGGCGGGCACGTTCTGTGCGGGATGGATCAGGTCGCGCTTGGCCAACTCGTAAGCAAAACGCCGGGTGATCTGTTCCAGCTCGTATTCGTCATATTCGCGCGGGTCGATCCGCAGTCCGCCCTTGGATCCGCCGAACGGGGCTTCGACCAAGGCGCATTTATAGGTCATCAGCGCGGCAAGCGCCTCGACCTCGTCCTGATGTACGGACGGTGCATAGCGGATACCGCCCTTGACCGGTTCCATATGTTCGGAATGTACAGACCGGTAGCCCGTGAACGTCTTGATCTGACCGCGCAGACGCACACCGAACCGCACCGTATACGTCGCGTTGCAGACGCGGATCTTTTCCTCGAGACCGGGTGGCAAGTCCATCAGCGCGACCGCGCGGTTGAACATCAGATCGACGGATTCGCGAAACGTCGGTTCATTGGCTGGTATCGTGCTCATTTGTCCCTCCCGAGGTTGCAGGCACTTCGCCCTTATTCCACCAGCCTATGACAGCTAGGTTAATTTTATAACGCTTTATGTTTGACCAGCTTTAGCCAACGAAACGCAGAAACCCGGCGGACTGTTTCACACGCGGCATCAATAAGGCTGCAAACACCCAAATTATCCATAAAAAACAATCCACTCCTTAATTTCTTCATAATTGCGGCCGTAATCCCGCCGTGTTTCGCCTTCACATCTCCCAAAATCTAAGTGGGGTGTCAGACCGTCCTGAAAGGGCGGGAAAGAGGTAACAATGATCGGACTAAGCAACCTTCTGCCAAGGGTGCGGACCGAGACACGGAGCAAGTCGAAGTTGCGCTCAAGCGCCACCTCGATCCTGTCCCGCTATTCTCGCGAAACCGACGGCAACATGACCATCTTCGGGATTGCTGGCGTGTTCATCATGTTGGTCTACGGTGGCATCGGGATCGACATGATCTACTCGGAAGTAGAGCGGACGCGACTTCAGAACACGCTTGACCGCGCCGTTCTGGCAGCCGCCGACCTCGAACAGCAGATCGACCCGGAAACGCTCGTTCAGGACTATCTGACCAAGATGAACCTGGGTGATACGCTAGCGGACGTGAACATCACGGTCGACTCGGGTTTGAACTATCGGACCGTCACCGCCGAAGCGCAGCGGACGTACAATTCGAACTTCCTGCATCTTCTCGGGTTCGACAAACTCCAGTCGACCGGCCTTGCTGCCGCGGAAGAGCGGATCTCGAATATCGAGATCTCGCTGATCCTCGACATCTCGGGTTCGATGGGCTGGAACAACAAGATCGAAAACCTGCGCACGGCGGCGACCGAGTTCGTCGACACCGTCATCAACAATGACGATGCCGGACTCACGACGATCAGCATCGTGCCCTACAACGCCACGGTCAGCCTCGGGCCGGATGTCGGGCCTCACTATACCCTGACCAACGAGCACACCATCTCGAACTGCGCCATCTTCCCTGACAGCGCATTCTCGTCGCGGGCGATCTCGCCGAACACCGCATTGCAGCGTCTGGCGCATTTCGATCCCTACACGCTGGACGAAAACACGACCGTCACACCTGATTCGTGGTGCCCGGTCGGGTCATTCGGCGCAATCATGGCGCACAGCTCGGATCGCGACGCACTGGTCAATCACATCCAGAGCCTGAGCGCCGGCGGCAACACGGCCATCGACCTCGGGATGAAATGGGGTGTCGCCCTTCTTGATCCGTCGGCACGTCCGGTGGTGAGCGGCTTGATCTCTGACGGTCTCGTGGTTCCCGAAGCGGCGGGACGCCCGGCGGAGTACGACGCGCCGGATGCTCTCAAGATCGCGGTGGTCATGACCGACGGCATGAACACGACCCAGTTCAACCTGGCGCCGGAATATGCAACCGGCATGTCCAATATCTGGATCGATGATCGCGGCGACAATGATCCGACCAACGACCGGTTCTCGCATCGCGTGCGCGATTGGAGCGGCACCAGCAATGACGTCTATTTCTGGTCGCGCTTCGAAAACAACAGCTGGAACGACCGGTACCGCAACACGCCGGATGGTGGCAACAGCGCCCGCCGGATGAGCAACGCAGAAGTCTTTGCACGCTGGGGCACACGCGCCTTCGGCAACAAGTTCTTCCGTCGTCCGTATTGGGACGGCTGGGTGTCGTACAACCAGTACTACAATGCATACTACTCGTATGTGCCGATCGTCTCTGGTCAACAAGCAGACAGCCGTCTGTCGACCATTTGCAGCGCTGCCCGTGACGCCGACATCACCGTCTTCGCCATCGGCTTCGAAGCTCCGGACGAAGGTCAGGCCGCGATGCGTGACTGCGCGTCTTCCCCGGCTCACTACTTCCCGGTGGAAGGGCTCGAAATTTCCGACGCGTTCCAGGCGATTGCCCGGACCATTAACCAGCTGAGGTTGACACAATGATGCGGTTTGCTCCCAAGAAAATCCGCAGCTTCCTGCGGGACGAAAGCGGCTCTGTCGTCACGATCCCCTTCGTCATCTGGCTGCCTGTGTTCCTTGCTGTGATCGTCGCAGGTATGGAAATCGGGGCACTCTCGGTCCGCCACACGCAGCTTGAGCGTGGACTGGACCTCGCGGTTCGCGAAGTGCGCCTCGGCACGGGTGAGAACATGGATCACGATACGATCAAGACCATGATCTGCGAAAACACCACACTGCTCACGGATTGCGATCAGATGCTGCGTCTCGAAATGATCCCGCTCAGCCTGCGGGACTGGACGGAACCGGCACGGGATGCGGACTGCTTTGACTCGGCAGAACCCGTCCGCCCGCTGCGCCAGTTCGATCCGGGTCAACCCAACGAGCTGATGCTGCTGCGCGCCTGCTACAAGTACAAGCCGATCACCCCGGCTGGCAGTGTGGCAGCAGCCATGCCCAAAGATGCCGAAGGTTATGCAGCAATCGTATCCTTCTCGGCCTTCGTACAGGAGCCTTACTAATGACTGCTCGCATCCAGAAATCTGTGTCGCGGTTCATCCGCGACACCAAGGGCGATGCTTCGCTTGAGGCAATCATCATCCTTCCGGCTCTGATCGTGATCTTTGCAATCTCGTGGCTCTATTTCGACGTGTTCCGGCAGCAGGCGATCAGCCAGAAAGCCAACTACACGATCGGTGACATCATTTCGCGGGAAACCGAAATCATTGACGATGACTATATCGACAATGCCCGCAACCTGTTGCTCCACCTTGCACAGGCCCAGGGCGATGATGTCGACCTGCGTATCTCGGTGGTTCAGTACAACAAAAAGGGTAACGGTGTCAGCCAAGGTAACGAGACCTATGACCTCGTCTGGTCCACAGCCCGTGGGGACTGGTCTGCCCTGACACAGGGGGACATGTCCAACTATCAATCGCTTCTGCCCATTCTGGCAGTCGGTGACCAGACCATCCTTGTTGAGACCCGCGACTGGTATCAACCGCTGGTGCACCTTGCGAATGATGGGTTCGATATCAAGACCTATTCCTTCACCCGCCCGCGCTTTGCATCACAGGTGATCTTTGAAGGGGCCAATGACGGTTCCGGCAAGACCTGGCAGAACAACGGCTGGGGCAATGGGGATCAGGATGCTCCGGGTGGCTCACTCTGCAACAACAATGCAGAGAACGCCGACGAGGGATCTGCTGATGCAAACTGTGCAGCGACCACGTCTGAACCGACGAACGGCAAAGGGAAGAAGAAGCAGAATACCTGATCTTCAAGCCTGACGCCGGGCGACCATCACGGCAATGATGTCAGCCATCGGGCGGGCCTGTGACCCTGGTGTCACCCCGCCCACGGCAACCCGGCGACCCAAACGCCACCACAAACCCGGCTGCCACGCCCGTGGCGCCGGGTTTTTCAATTTCAGCGTAAAGCCATTGGACGGCTTCATCGCAAACGCGCCCCGGTTGACCGCGACGATGTCCTCGACCCGCGCAATCACCGTGCCGTCACTGTCGGTCAGCGCCTCTTTCGTCAGCCACAGCTTTCGCGTCGTCGCCACCTGCAGCTTGTACGCCATCCAAAGCGAAATCAGCCCCATCCCAATGAGGAAGGCCTGCCACACAAGACTGGCGGGCGGTTGCAGGAAGGCAAGATACAGCACCAGACCGCCCAGCATGAGCAGCATGCCGATCCCGATGACACGGCGGGGCCCGCGCGGATCAACCTCGGCAAGGATCTCGTCGGTCATGGCGTCTCTCCTGTGATGCAAAGACGCCGATAGCGCATTCACACCATCAAGGCGAGACTGCTCTGCGGATCTCGGCTCCGCGTTCCTCGGGTTCGTCGTCGATGAGTTCAGTAGGGAAACCGGGTGCCGTGATCGACAGGCCGGTGGCTTCCTCCAGCCGCTCGATCAAACGATCCGATTGTGCCCGGTCGCCATAGCGCGCCTGCCCGTCCTTGACGATCTGTATGAGCAAGGGGGACAGCTCCAAGGGAACGTTCTTGGCATCCGCCAGCGACTGGAACAGACCAATATCCTTGAGCACCAGATCCAGCGTGAAATCCACATCGCGGTTGCCCGATAGGATCAACTGGCTTTCGGTTTCATGCACAAAAGACGTCCCCGACGACGCCTTGATCGCCTCGTAGGTGATCCCAAGGTCGATCCCATGCGCCGCCATCGTGGTCATGGCCTCACACAGGCTGGCCAGATGAATGGTGGCCAGATAATTGGTCATCACCTTGAGAACGGATGCACTGCCCACCTCGCCCGTGTGCAAGACGCGCCGCCCCATATAGGTCAGAAGCGGCAACACCGTTTCAAAGGTCGCCCGGTCGCAGCCAGCAAAGATCGAGATATTGCCCGTCGCCGCCCTGTGGCACCCACCCGAAACAGGCGTGTCCGCTGCGCGCCCACCCCGATCCTGCACCGCTTTGGCCTGAACCTTGATCGCTTCGGGATCAGTGGTCGACATCTCGAGCCAGATTTTCCCCGGCCCGATTTCCGGCAAAAGCTGGTCCAACACCGCCTGCGATGCCGCAGGGCTGGGCAGGCTGGTGATCACCACCTCGCAATCGCGCATGACCTGGGCCGGGCTGGTGCCTGCCTTGGCCCCTTGCGACACCAGCAGATCGATCCGCTCGGGATCAAGGTCGAAAACCGTCAGGTCCACCCCGTTGCGTGCCAGCGTACCCGCCAGTTTGGCCCCGACAGCGCCCAATCCCACAAATCCAACCTGCATGGCCTTCTCCCTTGTTGCCGTTTGGCGCAAGGTGCCGTTGTCGGCAAAGACCTGTCATGGCCAAAACCGACACTTGCCGACCGGCTTGTCGATATTTCTACTCGGCGGCCATCCCGTCAGTGAACTGAAGCCGCGCCAGACGGGCGTAGAGCCCGTCTTCCGACACAAGCGCATCATGCGCACCGGATGCCACGATGCGACCCTGATCCATCACGATGATCCGATCCGCCTTTTTCACCGTCGCCAGACGATGCGCCACGATCACGGTCGTGCGGCCCTCGGACAACTCGTCCACCGCCCGCTGCACCGCGCGTTCGCTTTCGGCGTCCAAGGCACTCGTTGCCTCGTCCAGCAGCAGCACAGGCGCATCCCGCAGAATGGCGCGCGCGATGGCGATCCGCTGCTTCTGACCTCCCGACAGCATCACCCCGCGTTCACCGAGGTAGCTGTCATAGCCGTCGGGCAACGCAGCGATGAACTCATGCGCGGCCGCCGCCTTGGCCGCGTTCTCGATCTCTGCGTCCGTCGCATCCGGGCGACCAAAGCGGATGTTCTCGCGGGCCGACGCGGCAAAGATCACCGGGTCTTGCGGCACAAGCGCGATATGCTTGCGGAAATCATCCCGGTTCAGCGCGTCGATCCGCATGCCATCAAGGCAGATCGCGCCCGAGTCCGGGTCATAGAACCGCTGGATCAACTGGATGATCGTCGTCTTGCCTGCTCCGCTCGGGCCGACAACGGCCACCGTCTCACCCGGAGAGATGCGCAGGTTGACACCATCCAAAGCCGCCACGCCCGGGCGGCTGGGATAGGCGAAATGGACATCCTCAAACGTGATCTCACCCCGCACCGGTTCCGGCAGCGACAGGGGCGTTGCGGGGTCATTCACCGTGTCTTCGGCATGCAGCAATTCGACCAGCCGCTCGGTGGCACCCGCCGCCCGTTGCAACTCGCCGAAGATCTCGGACAGGGCCGCAACCGATCCGGCGACCATCACCGAATAGATCACGAACTGCACCAACTCGCCCGCGCTCATCGAGCCGTTGCGCACATCCGTCGCCCCGATCCACAGAACGCCGACGATGCCGGTGAACACCAGAAAGATAACAATCGCCGTCATCAGCGCCCGCGTCCAGATCCGGCGGCGCGCGGCGTCAAAGCTCTTTTCGGTCACATCACTGAAGGCGCTGCGCGAAATCTCTTCATGCGTGAAGGCCTGCACCGTCTGCACCGACAGCAATGCCTCGGACGCATTGCCCGACGAGGCCGCGATCCAATCCTGGTTCTCGCGGCTCAGCTTGCGCATCTTGCGGCCCAGAACAAGGATCGGCACCACCACCGCAGGCACGATCAGCAGAACCATCCCGGTCAGCTTGGCCGATGTGAACAACATCAGGATCATGCCACCGACAAACAGCAGCACATTGCGCAGCGCGATCGAGATGGACGAGCCCAGTACGCTCAGGACCAGCGTCGTATCCGTTGTGATGCGGCTGAGCACCTCGCCCGTCATCACCCGTTCAAAGAACGCCGGGCTGAGACCGATCACCCGTCCGAACACCGCCTTGCGAATATCGGCAACAACCCGTTCCCCCAAACGGGTCACCAGCGCGTAGCGCAGCGCGGTCCCGATGGCGAGCAATCCGGCGATCCCGAGGGCGGCGGAAAAATACAGATCCAGCAGCGCACCGTCCGAGGTGTTGAAATTGTCGACCACCCGACGCACCGCCATCGGCAGGATCAGCGACACGCAGGCGGTCGCCGTCAGCGCAAACAGCGCCGCGAACATCAACATCCTGTAAGGCAGGATGAAGGGCCACAAGGCTGCAAGCGATCCGATCTTCTTGGATTTCTCGCGTTCCTCGTTCTTCGCCGGTATCGGTGTCGCGTCCGCCATCAGGTTCCCGTTTTTAGCTGGACATGCTTAAACATTGGCCTGCCCGCAATGGTCAAGCCGAACGCGCGTCAAAAGCCGATTTGCCGCGCTAAAGTCTTAGCTGGCCCGTGTAAATCAGGGGATTTCAGGAATGATCTGGAGCGGGCGGCGGGAATCGAACCCGCGTCATTAGCTTGGAAGGCTAAGGTCTTACCACTACACAACGCCCGCTCAACGATACCCGACCTATGATATGGCCGGAGCGCCGTCAAGTATCTCGGGCCGACCTTGTTCTGAAATCGGCAATCCGAACGGTGCCAGTTCGTCATGGCCTTTCACGTCAGGGCGCGTCATCTAGACTGCACACGAACGATGGGCCTGAACGACGGGCCTGAACGATGGGGAAGTCATGAAGTTTTCCGCCAATCTGGGGTTTCTCTGGACAGACCGCCCCCTGCCCGACGCCATCCGCGCGGCCAAGGCGGCCGGGTTCGATGCCGTCGAATGTCACTGGCCTTATGACACGCCGGTTGCTGCGGTGAACGACGCGCTGCGCGAAACTGGATTGACGATGCTGGGCCTCAACACAGTGCGCGGCAATCCCGGTGAAAACGGCCTGCTCGCCCTGCCCGGCCGCGAGACCGACGCGCGTGCCGCCATAGATCAGGCCATCGCCTATGCCGTCGCCGCCCGAACAGGCGCGATTCACGCCATGGCAGGCAACGCCTCCGGTCCCGAAGCGCGCGAGACCTTTCTCGACAACCTGCGCTACGCCCGCGCGGCCTGTCCTGATGACATCCTGCTGCTGATCGAACCCCTGAACCGGCACGACGCGCCGCAATATTTCCTGCGCACAACCGATCAGGCCGCCGAGCTACTGGCAGATCTGGCGGACCCCGGTATAAAGATGATGTTCGATTGCTACCATGTCGCCCGCACCGAAGGCGATGTGGTGACACGTCTTGAAGCGCTGCTTCCGCTCATCGGGCATATCCAGTTCGCCGCCGTCCCCGACCGGGGCATTCCCGATCAGGGCGAACTGAATTATCGGTTTGTCTTCAATAGGATCGCCGCCCTTGGCTGGACCCGCCCTCTTGGCGCCGAATACCGGCCAGGCGCTGATACGGACCAATCTCTGGGCTGGCTGCGCGCAGCGAGAGCCTAGATCACTCGAACTCGAAGACCCGACCGATCCGGGCACATCTTTCGGCAAACCCCGCCAGACGCCCAAGATGCCACGCCAGAACCTGATTGCTGGACAAGGCAGGCCGCCCCAATGCCGCTTCGATGTCTTCGATAACCTCAAGCGCGCGCAGATTGGTGCAGGACAGGAACACCGCCTCGCACGCGCCACCCTGCCCCACATGCACCGCCGCATCGCGCACAGACGCCCGCGAGATCCGCACGACCCGCTCTTCCAGCGGTTCATCGAAACTGCCGAACGATGTGACCGCGATGCCCGACGCCTCGAGACCCGCGATCAGCCGGTTGCTCACGGACGCGACATAGGGGCTGACCAGACCGATCTTCGTGATCGCCCCGGCGCGACACGCAGCAACCAGGGATGTCAGCGGGTCCGACACATGCGGCGTCGGCACACCCGCCTTGATCAACTTGGCCACCCGTGCCGCCCCAATGGCCGCACTGGCCGAGGTGCAGCCATAGCCCACCGCCGCGAACGCCGCCCCGACCGGCAGCAACCGCGCCGACGCCGTCAGGCTGTCTTCCATCGCGCACAGACTGTCGAGCGACACGGTCGCACCCGATGGTACGCGGGACACCAAAAGCTCCACATCCGAAGGCAGAAGCATGCGGAAATCCCGCTCGATCGTTTCGTCGCTTTGCAGGGTGATCAGTCCAATCTGCGTCGGACGGTGCGTGTCGATGGTATAAGGCAGCGCCATCAGATCACCCGAATGTCGTGGGATTGCGGTTCGGACAGAAAGACCGCGCCCGTATCGCGGATCACGATATTCTCCTCATGCACGAGGATCTTGCCGTCCCGCACTGTGACCGACGGCTCAAGCGTCAGAACCATTCCGGGTACCAGAACCGTGTGGTCCTGCGGAATGATCGAAGGCCATTCGGTCAGTTGCATGCCCAGACCATGCCCAAGACGTCCCACCTCCATCTCGTCACCGCCGGGGTTCACCACGCGGTTCATCGCGTGGAACAGGTCAGCGATGGTCGCACCGGGTTTCGCAATCTCTGCCGCCACATGCGTGGCGTCGATCAACCGGGCGTGGGCCGAAGCGACGTCTTGATCAGGCACTCCAACGCTGTAGTTCCGGTCGAAATCGCAGAAATACCCGTCCCAGACCAACCCGGTGTCGAGCATCAGCACATCGCCCCTCGCCAGCGGAGTATCCGTCGCGGAAGAAATCACATCGGCATAGCCCCCGACATCTGCCGCTCCGGCAAGATAGGGCACCCAATCCGCCCCTTGCTCTAGGCACAGACTTTGGAATTTTCGGAACACCTCGGACAGGGGCATGCCTGCCACTACGCTTACCGGCACCCGGTCAAACGCCCGATTGGCGATCCCGGCGGCATGCCGGATTTTGGCAATCTCCGCTTCGGATTTCACCATCCGCAACCGCCGCGTGATCGTGGCATCCCCGACAATGCTACGCGGCGACAGCGCCGCCTCAAGCTGCCGCAGATCGGCCAGTGGCATCCGCACATGGCTTTCCATCTGGTCCGCCAGCCCGATCTTGCCAGAGGCGGGCACGATTTCGGACAAGGCATCACCCAACAGACCGATCCCGTCATCCTCGTAATCCGGAGCCGCCCACGTCCGGATGTCGGTGATCCAGCTTTGCCCCATCAGATGCGCCCCGATGGACGGGATCACCGCAATCGGATCGCCAGTCGCCGGGATGATCACGAACCAAGGGCGTGTCGGACTTTCCCAAAAGCGGGTGAGAAACCCGGTGTAATAGCGGATCTCAGGCTCAGTCGTCAGCAACAGGGCGGCCAGCCCGTGCTCCGCCATCAACGCCTGCCCGGCGCTGGTGCGTTGCTTGAATTCTTCGGCTGGAAATCCACGCGAAGGTGTCATGACGCCTGCTCGCTGAGGATCACAAGCACACGAGACTCCGTCGTTAGGCCCACCGCAGCCCCCGCCACCAGCAACCCGGCAACCCCCGCCCCACCCGAGGGCGTGGTCGGGAAACCCGCATCGGCACAGGCCGCGCTGCCCGCCACACCTTCGGCCTCGGTGATCAGCATGAAGTCATCCGCATCACGTGCCAGCCCCTTGAGCGCGATCAGTGATGGTTCCTTGCAGTCCAGCCGCCCCATCGCCGAGTCCGGCCCTTCCGTGACCTGCGCAGAGCCTGCCTTGATCGAAGCATAAAGCGCCGGGGCGACCTCGGGTTCGACCACGACGATCCGGGGCGCATCGCCCCAAGCCACCCGCGCATAGGCGGCGCAGGCCGTCGCCAGACCACCCACGCCCGCTTGCAGAAAGATATGCGTCGGCGGCGTGTGCATCTGCGCGACCGCTTCCTGCATCAGCACCAGATAGCCTTCCATCAACGTATGAGGCCGGTCGAGATAGCCCGGCCACGAACTGTCCGACAGCAAGGCCCAACCGTTGTCACGGGCAGCCTGTGCCGCCCCTGCCATCGCCTCTTCATAGATCGCCCCGTGCCGGACCACATCCGCACCAAAGCTGCACAGACGGTCGGCAAACCCTTCGGGCACGGTATCCGCCAGATACACAACCGCCCGCGCCCCAAAGGCCTGCGCGCCCGCAGCGACGGACAGACCGTGATTGCCCGCACTGGCGGTGACATAGGTTCGGCCCTTGGCGTTGCCCTCTTCGGCATCGCGGGCAATCACATAGGCCGCGCCCAGCGCCTTGAAGCTGCCCAGCCCCATGCGCCCGCGTTCGTCCTTGATATGGACCTGTCCAACACCCGCCGCCTTGGCCAAATCAGGCGCGTCGGAGAGCGGCGTCACCGCCGCCGCCGGGCAGCGGGTCAGCAACGCCGCCGGGCGATCGGCATCGACGCTGGGAAAAGGAATATCGGCCAGTGTCGCAAGCACGGCATCGGCCAGAGCGGGGGTTTTGTGAAGAACGTCCATACCGCCAGTCTGACAGCACATCTTCCCCTTCGGCACACCAAGTCCGACATCCGCCGCGCTTGGACCGACCATCTGTTTGCCCTGCTCCCCGAACCGCTTTAGCGTCTGGTCAAATCATCAAAGGCCCTTCTCAAAATGACCCGTCCCAACACCACGATCCGCGTCGCAGACCATCTAGTCGATCTGCTGGTTGCCCAAGGCACAACAGCCGCGTTCGGGGTGCCAGGTGAAAGCTACCTGCCGGTGCTCGACGCGTTCTACGGCCGCGAGCGGGACATCCGCTTTGTCACCTGCCGGCAAGAGGGTGGCGCGGCGATGGCGGCTGACGCCTACGGCAAACTCACAGGCCGCCCCGGCATCTGCTTTGCCACGCGGGGACCGGGGGCCACCAATGCCAGCGCCGGGGTGCATGTGGCCTATCAGGATTCGACCCCGATGATCCTGTTCCTCGGCCAGGTCGCGCGTGACATGGTGGATCGCGAGGCGTTTCAGGAAATCGACTACCGACGTATGTTCGGGCAGATGGCCAAGTGGGTTGCCCAGATCGACGATGCGTCGCGGCTGCAGGAATACATCTCCCGCGCGTTCCGGACGGCCATGTCCGGCCGTCCCGGCCCGGTGGTGCTCGCCCTGCCCGAGGACATGCTTTACGACGTGATCACGCAGCCCAAAGCGCCTGCACGGATCGAAACACCACGTTTTTTACCATCCGGTAAAAATCTGGACGCGCTGAAAGAACGCATCGCCCAAGCCAAACGCCCGCTGGTGATGGCAGGGGGCGGCGGATGGACCAAAACAGGCATCGCCGCCCTGCAGCGCTTTGCGGAAACGCAATCCCTGCCGGTCGCCGTTTCGCTGCGGTGCCAAGGACTTATGGACAACACGCATCCGAATTACATCGGCCATTACGGTGTCGGCACGCCGCCCTACCTCAAGGAGATCATGGCCGAGACCGACCTGTTGATCGCCATCGGCCCACGTCTGGGGGAAATGACCACAGCGGGCTATGCGATCCTGACGCCACCGGTGCCCGAACAATCGCTGGTGCATGTGTTCCCAGAGCCCGAAGAAATCGGCCGCGTCTACGAGCCGGAAATCGCGTTGGTGGCGGATACCGAAAGCTTCTGTACGGCTGTCGCTGACTGGGACCCCATCGCGCCCGACATCTTTGCGAACCGTACGAAAGACCTGCACGAACAGTACGTTGCGTTCAGCAACCCGGCCTCGGTCGGGGATGATCCGCTGGCCCCCTATTTCGCGCATCTGGCCGACGTGCTGCCCGAGGACGCGATCCTGTGCAACGGCGCGGGCAACTACGCAGGCTGGCTGCACCGGTTCTACAAGTACCGCGCACCGGGGTCGCAACTGGCCCCCACCTCCGGCTCCATGGGCTACGGCCTACCCGCCGCCATCGGCGCCGCGATCTGCGAACCGGAGCGCGAGATCTTCGCCGTCGCGGGTGACGGGTGTTTCATGATGACCTGTCAGGAAATGGCCACCGCCGTGCATCACGATCTGAATCTGACCGTGATCATCATCGACAACGCCCGATACGGCACGATCCGCGCGCATCAGGAACGCGAATATCCCGACCGGGTGTCCGGCACGGTGCTGACCAATCCCGATTTCACCGACTTTGCGCGGTCCTTTGGCGCATTCGCAGCCAAGGCCCCGGACTATGACAGCTTTGTTGCCGCCGTCGCCGAAGCGCGGTCGCGCAAAGGGGTCAAGCTGATCGAGGTGAAGGCCGACCCGAATTTCCTGTCACCGGGAAAACGACTTGCGTGATGTGGCGGCTAGAGCGTTGACGCGACCCATTCGGCAAAGGCGGCGAACACCTGATCCGATGCCGCGCTGAAGGCGTCAATCACAACGTCTGTCTCGGTCGTGGCCGCAACCGCACTTGCCGCGAAACGGCGGCTGGCGACGATGCTTGCATCGCGTTCGCGCACGATCCGCACCAGAAGGGTGATCTGCACATTGGCGGTGTCCGTCTCGGGCACGACATCGGCCTGAAAGTCGATGACCTCGGTCACTAGCGCGAAATCCCCGCTTACGCCAAGGGGTTTGCGCCCGACATAGCGCACAGCGCCCGTGGCCTCGATGGAGCGCAGCATCAGGGTTTGCACCATCACCGGGGTCGGCTCGCTCCAGCGGACATCGGGCAGGTATTGCGCCTGCAAAGCGTTGGGCCGGATCATGATGCGGTCGGTGGCCAAGGCCCCGCTGGTGGTGGGGATCTCGACGATCACATCCCGCGCGAGCACCCGGCCATTCGTCGCTGCAATACTGTCGGGCGCGCGCAATTCATACACGTCCAACGGTGTCGCCGCATCGCTGACGGCAGTGATCGCGGCACAGCCCGAAAGGACGGCAAATCCGGTCGCCGCGATCACATTTCGCAGAAAGCCCCATGCTGTCATCGTCTGAACTCCGGCGTTTCGCTGTCGAGGAAGAACCGCGTCGGGTCCCGTTGGATTTGATCGGTCAAACGGTCGAGATTTGCAATCAAGGCGCGGCTTTCCTGTGCCAACCGCGAATAAAGCGGCAGCGCGGTTGTGGTGAATTCGCGGATCGCCGGCGACGCGGCACTGGTCAGGCTGCGCAACTCGGCAAAGGTGTCGGAGGCCGCCTGACTGGCGGCACGCAGATCGGCGGACATGCCGGGAATATCTTCGGACACCTGCGCGATGGCCGCATCAAGGCTGCCGAGGGACGCCTCAAGACCGCTGATGATCCCGTCCAGATCCTCGTTGATCACACGGTCCGCCCCGCTGAAGGCCCGTTCCGCAGCACCCAGCGCGCGGTCTCCGGTTTCCAGCGCGTCGTTGATCGCGGCCAGCGTGGTGTTGGCGTTGGCAAAGGACACCCGCGCATCTTCGAGCGTCACACGCGCCGTTTCCAGCACCGCTTCAGCGGATTGGCTGGAGGCGGTCAGGTTGCCGCCCACTTCGGTCGCGACGGTGCGGAAGGTCTCGGCGGTCTGGCGGATGTCGGCGATGATGACGGGCAGGTCTTCGTTGGCAACCGTCGCAACCGAGGCGATGGCGCGGTCGGCCTCGGCCACCATCGCGCGGGTCTCGGCCAAGAGCGGCGCGCCTTCGTCGCGGATCAGAGTGTCGATCGTGCCAGCGGTTTCGGTCACGGCCTCGGCTGTGCCGTCGAGCCGGGCGATCAGGGCGTCGGTGGCTTGCAGGGTCGTTTGTGCCTCTTGCAGACGCGCGGTAGCGGTTTCGCCGGTCGTGTTCAGCGTCGCCATCAACGCTCGGGCATCGGCGGACAGTGCCGTCAGTTCGGTTTGCAGCGCGGCGGCGGTGGCCCGCAAATCGGCGGTGGCCTGCGTCAGATCGGTCGCGATGTAGGTCTCCGTCCGGTCCAGCGCGGATTGCGCACTGCTCAGGGTCTCGGCCCCGGTGGTCAGAACACCTTTGCCCTGCTCCGACAGTTCCCCAATCGACGTCAGTGTCGCATCGGCGGTTTGCAGCACTTCGGTCAGATCCCCTGTCAGAGTGTTCAACGTTTCGTTGAAGCGGTTGATCTGTTCGGCGAAGTCATTGACCGTTGTGGACACGGCGGAAAACCCATCAAGCGTTTCCGCAAAATCCGCAGACGCGCTTTCGACATTGGCGATGATGCTGTTGATCCGCGCGCGGTTGTCGTCGCCCAGCAGGTCGCCGACATCCGACACAAGCTGCAACGCTTCCTGCAGAAGCTGCGGCGCGTCCTCGGACAGGCTTTGCAGGGTCGAGCGGCCTGCGGTGATCTCGGGAACCGGCATCTCGGCTGTCGGCTCCAGAAGTGCTGCGTCCGGCGAACCGGGGCCGATGCCGACAAAGGACACGCCCGTCACACCCTGCGCTTCGATGGTGGCGAGGCTGTCGGTGCGAACCGGCGTTTCGGCATCCACCTCGACCCGGACAAGGATCGTCCCGTCCTGATTGGGCGACAGGCGCACATCCACCACCTGCCCCACAGGCAGGCCGCTGAACCGCACATCGGACGCATTGCTCAGGCCCGAGACCGAGGAAAACCGGATGTCGTAATAATCGAACTGGCGGTCCAGCTCTACCTGGGCGAACCACAGGAAGAACCCAAGGATGCCTAGCAGCCCCGCAAGGGTGAACGCGCCGATCAGGACAAAATTTGCCTTGGTTTCCAAGTCAGTCGCCTTTCGTCGGTTTGTCGGGCACGGCGGCTCGGGCGCGGGGGCCGTGGAAATACTCGTGCACCCAAGGGTGCGCGACCTCAAGCATATCCGCCATGCTGCCGGTCACCAGTACCTTTCGTTCCGCCAGCACCGCGATGCGGTCACAGGTCGCGTGCAGGGTGTCAAGATCGTGCGTCACAAGGAACACCGTCAACCCCAGCGAATGGCACAGATCGCGGATCAGCTCGTCAAACGCGGCGGCCCCAATGGGATCAAGCCCCGCCGTCGGCTCATCCAGAAACACGATGTCCGGGTCCAGCGCCAGAGCACGGGCCAGCCCCGCCCGCTTGCGCATGCCGCCGGACAATTCGGACGGGTACTTGTCACCGGCAAGGTATTGCAGACCGACCATGGAGATCTTGAGATCGGCCAGATCGCGGCGGACCTGCGGATCAAGACCGGGGATCGCGCGCATCGGCACTTCGACGTTTTCGCGTACCGTGAGCGACGAAAACAGCGCGCCGTCCTGAAACATCACGCCCCAGCGGTTTTCCAGCTTTTGCCGCGTGTCCTCGTCGGCGTTCAGAACATCGGTGCCCAGCACGTCGACTGACCCGGCGGCAGGTTTCTGCAATCCCGCAATGGTGCGGAGGAGCACGGATTTCCCGGTGCCGGACCCACCCACGACGCCAAGGATCTCGCCGCGATAGACGTCGAGGTCCAGATCCTCGTGCACGACCTGCCGCCCGAACTGGTTGCGGATGCCCCGCAGTTTGATCACCACCTCGCGGTCTGTCATATGCCGATCCGCGCGAAGAAGATGGAGAAGACGGCGTCGGCGACGATCACCGCAAAGATCGCGGTGACGACAGCGTTCGAGGTCATCCGCCCCAGCGATTCCGCATTGCTTTCGACCTGCATGCCCGCATGACAGCCGACAACGCCGATGATCATGGCAAAGACCGGCGCTTTCACCAGACCGACAAAGACATGGCTGACCGCCGTGCCTTCGACCAGCCGCGTCGTGAACATCGCGGGCGAGATGCCAAGGTCGATCCATGCCATCAGCGCGCCCCCGAAGAGCCCGGCGATATTGGCGATCAGTCCCAGGATCGGCAGCATGATCAGCAGCGCCAGAATGCGGGGCACAAACAGGTTCATGCCGGGATCAAGGCCAAGCGTGCGCATCGCGTCGATTTCCTCGCGCATCTTCATCGACCCGATGGCGGCGGTGAAGGCGGAGGCGGTGCGGCCTGCCACGATGATAGCGGTCAGCAGGATGCCCAGTTCCCGCAGGATGGAGATGGCGATCAGGTCGACGACGAACACCTCCGCCCCGAACTGGCGCAATTGGGTTGACCCTTGGAAAGCCAGCACCACACCGATCAGGAACGCCATCAGCGCCACGATGGGCACGGCCTTGAGCCCGACTTCCTCGCAGTGATGCACCAGAGAAGTCAGCTTGAATTCACTGGGGTGACGGACCGCGCGGGCCAAACGGTGCAGGAAAATGCCCAGATACGCGGTCAACGCGCGCAGGAACATGAGGCCCGCATGGATGCGCCTGCCAAAGCGGTCCAGCCACGCCCTGAACGACGCATCGCGTGCGGGCGGCTCTTCCGGCTGTGGCCAGGCATTCTCGACCGTGCGCAGCAGGCTGTCGACTTCCGGGGTCGCCCCGGTGATCTGCACGCCATGACCGGCCCGGTGCCGGAACTGCAGCAGCGCCCATGCCCCGGCCGTGTCAAGCCGCGTCACGTCGGACAGATCCAGACGGGTGACCGTTTCGGCATCGAGGGCCGACAGATGCTTTTGCACGGCGGTCACCGTCCGGATCGTGACCGCGCCGCTCAGGCGCACCGACCCGCTGTCATCCGCCGGGTGCAGCGTCACGTCCGCGCTGTCGCCACCGGCTGTCATGCAACGGCCTCGGGCGGTGTGCGCTGGCAAATGGACGGGGTATCGGACGGTGTCATTGGGCCAAACTAACCCGGCGCACCGACGGGCGAAAGCGATGATGCACTGCGGCCAAGCGCCCCTGTTTCGGGGGATCAGACCGGGATCGGGGAAGAAATTTCGACGTGAATGCACATGCAGAAAAAGCGGGAATTTCCTTTTCCGTCAAATGCCGCATCTGCAAACATGCGTTCTCGGTATACCGTGGTATTCCCATAAGTACTTAAAATCATTTGATTTTTCTGGATTTCAGCGATATCTCTGGAAAATCATTCGTGGGGAGGAAGATCATGGACATGCTGAATCTCGATGCCTGGACAGGCCGTGTCACCCGCGATGCGGGATGCGTCACACCCGAACTGGCGCGGCAGCTTCATGCCACGGTTGGTCTGGGCAAAGCGCCCCAGCATGGCGATGCACTCCCCCCGCTCTGGCACTGGTGTGCCTTCCCCTTGTCCACCCCGAACGACAAGCTGGGCCGCGACGGGCACCCACGCGAAACCGATCTTCTGCCCCCCGTGCGTCTGGACCGGCGTATGTGGGCCGGGGGTGCTCTGAAATTCTATGGCCCCGCCCTGCGCGTCGGCGATCCGCTCGAGCGCCGCTCATCCATCCGGTCAGTGACCGAGAAAGACGGCTCAAGCGGGCCGATGGTGTTCGTGACCGTCGATCACGCGATCTACGGCCCGTCCGGGCTGGCCATCGAAGAACGGCAGGACATCGTCTATCTGGAAATTCTCGACACCTATACGCCGCCAAAGAAAAAGCCGCTGCCCACAGCCCCGGTCGAAGAGATCGACACCACCGAGGCGCTGCTGTTCCGCTATTCGGCGGTGACGTTCAACGCCCACCGCATCCATTACGATCTGCCCTATACGCAGGAGGTCGAAAAATACCCCGGCCTTGTTGTGCACGGGCCTTTACAGGCAACGCTGCTGATGCGCGCCGCGATCCGTGAACGGGGCCGCACACCCAAGTTTTTCGACTTCCGCGGTGTCCACCCGATGTTTGCAGGCACACCCTGCGAAATCGCGATGGAAGCCGAAGACGCGGTTCTCAGCCTCTGGACCGGGCAGGACGGGCATCAGTGCATGCAGGCCACAGCCATCTGGGCGGACGCACAATGAGCGTGCTCAAGGGAATGCGGGTCGTAGAAGGTTCGGCCTTTGTCGCGGTGCCTCTGGCGGGGATGACGCTGGCGCAGATGGGGGCCGAGGTGATCCGCTTCGACCGTCTGGGTGGCGGGTTGGATGCCGGACGCTGGCCGCTGGCCCCCAATGGCGAAAGCCTCTTTTGGGCAGGCATGAACAAGGGCAAGAAATCCATTGCCGTCGACATGAAATCCCCGGAGGGCCGCGAGCTGATCACCCGGATCATCACCGCGCCGGGCGACGATGCTGGGCTGTTTCTGACCAACCTGCGGGTGCGCGGCTGGATGGATTACGAAACCCTCAGCCAGGAGCGCCGCGACCTGATCATGGTCACCCTGACCGGGGATCGGCATGGACGGCCACAGGTGGATTACACCGTGAACCCGGCCTTGGGCATCCCGCACATGACCGGCCCCGTGGACAGCGATGAACCCGTCGCCCATGCGCTGCCTGCATGGGATCTGATTGCGGGCAATATGTGTGTCTCGGCGCTTTTGGCCGCCGAACGTCACCGCCTGCGCGGACATGTCGGGCAAGAGGTCGAGATTGCGCTCAAGGACGTGGCGGCGGCCACGCTGGGCCATCTGGGGATGATCGGGGATGTGACCCTGAACACCGGGGACCGGGGCAAATCCGGCAATGCACTTTATGGTGCTTACGGTCAGGATTTCGTCTGCGCCGATGGCCGCCGCGTGATGGTGATCGGCCTGACCGACCGCCAGTGGCGTGGCCTCTGCAAGGCGACAGGCACGGTCGAGGCGATGGCCGCGTTGGAGCAGCGCCTGGGCATGTCCCTGGCCGACGAAGGCAACCGCTGGCGCTTCCGTGACGAGATCACAGCGATCCTGACACCGTGGTTTGCCCAGCGCCGCGTGCCCGAGTTCGAAGCGGCGTTCAACGATGCCGGACTGACATGGTCCGAATTCCGCACCGTCCGCGAAGCGGTAGAGCAGGACCCCGATCTGAGCACCGACAACCCGATGTTCTCGGACGTGCTGCAACCGGGGATCGGCAGCTTCCGTGTGCCGTCGCACCCGGCCGACTTCAGCGCCGTGCAGCGCAGCCCGGCCCGCCCGGCCCCGACCCTTGGCCAGCATACCGAAGAGATCCTGGCCGATGTCGCAGGCTGTTCTGGTACCGAAATCGCGCGTCTGTTCGATGCCGGGATCGTGCAATCTCCGACATTTGCCAAACCCCGAAACGCGGCCTGACCGGGCGGTCAGGGACTTATCCCAATAGGCTTGGGCAAACGACCCATGGTGCCTTTGCACCGCGCGACATCCGGTGCAATTCAGCCTGCAAATGCAGCTTGAAACGGGATTATCTATCCGTGGGGAGAGGCGCTGGAAGCTGACTACAAGGGGGAAGTGGCGGACCGAGGAGGATTCGAACCCCCGACCCCTTGATTCGTAGTCAAGTACTCTATCCAGCTGAGCTATCGGTCCGTGAGGGGTGGAAATAGACCCAGTGCCGGGGTGATGCAAGCGCAAATTCCAAGAATTTTCTGCGCCGCATCACAAGCCCTTCATGTCAATCCGCCCATGGGCAAGCGAATGCGGAACGCGGTGCCGCTCTGGTCGGTTTTGACCAGCGTGAGCGCCCCACCATGACCTCGGACCAATTCCTCGGCTATGGCAAGGCCCAGACCGGAACCGCCCTTGCGCGCGCCGCCCTGAAAGGGCTGGAACAGGTATTCCACCGCCTTGGGCGGCAGCCCCGGCCCCGTGTCGGTGACGTCGATGCACCACGCATCATCACAGACCTTGGCCGCGACGTTGATTTCGCCCGGTCGGCCGGTCCCGATGATCGCCTGCCGCGCATTGCGCACCAGATTGGACAGAACTCGGTACATCTGTTCCGGGTCAGCCCGCACCATCAGGTTGCCGGGCACGTCTTCGCTCAGGCTCAGGTCAAACTCGCCAATGGCCAGACGTTCGCTGTCAAGAACATCGGACACCAGTTGCGCGAGGTTGAACAGGGTCAGCGTCGGCGCAGGCTCTTCCGCCCGCCCGAATGCCAGCGTGCTTTCGCACAAAGACACCGCACGGGTGATGGAATTCACCAGCTTCGGAGCCATGCGTTTGACCGCCGGATCCTCGCTCATCTCGATCCGGTCGGTAAAAAGCTGCGCCGAGGTCAGGATGTTGCGCAGGTCATGGCTCACACGGGCCACCGCGCCACCAAGCTGGGCCAACCGCTCTTTCTGCTTGAGCGCCTGTGTCAGTTGGGTCTGCAGTGATTGCAGCGCCTTTTCGGCGTCGCGCAATTCGGTGACGCTGGCCGAGGGCTGGATGATGCGCCGCGCATCCTCGGGGGCCTTGGCATAGCTTTGCATGTGCCCGACCACGCCCTTGATCGGCTTGACCAGCAGCACCCGCACAGCAAGGAACAGCAACCCCGCCGTCACGATGGAAATCACCGCCGACAGGACAAGGATGCGCAGGCCATAGTCAATCATCGCCATGCGCAACTCGGTGGTATCGAGCGTGATCTCGATCAGCAGACCACCGTCGCGGAACGGGTTGCCGATCACCCGGATGGTTTCGGTCTCGGGATTGATCAGTCGCGCCATCGCATCCCGGATCAAGACCAGCGCGGTTGCCTCGCGCAGGTCAAAGGTCTGCGTCACCTCGCTGGGCATCGGAGAAGACAGAACCAGTTGCCGCAGCTCGTCCCGCCGCAACACCACGTTGAACACACCGGCGTTGAGCAGCAGCTCTTCTTCCAGCTCGGTGTCGATCATGTCATCCGCCAAAAGCGCGAGAGACGCGATCTGCGCCCGCTCGAGACGGTTCAGCAGAAAATCCTCGCGATACCGCGCAATCGACGGCACGAAGATCATCACCTCTGCCAGCATCACAAAGATCGTGGTCAGGATCAGGAAACGACCAGAGAGCGAATTCAACATGAGGGCATTCCCGGCCGGTTCACCTCAGGGCAGCCATTTCTGAACAAATCCGACAACTTTCTTCACGGTATCACTCTCGAACAGTCGCGGTGAGAAATAAGCGCCCGCTGCCCGTTTGTTAAGCTCTCCGATTGTTGGATAGGGCGCGACCATGTTGGCGATCTGGCCCATCTTCATCTTGTTGGCGATCACCAGCGCCCAGAGATTGATCAATTCGCCCGCCTGTTCACCGGCAATCGATGCGCCGACCGGGCGGCCCTTGACCACCATCACCTTGATCAGACCGCGTGTCTTGCGTTCGGCGATGGCGCGGTCGTTGTGGCTGAAGTGAAAGCGCACCACCTCGAGCTTGGTTCCATGATCCTTGCGCGCCTGCGCCTCGGTCAGGCCGACCTGCGCCAGTTCCGGCTGGGTGTAGGTGGCCCAAGGGATATGCCGTGTCGACGCCTTGGCAGGCAGACCAAACAGCATGGAGCGGATGATCACCCCGGCATGGTACCCCGCGACATGGGTGAATTGCAGACCACCAGCCACATCGCCGATGGCGTAGACCTTCTTGTTTGAGGTGCGCATCGACGCGTCCACCTCGATGCCGGTCCGCGTCGTCTTGATTCCAGCCTTCTCCAGATAAAGACCTGCTGTGTTCGCCTTGCGGCCGACGGCGACAAGAATATGCGTGCCCTTGAACACGCGGCCGTCTTCGGTTTCCACCTCGATCGCGCCCGCTGTGCCGCGCACTTCCTTGGCGTTCGAGCCTTCGGCAATCTCCAGACCTTCCTCGCGCAGGCTGTCCAGCACGATTTCGGCCATCTCGGGGTCATCCTTGCCCAGCGCCTTGGCGCCTTCGATCACCGTGACTTTCGACCCAAGCCGCAGATGCGCCTGCGCCATTTCCATCCCGATGGGGCCGCCGCCGATCACCAGCAGATGCTCGGGCTGCTCGCGCAGCTCCCAGAGCGACTCGTTGGTGATGTAGGGCACGGTGTCGAGACCGGGGATCGGCGGCACGAAGGGCGACGATCCGGTTGCAATAACCACCCGACGCGCGGTGATGCGATACGGCCCCGCCTCGACCTCGGTCGGGGACACGAAGCGCCCGAATTCGCGGATCACCCGCACACCCAGACCTTCGAACCGTTCCTGGCTGTCCACGGGTTCGATCTGACTGATCACATCCGCCACATGATCCTTGGCCGCCGCGTAATTCACCTGAGGGGTGACATTGGCGATGCCGTAGCGATCCGCATGGGTCATGGCATAGGCCGTCTTGGCCGAGGCGATCAGCGCCTTCGAGGGCACACATCCGTAGTTGAGGCAGTCTCCGCCCATCTTGTGCGCTTCGAGAAGGACAACGCTGGCCCCCATCTGCACCGCACCTGCTGCCACCGACAAGCCACCAGAGCCTGCACCGATGATCAGAACGTCTGTCTTGATCTTCTCCATGATCAAAGCCCCTTCTTGCCGCGCACGGCCTTCAGCAAGATCGGCAGCGCCGCGAGGGCACAGAGACCAAGGATCGGCAAAAGGATATGCGGCTCGAAGATGATGCCGAGGTTCGGTGTCTCGCCCCGCGCAAAGACCTCGCCCAGACCGGCCCCGACCGAGGTATAGACAACACCGCCCGGAATGATGCCAAGGAAGGTCGACACGAAGAACCGATAGAGGGGCACGCCGACCAATGCGGGCACAAGGTTCGCCACGAAGAACGGCACAGCGGGCACCAATCGGATCAGGAACAGCATCGACCACTGGTTTTCGTCGATACCGTCCTTGATCTTGCGCACGGCACCGTCGCTTGCGTCCATCTTGGCCGCCAGCCGTTCGCCCAATCCGTAGCGCGCCGCAAGGAAGATCACCGTCGCGCCGACCGTGGCAGCCAGCACGTTGAAAAGCGCACCGGGGAACACACCGAACAGAAACCCGCCCGTCAGCGTCGCGATGGTGGCCCCGGGCAGGGAAAACCCGACGATCACCACATAGGCCAACATGAACGCGCCTGCGGTCAGCAGGTAATTGGCATCCCGAAAGGCCTCGAGTGCCTCGCGGTTTGCCGCCAGCGTTTCAAAGCTCAGGTAGTCGCGCAGCGTGACCGCGCCGATCAGCGCAACCGCGCCAATCGCAATCAGCGGAGCATAACGCTTCCATGCCGGGGTGCCTTGGGTGTGTGTCATATCTGTCATGTCATACAGGCCGGGGAGGGCCGCCTCTTCAATTGATGTGTTTCGCTTGCCCAAAACATGACCCTTGACGCAGCCCGGCAACACCCGCCTCACGCCCGCTTGATCGCAGGTTCCCCTTTACGTGAGAATTCGCTCTGGAACGTGCCGGATTGAAACAATCGCTGTCCCTACCGACGCCCATTGTTGCAGTCTGTGTCAGGTCCACACGCAGCCGTGTGCGATTGTTTCAAGTCAACGTCGCGTTCACGCTGTCACGCCAGTCTCGATGTTTCAGATGTGCGAGTGAATTGCCGATCAGGCGACGACAGTAGCACCCCCAATGCGTACCGTGGCGGACCACCTGCGATGTAGCCCGGCATCTTGCCACCAAACAAGAAAATCGCCGAAAATCCCCGACACAGCGTTTGACAACCCAAAGGCACCTGCCTATAGCACGGGCTTCGAACACACCCGGCGGACGAATCCGCGCCCCCGGACCGATCAAACGGAGTTGGACGCGATGAAACGCACCTATCAGCCCTCGAACCTCGTTCGCAAGCGCCGCCACGGCTTCCGTGCGCGCATGGCCACCAAGGGCGGCCGCAAAATCCTGAACGCGCGCCGCGCCCGTGGCCGCAAGTCGCTGAGCGCGTAAGCGTCCCGCGACAGCGCAGGCAATCTGACATGACACCGCCGGAGGCCTCCTTGGACACAAGGGGGAACACGCCTCCGGCGGTGTTGTCATGTCCACCCGTCACCGTTCTGCGCCACCGCGCCGATTTCCTGCGCGCCGCCCGCGCCCTGCGCCGTGGCACCGACGGGATGCTGGTGCAGGCGCGCAACCGCGAAGATGGCGATCCGACGATCCGCGTCGGCTATACCTGTTCCAAGAAGATCGGCAACGCCGTCGCCCGCAACCGCGCCAAACGCCGCCTGCGCGCCGTCGTGGCCGAGGCCCTTCTGCCCGGCGCACAACCCGGCTGGGACTACGTTCTGATCGGCCGCCCCGGTGTCACCACCCTCCGCGACTTTCAGGCGCTCAAAGGCGATCTGGTCTACGCGCTGCGCAAGATCCACGCCTCCCCATGACCCCGCTTGCGTGGACACTCGCCCTGCCGGTCAAGGCCTATCGCCTGATCTTCAGCCCATGGGTCGGCCACAACTGCCGCTACCATCCCACCTGTTCGGCCTATGCGCTCGAAGCCCTGCAGAAACACGGCGGCATCAAAGGCGGCTGGCTCACCATCCGCCGCATCGCACGGTGCCATCCCTGGGGTGGCTCGGGTGTGGATAACGTGCCGGATTGATCGCGCGGGGGCGTCACACCCCCAGGCAATACCGCATGATCGCCTTCTGCGCGTGCAGTCGGTTTTCCGCCTCGTCAAAGATCACCGATTGCGGTCCGTCCATGACTTCGGACGTCACCTCTTCGCCGCGATGCGCCGGCAGGCAATGCATGAACAGCGCGTCGGGTTTGGCGTGGCGCATCAGGTCCACGTTCACCTGATAGGGCCGCAGCATGTTGTGCCGCCGTTCCTTGGCCGATTGCGCATCGTGCATACTCACCCATGTGTCCGCGAGCACCAGATCGGCGCCCTCGACCGCCTTGAACGGATCGCGTTCGATGGCGACCTGGACACCGGCGTTCCGCGCCAGCCCCACGAACTCCATCTCGGGATCAAGCTGGACCGGCCCGGTGAAAGTGAAATCGAACCCGAACTGCGCCGCGGCATGCAGGAACGAGGCGCAGACGTTGTTGCCATCACCGCACCACACCACTTTCCTGCCCTTGATCGGTCCGCGATGTTCCTCATAGGTCATCACATCCGCCATGATCTGGCAGGGATGGGTGCGGTCGGTCAGCCCGTTGATCACCGGCACGCTGGCATACTCCGCCATCTCTTCCAGCACCGCCTCGTCAAAGGTCCGGATCATGATCAGATCGACATAGCGGCTCAACACACGCGCGGTATCCGCGATGGTCTCGCCATGGCCCAACTGCATGTCCGACCCCGAGAGCACCATTGTCTGACCGCCCATCTGGCGCACACCGACATCAAACGACACCCGCGTCCGCGTCGACGGCTTTTCAAAGATCAACGCCACCATGCGACCCGCCAGAGGCTGCTCGTCATCCGGCGCACCCTTGGGGCGACCGTTACGGCTCCCCTTCATCGCGATGGCCTGATCGATCACCGTCCGCAGATCACCCGCGTCGGTTTTGTGAATGTCGAGAAAATGCTTCATGTCTCAGCCCTTCGCCTCGAGAACCGCGTCCGCGGCGAAATCGAGCCGGTTCACCGCCTCGGAAATCTCGTCCTTGCTGATGTTGAGCGGCGGCAGCAGGCGCACCACGTTATCCGCCGCAGGCACGGTGATCACTCCGCACTCATACCCCGCCTTGACCATGTCGACCGGGGCCACCTTGCATTTCAGCCCAAGCATCAGGCCCATGCCGCGCACGCCTTCGAACACGTCGGGATGCGCCGCAACCAGCCCTTCCAGCTTCTGCCGCAGGAACCCGGCCCGCGCGTTCACCGTCTCCAGAAACTCCGGCGTGCTGACGATGTCCATGACCGCGCAACCCACCGCACAGGCCAGCGGGTTGCCCCCATAGGTCGACCCGTGTGTGCCCGCCGTCATGCCGGACGCCGCCTCTTCGGTGGCCAGAACCGCGCCCAGCGGGAACCCCCCGCCGATGCCCTTGGCGACCATCATGATGTCAGGTGTCACACCCGCCCATTCATGCGCAAACAGACGCCCGGTCCGGGACACGCCGCATTGCACCTCATCAAGGATCAACAACAGACCTTTTTCATCGCACAGCGCCCGCAGCCCCTTGAGGCATTGGTCCGGCAGCGGCCTGATCCCACCCTCGCCCTGCACCGGTTCGATCAGGATCGCACCAACGCTGTCGTCGATTGCAGCGTGCAGCGCGTCGTGATCCGCCCAGGGCACATGTTTGAAACCGGGAAGAAGCGGCGCAAACCCCTTGGTCATCTTTTCCGACCCGGCCGCGGCAATCCCCGCCGAGGACCGACCGTGGAACGACCCTTCAAAGGTCAGGATCGTGGTCTTCTCGGGATGGCCCTTCTCGTACCAGTACTTGCGCGCCATCTTGACGGCGAGCTCGCAGGATTCCGTCCCCGAATTGGTAAAGAACACCGTATCCGCAAAACTGGCCGCAACCAGCTTGTCCGCCAGCGCCTGCTGCTGCGGGATCTCGTAGAGGTTCGACACATGCCAGAGCTTCTGCGCCTGCTCGGTCAATGCCTGGACAAGCGCGGGATGCGCATGGCCCAGCGCGTTGACCGCGATGCCCGCGCCCAGATCAAGGAAACGTCGCCCGTCCGCTTCGATCAACCAGGTGCCTTCGCCCTTCACGAAATGAAGCGGCGCGCGGGAATAGGTCGGCAGGACAGAGGGGATCATGGGAAACCTCATTTCAGGAAGCCCAAGCCGTGCCAAGCGGCGCGGGCCAAGTCAACGGAAAGGATGTGAATTCAGACAAAAGGTGACGGATCGCCCACAGTTCGGGGCGGCAAAGCAAGATCAGATGTCTCGTCGGATAGCGGTCAGGTTTGTCATGAACGGCCTCATCGGGCAAAACCGCCCGCAAGACAAGTCCCATTCTTCTCTGGTTCGAAAATACTTCGGGGTCTGGGGCAGCGCCCCAGTCGGATTTTTCAAAAATCCGACGCCCCGGCGGTGCGCCCCGCGCAGCGCAAATCCTTTCAGCCCCGGAACGGATCGTCCGGATAGCCAACCCCCACCAGATACAAGCCCTGCGGCGGACAAACCGGCCCACAGGCCGCCCGATCCCGGGCTTCCAAAGCGGCCTTCACGTCCTCCGGCGCCCATGCACCCGACCCGACCCGTTCCAGCGTGCCGACAAAACTGCGCACCTGGTTGTGCAGGAAGGACCGCGCGCGCAGGCGGAACTGGAACTCCGTCCCCCAGTCGGTTTCCACGCAGGTGATGTCCAGCGCATCCAGAGTTTTGACCGGCGACGCCGCCTGGCACATCGTGGACCGAAAGGTGGTGAAGTCATGCAGCCCGATCAGATGCCGCGCCGCCTCCTGCATGGGCGCAAGCTCCAGATCGTGCTTCACCTGCCAGACCTGTCCCGCCTCCAGCGACAGCGGCGCACGGCGCGACACCAGCCGGAACAGATAGCGCCGCTCCACCGCAGAAAACCGCGCGTGCCAATCGCCCTCGACCTCGGCCGCGTCGACAATCGCCACAGGCAAGGGCTTGAGATGATAATTCAAGGCTTCGGACAACCGAAACGGCGACCAGTCCTTTTCCAGATCGCAATGGCACACCTGCCCGCGCGCATGCACGCCTGCATCCGTCCGGCCCGCCGCCGCAATCGTGTGCGCGCCCGGCTCAAGTCTGGCCAGCGCCGCCTCGATCGCACCCTGCACCGACGGCTGCTCGGCCTGCCTTTGCCAACCGGCAAAGGGCGCGCCATCATATTCGACTTTCAGGGCAAATCTGGGCATGCGCCCCGCTTATCCTGACGCATTGCGCCGAACAATCCCCCTTGCGCGGCACTGGTAACCGGGGACCTGCGCCTTTATCTCTGGACCCAACGCAAAGAAAAGAGGCCCCCCTTGGTCATTTCCACCATCGCCGACACGCTGACCCGCGGCTTCGAAAATGTCACCGACACAGTATCGGGCGCGTTTTTCGAACCGACGATCCGGCTGGGTGTGACAGGCCTCGCGCGGTCGGGTAAGACGGTGTTCATCACCTCGCTGGTGGCCAACCTGATGGACCGGGGGCGGATGCCGGGGCTGCTGGCGCAAGGCGAAGGGCGCATTCTGTCGGCCTATCTGCAGCCACAGCCCGACGACACGCTGCCACGCTTTGATTACGAATCCCATCTGGGTGCCCTGACAGCCCGCGACCCGCACTGGCCCGACAGCACACGCACAATCAGCGAATTGCGCCTGTCCCTCAAGGTGCGCCCTTCAGGCCTTCTGTCGGGGCTTCAGGGCCCCCGGACCATACATCTCGACATTGTGGATTATCCCGGTGAGTGGTTGCTTGATCTTGGCTTGCTGGAAAAAACCTACAGCCAATGGTCTGAAGAAACCCTTAAGCGGATCGAAAACCGCACCCTTGCGCAGGACTACCTCGCTCTTGCCAAAGCCGAAGACACCACAGCGGCACTCGAAGAACCCCGCGCGCAGGCGCTTGCCGCCCGTTTCACCGCCTATCTGACCGCCGCGCGGCAGGCGGGGTTCTCCGATTGCACGCCCGGCCGTTTCCTCCTGCCCGGCGATCTCGCCGGCAGCCCGGTCCTCACCTTCGCGCCCTTGCCACCGATCCAAAACCCGCCGCGCAAATCGCTTGCCCGCGAGATGGAGCGGCGGTTCGAGGCCTACAAATCCCAGGTCGTCAAACCCTTCTTCCGCGATCATTTCGCCAAGATCGACCGCCAGATCGTGCTGGTCGACGCCCTTGGCGCGATCCATGCCGGCCCTCAGGCGGTCGAGGACATGCGACAGGCGATGGCCGACATTCTCGGCGCGTTCCGCCCCGGTCAGAACCAGTTTCTGACGCAGCTTCTGATCGGCAAACGGGTCGAAAAGATCCTCTTCGCCGCCACCAAAGCCGACCACCTGCACCACACCCAGCACGCCCGCCTGACCGCGATCATGGAGGCGCTGACCCGTGACGCCCGCGACCGGGCGCAATTCGCAGGGGCCAAGACCAGCGCCATGTCCATTGCAAGCCTGCGCGCCACGGTCGAAGAGATGCGCCCGCACAATGGCACCGAATTGCCCTGCGTGCGCGGCACCTTGCTCGACACTGGCAAACAGGCCGCCTTCTACCCCGGAGAGCTGCCGCAGGACCCGTCGCACCTGCTTGGCCCGGCGCGGGACGGTGCCGAAAAATGGCTGGATCAGGATTATCAGGTCATGCGCTTTGCGCCCGCGCAGCTCAACCTCAAACCCGGCGATGGCCCACCCCATATCCGTCTGGACCGCGCCGCCGAATTCCTGATCGGAGACCGGCTGTGACCCTGCTCCGCCCCGCAACCCCGCTTGATGCCGGTCGCGTCGGTGCGATCCTGTCCGCGTGGGTCGACGAAACCCCATGGATGCCCCGCATCCATACCCGCGCCGAGGATATCGGTTTTGCGGGCCTGATGGTCGAGCGCGGCTGGGTCACTGTTTCCGAAAGCGAAACAATCACCGGATTCCTTGCCCGCAACGGCGACGACATCCATGCGCTTTACATCGACCCAGCCGCGCGTGGGCAGGGCATCGGATCAACGCTTCTGACCGACGCCATGCGCCGCAAGGACCAGCTCACGCTCTGGACATTTCAGGCCAACACCCGCGCGCAGGCGTTTTACGAACGCCACGGCTTTACCCCCGTCGAACACACCGACGGCGCAGGCAATGACGAAGGCCTGCCCGACATCCGGTATCACTGGCAAAGGACCGACGCATGAGCACCGCCAAAGGCCCTGTCCTGTTCGATCTCGACGACGACGCGCCTGCGCCCACCCCGGCAGAGGCACCCCCGGTTCCCGACCTGCAGGAGCCAACCCCGCAGGGTCAGGCCATGACCACCGCCGCAGCGCTTGCCGCGCGGCCTGTTTCGCGGCTCGCCCGCTGGTTCTGGACGCTGCTCGTTGCTCTCATCACCACCGTGGCGTCTGTCGCCGCGTGGAATTTCGTCACCGATCTGGTCAGCCAGAACCTCTATCTCGGCTATGCGGTGGCGGGGCTCTTCGGGCTGTTCCTGCTGGTGGTCCTGCTGATCGTCATCAAGGAACTCTCGGCTTTCGCCCGGCTTGGCCGGATCGACCGCATTCAGCACGCCGCTGACGCAGCATTGGTCAGCGAAGACCTGACCGCTGCGCGTGCTGTCATCAAGGACCTGACCGGGCTTTATGGATCGCGCGACGACACCAAATGGGGCCGCGACCGCCTGAAAGAGCGCGAGACCGACATGTTCGACGCCTCGGCGCTGATCGCGGTGGCGGATCACGAACTTCTCGGCCCGCTTGATGCGGCAGCCCGGCGCGAGGTCGAGGCCGCCGCGCGTCAGGTCGCCACTGTCACGGCGCTTGTCCCACTGGCGCTGGCAGATGTGGTGGCCGCCCTGGGGGCCAATATCCGCATGATCCGCCGCATCGCTGAAATCTACGGGGGCCGTTCGGGCACGCTGGGCAGTTGGCGTCTGACCCGTGCGGTCCTGTCGCATCTCGTCGCCACCGGTGCGGTTGCCGTGGGCGACGACATGCTGGAGCCGATCCTTGGGGGCAGTATCCTTGGCAAGCTGTCGCGCCGTTTCGGCGAAGGGCTGGTCAACGGCGCGCTGACCGCCCGCGTGGGTGTGGCCGCCATCGAGGTGTGCCGCCCCCTGCCCTTTGCCCCCGGCAAACGCCCCTCGGTCCGGTCAATCATCAAGACTGCGCTCAGCGGCATGATTCCCGGCGGCAGTCGGTGAAGGGACACTTGATCCAGAACATGGTCACGAACCGGGGGTGCGTGCAGATTGGCACGCATGAACACGGATCCCGGTGACCACGGCCACAGCCAGGCCGAAATCGAAGCCCGCATCGACGCCCCTGCCGGGCGCGGGTATCTGCGTGACATCGTTTATGGCGGCATCGACGGATCGGTGACCACCTTTGCCATCGTGGCTGGAGTCGCCGGCGCGGGACTGTCGCCTTGGGTCATTATTGCGCTTGGCATCGCCAACGTGCTGGCCGACGGGTTTTCCATGGCCGCCGGAAACTACTCCGGCACCAAGGCCGAACTGGACGACACCCGCCGCCTGCGCGAGATCGAGGAACGCCATATCCGCAAATACCCCGAGGGCGAGAAACGCGAATTGCGCGAAATCCTGCGCCGCAAGGGGCTGTCGGGCGAGGCGCTGGACGGCGCGGTCGAGCAGATCTCGCAGAACCGCGAACAATGGGTGCAGATGATGCTCGAAGGCGAATACGGGCTGGCCTCGGTCGATCCACATCCATTCAAGGCGGCGTGGGCCACGTTCCTGGCTTTTCTCGTCGCCGGGATGATTCCGCTGCTGCCGTTCCTTCTGGCACTTGACGACGCGTTTCGCATCTCGACAGTGCTGACGCTCTGCACCTTTTTCGGCATTGGGGCCTATAAATCCAGATGGTCTCTGGCGCCTTGGTGGCGGTCGGGGCTGGAAACGCTGCTGATCGGCGGCACCGCTGCTGCGATTGCCTATTTCGTCGGAACCCTGTTCACCCTGTGATCCGTCTGGACGTTGGCCCCTCCCGCTCCTATAACGCGCCGCATGACGCATCTGATCGCGATCATCATTCGAATTACATGCCCGGCGCTCTGAGCAATCGAGCCGCCGGGACAAGGCGTATGGACCACCGCGCCGATCCTCTCACATATTCCTGATCCGAACACCCGAGGACGCTCCACATGTGCGCCGATACACCTGAGTACAAAGACACGCTGAACCTGCCCGAAACCGATTTCCCGATGCGCGCGGGCCTGCCCCAACGCGAGCCGCAATGGCTGGAGAAATGGGCGAAGATGGGCATCTACGACCGCCTGCGCGAGAAGGCAGAGGGTCGGAAACCGTTCACCCTCCATGACGGCCCACCCTATGCGAACGGCCACCTGCATATCGGCCACGCGCTGAACAAGATCCTCAAGGACATGGTGGTGCGCAGCCAGCAGATGATGGGCCGCGACGCGCGCTACATCCCCGGCTGGGACTGCCACGGCCTGCCCATCGAATGGAAGATCGAGGAACAGTACCGCGCCAAGGGCAAGAACAAGGACGAGGTCGATGTCGTCGATTTCCGTCAGGAATGCCGCAAATTCGCCGAAGGCTGGATCGACATCCAGCGTAACGAGTTCAAACGCCTTGGCGTGACCGGCACGTGGGACAAACCGTATCTGACTATGGATTACCGCGCCGAGCGGATCATCGCGGAGGAATTCCAGAAGTTCCTGATGACCGGCACGCTCTATCAGGGGTCCAAGCCCGTGATGTGGTCGCCTGTGGAAAAGACAGCACTGGCCGAGGCCGAGATCGAATATCACGACCACAAGTCGCACACGATCTGGGTGCCGTTTAAAGCCACCAATGGTGCGGGTGATCTGCAGGGCGTCAAGGTGGTTATCTGGACGACGACCCCCTGGACAATCCCGTCGAACAAGGCGGTCGCGTACAACAACACCATCGCTTACGGCCTCTACGAAGTCACTGGCCGCCCCGAGGAATGCTGGGCGCGGATCGGCGACCGCTACCTCTTGGCCGATGCTCTGGCCGAAGACGTTCTGGCCAAGGCGCGGCTGGAGCCGTCGATGTACCGTCGCCTGCGTGATGTGTCGGCGGACGAGCTTGGTGCATTGACCCTCGCTCACCCCTTCCGGGGTCTCGACGGCGCGGACGGGTTCTGGGATTACGACGTGCCGATGATCGACGGCGATCACGTCACCGACGACGCGGGGACGGGCTTTGTCCATACGGCCCCATCCCACGGTCAGGAAGACTACGACGCCTTCGTCGCGCGCGGCTGGATGGACCGGATGACCCACAATGTGGGTGAGGAGTCCGAGTTCCTGCAGCATGTGCCGTTCTTCGCGGGTCTGCGCGTGCTTGACCACAAGGGCAAGGAAGGCAAGGCCAACACTGCCGTGATCGACAAGCTGGTCGAAGCCAAGGGCCTGCTGGCCCGCGGTCGGATGACGCACAGCTATCCGCATTCGTGGCGCTCCAAGGCCCCGGTGATCTACCGCAACACGCCGCAATGGTTCGCCGCCATCGACCGCGCCGTTGGCGACGGGCAGGACGAATACGGCACCACGATCCGCGAGCGGGCGCTCACCAGTATTGACCAACTGGTCAAATGGACCCCGCAGACCGGGCGCAACCGCCTCTATTCGATGATCGAAGCCCGCCCCGACTGGGTTCTGTCCCGTCAGCGGGCGTGGGGTGTGCCGCTCACCTGTTTCGTCAAGAAAGGGGCGTTGCCGACCGACGCGGATTTCCTGTTGCGCGACGAAACCGTGAACGCCCGTATCCTCGACGCGTTCGAGGCCGAAGGGGCGGATGCTTGGTACAAGCCCGGCGCGAAAGAGCGGTTCCTCGGCAATGACTACGATCCCAACGAATGGGAACAGGTGTTCGACATCCTCGATGTGTGGTTCGACTCAGGCTCCACCCACGCCTTTGTCCTGCGCGACCGCGAGGACGGGTCCGAGGATGGTCTGGCCGATCTCTATCTCGAAGGCACCGACCAGCATCGCGGGTGGTTCCATTCCTCGATGCTGCAAGCCTGCGGCACGCGGGGCCGTGCGCCCTATCGCGGGGTTCTGACCCACGGCTTCACGCTCGACGAGAAGGGCAACAAGATGTCCAAATCGCTGGGCAACACCGTGGCACCCGAGGATGTGACCAAGCAGTACGGTGCCGACATCCTGCGGCTCTGGGTGGCGCAGGCCGACTATACCGCCGATCTGCGCATCGGGCCGGAGATCCTCAAGGGTGTGGCCGATAGCTACCGCCGCCTGCGCAACACCATGCGCTACATGCTCGGCGCGCTGTCGCACTTCACCGAAGCCGATCGGGTCGAGCCTGCGGATATGCCGGAGCTTGAGCGCTACGTGCTGCACCGACTGGCGGAACTGGATGAGGTTGTGCGGACCGGGTACGATTCCTACGATTTCCAGGGCGTGTTCCAGCAGTTGTTCAACTTCTGCACCGTGGAGCTGTCGGCGTTCTATTTCGACATCCGCAAGGACGCTCTGTATTGCGACGGCGACACGCAGCGTCGGCGGGCCGCGCGGACGGTGATGGACATCCTGTTCCATCGCCTGACCACGTGGCTGGCCCCGGTACTTGTTTTCACGATGGAAGACGTCTGGCTTGACCGCTTCCCCGGTGACGACTCGTCGGTGCATCTGCAGGACATTCCGGAAACGCCTGCCGCGTGGAAGGACGAGGCGCTTGCTGCGAAATGGGCCAAGGTGCGCCGCGCCCGCCGCGCGGTGACAGCAGCGCTCGAAGTGCAGCGGACGGACAAGGTGATCGGTGCGTCGCTTGAAGCGGCACCGGTGGTGCATATCGAGGACGCCGAGACGCTGGAGGCGTTGAAGTCGGTGAATTTCGATGACATCTGCATCACTTCCGGCATCACCCTGACCGGGGACCCTGCCCCGGCAGAGGCGTTCCGTCTGCCCGAAGTGGCGGGGGTTGGTGTCGTCTTCGAGAAAGCCGAGGGCGAGAAGTGCCAGCGCTGCTGGAAGATCCTGCCGGATGTCGGCACGCAGCAGCATCCGGGCACCTGCAAGCGGTGCAATGACGCCCTCGGATAAAGACATCGCGGATGTTCTGCTCGACCTCGCGCATCAGCGCGGGGTCGGGAAAACCTTTTGCCCTTCCGAAGCCGCGCGGCGACTGTCCGACGATTGGCATCCGCTGATGCCCGAGGTCCGACGGGTGGCGGCGACGCTTGATTTGCAAGCGACCCAGAAGGGCGCACCGGTCGATCCGGTGACAGCCAAAGGGCCGATCCGGTTGGGGTTGCCGGGATGAGCCGGTTTGAACAGGCGGTCGACTCGCCGCTTGGACCGCTGACGCTGGTGGCGGATGCGGTGGGGATCACGGCGCTGGCATGGCGCGAGGGGCGGCGGGACGGGACGCCTCTTCTGATGCAGGCTGCGGCTCAACTTTCGGAGTATTTCGCAGGGAACCGGCAGGACTTCACCGTGCCGATCCGGCTGACCTGTTCGGAGTTTCAGCGCACCGTCTGCGCCGCCATGTCGGCGATTCCGTTTGGGGAAACCCGCACCTATGGCGATCTGGCGGCGCAACTGGGTGTTTCGGCGCAGGCGGTCGGGCAGGCCTGTGGCGGCAATCCGATCCCGATCCTGATCCCGTGTCACCGCGTTCTGAGCGCCAATGGGCTTGGGGGCTATTCCGGCGATGGTGGGGTTGAGACCAAGGTTTGGCTGCTCCGGCACGAGGGGGCAGCGGGGTTGTTGATTTGAGGGTGGCGCGTGCGCGCACGCACCCTACGCTTTGGGTTCCGCCCGTTTTCAGGCCAAAATGTTTCGCGCGCGAAACATTAGGTCCGAAGCGGACCTAACTTTGCAAACCCGGTTAATGGCGCGTTAGGCTTTGCAAACCCTTAAGGAGTGGTAAATGCCGGCCCTGCACAGCCCCTGTTCGTGCAGCGCGCTTGTGTGTCTCCCTGAGTGTGTTAGTCCGAAGGCTATCCCGTATTCCGAACAGGCGCATTGTGATGCGCGTGGCCTCGGCTCAAGAAAAGCGCAGCATGACAGAGCAAAACCGTGCCATCCTTCTGATGATCGCCGCGATTTTCTGCTTTTCGGTCATGGATGCGACGGTCAAGGCGCTGGCCCCGAATGTCGGCGTGCTGCCCGCGCTTTGGGCGCGCTATGCCGGACAGATGCTTCTGGTGTTCCTGTTGGTGCTGCCCCGGCTGAAAACGGTGGTGCGGACGAAATACCCCAAGCTGCAGTTTCTGCGGTCGCTTCTGCTGATGAGCGCGACGGCCTGTTTCTTTACCGGGCTGAGCCTGATCCCGCTGTCGGATGCGGCGGCGTTGATGTCGACCAACCCCGTGCTCATCACTTTGGGCGCGGCGGTCTTTCTGGGCGAAAAGCTGGGCGTGCGTCGGATTGCGGGCATTGTCGCGGCGATGATCGGGGCGCTGATCATCATCCGGCCAGGCAGCGATGTGTTCAGTGCGGCCGCCCTTTTCCCGCTGGGCGCGGCGGTCTGTTATTCGGCCTATGCGCTTTTGACGCGGCGTGTCGGGGCGGATGAGGATGTTTGGACATCGCTGTTCTATACCGGGTTCGTGGGCACCGTGCTGCTGAGCCTTCTGGTGCCGTTCCAATGGCAGACGCCCAGTGCGACGGATGTCGCGTTGATGCTGACGGTGGCCGTTGCGGGGACGACCGGTCAGCTTGCGCTGATCCAGGCCTTCACCAAGGGAGAGGCGGCGATGCTGGCGCCCTATTCCTATACGGGCCTTGCCTTTGCGGCCTTCTGGGGTGTGGTCTTTTTCTCGGAGATTCCAGACTTTTGGACGATCATCGGAAGCCTCGTGATCGCGGGTGCCGGGGTGTATGTCTGGCATCGGGAAACCCGCGCCAAGCTGGGGTGACGGACCGGGGTCAGTCGCGGCGCGCGTCGCGGGGGTAAGTGCCGAGGATGTTCAGCATATCGGTGAAGTAGTCGAGTTCTTCCAATGCGCGGGCCACGGCGGGATCGTCGGGATGGCCTTCGATGTCGGAATAGAATTGCGTGGCGGTGAAAGAGCCGTCGACCATGTAGCTTTCCAGCTTGGTCATGTTGACGCCATTGGTCGCAAAGCCGCCCATCGCCTTGTAGAGCGCCGCAGGGATGTTGCGGACCTGAAAGACAAAGGTGGTCATCATGCCGTGATCGCCACGGCGGGTCTGATCGCCTTCGCGCGCCATGAGCAGAAAGCGCGTGGTGTTGCTGTCGGTGTCCTCGATATGACGGGCGAGGATGTTCAGGCCGTAGATCTCGGCCGCAAGTTCGCTGGCAAGGGCGGCGGCGTGTTTTTCACCGCGTTCGGCGATTTCGCGGGCGGCGCGGGCGTTGTCCGCGTTCACGCGGCCTCGGATGTTGTGCTGGGTGAGGAAGGTCGCGCATTGCGGCAGCAGCACCAGATGCGAATGTGCCTCGGTCACGTCTTCAAGCTTTGCGCCCGGCACGCCGAGCAGGTTGATATGCACGCGCACGAAGGCTTCGTCGATGATTTTGAGCCCGCTTTTCGGCAAGAGGCGGTGGATGTCGGCGACCCGGCCATAGATGGTGTTTTCCACCGGCAGCATCGCCAGATCCGCTTGGCCGGTCTGCACCGCCGCGATCACGTCTTCGAAGGTGCGGCAGGGCAGCGGCTCCATGTCAGGGCGCTTGTAGCGGCAGGCCTCGTGGGAATAGGCGCCCAGTTCCCCCTGGAAAGCGATGGCGTTGGTCATGCGGACTCCGGATATTCTGGCCCACCGGGCGTTTGGTCGCGCCTTCTACACCTTGCCTTGGGCGAGGGGAAGCAATAGATAGCCGCGCGACACGCAAGAAACACTAGCGGACAGGTACGCACAAAATGTTGGATACTATGACCTTCACCAAGATCGTCGGCAGCTTTTGTGGCGCGCTTCTGATCTTCCTTCTGGGCAAATGGGCAGCCGAGACTCTGTATCATGTCGGTGGCGACCATGGCGAAGCGGTTGCCGTTTACGTGATCGAGACCGGTGAAGAAGAGGCTGCCGCCGAAGAAGAGGTGGTTGCCGTCAATTTCGACACATTGCTGGAAACAGCCGACGCCGCTGCGGGCGAGCGGGTGTTCGGCAAGTGCCGCGCGTGCCACAAGCTGGAAGCCGGCGCAAATGCGGCTGGTCCGTACCTCTATAACGTCGTGGGTCGTGATGTTGGTGCGGCAGAGGGTTTCAATTACTCGGGCGCGCTCAGCGAAGTGGCTGATGTCTGGACACCCGAGAACCTGTACTATTTCCTCGAAAACCCGCGCGGTTGGGCTCCGGGTACGTCGATGGGCTTTGCCGGTCTGAACAAGTCTGATGAGCGTCAGAACCTGATCGCCTACCTCGCGACTTTCTCTGAATAATACGACATCCAAAGTTGTATGATCTGGCCGCTGCCCGATGGGCGGCGGCTTTTTCTTTTTCACAATCGCGTTTTTAGGTCGGCATTTCCGGTGCGCTCGCGCATTCTCGCCTTGAATGTGGGCAAATTCGTTCTTTAGCTTACATGAAGGTAAAACGAACGCGCACGCTATGGAGACCTGAACATGCCCATGAGACCCGTCCGGCCGTCTTTTCCTGATCTCAGCCGTCGTCAGACCCTGCAATTGCTGGGGGGTACCGCTGTTGCTGCGGGGGCGGGCGGTGCCGGATCAATGGCGTTTGCGGCCAGCCATGGCGGTGAGGACGAGATCATCCGCGCGCATGGCTATTCGTATTTCGGAGACCTGAAATATCCGCCTGATTTCAGTCACTTCAACTACGTGAACCCGAATGCGCCCAAGGGCGGAGAAATCGTGCTGAGCGCGCGGGGCACGTTTGACGGCTTCAACCGCTGGGCGTGGCGCGGCAATCCGCAGACCAATTCGGATGTGGTGGGGGAATCCCTGCTGGCCGGCGACACGTTCGGCACGGCGGTTCCTGCGGATTCCCTGACCGACCAGTACTGCCTGATTGCACGCGAGGTCGAATATCCGAAGTCCAAGGAATGGTGCGTCTTCCACCTGCGGGATGACGTGGTGTTCCGCAACGGTGCGCCGCTGCGGGCGCAGGATGCGGCCTTTACGTTCAACCTGTTCATCGAACAGGGCATCCGGTCGTTCTCGCGCTCGGTGAGCGAGCGGATCGAAGGGGTCGAGGTGATCGATGACCTGACGCTGCGCTACAAGTTCGTGGACGGGATTTCGCGCCGGTCGCTGATCAGCCAGGTGGGCGGGATGATCGTGCTGTCCGAGGAATGGTACAAGGAAACCGGCGAACGGCTGGACGAGCCGTCGGTTCTGTCGCCGATGGGATCGGGGCCGTACCAGGTGGGCGATTACGAGTTCAACCGCTACGTGGTCTACGAACGGAACCCGAATTACTGGGGCTGGGATCACCCGATCAACGTGGGCCGGCACAATTTCGACCGCATCCGAATCGAGTATTTCGCCGATGCAACGGCCGAATTCGAAGCGTTCAAGGCGGGCGAGTACACGTTCCGGTCCGAGGGTTCGAGCAAGCGATGGGCGACGGGGTATGAATTCCCCGCTCTGGAAGAGGGGCATGCGGTGCGCAAATCCTTGCCCGACCAGACCGCACCGCTGAATTCCGGGATCATTTTCAACACGTTGCGGTCGCCGGTCGACAATCGCAATGTGCGCCATGCGCTTACGCTGGCGTTCAACTTTGAATGGACACGCGAGTCGCTGGAATTCGACCTGACAACGCAGCGCAGTTCCTTTGCCGAAGGTCAGGAATGGGAAGCCAAGGACGTGCCTCAGGGTGAGGAACTGGCCTTCCTGCAGGCCTTGGGCGATGTGGTGCCGCCCGAGATGCTGACCGAGCCGGTTGTCATGCCGCACACGTCTGACAAGGACACGCCGGTGGATCGCCGCAACAAGCGCACCGCGCTGCGGATGCTGGCCGAGGAAGGCTGGACGGTCGACGATCAGGGCCGGATGGTGAACGAGGCGGGCGAGCAGATGTCGCTGGATTTCCTTGTTCTGTCGACATGGGACGACACGCGGCAGGCGACCATCGAGACCTATGTGAACACGCTGCGCGACTGGGGCATCGAAGTGAACGCCAACGCGGTGGATTCCGCGCAGGGGCAGCAGCGGTTCCTCGACAAGGATTACGACCTGATCCAGACCTCGATGCAGACGTTTTCGACCATCGGGACGGGGCTCAAGCAGTTGTTCGGGTCGGAAACGGCAGAGGTGTCGTCATGGAACCCGTCGGCGCTGCGCAGCCCGATGGTCGATGCGATCATCGAAGCGGCGCTGAATGCGGAGTCGCGGGAAGCCGAAGTCACGGCGATGATGGCGCTGGACCGCGCCTTGCGCTACGAGCGGGTGATCGCCCATGCGGGCTATGTGCCGGAATACTGGATTGCCTATTATGACATGTTCGAACACCCCGAAGAACTGCCGCCGCTGGGGATTGGCGTTCTCGATTTCTGGTGGTTCAACGAAGAGAAATACGAGGCCCTCAAGGCCGCTGGCGCGTTGAGGTAAGAGACCCTTGGGCGCCTATATCCTTCGACGGCTGTTGCTGATCATTCCGACTTTGTTCGGGATAATGGTCATCAATTTCGCCCTGACGCAATTCGTCCCCGGCGGACCGATCGAGCAGACGCTTGCGCGGTTCCAGGGCGAAGGCGACGTGTTTTCAAGCTTTTCGGGCGATGGCGGCGGCAACCAGAATGCCGAGGAAACCTTTGGATCGGACAGCGACTATATCGGTGCGCGGGGTCTGCCAAAGGAATTCATCGAAACGCTGGAAATCGAGTTCGGCTTTGCGCGGATTGTCTGCGAGGACGGCTTTACCGGAGAGCCTGATCTGGATGATCCGGCCTGTCAGAAGGAAGACATCGGCGCGGTCGAACGCTTTGGCATCATGATGTGGAACTACATCCGGCTGGACTTCGGAGAGAGCTATTTCCGGTCCATCGGGGTGATGGAACTGGTGCTGGAGAAGATGCCGGTGTCGATCACGCTGGGCCTGTGGTCCACGGTCATCGCCTACATCGTCTCGATCCCGCTGGGCATCCGCAAAGCAGTCAAGGACGGGACATCGTTCGACACCTATACGTCGGCCGCGATCATCGTGGCCTATGCGATTCCGGGCTTCCTGTTTGCGATCCTGTTGCTGGTGCTGTTTGCGGGTGGGTCGTATTTCCAGATATTCCCGCTCAGGGGGCTGACCTCGGAAAACTGGGATGAGCTGTCCCTGTTCGGCAAGATCGCGGACTATTTCTGGCACATCACGCTGCCGGTGCTGGCCTCGACCATTTCGGCCTTCGCGACCCTGACACTGCTGACGAAGAACAGCTTTCTGGACGAGATCAAGAAGCAGTACGTGATGACGGCGCGGGCCAAGGGGCTGGCCGAGCGGAAGGTGCTGTACGGGCACGTGTTCCGCAACGCGATGCTGATCGTGATCGCAGGCTTTCCGGCGGTGTTCATCGGTGTCTTCTTCTCTGGCTCGCTGATCATCGAGACGATTTTCTCGCTCGACGGGTTGGGGCGGCTAGGGTTCGAGGCGGCTGTGGCGCGGGACTATCCGGTGATCTTTGGCACGCTGTTCGTGTTCGGGCTGATCGGTCTGGTTGTCGGTATCCTGTCGGACCTGATGTATGTGCTGGTCGATCCGCGCATCGACTTCGAGAAGCGGGAGGGCTGACGCATGGCGGCCAATCCCGAACCGAACGATCTGGAGATCGTGACGGAACCCAGCCCGGCGGTGGCGGTTGCCCCGGCGCGTGGCCGGTTCACGCTGTCACCGCTCAACCAGCGGCGCTGGAACAACTTCAAGCGCAATCGCCGGGCGTTCTGGTCGCTGATCATTTTCTGCGTGCTGTTCGGGCTGTCGCTGTTTGCCGAATTCATCGCGAATGACAAACCGATCCTCGTGCAGTATCGCGGCGAGTTCTACACGCCGATTTTCAACTTCTATCCCGAGACCGCGTTTGGCGGGGATTTCCGAACCGAGGCCGCCTATCGTGACCCCGAGGTGCAGTGTCTGATCCGAACAGGCGGCCTTGAGGAATGCTTTGACGACCCTGAAGGATTGATCGAACAGGTCGATCAGGGCGTCGTTCTGGATGGCGATTTCTACAAGGGCTGGTCGATCTGGCCGATCATTCCCTATGATTACCAGACCCCGGTGGACCGCCCCGGTGCAGCCCCCCTGCCCCCGAACGAGCAGAACTGGCTGGGCACGGATGACACCAAGCGCGATGTGATGGCACGGGTCATCTACGGGTTCCGGCTGTCGATCTTCTTTACTCTGATCGTGACGGTGCTGGCCAGCGTTGTGGGGATCGTCGCGGGTGCCTTGCAGGGGTATTTCGGCGGGTGGCTTGATCTGATCTTTCAGCGGATCATCGAGATCTGGTCGTCCACGCCGTCGCTTTACATCATCATCATCCTGTTCGCGATATTGGGGCGAAGTTTCTGGCTCCTTGTGTTTTTGACAGTGCTGTTCGGCTGGACCGCCCTTGTGGGGGTTGTCCGGGCGGAATTCCTGCGGGCGCGGAACCTTGAATATGTGCGGGCGGCCAAAGCCCTGGGCGTGTCCAACACGACGATCATGTTCCGGCACATGCTGCCCAACGCGATGGTCGCCACACTGACCATGCTGCCCTTCATCGTGACGGGCACGATCAGCACGCTGGCGGGTCTGGATTTCCTTGGGTTCGGTCTGCCGTCGTCGGCCCCGTCGCTGGGGGAGTTGACGCTTCAGGCCAAACAGAACCTGCAAGCGCCGTGGCTGGGCTTTACCGCGTTCTTCGTATTCGCGCTGATGCTGTCGCTGCTGGTGTTCATCTTCGAAGGCGTGCGCGACGCGTTTGATCCGAGAAAGACGTTTACATGAGCCGCATCCTCGAGGTGAAAAACCTGACCGTTGGCTTCCGGCAGGACGGCCAGACCGTGCCTGCGGTCAAGGGCGTGTCGTTCCATATCGAACGTGGAGAGACCGTCGCGCTGGTGGGCGAATCCGGGTCGGGCAAGTCGGTCACGGCGTTGTCGACCGTTTCGCTGCTGGGCGAGTCCGCGCGGGTGGGGGGATCGGTTCTGTATAACGGTGAAGAGATGGTCGGGGCAGATGATGCGCAGTTGCGGCGCATCCGGGGCAATGACATCAGTTTCATCTTCCAAGAGCCGATGACCTCGCTCAATCCGCTGCACACGCTGGAAAAGCAGTTGGCGGAATCGCTGGCGCTGCATCAGGGTTTGGTCGGAGAGGCGGCGCGGACACGGATCATCGAGCTTTTGAACAAGGTGGGCATCCGTGACCCCGAAAGCCGGTTGGGTGCCTATCCGCATCAATTGTCCGGCGGGCAAAGACAGCGTGTGATGATCGCGATGGCGCTGGCGAATGGGCCTGAGCTGCTGATCGCGGACGAGCCGACGACGGCTTTGGACGTGACCATTCAGGCGCAGATTCTGCAGCTTTTGGCGGACCTGAAACAGGCCGAGGACATGAGCCTGCTCTTCATCACCCATGACCTTGGGATCGTGCGCAAAATCGCGGATCGGGTCTGCGTGATGAAGGACGGCGAGATCGTCGAGAGCGGCAAGACCGCCGAGATTTTCGCCAATCCGCAGCATCCTTACACGCAGATGCTGTTGAGTGCGGAATCGACGGGATCACCCGAGCCGGTCAAGGATGGCGCGGAAGAGATTGCGCGGACGGACAATCTCAAGATCTGGTTCCCGATTCAGAAGGGATTTCTGAAACGTACGGTTGGCTATGTAAAGGCAGTCAACGATGCGACCATCGCGGTGCGGGCGGGCGAAACCGTCGGCATCGTGGGCGAGTCCGGGTCCGGCAAGACAACGCTGGCGTTGGCGATCATGCGGCTGATCCAGTCGGAAGGCGGGATCACCTATCGCGGGCAGAACGTGCGCAACTGGTCGACGCGCGAGTTGCGACGGTTGCGCAGCGAGATGCAGATCGTGTTCCAGGACCCGTATGGCAGCCTGAGCCCGCGGATGACCTGCGAGCAGATCATCGCCGAGGGTTTGGGTGTGCATGGGTCGCCGGACGGGCGGTCGGACCGGGAGCTTGTGACCGAGGTCATGACAGAGGTCGGTCTGGACCCCGCCACGATGCACCGTTACCCGCACGAATTTTCAGGTGGTCAAAGACAGCGGATCGCCATTGCCCGTGCGATGGTGCTGCGGCCCAAGCTTGTGGTGCTGGACGAGCCGACATCGGCTTTGGACATGACGGTGCAGGTGCAGATCGTGAACCTGCTGCGGGATTTGCAGCGGAAATACGATCTGGCCTATCTCTTCATCAGTCACGATCTGAAGGTTGTGCGCGCGATGTCGCACAAGGTCATCGTGATGAAAGCGGGCGATGTGGTCGAATACGGCTCTGCGCAGGACGTGTTCAGCAACCCGCAGACGGACTATACCCGCACGCTGATGGCGGCGGCTTTCGATCTGGCCAGTTAGATCGCCGAACTGTGCCCGGCTGAGGACAGATCGTAGGCGTCAAAACTGCGGGCGATCATCCGGGTCAGCGGGCGCGCTTCGGGCGGCACGAAAAGGCCGCTCTCATCAACGACAAGCAGGTTCTCGAATTCGTCGTTCGCGCGTCTGAGCATCGCGGTCACGTCGGCTTCGGTGGTCTTGTAATCGCGAACCAATTCGGCCGTGTCGACGCGGAAATCGCACATCAGCATTTCGATCATGCGGGCCCGCAGCTTGTCCTCTTCGGTAAAGCTGTGGCCGCGTACGGTCGAGAATTCATGTGCGCGGATCGCCTTGGTGTAACCCGACGTGGCCGGCGCGTTTTGCGCATAGCCTTGCGGGAACTTCGAGATCGACGACGCCCCAAGACCGACCAGCACGTCGGACGTATCATCGGTATAGCCCTGGAAGTTGCGGCGCAGGGTGCCGTTACGGGCTGCGACGGAGAGGCCATCCTCGCGGGTGGCGAAATGGTCGATGCCGATTTCTTCGTAATTGTCCCAGACAAACAGCTTGCGCGCGGTCTCGAACAGATCGAGCCGTTCGTCGGGGCGCGGCAGCGCGTCTGAGGGAATCATCTGCTGGCGTTTGGCCATCCATGGCACATGCGCATAGCCATAAAGCGCGACCCGATCCGGCGAGAGCGACAGCAGCTTCTGCACCGAATCAACGATCTTGCTGCGCGTCTGGTCGGGTAGGCCGTAGAGAATGTCGGCGTTGAGGCTTTGGATGCCCCTTTCGCGGATCATGTCGACCGCGCGTTTGGTGGTGTCGAAGCTTTGTTCGCGTCCGATGGTTTTCTGGATGCCCGGATCGAAATCCTGCACCCCGATCGAGGCGCGGTTCATCCCGCTTTCGAAAAGCGCGTCAAGGCGGCCCGCGTCGATCTCGTTCGGGTCGATTTCAACGGAGAATTCGTAGCCATCGGCAAAATCGGCCACTTCGCGCACGGCGGCGGTCAGGTCGCGCATGTGGTCGGGAGACATTAACGTGGGCGTGCCACCGCCCCAATGCAGGCGCGACAGGCGCACACCGCGCGGCAGGTGCCGTTTCAGCAGGGACAGTTCGTCCTTGAGCGTTTCGACATAGGCCGTGACCGGTTCACCGCTTGCCGTGCCCTGGGTGCGGCACGCGCAGAACCAGCAGAGACGGCGACAAAATGGCACATGCAGATAGAGCGAGATGTCGGAGTTTTCCGGGATCGCTTCGATCCAATCGGAGAAATCACCCGGTTTCACGTCATTCTTGAAATGCGGGGACGTCGGGTAACTCGTATATCGAGGTACCTTCGCGTCGAATAGTCCCAATCGGGAAAGTTGTGTTCTCGCTACCATGTGCATACCATTAGATGGGAGCCGAAAATTTAACTTTGATGCAGATCAAGACACAAGCCATGTTGAAAGACGACCATCTCTCCGTCACGCAGGATTGCAGCGATTGTCCGATCCGCCATCGCGCCGTGTGCGCCCGATGCGAAACAGACGAGTTGGCGCGTCTTGAAGACATCAAATATTACCGCCGGTTCGAGGCCGGTCAGACGGTCATCTGGTCGGGGGACCGGATGGATTTCGTGGGTTCCGTCGTATCCGGGATCGCGACACTGACGCAGACGATGGAAGACGGGCGCACGCAGATGGTGGGCCTGTTGTTGCCCAGCGATTTCGTCGGTCGCCCGGGGCGGTCGACCGCTGCCTATGATGTGGTCGCAACCACCGACATGGTCATGTGCTGTTTCCGCAAGGCCCCGTTCGAGGATCTGATGGAACGCACCCCGCATATTGCGCAACGGCTCTTGCAGATGACGCTGGACGAGCTGGATGCTGCGCGGGAATGGATGCTGGTGCTGGGCCGCAAGACGGCGCGCGAAAAGATCGCGTCGCTGCTGTCGATCATCGCCCGCCGCGATGCAACGCTGAACATGGCCGGGCTTGATGGACCCGTGACCTTTGATTTGCCCCTGACGCGCGAAGCGATGGCGGATTATCTTGGTCTGACGCTGGAGACCGTGTCGCGGCAGGTCTCTGCGCTCAAGAAAGACGGGGTGATCCACCTTGAAGGCAAGCGCCATGTGACGGTTCCGGACATGACACTTCTTCTGGAAGAGGCCGGGGACGACACCGATGGCGGGATGCTGGTCTGACGATCACTGAGTGATCGCGGCGACATATCCGACGCCTGCCGCGAGGATCAGCCCAAGGATCACCGCAAACGCGATTTTCCACGCCGACCACGGGCGTTCGCCCTGCACGGCCCCTGTGCGACCGTTGACGACGAAGCGGTAGCTTTTACCCCGATACTTGTACGCGGCAAGCCAGACCGGCAGCAGGATGTGCTTGAATGTCACATCCGACACACGGGTGTCGATATGGTGTACCCTCTGACGGTCTCCGCCGATGTCGAATTTGACATCGCGCAGGATGATGCGGTCTATGTAGGCGCGTGCCTCGTCGTAGCCGGCATCCAGTTCCACGCCATAGGCTTCGGCCCTGAACCCGGCGAGGTATTCCGGGTGATAGGGTTCGAGTTCCGACAGGTCCCAGGGTTCGAGCGCATCGGTGTGCCGTTTCGGCAAGGACCGTGACGCAAGGACCAAAACATCGTCGAAAAAGCGCGTGACATGGCCGGAGGCGGGACGCCACCGCACTTTGGCCACGCGCACGGTTTCCGCTTTTCCGTTGCGCACGACACGCCGCGTTTCGTGGTACACCGTGCCGTGTTCGCCACGATACGACGACGCCGTATTCGCATCGAACGTCCAGTAGGGCACGTAGATGCCGGTCATCCTGCGCCCCTTGCGGGCATAGTCCTGCAGGCCATTCGGGGCGAACCACAACCGGCCCAGCCAATCCGTCATGGCTTTGCGGGCGTCTTTTTCATCGAGCGCAAACGGCAGCAGTCCCTTGGGCTTGATGTGCCGGTTCGGCCCGGTATCCGTGACCACCGGCGTGGCGCAGAACGGACATTCCGAGGCGTGAACGCCGGGGTCGAATTCAACCTCGGCGGCACAGTTCGGGCATTTCGAGACACGGGTTTCCTCCATGTCCTGTGAGGGCAATTGATCGGCAATCGCTGTCTTGAAGTCGATTTCCCGGATGGCCCCGCCCGCCCAGGGCCCGGTTCCCGAGATGTCATCGGTCGCGCCGCAATGGTCGCAGACAAGACGCGCGGTTTCGGGATCGAAACGAAAATCTGCGCCGCAACTGTCGCAGGGAAACCAATGCTGGGATTCATTCATGTCGGCGTGTCACTCCTGACTAAACCTTTGGGTCGGCATGTCGTTAGGCAACTTAACGAGATGACAAGGATTTATCATGACTGATAGTGTACTTTACACCCAATTGACCAATGCCATTGCGGCCCACGGCGCGTGGAAATTCAAGCTTCGGATGGCGGTCAACAAACCGGGTGGAAATGACCTGACGCAGAAAGCGGGCGACTACCACAATTGCGACTTCGGCCGCTGGCTTGGCAGCCTGTCCGCAGACGCCCGTGCAGAGCCTGAGGCCCGTGATACCATCGCGCTTCATGCTGCGTTCCATCAATCCGCGCAACGTGCAGCACAGCTCATCAATCAGGGCAAGACTGACGCGGCCCTCGCCATGCTTGATGGTGAGGTGAATGACGTCTCCAAAAAGCTGAACGCGGCTGTTGCCAAGTGGAAAATGAAGGCGCGTCAGTAACTCGGCGCCGTCTGTCTGATCGGGCTGTTCCGGCAGACCGTGCCGCCCGACAGGCTACACACCCCAGCCTCTGCACAGCGTTGCAGAACTGACTTGTTCCCGGAAAGACCCAAGATGCAAAATTCGGAAATCTATACACAATTGTCAGAAGCCATCGGCGCACATGGTGCTTGGAAATTTCGCCTGCGGATGGCCGCCAACAAGGCCGAACCGGTTGATATTTCAACAACCGCCAGTGATCACCACGGCTGCGCATTCGGACGCTGGCTTGACGGGCTTCCGGCACAAATCCGTTCGCTTCCCGAGGCGCGGGATGTCATCGCCTTGCACGCGACTTTTCATGCAACAGCGGGGCAAACCGCGCGGTTTATCGCCAAGGGCGACAAAGCCGCCGCCCTTGCGATGCTGGACAACCAGCTTGACGACGTGTCGAAGAAGCTGAACGCGGCTGTGGCCAAGTGGAAGATCCTCGAAAAGACCAAATCGACCGTTTGACCAGGCAAACGTGTTCGTGCCTCGCAGATGATCCGTCTGACCCCATGACAGCACATGCATATCCGATCGCGCGCGATCCGCGCGATCGGAGCGCGTGGCGCTATCCTGCGCTGGGTGGCGGTGGTGGCGGCATGACGGTGAAAAGCTGCGCCAGCTCCATCACATCTTCGGCCTTTTTCCAGCCGTCCTGACCTGCCGTCCAGACATAGCTTTCCCGCGTCAGGCTGCCTTCACTGGCCATACGGCCCAGGGCAGCCTTGGAGAATGGGCCGCGCGTTTCGCCGTTTTCGGCAACATGCCAGACATGTTCGACCGGTGGCGGAGGCGGCATCTGGCGTGCAGCCGGTGCTGCACCCTGCGCCTGTTGCGGGGCAGCCCCCCACGGACCAGCCTGAGCGGCGGCCTGTCCGATCTGCATGCCCAGCCCTGCCCCAAGGCCTGCTTGAATAGCAGCGGCACCGGCACCTTCCTTGCCCATGGCTTCAGCGGCCTGAAACTGCATGTACTGGTTCAGATTGCCGATGACACCCATCGACGACCGCTTGTCCAGCACCTCTTCCACAGCCGGGGGCAGCGAGATGTTCTCGATGTACAGCTCGGGCAGCTCCAGCCCGTATTCCGCCAGCATCGGAGCGATTTCCTTGGCCAGCAGCTTGCCCAGTTCGCGCGTGTTGGCGGCCATGTCGAGCACGGGAATCGCAGAGCGGGCGATGGTGCGCGAGAATTCCTGCACGATGATGTTGCGGATCTGGAAGCTGATCTCGTCCATCGTGAATTCGCCATCCGTGCCGACGATCTCGATGAGGAATTTCGCCGGATCAATGACGCGCACGGAATAGGTGCCGAAGGCCCGCAGACGCACCGGGCCGAATTCCGGATCGCGGCAGATGATCGGGTTCTTGGTGCCCCATTTGAGATCCTGGAACCGCGTTGTGTTCACATAGTAAATCTCGGACTTGAAGGGCGACCGGAAGCCATGATCCCAGTGCTGCAAAGAGGTCAGGATCGGCATGTTGTTGGTCTCGAGCATGTAGAGACCGGGGGTGAACACGTCGGCCAATTGGCCCTCGTGCACAAACACCGCCGCCTGACCTTCGCGCACGGTCAGCTTGGCACCATACTTGATCTCGTGGCCTTCACGTTCGAACCGCCAGACCATCGTATCGCGGGTGTCATCCGTCCAATGGATGACGTCGATGAATTGGCCACTCAGGAAATCGAAAATCGGCATCGGGGTCTCCGTTCAGTCAGCTTGGCCCACCTTCGACAAGCTCTTGGGCGAGGCTTTGCACGATGGGGCGTGCCTCGTCCGCGGTCATGCCGGGCAACAGGCGGGGATCATAAAGGATTTTCAGCAGGAGTTCGTCATGGTTCGTCAGCAATGCGAATTCCTCGTCGTCGTTGAAGATCGACGGGCGCGCATTCGGATCGTCATTGGCAAGCCCAAGACCCTGGGCCAGTTCTTCGTGATAGCAGGCACGGCGGGTCAGATCGGGGTGTTCGGTCCGGACAAGGGCGATGGCCTGACGATACGCGCTGCTGGAATTGCTGTCGGAAAAGGCCACAACAAGGCAATGGATGGCGCGCGGCAGGTTCAGAAAGATTGCCCGGCTCGAGGCTTCCATGTTGGGGGCGATGCGATCGAGGGTCGTGCGCAACTGATCCTTGTCGTCCTCCCCCATGACCAGAACGTGAAAATTGGGTTGGGACGTGACAAACGAGATGGAATGGCCCGACGCACGCGACAGTCGGCGCGTGTAGCTTGACAGAATACCGCGATCCTTCGCCTGATCAGCCTCGGGCAGGCTGTCTCCGAAGGTCACGCCGACGCGGACCGGGATCATCCATTTCTTGATTTCGCCCAAATCACCGCTGGACGGCTGCAGACCTGCGCCGCGCGCGTATTCCTCGGCAAGTGCGATGCGTTCGAAATTCCGCACAAGCATCTGGTCGGTGAAGGGTGTGTCGACGCCGCCGCCATCGGTGCGCAACAGGCCCTGCGCAAGCAAGTCTTCCTGAACGCGGGCATAGTAGCGCTGCAGGTCCAACGCCTGTTGCGAGGGCGTTTTTTGCTCTGGCTCAAGGTCTGTTACCGGACGGTCCGGACGCGCCTGCGGTTTGGTGTCCGCAGGTACGGGATCCGTCATGAGCGGATCGCAGGCCGACAAAGCCGCAAGCGCGGCGCAGGACCACAGGATATGAGACCAGCGCCGCCGCACGAACTTACTGATCCGGCATGGAGGCCGCCGTGGTGTCGCCAACCCCGTCGCGGCGCGCCTTGGCAGAGGCGAGCGTATCGCGCAGTTCGGCCTCCATCTTCTTGAGTTCGGCTTCGGCAGCGGCGCGTTTGGCCTTGCCTTCATCGGCGATCTGCAGGCTTTCCTGAATGGTGCCGATCAGATCGGCATTGGCCTGTTTGACCGCTTCGATGTCGAAGACACCGCGCTCCATTTCCTCGCGGATCAGCTTGTTGCTGTCGCGCAGGTTCTTGGCGTTCGAGGTCAGCAGTTCGTTGGTCAGATCATTGGCATCGCGCACGGCTGCCGCCGCTTCGGCAGAGCGTTGGATGGTCACAGCCTGCGCCAACTGGGTTTCCCAGAGCGGCACGGTGTTGACCAGGGTCGAGTTGATCTTGGTCACCAGCGACTTGTCGTTTTCCTGAACCAGTCGGATCGACGGGAGCGACTGCATCGTCACCTGACGGGTGAGTTTCAGGTCATGCACCCGGCGTTCCAGATCATCACGCGCAGCGCGCAGATCGCGCAGTTCCTGCGCCTTCATCACCTGATCGTTCTCAGGTGCAGCCTGCACTTCGGCTTCCTTGGCCGGGATGTCGGTGGTGTCGAGCGCCGCCAGCTTTTCCTCGCCTGCGGCGATATAGAGCGCAAGCTCGTCGTAGAATTGCAGCGTCTTGTCGTAGAGCAGGTCAAGCGACTTGATGTCCTTGAGCAGCGTGTGTTCGTGCTTGAGCAGGTCTTCGGTGATCTTGTCGATCTGGCTTTGGACCTTTTCGAATTTCGCTGTGAATTTCGCGAAAGGTGCCGCGCGGCCCAACAGTTTTTCCCACCAACTGCGTTCGCGGCGGACGTCGAGTTCCGAAACCGAGAACCCCCTGATGGTGCTGACAATCCCGCGCAGGCTGTCGCCCGCGGGGCCGACATCCTTGTTGCGCACATCCGCCAGCATCGCCTGCGAGATTTCCTGCAGTTCCGCCTGTGCGTTTGATCCGAAGGACACGATGGACTGGGTGTCGGTCATGTCGATTTCAGCCATGCGCGAGCGGATTTCCTCGCTGATGACGGGATCAGCCTGAGCCAAAGGCACGATAGCGTCAGGTGCCTTGGGTTCCGGAAGCACAACGGCGTTCACTTCTTCGACCAGAGCAAGCGTGTCCTGGGCTTTGGCGCGGGTTGTTTCAGACATCGAGATTTCCTCTGCAAACAATTTCTATTCTATTTCATGTCCCGATCAATTCGGACACCTTCCCGCTGCAAGCGGTCGCGGAGCACGTCGATCTCGACCGTGAGATCAGAGCGGTCATCCAGCAACATCTTCCGGGTGCGTGCGGAAAAATTCTGTTCCAGATCGTCCAGCAACGCGGCGTAATCGCTGCGGGCCTGCGCATCACCGGACCGTGCATAGACATCGGCGAACTTGACCGTCGCATCGCGCGCGCCCAAGAGATAGACGCTCAGGTATTTTCGCGCAGACGTGAGGTCTCTTGGATCATCCTCGACGCTGCGGAACAGGTCCCGCGCAGTGGTCTGAAACCGCTCGACGCGGGCGATCATGGCGCGATCACCCGACCGTTTGATCGCATCCAGCATCGCGACAAGATGGGTTTCCGCCTCGTCCACGGCGCGCGCGACGCGATCCTGCTGGAAGGTGTCGATCCCTTCCATACCCTTGTCTTTCATCGGGTCCAGACCGAATGCTCCAAGGTGCAAGGCCGTTGCCGCCGCGCCATAGATGACGGGGGCAATCACGCCCGGTTCGTTTGCAAAGGCGGCGACCCCGACCCCGGCACCTGCAAGGATTGCGGCTGCGATCTTGCGCGGGAATGCCGGACGCCGCGACACCTTGCGCGCGTTGTATGCAGCCTCGGCTGTGAGCCCGCCGCGCAAGAGCCAGGCCCCAAGCAACAACGCACCGGCACCGATCATGCCCAGAGCCAGACCGATGGCCCCATCATTTATCGAGGTGAAGGCAAGGACGATGGGCGGTACGAACAGAACATTGGACCGCGCCCCCACGGGATCGACCGCCGCGCCTTTGAACGTGCCGGAAGACGCGCTGTTGCCAGAGGGACGTGTTTCTGCGTTCGGGCTGTATTTGCCACCAAAGCGCTGGCCCATGGTCAAAGACCTCCCAGCCAGCCGCTCGCGACCCCAAACAGCAGAACAATCAGCAGAACATAGCTGACTTTTTGCAGGCCGGCACCGGACATGACATCCCCTTTCCCAAGTGTTGGTGGAAACTTAGGGGATGTGCCCAGTGCTTGCTAGGGGGAAGTCGGCGCAGTTCCGCTCATGCGGCGCGATAGCGGTTCATCCGGGTGAACAGAAGATCGGTCTGAAGCTCGAAATTGTCTCGGCCTGCGCCGATTCCACGCTCGCGGGCACGGGTCTCGAACGTATCGACCAGAGTCTGGATCTTGATGAGGAACTTACGCCGTTGAAAAGGCGTGATCTGTCTATCAGGTTGGTCGGTCAGCGCGGCGACTTCGGTTTCGATCTTGTCGAGCAATTTGGACACGGTTGGCGCAATACGGCGCAATGTCGGGGTCGACACGTCAATCGTGGCCAGCAATCCCATGATCTTGTTCACACTGACCCGCGTGCGCTCGTACAGATCGTCATCTTCAAGGCCCACAAGCGCGAACAACAACGCTTCGCAGCGATCATCGAATGTTTGGTACAGGTCCGTGTTCAGGATGCGAAGCTTGGCGACAGGGTTGTCCATGCCCTTGTCGCGCATCGGATCGAGGCCGAATGAAATCAGACACAGGATGAAAATTGACAGGGCGATCACCGTCGGAACAGCCGGGACCATGATTTTGGTACTGGCCAAAAGCCCGACGACAAGGGCAATGATGGCGCTGCCGATCAGTTTGAACGGGATTTTCGGGCGGGCGGCGATCTCGGCCATATCGTAGGCGACATGCGCCTTCTGACCGACCGACAGGCACAGCAGGCCAACGCCGAACAGCGCGATGATCAGCAGCGCCGATGCGAACCCGGCAACGGTCCCGTCCAGCAACCACAGGATCAGCGGGCATGTGGCCAGCACCATGAAGCCGACAGGCACGTCATCGGTCGGGGCGACCTTGCCCAGCGCCGCGCTGCGCCGGTTGTCGAACAGCTTTGTGACCCGCAGATCCATCACAGCAACCCCAATGCAAAAATGGTGAGCCACAGAATGGCGAACGCGATCCACGAGGCCATCGCCCCTTCGCTGCGGATGCGGTGCATCGCGCCACGTACGGCTTTTGTCGTGTCATCGGCCACCGTTCCCAGGTTCGACAGAACCAGAAGGACCGAGGTCACAAGCACAGCAGAGGTGATGAACGTGATCAGCATGATGCCGGTGTCGCCGCCAATCCGGGCGGAAAATAGGCATCAAATGGGAAAGATCAGGGAGTCTTGCCGGCCTTGTTCGGTCGCGGTTTACGACGAACCGCTTTTGCCCCTTGTTTCAGGGGCTTGGCAGGTTTCGCGTCGGATGGCGCATCCAGCCCCAACTGGTCCCTGAGCACCTTGCGGCGCAGCTCTTCGACCTCACCGGGTTTGAGTTGGCCCAATTGGAACGGACCGTAGGAGATGCGGATCAGGCGATTCACCGTCAGGCCAAGGTCCGCCATGGCGCGCCGGACCTCGCGGTTCTTGCCCTCGCGCAGACCCACCGTCAGCCAGGCGTTGGCCCCCTGCTGCCGGTCCAGCGTGACGGTCATCGGCTGGAATCGTTCTCCATCGATCACAACCCCTTTGCGCAGCGGTTCAAGCTGATCATCGGTCGGTGACCCTTTGACCCGCACCCGGTATTTGCGCAACCAGCCGGTCGAGGGAAGTTCGAGCTTGCGCTTGATGCCGCCATCGTTGGTCAAGAGCAGCAAGCCTTCCGAATTGAGGTCGAGCCGCCCGACGCTCATCACGCGGGGCATGTCCTCGGGCAGCTTGTCAAAGATCGTCGGCCGCCCCTGTTCGTCCTTGGTCGTTGTCACAAGGCCGACTGGCTTGTGATAAAGCCACAGCCGAGGCTCGTCGGGGGTGCCCACCACCTTGCCGTTGACCACCACCTTGTCCGATGCCGTGACGTTCAGCGCAGGGCTGTTGATGGTCTTGCCGTTCACCGAAACGCGCCCCTGCAGGATCAACTGCTCGGCTTCGCGGCGGCTGGCGATCCCGGCGCGGGCAATGACTTTGGCGATGCGATCACCGGGGGGCGTATTTTGGGTCATGCCTTGCGGCTTAGTCGAAATCCGCCCCTTGGGAAAGCCGATTGCGCGGTCTATGACAGGCGGATGGTGTTCCGATCAAATATGTCGCTGGCGCTGGATCAGGCGCGCGAGGCCGCCGACCGGGGCGAGGTGCCCGTGGGCGCCGTTGTCGTGGCAGCCGATGGCACAGTGGTTGCGGCAGCAGGCAACCGGACGCGCGAGTTGAACGACCCGACGGCCCATGCCGAGATACTTGCGATCCGCGATGCCTGTGCTGTCTTGGGTGTGGAGCGCCTGACAGATCACGATCTTTACGTGACGCTGGAACCCTGTCCGATGTGTGCCGGTGCTATCGCGAATGCCCGTATCCGGCGGCTGTATTATGGGGCGCAGGATACCAAGTCAGGCGGCGTGGCGCATGGCGCACGGGTGTTCACCCATCCGCAATGCCATCACGTGCCCGAGGTCTATGACGGGCTGGGCGCGGTTGAGGCCGAGCAATTGCTGGTCGACTTCTTTGCCGCAAAACGGGGAACCCGCGCATGACCCGTGTGATCCTGTTCAACAAGCCCTTCGATGTGCTGTCGCAGTTCACCGACAAAGGCACTGAAGGCACGGCGCGGCGCACCCTGTCTGAGTTCATCACTGTGCCCGGCGTCTATCCCGCAGGACGACTGGATCGCGACAGCGAAGGGCTCATGGTGCTGACCGACAACGGGAAGTTGCAGGCCAAAATCAGCAATCCCAAGTTCCGGTCACCCAAGACCTACCTCGCTCAGGTCGAAGGGACGCCCACCGAGGACCAGCTTGAGCAGTTGCGCGCAGGCGTGGTCCTCAAGGATGGACCAACCCGGCCTGCGCACGTCGAACAGATCGCGCCACCCGAGCTTTGGGAGCGCGACCCACCCGTCCGCTTCCGCAAGACGGTTCCGGATGCGTGGCTCCGTCTGACCATCACCGAAGGGCGCAACCGGCAGGTGCGCCGGATGACGGCGTATGTCGGACTGCCCTGCCTACGGTTGGTGCGGTGGTCCGTTGGCGAATGGTCGCTGGACGGCATCGCGCCGGGGACATGGCGCGACGCGTGAACCTCAGACCCACTTCGCCAGCGGCGGCAGGCTCATCAGAACGGCGTTGGCATCATGCCCGGTTTCAAGCCCGAACTTCGTGCCCCGATCATAGACAAGGTTGTATTCGGCATAGAGCCCGCGATGCACAAGCTGGGCCTCCTTGTCCGCGTCAGACCAATCCTGCACGCGGCGCTTTTCGACAAGCGGCACAAAAGCGGGCAGGAAGGCGCGGCCAATGTCCTGTGTCAGGGAAAAGTCTTTTTCCCAGTCGCCGGTGTTGTGGTCGTCCATGAAGATCCCGCCGACGCCGCGCGCCCGGCCGCGATGCGGCACGTAGAAATACTCGTCCGCCCATTCCTTGAGCCGCGGGTAATGCGCCTCTCCGTGTGGATCGAGATGCCGCTTCTGCGTGTCGTGGAAATGCTGCGTGTCCTCGGCATATTCGATGCACGGGTTAAGATCGGACCCGCCGCCGAACCACCAGGCATGCGGCGTCCAGAACATCCGGGTGTTCATGTGCACCGCCGGGCAATGCGGGTTCTGCATGTGCGCAACAAGGCTGATGCCCGAGGCCCAGAAGCGCGGATCGTCCTTCATGCCCGGAATACCCTTGCGCGCGGCCATTGCGTGCTGCGCGCGTTCGCCCAGCGTGCCATAGACGGTCGAGACATTGACGCCGATTTTCTCGAACACCCGCCCCCCGCGCATCACGCTCATCAAGCCGCCGCCCGCATCTGATCCGTCGTCGGAATGGCGCTTGGTCTCGGTCACCTCGAACCGCCCCGGAGCGGCATCGCTCAGCGGTCCGGTGTCGTGGCTGTCCTCGAGCCCCTCGAACGCGGCAACGATCTGATCGCGCAGTTCGCGGAACCACGCGGATGCGCGCGCTTTTTCGGTGTCAAAATTATCCGTCATGTCACTGTCCTATATTTCTGACAGGACAGTACAGTGCGACACGGGAATCACAAGCCGGTCCAAAGGCTTGGTGGCGTGGCGAAAACGCTCAGTGTGCGGGGGCGTTGACCGGGTCGATCAGGGTGCGTCCGCCGTCGATTGTCATGATCTGGCCGGTGATGAAACCAGAGCTTTCCGAGGCAAGAAATTGCACCGCCTGCGCCAGTTCTGCCGGGCTGGCGATACGGGCCAGAGGTGTGTGGCTCTCGATTTCCTTGCGGTAGTCGTCGTGATCCTTGAGGGCCTGCGCAAGGCTGGCGGACATGACCGATCCCAAGGCCACCGAATTCACGCGGATGCGGTGTTCTGCCAGCGAGACGGCAAGAGATCGGGTCAATTGATCAAGAGCCGCCATCGAGACCGAAAAGCCCAGCAGTTCCGGCTGTGTGCGACGCGCCGCGATAGAGGACAGGTTCACGATGGCCCCCGCCTGACCGTCTTCCTTGTCGGCGGCCTGCTTGATCATGCGCTTGGCGACCATCTGCGACAGGCGGAACGTGTTGGTGACATTCTGCAGCATCAACGCTTCAACGGTGGAATCGTCCAGATCAAGAGGATCGGACGGCAGAACCTGACGACTGCCGTTCACAAGGATGTCGACGCGATCGAAGGCGTCGATCGTGGCGGACAGCAGGTTGGCCAATGTCAGTCGTTCGCGCAGGTCGCCTGCAAAATAACGTATGTTGCCATCCTCTTCGACGATCTCACCGCATTCGTGCGAGAGGCGCGCCTCGTCCATGTCGGCGAACATGACGTTCGCCCCCTGATCGACGAAATGCCTTGCAATCGCGAGGCCGACGCCGTTTGCAGCACCGGTGACAATGGCTGTCTTGCCTTCGATGGAGAATGACATTCCGGGTCTCCCTTAACGCCGTTTTGTACGGCCGGGTTTGTCCGAACCTTTCGGATGATCAGCCTGCAGTATCTTGAAACGACTGTTGCCGTCCAGTTCCGCGACCTGCTGAAAGCACTCCGAGAGCGTGGTTTCATAGGGAAGATGTCGGTTGGCCACGAAAACAAGAGTGCCCTTCGGGCGCAGCAGACGCGCGGCGGAGCGGATGAACGCCTGTCCCAGGTGCGCATCGGGCGTGCGGCTGGTGTGGAACGGTGGGTTCATCACCACCCAGTCCAGACTGCCCGCCTTGCCCCATGCGGTGGCATCGGCCCAATGAAAGCTGACGCGATCATCCCTGACGTTTTTCTCGGCACAGGTCAGCGCACGCCGGTCCGCCTCGACTAGATCGACATGGGTCACACCGGGAAGATCAAGTAGGTGATGGGTGAGATACCCCCAGCCGCCGCCAAGATCCGCGCCCTGCCCCTTGAGCGTTTTCGGCAATGCCGCAACCAACGCCTGAGATCCGTCGTCCGGCCCATCCGCCGAGAACACGCCCGGTTGCGTGATCCAACCCGATGCGATGGGTGCCGGGTCGGGCAAGGCACAGTCTGCAAAGGCGGCGCAGGCGCGGAACCAGAAAATCTTGCCATGTGCCTTGGACATCTGGCCGTCAATGGCGACCTTGCTCTTGGCGAATTTCAGGATGGCGTCGATGCCATCGGTTTTCGCTCCGTCCACGATGACAAGGCCATTTTCGGCAATCGCTTCGGCCTGCGCCAGAAGACCCCGTGCGAGTTCGCGGCTGCGGGGCACTGTAACATGCACGACATCAGCCGGGCCGGTCGCATCGGTTGTGACGTCAAAGCCCAATAACTGAAAATGATCGTATGCCGGTTTGAAACTGTGCTGGACTGAGATCCGCATCCCGGCAAGGGGCGTCAGATCGGACTCCATCGCCGGTTCAAGAACCACCACGCGTGCATCCTGCGACAGCGTGAGCGCGCCAGTGTCGAGCGCGTGGTCTAATCGGGCAAGGGTCATTCGGAGATCCCGGACAGCGGCCCGGTTATTCCTTTTCCATGGTGCATTGCAGAGGGTGCTGGTGACGCCGGGCGAAATCCATCACCTGCCCCACCTTGGTTTCCGCGATCTCGTGGCTGAACACACCGACAACGGCAACGCCCTTTTTATGGACGGTCAGCATGATTTCGAAAGCTTGCGCATGGGTCATGCCGAAGAACCGCTCCAGAACATGCACCACGAATTCCATCGGGGTGTAATCGTCGTTAAGCAGCAGCACCTTGTAGAGAGGCGGACGTTTCGTCTTGGCACGCGTCTCGACGACGACACCTGTATCGTTGTCATCGTTCGAAGGTGGCCCTGCCTTTGGGCGGGACGACGCAGTGATGGCCGAAAGCTGTCTCATGCTTGGGTCTGGACCTCGGGTTCCATATCCTTGATGGCTCTATATAACCTGTCCTGACTTCGAGAAAAGAGGCGCGTGCCCTGCCATGACGCGAAAGCTGCAAACAATCGGGTTCGATGCGGACGATACGTTGTGGCACAACGAGCGCTTTTTCAAACTCACACAAGAGCGCTTCGAAGAGTTACTGTCTGATTATACGGACAAATCCCTGCTGCATGAGCGTCTGATCGCAGCCGAGCGGCGCAATATCGGGCACTATGGCTTCGGTGTTAAGGGCTTTGTCCTGTCGATGATCGAAACCGCCATCGACGTCACCGATGGCGCTGTACCCGGCCATGTGATCCGCAACATCCTTGATGCCGGGCAGGACATGCTTGCGCATCCGATCGAATTGCTGCCGCATGTCCGGGACACCGTGGATGCGCTGGCGGGAACATATCGGCTTGTTCTGATCACCAAGGGAGACCTGCTGCACCAGGAGCGCAAACTGGCGCAGTCGGGTCTGGGTGATCTTTTCGATGACGTGGCCATCGTGTCGGACAAATCGGTCGACACCTATCGCACGGTGTTCGGGCGACAGTCGGGTGGTGTCGAGGCGGCGATGATGGTGGGCAATTCGATGAAGTCCGACGTGGTGCCCGCCGTCAGGGCCGGAAGTTGGGGTGTGTTCGTTCCTCATGATCTGGAATGGGACCTTGAAAAGGCGGACGCGCCGCAAAGTCCACGCTTTCGCGAGATCGCGCATCTTGGTGATTTGCCGCCGCTGGTGGCTGAAATCGGCTGATCGGGTTTGCCACATTTCTGCCATAATGGCTGACCTAGTTGGCACGTCGATACGGCCCCCAATATCTTGCGTGCAAGTGCAGAAAAATTCCAAAAAAGTTATGAAAATAAGGACTTTATCGGCCTTCTGCCCTGTGTTACGCTTTACCCAATAAATATCCGACCGGAACAATCCGGCGGTCTGAGGCAGAGAAGGCGGAAATCGTGACGGGACGGCGTAGAAAGCCGGGCCGAATTGGCCTGTATTTGATCACCGCAATCTGGTTGGCAGTTCTTCTGCCGATGAGCGCCATGGCAGCGCCCTATGCGGGAATGGTCATGGATGCCCGAAATGGTGAGGTGATCCATTCGGACAACGCGGACACACGCCTGCACCCGGCCTCTCTGACCAAGATGATGACGCTCTATATCGCCTTCGAGGCCGTTCAGAACGGCGAAATCAGCATGGACACGCCGGTGCGGATCTCTCAGAAAGCCGCCGCCGAACCGCCGTCCAAACTGGGTTTACGGGCAGGATCGACCATTCAACTGCGCTATCTGGTGCGGGCCGCCGCCATCAAATCCGCCAACGATGCCGCAACCGCGATCGCCGAGGCGATCTCAGGGTCCGAAGCTGCCTTTGCCCGGCGCATGAACCGCACCGCCAAGGCACTGGGCATGAGCCGGACAACCTTCAAGAACGCCCACGGGTTGACGGAAAGCGGGCACCTGTCCACGGCGCGCGACATGACCATTCTCGGGCGTCATGTGCTTTACGACTATCCGCAATATTACAACCTCTTCTCGCGCCGCAGCACAGATGCGGGGATCAAAGCCGTCGCGAACACGAACCGCCGCTTTCTGGATGCCTATCAGGGTGCCGACGGGATCAAGACGGGCTACACCCGCGCGGCCGGATTCAACCTTGTTGCATCCGCCGAACGTGGCAGCGAACGGATCATCGTGACCGTGTTCGGCGGCAATTCCACGGCGTCGCGCAATGCGCAGGTGGCAAAGCTGATGGATCTCGGGTTCAGCAAGGCCCCCAGCCGCATGGCGCTGCGCACTCCGCGCAAACCGCCCTATCTGGGGCCGGACACATCGGCTGCGCCTGAAACAGTGATTGCGCGGAGCCAAACGCCGTCCACGAACACACGGGCGAAATCCATTCGCGTGGTGGCCGCTGCTGTGAAAACCAGCCTGCGCCCGGTTGCGCGGCCGGTGGCAGAGCCGATCTTGCCGGACGCTCTGGTGGCCGAACTCAAGCAAGACATCCAGTCGGTTCTGGAAGATGTTCAGACGGCAGAGGTGCAGAACGTGACCGCCACATCGGCGCAGGTGGCGATGGCCGCACCGGCAACGGATGCCGCCGTGGCTGCCGTGATCGCCGAGCAGGAAACGGCACCCAGCGCTTCGGTCAAGCCTGTTGTACGGCCGCGTACCCTCGTTCTGGCCTCTGCAAAGTCACCGCAGGTCGCACCCGCTCAGCCGGTCGAGGCACGCGAAGCCGAAGTCGTGACGCGGATCTCGACGTCCGGCGGTCGGCACTGGGGCATCAATGTCGGGCGCTTCTCAAGCCGTCATGCTGCCGAGAAGGCGCTGCTCACGACAGCGCTTGCCGAAATGGCCACGCTGGACGGATCGCTGCGCAAGGTGGTGAACGGATCGCGTGGCTTTGATGCGAACTTCATGGGGCTGACCCGCGATGCGGCGGACCTTGCCTGCCGCAGGCTTCAGGCGCGGCAGGTCACCTGCTTCATGATCGGGCCAAGCTGAACTTAAGTTTCACGGTTTCGGACGGTCGTCGTAATCGTCCGACAGGATACGCTGCGCCGCGCCATCCGGGTCTTCATACTGCTTTGACCTGACCGTGAACACAAACGCCACGAGCCCGATGCCGCCAAGGATCAGAGATACGGGGATCAGATAGGCCAGGACGTTCATGGAATGCTCCGGGTTACTTAAGGCGCAGGGCGTTCAAAGACACCGTAATCGAAGAGGTGGACATCGCCAAGGCGGCGATCAGAGGCGAACAGAGACCGGCCACGGCCAGCGGAACGGCGATGATGTTGTACCATGTCGCGATGCTGAAGTTCTGACGGATACGTTTGATGGCGACACGCGAGATGGACAGCGCATCCGCAATCGGATCGAGCGATTTGCCCAGCAGCACCACGTCCGACGCGACCCGCGCTGCATCGAGAGCAGAGGCCGGCGAGATCGACGCATGGGCGCCAGCCAGCGCGGCGGTGTCGTTGAGGCCGTCTCCGACCATCAGCACGTGCTTGCCGCTTTGCGTCAGCTGGTCAATGCGCGCCGCCTTGTCCTGCGGCAGGGCTTCAGCGACCCATTTGTCGATACCGATCCGCGCGGCGAATGCCTCGACCGCAGGGGTCGTGTCACCGGACATCAGGATCACTTCGTAGCCTTTGTCCTTGAGCTGGCTGACAAGGGCCTCTGCCCCATCGCGAATCTGGTCGGCAAAGCGGAACGGATCAGCCACTGTCTCCCCGATACGCAGCCAGGCGCAGGTTTCCGGACTGTCGCCACCACCCACCCAGGCCGAGCGGCCCAGACGCACGGTCTGGCCCTTCCATGTGCCTTCGGTGCCATGACCGGGAATTTCGGTCAGACCCGTCACCTTGGCCGGTGCGATGCCCGCCGCCTGAATGGCTTTGGCCAGTGATTGCGACAACGGGTGCGATGACCCTTCCGCCAGTGCCAGCGCGATGCCCAGATCGCGGCGCGAATGATCGCCAAGATTGACCACTTCGGGTGTGCCAGCGGTCAAGGTTCCGGTCTTGTCGAAGACGACAGTATCGACCTGCGCCATACGTTCCAGCGCGGTTGCGTCCTTGATCAGAAGCCCCTTGCGGAACAGACGGCCCGATGCCGCCGTGGTCACGGCTGGCACGGCAAGGCCCAGCGCACAGGGACATGTGATGATGAGCACCGCCGCCGCGATGTTGAGCGCGGTGCGCAGATCGAAGGTGTAAATGTACCAGCCCGCAAAGGCGAGCGCCGACAGGATATGCACCCCCGGCGCGTAGAGCTTGGCCGCCTTGTCGGCGAGCGACGTATAGCGCGAGCGACCGGATTCCGCGATGGCGACCAGATCGGCCATGCGATGCAGAGAGATGTCTCGGCCCACGGCGCTGGCGCGGACCGTCAGGGGGCCGGTCAGGTTGACCTCGCCCGCGCTGACGGTCGAGCCGACCCCGGCATAGATGGGACGGGTCTCGCCGGTCAAAAGCGAGCGATCTAGTTCCGACTGACCCTCGACGATCTCTCCGTCGACAGGCATGCGCCCGCCGGGGCGCACGCGGATCAGGTCGCCCACCAGAAGCTCGGCCATCGGGATTTGCTCTTCTCCCGCATCCGTCACGCGCCAGACGCGCGGTACTTCCAGAGCGGCCAGCTCCTCGGCCGCAGAGCGCGCGGCGGCACGGGTGCGGTGATCCAGATACCGACCTGCCAAGAGGAAGAAGGTCAGCGTGATCGCGGCGTCGAAATAGGCGTGTTCGCCGGACAGCGATGTTTCCCAAAGCGACGTGACCACCGCCAGCGCAATCGCCAGCGAGATCGGCACATCCATGTTGAGCCGCCCTGCCCTGAGCGCGGTCCATGCGTGTTTGAAAAACGGCTGCGCGGAAAACGCGATGGTCGGCAGCGCTATGGCGGCGGAAATCCAGTGGAACATGTCCCGTGTCGGGCCATCGGCGCCGGACCAGACCGCCACGGACAAGAGCATGATGTTCATCGCCGCAAAGCCGGACACAGCCAGACGCATCAGAAGATCGCGCCCCGCCTTGTCGGTGTCGGTGGCGCGCAGGGCGGTGGTGTCCAACTCGTGCGCTTCGTAACCGGAACGCTCCAACACTCGGATCAGATCGTCTGCCGTGATGTCGGACGCCGCCTCGATCTGCGCCCGTTTGAGAGTGAGATTCACGCGCGCGCCCTTTACGCCATCGGTTGCCGCGAGAATGCGTTCAACCCCCGAGATGCAGGCGGCGCAATGGATCGACGGCAGGGACAGAACGATGTTCACGTCCTTGGGCAATGCTGCCTCAGCCAAGGCCTCGGCCGCCGGAGCGGCGGAACAGGCGGGACAGGCCGAGGCAGGGGGGCGCATCGCGAGGGTCATGGATCAGCTCTCGACGTGAAGGACAACGCGCTGTTCAAAGGCAACACCGTCCAGAGATGTGGCTTTCATCCGGATGTTCCAGTTGCCCGGCGCAAGTGTTTCCCGTGCCACATAGGCGCGACCGTCAAAGGCAAACTCGGGTGTCCGGTCATCCTGAACGTGGGTCGCACGGCCCAGAACGGCGTCCAGAGTACCCGCCTGAACGGGTTTGCCCTGATCGTCCTTGATGCTCAGGATCAGGAGACCGTCCTTGGCCTCGGCATAGACTTCCCAGCCAAGGGATTCCTGTTCGGCGCGCCGGTCGTCAAAGCTTTGCGAGGCGATGTAGGAGTTTTTCACTTCCAGACCCGGAAAGGTGCTCACCGCCGAAAACGCGAGGAACAGGTTGACTGTGATGATGACGGTGAATGCGCCGCCAAAGATGGCCAAGGCATGCCAGCCGGTGAGTTTGCGTTCCTGTGTCATCAGTTGCTTCTCCCGTTGAAGAGTGTGTCTGTATAGGCGCGGTCCCCGTTGGTCAGGTCTTCGACCCAGAACCGGATGTCGGTGCGTTCGGCTTCGGCCGGATCAGACCCCGGGGCGGCCACCACATAGACGCGCTGCAGGTAGGTTTCGTTGGCAGGGACATCGACGGTTTCGTAAGGCGTGCCTTCAAGCTGAACCCGAAGCGACGGATGGCCCGTCAGCGACACCCGGAATGGCCGGTCCTCGCCATGCTTGTTCAGAAGTCGCACATCGTACGTGTTGCGGATCGAGCCGTCAGACAGCGTCACAAATGTCGGGTTCCGCACAGGCGCCACGGTCATGTCGATCTCAGGCCGGATGAACAGGGCAAAGACAAGCCCGATACCAACCAGCGCCCAAAGAGTGGTGTACATCATCGTCCGCACGCGGAAGATATGGAACCACGCCGTGCGCGGTTTTTCCCCGGCCCGTTCCCGTGGTTCGTCCGACAGCGCCAGATAGTCGATCAGACCACGCGGCTTGCCGATCTTTTCCATGATGTCGTCACAGGCGTCGATGCACAGCCCGCAGGTGATGCATTCCATCTGTTGCCCATCGCGGATGTCGATGCCCATGGGGCAGACGTTCACGCAGGCCATGCAGTCGATGCAGTCACCCAGTTGCTCTGAACCATCGCCCTTGCGGTGCTTGCCGCGCGGTTCACCGCGCCATTCGCGGTAGCCGATGGTCAGGGTATCCTCGTCCATCATTGCGGCCTGAATACGCGGCCACGGGCAGGCATAGATGCAGATTTGTTCGCGGGCGAAGCCGCCGAAGAAGAACGTCGTCGCGGTCAGGATCAGCATGGTGGTGTAGGCCACCGGGTGTGCCTGCCCGGTTACGAGATCGCGCAGCAGCGTTGGCGCGTCGGCAAAATAGAACACCCACGCCCCGCCGGTAGCGAGGCCGATGAAGAACCATGAGACCCATTTGGTGAGCCTCAAACGTGCCTTGCGGAAGTCCATCTTTTCCTGACGGTGTAGGCGCAGACGCGCGTTGCGGTCGCCTTCGATCCAGCGTTCCACAAGGATGAAGAGGTCCGTCCACACGGTCTGCGGGCAGGCATAGCCACACCAGACGCGGCCCAGCGCCGAGGTAAACAAGAACAGGCCCAAGCCGGCCATGATCAGCAGACCCGCAACGAAGTAGAATTCATGCGGCCAGATCTCGATCCAGAAGAAAAAGAACCGCCGGTTTGCCAGATCGACAAGTACCGCCTGATCAGGCAGTTGCGGACCCCGATCCCACCTGATCCACGGCGTCACATAATAGATGCCCAAGGTGATGATCATGAGGATCCATTTGAAGCTGCGGAAGTTCCCCTTCACGCGCTTCGGGAAGATAGGTTCACGCGCGGCGTAAAGTTTCGGCGGCGTTGTGTTTTCTGCTTGAGACACGAGAGAATGGGCTCCCAAAGACGGATTGGCTTGATCGTCTTTTCTCAGGGAGCGCCGCGCCAGACTTTGACTTGCATCAAATACTGTATCTTTAATTCAGGTTTTTGCCGCTTGCCTGCGGATCCAGCGCAGAAACGCCTTGAGCGGGGCACGGTGTACACCCGGTCGGGTCACGATGTTGTACCCCGCATCCAGTCGGTCTTCGAAAACGGCGATCAGCCGCCCGGCGGCCAGGTCTTCGGCCACCGCGATTCGCGTGGACACGGCAACCCCCTGCCCGTTTCGTGCGCCATCGAGCATCAGATTGCCCGGCACATGGGTGCGTGAGCGCACCTTGGCATGGGCCAGCCCATGCTGCGTCAGCCAGGCCGAGGATTCCGTCGTGCCCAGTTCCTCCAGCCAGGGATAGTCGATCAGATCGCGCGGTTCCTTGGGCGGACGTCCCTTGAACAGGGACGGCGCGCCGATGACCACCAGTGGTGAGTCGAGCAGGCGTTCGCAGTCCAACCCGGCCCAACCGCCGGTTCCATAGCGGATGGCCACGTCGATGCCGCCGGGGGACGGGTCTGTCAGAATCGGGCTTGGAGTGACAATCATGTCGATGCCGGGATGTTCCATCTGGAAACCGCCAAGGCGCGGCATCAGCCACGCGCTGGCAAAGGTCGGCGTGCAGCCCACGTTCAGCGGGCGTTGCGAATCCGACTGCGCCAGCGCTTCGACACCGGACGCGATGCGCCCGAATCCGTCTTCGAGGGCGCGGGCAAGGTCGCGCCCGTCATCCGTCAGCTCCAGCGCCCGGCTTGTCCGGTCAAAGAGTGGAGTCCCGAGATGGGTCTCAAGACTGCGCAATTGTTGGGAAATCGCGGCATGACTGACATTCAGCGCGGCCCCGGCATCCGTCACCGATCCGGTTTGGACAAAGGCACAGAAGGCCCGCAGAGCCGAAAGAGAAGGAAGTCGGGACCAATCAATCATGTAATCTGATCTTACATATTGGATTTATCCCTGGGTCGCATAAAACGCCAAAAAACGCAAGTATCCATGCATATCAGCATTGATCACAGGAGACCGATATGTTCCGCACACTTGCCAAAACACTCTTACACGCCAGCGGCGCGTCCGAGGCCCGCCATCGGCCGTCACTGCCGAAATCCTGGTATCGTGAAGACCTGCCTGAGCAGACTCGGCCAAAACGCTGGGAGGATTGGCGGTGATAGATCCGATTGTCTATCTGCCGCCCTGTATCTGGCAGGGGCAGGCAAAGAAAAACCACGCCGGGAAAAGACCAAGGCGCGGTCGGTTCTGGCATAGAGCCTGAACAACAAAGCGCCGGTGCCTCGAAACGCGCGAACAGAAAGAGGACCGACGCTTTCCCGTCCGGCCCGAAGGCCGGACGGTATTTTATTTATTCGACCGCTGTTTCGCCGCCGCCAAGACCATGGACATAGGTCGCCACAGCGCGGATTTCGGCTTCGCTCAGACGATCTGTCCACGACGGCATCACACCAAAGCGCGAATAGGTCACGGTCTCTTTCAGGGTCTCGTAATCCCCGCCATAGAGCCAGATCGCATCCGTCAGGTTCGGCGCGCCCTGCCACCGGTCACCGGTGCCGTCATCCATGTGACACGCTGCGCAATTGTCGAGGAACACGGTTTCACCAGCCGCCACCATGGAGGCGTCCTGCGGCTCACCCGAGAGCGACATCACGTAGTTGACCACCTGGCTGATTTCCTCTTCAGCGAGCATGTCGCCGAAAGCCGGCATTTCAGACCAACGGGCGTCCGGGTCTTCCTCGTTGCGGATACCATGCGCGATTGTGGCATGGATCGCCTCGATGTCACCGCCCCAGAGCCAGTCGTCGTCCAGAAGGTTCGGGTAGCCCTTGGCACCGGCTGCACCGGATCCGTGGCACTGTGCGCACCATGTGCGGAACACCGCAGCACCCGCGTTCTGAGCGTACTGGTTGAGGTCGGCGTCCTGCGCGATCTCGGTCAGTTCGACCGACGCAAGCTGGGCGTTGATCCCGGCATTGGCGTCTTCGAACCGGGCGATCTCTTCCGCGACCTGTGCCCGTGTGGAGAATCCGAGGATACCCGGTGTGGCTTCCTTGATGCCCGGCCATGCGGGGTAGGCGATCGTGTAGAGCACACCCCAGACGATGGTCGCGTAGAAGGTCCAGAGCCACCAGCGCGGCAGGGGCTTGTTGTATTCCTTGATCCCATCCCACTCGTGACCGGTGGTTTCATAATCAAGGTCGTCGTCTTGCTTCTTGCTCATGTCCTCGCCTCCTTGGATGCGGCGGGTTTGTCTTCATTGCGAAACGGGATGTTGGCTGTGTCGCGATGCGTCTTGTTGCTGCCGGGACGGAAGGCCCAAAGGATCGCCCCGACAAAGAACAGGAACAGGACCAGAAGCATCCAGCTATCGGCGAATTCGCGAAGGAATGAATAGGTTTCCATGTCACTCCTCCTCAGCGGCTTGCATCAGGCGTGAAGGTCGAGAAATCGACCAGCGTGCCAAGCATCTGGAGATACGCGATCAGAGCATCCGCTTCCGAAACACCGGGCTGCCCATCGAAGTTGCGCACGTTGACGTTTTCGCCATAGCGCTCGAGCAGACCATCGAAATCGCTGTCCGGATCGGCCTGAGCACGGAAATCCTGCTGCGCCGCTTCGATCATTTCGCTGGTGTAAGGCACACCGACAAAGGCGTTGGTGGCCAGCAGATCACCGATATGTTCGCCGTCCAGAAGTGTCGCTTCGAGATAGCCGTATTTCGGCATTACCGATTCCGGAACGACGGACTGGGGATCGCGAAGGTGATCGACATGCCAATCGTCCGAGTAGCGGCCTCCGACGCGGGCAAGGTCGGGCCCTGTCCGCTTGGAACCCCACTGGAACGGGTGATCGTACATCGACTCTGCCGCGAGGCTGTAGTGGCCATAGCGTTCGACCTCGTCGCGCATCGGGCGGATCATCTGGCTGTGGCAGACATAGCAGCCTTCGCGCAGATAGACGTCCCGTCCGGCCAGTTCGAGAGGCGTATAGGGGCGCATGCCGTCGACCTCTTCGATGGTGTTCTCGAGGTAGAACAGCGGCACGATCTGCACCAGTCCACCGATGGTCACGACCAGGAAGCTGAAGACCAGCAACAATGTCGCGTTGGTTTCAAGTACCTTATGCTTGTCAAGAATACCCATTGTCCAAGCCTCCTTATTCGGCCGCGACAGCTGCGGGCGAGACCGCGGCATCTTTGGCCGGGCTGCGCTTCACAGTCATCCACAGGTTGTAGCACATGATCAGCGCCCCGGTGACGTACATCACCCCACCCAGCGCACGTACGACGTACATCGGGAATTTCGCGCTCACGGTGTCGGCAAAGCTGTTCACGAGGAACCCGTTTGCGTCGACTTCACGCCACATCAGGCCTTCCATGATCCCGGTGACCCACATCGAGGCCGCGTAGAGAATGATGCCGATGGTGGCGAGCCAGAAGTGCCAGCTGACCATGCTCAGGCTGTAGAGCCGCTGACGGTTCCAGAGCTTCGGCACGAGGAAGTACAGAGCACCGAAGGTGATCATGCCGTTCCAGCCAAGCGCACCCGAGTGCACGTGACCAATGGTCCAGTCGGTGTAGTGCGACAGCGAGTTGACCGCGCGGATCGACATCATCGGACCTTCGAAGGTCGACATGCCGTAGAAGCCAAGCGAGATCACCATCATCCGGATGACCGGGTCGGTGCGCAGCTTGTCCCATGCGCCGCTCAGCGTCATCAGACCGTTGATCATGCCGCCCCATGAAGGCATCCACAGAACGATCGAGAACACCATGCCGAGGGTCGAGGCCCAGTCCGGCAGAGCGGTGTAGTGCAGGTGGTGCGGACCGGCCCAGATATACAGGAAGATCAGCGCCCAGAAGTGGATGATCGACAGTTTGTAGCTGAAGACCGGACGTTCCGCCTGCTTGGGCACGAAATAGTACATCATGCCGAGGAAGCCTGCGGTCAGGAAGAAGCCCACGGCGTTGTGGCCATACCACCACTGCACCATGGCGTCCTGAACGCCTGCGAAGACCTGAACCGACTTGGAGCCGAAGATCGAGACCGGAATGCTGAGGTTGTTGAACACATGCAGCATCGCGACCGTGACGATGAAGGACAGGAAGAACCAGTTGGCCACATAGATATGCGGCTCTTTACGCTTGATGATCGTGCCGAGGAAAACCGCCAGATAAGCCAGCCAGACGATGGTCAGCCAAAGGTCGATATACCATTCCGGTTCGGCGTATTCCTTGGACTGGGTTGCGCCCAGCAGATAGCCCGTCGCCGCCAGAACGATGAACAGGTTGTAGCCCCAGAACACGAACCAGGCCATGTTGCCGCCCCAAAGACGCGCGGCGCTTGTCCGTTGCACCACGTAGAACGATGTCGCGATCAGGGCGTTGCCGCCAAAGGCGAAGATCACCGCAGAGGTGTGCAGCGGGCGCAGACGTCCAAAGTTCGCATAGCCCTGCGCCCAGTCAAAGTTCAGCGCCGGAAACGCGAGCTGAAACGCGATGAAGGTCCCGGCAAGGAACCCGACCACACCCCAGAACGCCGTTGCGATCACGCCGTAGCGGATCACACCGTCCATGTAGCTTGTTTCAAGAACGGCCGCCGGCACCGGTTCATCGGTGTTCCGCAACGTCCACAGGAAGAGCCCGGCAGATACCGCCATGATAAGAATGGCGTGAACCTGATAGGCCAAATCGCGCGCGTAGCTTGCAGCGATCATCGCGAAAAGCGTGATCAAACCAAGCGCGACCAGCTTGATATAGTTCAACATTTTTTGTCCCTTCGTCTTACCTGCACGATTCGGCTGCCGCGCAGGCGGTTTTCAGACTGGGCCCTTAATGCGAGACTTGGCGAAAGCTATCCTTGATCTGCATCAATAGAATTGCGGGACTTGCTTGATGGGTGTCAAAGCGCCTCAGCCGACTTCGGTCGATGCTGGGCCAGTGGGAAATACATCCAAGGGAGTCACTCATGTCTTTCAAATCGATTCTGGCCGTCGCCACGGATCAGGCCCATCTGACCGAGACAGTTACCCAGGCCGCTTCCATCGCCAGCGGATTGGACGCTCATCTTGATGTTGTGTGTATTGGCGTCGATCGGACGCAAACCGGCTATTATTATGCCGGGATGAACGCCGCCGTTCTGCAGGAAACCTTGCACCAGGCCCGCGAGGATGCCTCGGAACTGGCCGCCGCTGCCAAAAAGCTGCTTGCGGCGACCGACCTGCGCTGGGGTGTGGTGGACGCGGTCTGCCAGCTTGCCGATGTGGCTCGATTTGTCGCATCCCATGCCCGGTTCGCCGATCTGTCGATCGTGCCGCGCCCCTACGGAACGGATCGGGGGATCGAACTCGAACCCGTGGTCGAAGGTGCATTGTTCGAGGGGCAGTGCCCCGTCATCGTCCTTCCCGATGGAGGGCCGGCGCTGAAGCTGCCCCACAAGGTCGCGATCGGCTGGAATGAAAGCGCCGAAGCGCTGCGGGCCGTGCGCAGCGCCCTGCCGCTGCTGAGCACGGCGCAATCCGCACATGTCGTTGTGATCGACCCGCCAAAGCACGGGCCGACCCGATCCGATCCGGGTGGTCAACTATCGCAATTCCTGGCGCGTCATGGCGTGAAGGTAGAGATCGACGTGTTGTCCAAGACAATGCCGCGCGTGTCCGACGTGATGCGGCGTCACGTCACCGACATCAGCGCCGACATGGTGGTGATGGGGGCCTATGGCCATTCCCGCTTCCGTGAGGCGATCCTTGGCGGTGCAACACGCAACATGCTCGAAACCTGCGAAGTGCCGGTATTCATGGCGCACTAAGCGCCGGATCACCCGGTCAGCAGGCGTAGACCTTGCGTCACATCCGACCGGACTGCCAAACGAAGGCCGGGTTCATCCCCGGCCTTCAATGCCGCCACGATCAGACGGTGGTATTGCGGTGCCTCGGTGCGGCGCAACCGGCCGTACAGCGCCCGCATCGTGGGACCAAGCTGCAACCAGACCTGCTCGGCCATGGCCAGCATGGCAGGGGCCTGCGCCCGAAGATACAGCGTGCGGTGAAAATCCAGATTGGTGCGAATATACCCCGACGCATCCCGGTTCGAGATTGCGTCGGAAATTGTCCCGTTGATCGCCTGCAACCGGTCGATCAGCGCAAGGTGGGCACGCGGAAGCGCCCTGCTTGCCAGTTCAACCTCGATCAAGGCACGCAAAGCAGCCAGTTCCTCGATCCGGTCGTTGGACAATTCCGGTGTAGAGACCCGGCCCGACGCGGACATCGACAAGGCCCCTTCCGCGACAAGTCGCTGAAACGCTTCACGTGCAGGTGTCATGGACACATCGAAATCCCGCGCAACGCCCCGCAGGGTCAATTGCTCTCCGGGGGACATCTGGCCGAACATGATCCTGTTCCGCAATCCGCGATAGACGCGGTCATGGGCAGACAGGGTGGGTTCCGAAGGACGGGTCAGGACGCTCATACCGGAATGTGATCACAGCACCGGAACGGGTCAAGCTTCAAACCGGTAGCGGTGCAGTTTCGGGCCTTCATGCCGCAGCCAGGCCCGGGCCTCCTGATGGGGACCGTAAAGATCATCGACCACACGCCAGAACGCTGCGGAATGGTTCATTTCCTTCAAATGCGCGACCTCGTGCGCGGCCACGTAATCCAGAACCGGTTTCGGCGCGAGGATCAGCCGCCAGGAATACATCAGGGCTCCGGCAGACGAACACGACCCCCATCGCGACCGCGTGTCCCGCACGGTGAGCCGGGTATAGCGGCGCCCCAGCCGCGCGGCATAGTGATCCGATGCGCGCGTCAAGGCAGCCCGCGCCTGTTCCTTGAGCCACACCTGCAAGTGGAGACGGCCTGTCCCGATCGGGGATGGCAGAAAGATGCATCCGTCCGACACGGTAATGCGCCGTCCGTTTCCCTGCAAGATTTCAAAACTCTGGCCACCGACATCCAGCCGCTGACCCGGTCCAACAGACTCTGGTGTCGCCTGCTGTGACAGGTGGCCGATGACCCAGTCCCGCTTTTCGGCGGCGAAGGCCAGTGCCTCCCTCTCGGACACTCCGCGCGGCACGGTAAGCGTAACGCCGCCATCAACCCGCGAGATCCGCAGCGTCATCCGCCGGGCGCGTGCATTCTGCCGTAATTTCAACGGAATTTCGGGATTGCCGGGAAAGGTTGTGACGCCCATATGCCGCTCGATGAACTCTGCGCCCTAAAGCCTTTGACACCGGTACGGTGTTATGGCAGTTGGCGCAGATTGTCGATATGACCACGCAATAAAGGGGATCTCCCATGCCCAAGGAAGAATGGGGCGTCAAACGCGTTTGCCCGACGACGGGAAAGCGTTTTTATGACCTGAACCAGACTCCGATCATCAGCCCGTATACCGGCGAGGTGGTCGAAATTGACACCGGCAAGACGCGCATGATCGCGGCTGATGCCGAAGATCGTCAGAGCAAAGTCAAGATGGACGCCGACGATGATGTCGATGTTCTGGAAGATGATGATGTCGATGTCGATCTCGAAGACGATGACGTACTCGAGGACGATGACGACGACAACATGTCGCTTGACGACATTGCCGACGTCGCAGGCGACGACGACGATTAATTTCTGCCAAAGGGGCGGAATCACGCTTGATCCCGCCCCCGGCTTTGCGTAATGGAACGCGCACACGGGGCCTTAGCTCAGCTGGGAGAGCGCTTGCATGGCATGCAAGAGGTCAGGGGTTCGATCCCCCTAGGCTCCACCAAACTCCAAAATTCCCGATGCCCTGCGCAAATATTTGTACGCGCCTGTGGTGATAGACAGTGTCTCTTTCGTACTGTGGGCGCAGAGAGTGCGGTCACACGAAATCCACACCGCGCCTTTCATTGAAACGCCGGTCCACAGCTCAGGCAGGACTGTTCTCTGCAGCAGCAAAAGCGGACACAATCCCACAACCGTCGAACTGTGCAGCGCGTGTTGCTTGTCAGCGTTTCGCCAAGCGAATCACCATGTCACTGTTGAGGCTGAAGACGAGTGGCGCAAGGGCGCATGGTCAACCACAAAGCGCCGGGTGCGGACCATCAAATCGCTCGAGACATATGGGCTTTCCGTCGCCGTTTGAACCCGGCGACAGGCAGCGGTGGTCAGGGATCGCGCGAGACATCCCCGAGAACGGTGATCTCGGGTGCCCGCTCTGCCAAGGATTTGCACACAAGCGCCGACAGCAGACGATACTCCGTTTCGCGCGACGTACCTTTGCGCCAGACCATCCCGATGGTGCGGGAAGGTGCCGTGCCGCGGAAAGGACGGGCCACGACGATGTCCTGATGCGCCACTTCGGATTTGACGTAAAGGGCAGGCATCAGGGACAGGCCCATTCCGGTGGCCACCATCTGGCGCAGCGTATCAAGGCTTGTGCCCTCATAATCATGCGACAGTTCCACCCCGTAATCATCCGAGATCTGCCGGACCAGTTCGTACAGCCTGTGTCCCGGTTCAAGCGAAAGAATGGTCTCGCCGCGCAACATGACCGGGTCGATTTCCGGCTCTTGCGCCAGTCTGTGATCCGCGGGCATCACCACCTGGATCGGCTCGCGAAACAGCGATTGGCTGTCCAGTTCGATCCGATTGACGGGCAAGGGAAAGAACAAGAGGTCCAGCGCGCCGTCCTCAAGGCTCCGAAGCAGCACATCCGGCAGACCTTCGCGAACGTAAAGCCCGAGCTTGGGATATTGGCGATGAAGATCGGGGATCACGAGAGGCAGGAAATACGACCCAACCGTCTGCACCACGCCGATCCGGATGACCGAACTCAGAACGCTTTGCCGTGACTTGGCGATGGTGTGGATCTCGGCCACCTCTCTGAGTATGCGGCGTCCGCGCTCTGCAATGTCCTTGCCGGTGGCGGTCATGACCACTTTCGACCGGTTGCGCTCAACAAGGCTTGTGCCCAGCCGCAGTTCAAGCTCCTTGATCTGGGCGCTCAGGGTGGGCTGCGTGACATTGCAGGTCTCGGCCGCACGCCGGAAATGCAGGTGATCCGCAACCGCCACAAGGTATCGAAGCTGCTGTAAACTTGGCATCGAAGTCTCTTTTGATAAATTTTGTCTATCAAAGAGCCGATAATTTTCGATTTGGTCAATGGAAAATGCACCCTATCTGGTACGTCGGGACAGGGAGCAGGGCGTGCATCGTTTCAGGAACATTCTCTTCGTGTGCGACGAGCAAAGCGCGTACGAGCTTGCGCTGGAGCGTGTGATCTGGCTTGCGGGCACAAATCAGGCACGCGTCACCATGGTCAGCACCATCGACAGCGGTGGTGCGCAGGACATCTCGCGTCTATTCACCATGATCCCCGGTCTTGGCAGCCGTGACATCGGCGAAACGGTGATCGCCGTACATCGCGCGAAACTCGAAGATCGGGCCAAAGCGCTCAGGGATGCAGGGCTGGAGGTCGAGACAAAGGTTCTGATCGGCACACCCTTCATCGAAATCATCCGTCAGGTCATGCGTGACCGGCATGACATCGTGATCAAAGGCGCACATCGGACAGCCGGGCGGCAGTTCTTTCCCGGCGCGGACATGCATCTTTTGCGCAAATGCCCCTGCCCGATCTGGGTTCTCAATTCGGTTGCCGCGCCACGCTCGCGGCGTATCCTTGTTGCGGTCGATCCCGATCCCGAGGATGCCAAGCGTGACCAACTGAACCGCACCCTGATGGATCTTGCGACCTCGTTGGCGCGAAACGACCATGCGAAACTGGATGTCATCAATGTCTGGCGGCTTCAGCAGGAAGCGGCCTTGAGACACGGCCTTGCGAATATCCCCGAAGACGAGATCGATCGCATGATCGCCCAGACCCAAAACGACAGCAAGGCACGGCTGCAAGAGCTTGTGTCATACTATACGGAGTTCGAAGACATCATGCGGGTTCTTCACATCAAGGGCGTTGCGGGCGACGTGATCCCCGAGCATGTCATGGCGGAAAGCATCGACACGATCGTCATGGGTACCCTGACCCGGACCGGAGTGGCGGGGCTGTTCATCGGCGACACCGCCGAGACTATCCTGAACCGCGTCACCTGTTCCGTCCTGACCGCAAAGGCACCGGGTTTCGTCACACCGATCGGCGGTGCGCAAACAGGAGGGCTTCACTGATGGCCGGCGGATTTGCCACCGACACGCGCGGCAACGGTCTGACCGGGATTGTCCCGGTCCTGTTTGCCGCCGCACTTTTTGCCTGGTTCGCGTCGATGGTTCCGACCATCGCCGCCACCGAGGTGATCCGCCTGACGATCCCGTGGATACCGTCGCTGGGCATCGAATTGGCGTTTCTCGTGGACGGGCTGAGCCTTACCTTCTCGTTGCTCATTTCGGGCATCGGCACGCTGGTGCTGCTCTATTCCAACACCTACCTCGCCGGGCATCCGCAATATGCCCGGTTCGCACTGTTCCTGACTGCCTTCATGGTGTCGATGCTGGGCCTTGTGCTCGCGGACGACCTGATCCTGCTCTTCGTCTTCTGGGAGTTGACGACGCTCACCTCCTACATGCTGATCGGGTTTTCGCACGAGACCGAGAAAAGCCGCCGCAACGCGTTGCAGGCGCTGTTTGTCACCGGCGCGGGTGGGTTGGCCTTCCTTGCAGGTCTGATCCTGTTGGCCGCCGCCTCTGGCACCACTAGCATCTCCGGCATCATCGCGCAGGGCAGCGCGCTCAAAGAGCACGCGATGTACCTGCCGATCCTGATCCTGTTGCTGGCGGGCACGTTCACCAAATCGGCGCAGGTGCCGTTCCATTTCTGGCTGCCCAACGCAATGGCCGCGCCCACCCCGGTCAGTGCCTTTCTGCACTCGGCCACCATGGTCAAGGCGGGCGTATACGTCATGGCGCGGATGCACCCGGCGATGTCCGGCACCGATGTCTGGCTCTGGACGCTGACCATCTTCGGAGCGGTGACAGCCGTGTTCGCCAGCCTTCTGGCGCTGCGTCAGACCGACCTCAAGCAGGCGCTGGCTTACACGACACTCATGGCGCTTGGCACGCTGACGCTCTTTCTGGGGCAGGAGTCGGGCTACGCCATGACCGCCTTTGCAACCTTCCTGATTGTGCACTCGCTATATAAAGCGTCGCTCTTCCTCGTCGTGGGCTGCATCGACCTGTCCACCGGCACGCGCGAGACCGATCAACTGGGCGGTTTGGGGCGGATCATGCCGATCACAGCCATTGCGGCTGCGCTGGCTGCCCTGTCGATGGCAGGTTTCCCGCCCTTCCTTGGCTTCATCGGCAAGGAACTGAAATACGCAGGCGCCATCGCTGTGGCGTCCGAGCCTCTGTTCGTGGCAGGTGCCGCGCTCCTGTCGAACGCGCTCATGCTCGCCGTTGCCGGTGTCGTTGCGTTCCGCCCGTTCTGGCAAGGGGCTGTTCCATCCGGCCAATCCCCCCGCGAAGCGCCCTGGCAGATGTGGGCCGGACCGATCATCCTTGCCAGCCTTGGCGCGGTCTTCGGCATTTACCCCGATCTGCTGCAAGTCGCGCTGATCAACCCGACTGTGATTTCATTGACGGGCGAGGTCGGCGAGGCAAAAGAACTCAAGCTCTGGGCCGGGATCAACATCCCCCTGTTCCTCAGCATCGCGACCTTTGTGCTGGGCCTCCTGTTCTACTGGCGTCACGTCCAGTTGCGCGCGATGCTCGAGCGCGGGTTCCAGTCGATCCCGAACCTCGACAAGGGCTGGGACAGCTTCCTTGATGGCCTCAAGGGATTTGCAAAGTGGCAAACCCAGCTTGTGCAAAACGGCAAACTCTCCAGCTTTCTTTTCGGCACCTTCCTGACCATCGCGGCAGGCATCCTGCTGACGCTGCTCTACACCGGCATGCCGATGATCGCGGTCGATCTGTCCGATGTAGAGTGGAAGCACACCTCGATTGCCCTGCTGACCATCGCGGGTGCGCTGCTCGCGCTTGTCACCAACTCGCGCATCGCGGGGATTGCGGCTCTTGGCGTGGTCGGTATCGGCATTGCGCTGATCTTCATCGTGTTCAGCGCCCCGGACGTGGCGATCACCCAACTTCTGGTCGAAACGCTGATCGTCGTTCTGGTGGCGGTCGTCATGCTGCGCCTGCCCTCGATGCCCAAGGCCGAGTTCCGCTTGAACCATGCAGTACTCTCCATCGCGGTCGGTGTCGCCGTATCGCTCACTCTGATCGCTGTGGTCTCCAGCCCGCTTGACCTGCGCCTGACCGAGTATTTCGAGGTGACAAGCTGGCCCGAAGCCTACGGGCGCAACATCGTCAACGTCATCCTCGTGGATTTCCGCGCGCTCGACACATTCGGAGAGATCGCCGTGGTCGTGATCGCCGCCCTGTCGGCGTACGCGCTGCTGCGCACAACACGCAAAGGAGACCAGAAATGAATTCCGTCATCCTGCGCGTCGGGACGCGCTACCTTGCCGGTCTGCTGCTCGTGTTCTCGTTCTACATGATGCTGCGCGGCCACAACGAACCCGGTGGCGGGTTCATCGGCGGACTAACGGGGGCAACCGGCTTTGTCCTTTACGCCATCGCCTGCGGCACCCAGGACGCCCGCGCGGCGCTGCGTGTGATGCCGCAGACCATCGCGATCTGGGGGCTGGGCATCGCCCTTGCCGCCGGTCTTTTCGCGGCACTCTTTGGCGATGCACTTTTCACCGGGCAATGGCTCTTCATCGGCGCAACCGAGGACGACAAGGGCCTGCCGCTCTCGTCGGTGCTGGTCTTCGACATCGGCGTCTACCTTGTGGTCTTCGGGTCGATCCTCACCCTTGTCTTCGCCATGGAGGAGGAAATCTGATGGAGTTCCTTTTTGCCATCACCATCGGCGTTCTGGTCGCGGCGGCGGTCTACCTGATGCTGTCGAACCACCTTCTGCGGTTCATCTTCGGCCTCGTGCTGATCTCGAACGCCGCGAACCTGACGATCTTTGTCGCGGGCCGCCTCACCGATGGCGCGCCGCCCCTGATCCCCGAAGGTGCGGATGCTCCGGCCCTCGCGGCCAACGCCCTCCCGCAAGCCTTGGTGCTGACCGCAATCGTGATCGGCTTCGGCCTTTTTGCCTTTGCCATCGTGCTGGTCTTCCGCGCGTGGACGACCCTGAATTCCTTGACGCCGGACGACATGCGTTTGGCCGAACCCGAAGAGGCACATAAGTGAGCTGGCTTCTTGCACTTCCCGTCGTCATTCCCTTCCTGACGGCTGTCCTTGCGTTCCTCACGCGGCAAAGCCCCCTGGGGCGCTGGATTTCCGTGGCCGGTTCCTCCGTGCTGCTGGTCGCGTCGATTATCCTGATGGCGACCGTTCTACGCGAAGGCGTGATCGCCGGGCAGATGGGCAACTGGCCTGCGCCCTTCGGCATCACGCTGGTTGCCGACCTTCTGTCTGCCGTCATGGTCCTGATCACCGCTATTGTAGCCGTTGCCGTGTCGATCTACGCCATCGCGGATGTAGATGAAGGGATGGAGCGGCTTGGCTATCACGCGCTTTTCAACATGCTGATCGCCGGTGTGGTCGGCGCGTTCATCACTGGCGACCTCTTCAACCTCTATGTCTGGTTCGAGGTGATGCTGATCGCATCCTTCGGCCTGCTGGTGCTGGGCGGACGCCCCGAGCAGATCGACGGCGGCGTGAAATACGTCGCGCTGAACCTTGTCTCCACGATCATGTTCCTGACGGGTATCGGTCTGCTCTACGGCATGACCGGCACGCTCAACATGGCCGATCTGGCGACTGCGGTGGACGGAGCAGATCAGCGCCTGCTGACCATCGTTGCGGTCCTCTTCATGATCGCGTTCGGCGTCAAGGCAGCGGTCTTCCCGCTCTTCTTCTGGCTGCCCGCGTCCTACCACACCCCCGCGTTTTCGGTCTCGGCAGTGTTTGCCGGGTTGCTGACCAAGGTGGGTGTCTACGCCTTGCTGCGGACCTTCACACTGATCTTCGACCATGACACGGCGTTCACCCATACGATCCTGCTCTGGGTGGCGGGCTTTACCATGGTGGTCGGCGTCCTTGGCGCTGCGGCGCAAAGCGACATGCGCAAGATCCTGTCGTTCCACATCGTGAGCCAGATCGGTTACATGATCCTTGGTCTTGCCTTGCTAACCCCGCTCGCGATCGTCGGCGCCGTATTCTACCTCGTGCACCACATCGTGGTGAAGGCGAACCTGTTCCTAATCGCGGGTGTCGCCCAGCGCATCGCTGGCGGGACCGAGCTGTCGCGGATCGGCGGTCTCTACAAATCCGCGCCGCTCCTTGCAGTGCTCTTCGTCGTCCCCGCCTTCTCGCTCGCAGGCTTCCCGCCGCTCTCGGGCTTCTGGGCCAAGTTCCTGCTGGTCAAGGCGGCGCTCGACGTTCAGGGCTGGATCATCGCGGGCATTGCGTTGGCCGTGGGTCTGCTGACCATCTACTCCATGACCAAGATCTGGGCGCAGGCGTTCTGGGAACCGCATCCCGACGGGGTTGAGCCGAAACTGTCATCGCTCAGCACCCGCGACCGCGCAGCGATGCTGATCCCGATTGCCGGGCTGGCGGTTCTGACCGTTGTCATCGGGACGATGCCGGAACCCTTCGTGCAATTCGCCGAAGCCTCGGCCGCGCAGCTTCTTGATCCGACAGCCTACATCATCGCGGTGCTGGGAGAGCAGCCATGAACACGTTTGGACTGAACATCATCCTCGCCATCGCGTGGGTCGCGTTTACAGGGTCCGTCTCACTGGTTGGCCTGATCACCGGCTTCGTGATCGGCTATGGTGCGCTGTGGTTGATCCAGCCGCTGATCGGGACGAGCACCTATTTCCGGCGCGTCACGGCATGGATCAAGCTGGTGATCATGTTCCACTATGAACTGATCGTCTCGAGCATCGAGGTCGCTTTCGACATTCTGACCCCAAAACACCGGTCGCGCCCGGCGATCATCGAAGTACCGCTCGACGTGAAAACCGACACCGGAATCCTGCTGGTCACCAACCTGATCTCGCTGACCCCCGGCACGCTGAGCCTTGATGTGAGCGAGGACCGCAAGACGCTGCTGGTGCATGCAATGTTTGCCGATGACCCCGATGCCCTGCGCAAGAGCCTGAAAGACGGGATGGAGCGTTGGGTGATTGATGCCGTGGAGGGCGCGTGATGGATGGATTTCTCGAAATCAGCCTTGAGATCGGCTTTATGTGCGTCGTGTTTTCCGTCGTGCTGGCCTTCGTCCGCCTGATCAAAGGTCCAAGCCTGCAAGACCGCGTCGTGGCGCTCGATTTCATGACCGTGGCCATCGTCGCCTTCTGCGGCCTTGCCGCCATCCGCTATGGCACGCCGGCCTTCCTTGATGTGGCGCTGGTTTTGGCACTGGTCGGCTTCCTTGCGACAGTCGCCCTTGCCCGCTTTGCCGAACGCAACACCGAACGCAGCAGAGAAAGGTCAAATCATGATTGAGCTCATCACCGGTTCCCTGATCATCCTCGGCGGCTTTTTTGCCGTGATCGGTGGCCTTGGCATCGTCCGGTTGCCTGACGTGCTGCTGCGCATGCATGCCTCGACAAAGATTGGCACGCTGGCCTGTGGCTTGATCCTGCTGTCTTGCGCTGTGATCTTCGGCACCTCGGACATCATCATCCGGGTGATCGCCATCGTGCTGTTCATCCTGCTCACCGCCCCGATTGGCGCCCACATGATGGGCCGCTCAGTTGTGTCGACAGGTGTGCCGCTTTGGAAAAACGAAGGCATTGAGGAAGGCAAACTCGACACCGCACTGCACGAGGATCACAGCACGCCGAAATCCTGACCCCGGACACGCAAAAGGCCGCTCGAAAGAGCGGCCTTTGAGGTAAGTCCAATGGTCGGATCAGCCGTTTACGCTGTCCTTGAGAGCCTTCGCGATGGTCATCTTGACCACCTTGTCGGCTTCTTTCTTGAACTGCTCGCCGGTGGCCGGGTTGCGCACCATGCGCTCGGGACGCTCGCGGCAATAGATTTTGCCAACACCCGGAATGGTGACAGCACCGCCGCCTGCAACTTCCTTGGTGATGATGCTCGTCACCGCGTCGAGTGCCGCACCTGCGGTTTTCTTGTCGCTGCCCATTTCTTCGGCCAGAGCGGCCACAAGCTGGGTCTTGGTCATTGGTTTCGCCATTTCGTGGTCTCCTTAACTGCCCGATCTTGGGCCTCGTGTGCAAAAACTAACCGTATATTGAGGAGAAACACAACGGTTGGTAGGCGTTTCCCTCGCGTTTTTCGCCTTTTTCAGCCGATTTCCACCGCTTTGTCACACCCCAAACCCGGCGAATCCGCCATTCGGTGTCGCAAAGACAGAATCGCTTACAAAAACGCGGTTTCCTCAAAGCTGCGAAGCTTCCGGCTGTGGATGCGTTCCAGCGGCATCTCGCGCAGGTGTTCCATCGCGTGAATCCCGATCATCAGGTGCCGCGCCACCTGCGTTTTATAGAAATCCGATGCCATGCCGGGCAGCTTCAATTCGCCATGCAAAGGCTTGTCGCTGACACAGAGAAGCGTGCCATAGGGCACCCGGAACCGGAATCCGTTGGCGGCAATGGTGGCACTTTCCATATCGAGCGCAATCGCCCGGCTCTGGCTGAGGCGCTGCACGGGGCCACGCTGGTCACGCAGTTCCCAGTTGCGGTTATCCACGCTCGCCACGGTCCCCGTCCGCATGATCCGCTTGAGGTCGTACCCCTCAAGCTGCGTTTCCGTCGCCACGGCCCGTTCCAGCGCGATCTGGATCTCGGCCAGCGCCGGGATCGGCACCCAGACCGGCAGGTCGTCATCCAGAACCCGATCCTCGCGCAGATAGGCATGGGCCAGCACGAAATCACCCAGGCTTTGCGAATTGCGCAGACCCGCGCAATGCCCGACCATCAGCCACGCATGCGGCCGCAGCACCGCGATATGATCCGTTGCTGTCTTGGCGTTCGACGGGCCTACCCCGATATTCACCAGTGTGATCCCCGCACCACCTTTGCGCTTGAGGTGGTAGGTCGGCATCTGGGGCATCTTGTCGACCGCAGGCAGCGGCGCATCCGCCTCGAAAATCTCGGCATTCCCGGTGCTGACGAAACTTGTATAGCCGCTGCTTGGGTCGGCAAGTTGCGCCCGCGCATAGGCTTCGAACTCGGCCACGTAGAACTGGTAGTTGGTGAACAGAACGTGGTTCTGGAAATGATGCGGGTCGGTTGCCGTATAATGCGACAGCCGCGCCAGCGAATAATCCACACGCTGCGCGGTGAAGGGTGCCAGCGGTTCTGTCCCGTCGGGCGCAGGCTTGGCCACGCCGTTGACGATGTCGTCATTGGTCGTCGCCAGATCTGGTACATCGAAGACATCGCGCAGGATGAAATCGGCGGCACCTTCCTGCGGGACGGTGATCGTCGCATCATTGGCCACCGCGAAATGCACCGGCATCGGCGTATCCGACACCCCGATCTCAACCGGCACACCGTGGTTTTCCAGCAAGAGCGAAATCTGCTGCTCGAGGTAATGCCGGAACAGGTCAGGCCGGGTGATCGTCGCGGCATGGGTGCCCGGATGCGCCACGTGGCCGAAACTCAACCGGCTGTCCACCTTGGCAAAGCTGGTCGTGGTGATCCGCACCTCGGGGTAGAACGCGCGATACCGCACACCCGGATGACCCTGCTCCATCGCTTTCTGGAAGCTGTCGCACAGGAAACGTGTCGCCATGTCATAAAGCGCGCACAACCGATCAACGGCAGCCCCGGCCTCCTCGAACCGCTCCGGTGCCGGACTGTCCGGAGTGACGACGTCAAGGTTGATCGAACGGTCCTGCATACACAGCCTCTGTTGGGTCGTTTCCTGCCTTGGGCGCAGGTTGACAGGTCAATGGCACGGGATCAAGCTGCCCGCAATCACCGCAAACTGGAAATCACGGATGGACTACGACACGGTGTCGGCTGCGGAGTTCGGGGCAAGCCTCAGGGGGATCGGCCTTAATCTGCTGACACGGGATGTGCGCCGTATGGTTGGACAGCTAAGCGAGGTGTTCGGCATGACGGCGTTCCGGGTGTCTGACGACTTTGCCATCCTGACCTATGGCGATCAGGTCTTCCAAATCCATGCCGACCGAACCTATGCCAGCAATCCCCTGATTGGCCTTTTGCCGGAACTCCCGCCCAGAGGCGCAGGGGTGGAAATCAGGCTATACGACACGGACCCCGATCAGGCGGCGGGCATCGCCGAAGAAAACGGCTTCACCATACTGCACCCGCCCGCCGACAAACCGCACGGTTTGCGCGAATGCTATCTGCTCTGCGCAGACGGTTATGCCTGGGTGCCGTCCCGCCCGCTCTGACGCGGCCCATGTCCCATCTCGCCGCTTGACTTTGCATCAGGAAAGGCTTGCTCTGAGACCAACAACAGGAGGCCCACATGTCTGTCACGCAACTCGCCCCCAATATCGAGCATTGGCAGGAACGCGTTGATCTTGCAGCCGCTTTCCGGTGGACGGCGCGGCTCAACATGCACGAGGGCGTTGCCAACCATTTCAGCCTTTCGATCAATGATGACGGCACCCGGTTCCTGATGAACCCGAACCAGATGCACTTTTCCCGCATCAAGGCAAGCGACCTGCTGGTCGTCGACGCCAACGATCCCGACACGCTCAAAGGGCCGAATGCGCCCGATCCGACCGCCTGGGGCCTGCATGGCGGCTTGCATCGCCATTGTCCGCATGCCCGGTGTGCGATGCATGTCCATTCGATCCACGCCACAGTGCTGGCCTGCCTCGAAGACCCGCGCCTGCCGCCCATCGATCAGAACTGCGCCACCTTCTTCAACCGCTACGTGATCGACAGTCATTACGGCGGGCTGGCTTTCGAGGAAGAAGGCGAACGCTGTGCGCAGCTTTTCACCGATCCGAAACAGAAGGTGATGATCATGGGCAACCACGGCGTGATGGTGATCGGCGACAGCGTCGCGGACACGTTCAACCGCCTCTACTATTTCGAACGCGCCGCCGAGACCTATATCCGCGCCTTGCAGACGGGGCGGCCGCTCAAGGTGCTGTCCGACGAAATCGCCGAGAAAACCGCGCGCGAACTCGAAGGCTATCCCGAACAGGATGCCCGCCATCTGTCTGAACTGAAAAAAATATTGGACGCCGAGGGATCCGATTACGCCTCTTGAGCGTTAACATCTTTGTGGGACTGTGACTGACCCACTTGGTTTTGAATTCAACGGTACCACTTTGGTGTGATGGACAACACTCTGCTCTCTCTCGGCCACGGGTACAGCGCGGCATTCCTTGCGCGGCGTCTGTTGCCCAAGGGCTGGAAAATCGCAGGCACCACCCGCGATCCGGACAAGTTCGGCGATTTTCATGCCCAAGGGATCACACCTCTCTTGTGGGACAGAGAGGCCATTCTGCCGTGGCTGGAAAACGCCAGTCACGTTCTGGTGTCCGCCGGCCCGACCGAGGACGGAGATCCGACGCTTGCCTTGTTGAAGACGGACATCACGGCGCAAGCCACGCGGATTGACTGGGTCGGCTATCTGTCCACGACTGGCGTTTACGGCGACGCGCAGGGCGATTGGGTGGATGAAACCGCCCCATTGACCCCGGCCACCGAACGCGGTCGCCGCCGCGTCCGGGCCGAGGCGGCGTGGTCGTCCATCCCCGATCTGCCTTTGCACATCTTCCGCCTCGCGGGCATCTACGGCCCGGGACGGGGGCCCTTCGCCAAGGTGCGCGATGGCACCGCCCGCCGCATCATCAAGCCGGGTCAGGTGTTCAGCCGCATCCATGTCGAGGACATCGCTCAGGTGCTCGAGGCGTCGATGCTGCATCCCAAGCCGGGAACGGCCTACAATCTGTGTGATGACGACCCAGCCCCACCGCAGGACGTCATCCTACATGCAGCGACACTGCTGGGCGTCGATGCGCCCCCCGAACTGTCCTTCGACGACGCAGAACTGTCGCCCATGGCCCGCAGTTTCTATGCCGAAAGCAAACGCGTCAGGAATGACCGGATCAAGCAGGATCTGGGTGTCGCACTGAAGTACCCCGACTACCGGTCGGGACTTGCGGCCATCCTCGCAGCAGAGCAGGGCCGACAGTGACACTGCACCAGACCGTTCCACGGTCGCTGACGGATGTGCTCAACACACTCGATCCGGACAATGCGTTCACCGGGGCGGAAACCCGTCATCATGATGCCCGGGATGGCCTGACGATTCAGGACATGCTTGACCGCGTCGGAGCCAGGTCTTTCGGCGCGGCCCTGTTGGTGCCTGCCCTGATCCTCGTGTCGCCGCTGTCGATCATTCCGTTGATGCCCACCATTGGCGGGCTGGTCATTCTGACGATCTCGATCCAGGCATTCTTCGGGCGCAACCAGCTTTGGCTTCCCCGGTTCCTGGCCTCGCGCCGGTTGACGGCTCCGCAGTTGAAACGGGCGGTCGCGTATCTGCGCAAACCCGCCGGATGGCTCGACAGCAAAAGCCGCCATCGCCTGCGCTTTCTCTCGGCACCACCAATGGACAGAATCGCGCTGATGGCCGTGATGGTCGTTGCCGCGACCTGGCCGTTTCTTGAGCTTTTGCCGATGTTCACCTCGGTCAGTGCAGGCGGCGTTGCCCTGATCGCTTTCGCGCTGATGGTGCGCGACGGCTATGTGCTGATCGCGGGATACACGGTGCTTGGCCTGTCTCTTGCGGTGGTGGCCGCGCTGATCACCGGGATCTTCTAGGCCCGTTTGCCCAGCGACGCGACACCCAGAACATCCAGAACCTTGTTCTCGATCTGCTCGGCATTAAGACCCGCGACAGCATACATCGCTTCCGGGCTGGCCTGATCAATGAAGATGTCCGGAAGCACCATCGACCGGAACTTCAGCCCATGGTCGAACACCTCTTCCTCGGCCAGCAACTGCGCGACATGGCTGCCAAAGCCGCCGACCGCGCCTTCCTCGATGGTGATCAGCGCCTCATGCTCTGCCGCCAGTTTCAAGATGAGGTCACGGTCCAGTGGCTTGGCAAAGCGGGCATCGGCCACGGTCGGGGTGATCCCCTTGGCCTCCAAGGCCTCGCAGGCGGTCAGCACCTCACCCAGTCGGGTACCGAAGGACAGGATCGCCACGCGCTTGCCCTCGCGGATCATCCTTCCTTTACCAATTGGTAAAATTTCGCCCCGCTCGGGCATCTCCACCCCGCGCCCTTCGCCGCGCGGATAGCGGAACGCGATGGGGCCATCGTTATGCGCCACCGCCGTCGCCACCATGTGCTTGAGCTCCGCCTCATCCGCCGCCGCCATGACGACAAAGCCCGGCAGGTTCGCCAGATAGGCAATGTCATAGCTTCCCGCATGGGTCGCCCCATCGGCTCCGACCAACCCCGCGCGGTCGATGGCAAAGCGCACCGGAAGGCGCTGAATGGCCACGTCATGCACCACCTGGTCATAGCCGCGCTGAAGGAAGGTCGAATACATCGCGCAAAACGGCTTCATTCCGCCCGCTGCCAGCCCGGCGCAGAAGGTCACGCCATGCTGTTCCGCGATGCCCACATCAAAGGTCCGCGACGGGTAGCGTTCTGCAAACAGGTCCAACCCTGTGCCATCCGGCATCGCCGCCGTCACCGCGCAGACCATCGGATCATCCGCCGCTTCCTGCAACAGCGCATCGGCAAACACCTTGGTGTAGCTTGGCGCGTTGGACGGCGCTTTCTTCTGCTCGCCGGTCAGCACATCGAACTTGCCCCGCGCGTGCCCACGATCCGCCGAGTCCTCGGCCGGGCCATAGCCCTTGCCCTTCTTGGTAAGCACATGGATCAGGATCGGCCCATGCGCCCGCGCTTTCACCGTCCGAAGAAGCGGCAGCAACTGGTCCAGATCATGCCCGTCAATCGGCCCGACATAGGAAAACCCCAACGCCTCAAAAAGCGTCCCGCCAACGGCCATACCCTTAAGCATGTCCTTCGCCCGCTTCGCGCCTTCCCGGAACGGCTCGGGCAGGAAGCTGACGGCACCCTTCGCGGCTTCCTTGAGGTCCTGAAACGGGGCACCGGCATAGAGCTGCGTCAGGTAAGAGGACAGCGCGCCCACGGGCGGCGCGATGCTCATCTCGTTGTCGTTCAGAATGACGATCAGCCGCTTTTTCAGATGGCCCGCGTTGTTCATCGCCTCATAGGCCATGCCCGCGCTCATCGCGCCGTCGCCGATCACAGCAATCGCGTCGCCGTGACCGGTGTCGCAATTCCCGCCCAGATCGCGCGCAACGGCAAAGCCCAAAGCAGCAGAGATCGAGGTCGAACTGTGCGCCGCGCCAAACGGGTCATACGGAGATTCTGACCGTTTGGTAAAACCCGAAAGCCCGTTCTCTTGCCGCAGCGTGCCCATCCGATCGCGCCGCCCGGTCAGGATCTTGTGCGGGTAACACTGGTGCGACACGTCCCAGATGATCTTGTCGCGCGGCGCATCGAAAATCGCGTGCAGGGCAACGGTCAACTCGACCACGCCAAGCCCCGCCCCCAGATGCCCACCCGTCTTCGACACCGCCGAGATGGTCTCGCGCCGCAACTCATCCGCCACCTGCTCAAGCTGCGCATCGGAAAACCGTTTCAGGTCGGCCGGGGAAGCGACCGTATCAAGAAGCGGGGTCTCTGTTGAAAAGGACATATGCCGCGCCTCCGGGTCGCATCAGGTGTCGCGCGAAATAACGAACTGCGCCGCCTCATTCAAGGTTTGCGCCTGTGCACCATAGGGCGACAAGGCATCACAGGCGGCTTCGACCAGTTGAGACGCACGCTGCTTTGCACCGTCGAGACCCAGCAAAGAGACAAACGTGGCCTTGCCCCGGTCCGCATCCTTGCCCACCGCCTTGCCAACGGTAGTCTCGTCGCCCTCGACGTCCAGAATATCGTCGGCAATCTGGAACGCGAGACCAAGGGCAGTGGCATAATCGGTCAAAGGCTTGAGGTCGGCCTGCGCCAACCGCGCCCCTGCCTGCGCCGACCACACGATCAGCGCCCCTGTCTTACCCGCCTGCAACGCGGTGATCTGGTCCAGCGTCAGCGGCGTTTCTGCGGTTTCCGCCTGAATGTCCAACGCCTGCCCCAGAACCATGCCTTTATGCCCTGACGCCCGAGCAAGGCTCAGCGCCAGATCGGCCCGCACCGCACCGTCGCCGTGACAGGCCGGGTCCAGCACCAGCTCAAACCCAAGGGTCTGCAACGCATCGCCCACCAGAACCGCCGTCCCGTCATCCCATTTGCGATGTACGGTCGGCAGACCCCGCCGCAGATCGTCATCATCCATGCAGGGCAGGTCATCATGCACAAGGCTGTAGGCGTGGATCGCCTCAATCGCGGCGGCAGGCCAGATGGCCTTCGCCTCATCCACGCCATGCAGACGCGCGCTTTCCATCACCAGAAACCCGCGCAGCCGTTTGCCGCCCGCCACGGCATAGCGCATCCCTTCGATCACAGGCAGGTCAGGCTCGCCTGCCAGAACCGTCTCCAGATGCGCGCCGATCCGGGCAGCATCGCGGCGCAGCGCGTCGGAAAACATCAGACCAGCTTACTCGGGATCGAAGGGCGTGGTGCCCGTCGGCTTGCCATCGGCGTCCAGCGTGATCGCCGCGACCTTTTCCTGCGCTTCGTTCAGCTTGGCCTCGCAGCGCTTTTTCAAAGCCGCCCCGCGTTCGTAAAGCGCGATGGATTCCTCCAACGCCACATCGCCGCGCTCCAACTGGCCCACCACCTTTTCAAGCTCGGCCATCGCCGCCTCAAAGCTCATCTGGTCCACAGGTGTGTCGCTCATGACGCGGCCTCCATCAGTTCTTCCACATGCGCACGCGCACTCTCCGCGAGCGCAGACAAATCATAGCCCCCTTCCAGAGTCGAGACGATCCGCCCGTCGCACAGATCAGCCGCCAGCGTGCAAAGCTGTTTGGTCAGCCAGCGGAAATCTCCTGTCGACCACTGCAATTCCGCGAGTGGATCGTCCTGATGCGCATCAAAACCTGCGGAGATGATGATCAGCTCCGGCTTGAAGTCCCTCAGACGCGGGAAGACCTGCGCCTCATAGGTCGCCCGCATCTCTTCCCCGCCGGATCGCGGCGGCAAGGGTATGTTCAGCACATTGTCATGCGCGCCCCGTTCCGACGGATCACCGGTACCCGGCCAAAGCGGCATCTGCTGGCTGGTGATGGTCAGCGCCCGCGCCTCGTTCCACAGCAGATCCTGCGTGCCATTGCCGTGGTGTACGTCGAAATCCACCACCGCGACACGGGACAGCCCATGCGCCTCGAGCGCGTGCTTGGCCCCGATGGCCGCGTTGCCGAACAGGCAGAACCCCATGGGCGTTGCCGTTTCCGCATGGTGCCCCGGCGGACGGATGGCGCAGAACGCGTTGCCGACCTCGTCGTCCAGCACCATGTCCACAGCCCGCACGACCGCCCCCGCCGCCCGAAAGGCCGCGTTTACGCTGCCCGGTGACATCCATGTATCGGCGTCCAATTGGTGAAACCCTTCAGCAGGCTGCGCCGCGACAATGGCGTCTACATGCGATTGCGGGTGCACATAGGCCAGATGCGCGGGGTCCACCAACGGCGCGCTCTCGCGCCGCAGGTCCAGCCCCTGCAAGGCGTGCAGCACATGCTCCAACCGCGCCACGCGTTCGGGATGCCCGTCTGGTGTCACATGCTCCAGACACTCCGCATGTGTGATCAAAGCTGTCGCCATGGGCGCACCCCCTGTTTTCTCTCTTCAGATACGCAAAGACCAAACCCGTCAGTCGGGTGCAAGCATATACCCGGCGCCGCGCACCGTTTGCAGGTAGCGCGGCTGTTTCGGATTGTCCTCGAGCTTGCGGCGCAGGCGAGTGATCTGCACATCCACCGCGCGTTCCTGGCTTTGTCCCCGGTCGCGGCCCAGTTCTTCGACCAGTTGCGTGCGGCTCAAAGCAACACCCGGCTTGGCGGCAAAGATCTTCATCAACTGGATCTCGGTCGAGGTCAGGCGAACAAGGTTTTCCCCCCGCCACAGCTCGGCGCGTTCCGTGTCATAGCGGATCGGACCGAGGTTGAGGTATTTCGGCGCACTGTCCGCAGCGGTCTGTTCCGGCATCCGGCGCATAATGGCGTTGATGCGCAGCAGCAGTTCTTTCGGCTCGAACGGCTTGGCGAGGTAATCATCGGCCCCGGCCTCAAGCCCCGCAATGCGGTCTTCGGTTTCCGCCCGCGCGGTCAGGAGCAAGATCGGCGTGGTCGAGCGTTCCCGGATGCCGCGCGTCAGGCTGATCCCGTCTTCGCCCGGCATCATCACATCCAGCACGATCAGATCGAAATCCAGCCCCGACAGGATGCGCCGCGCATGAGCCGCATCGCGGGCGGCGCTGACAAGAAACCCGTTGCGGATCAGGAACTTCTGCAGCAGTCCCCTGATCCGTTCGTCATCATCGACAATCAGCAGATGGGCGTCCGGATCGGCCATCTCAGCGTCCCTCCCTCAGGGCGAGATAGGCACGCTTCATGTCGTCGTCCATCATCGCTTCCAGCACCGTCTTGAACCCGGCCACCGCCTCGGGGCCAGCCTTGCGATAGGCATCCCGCATCCGGACGCGCTGCGCGTCGGACAATTGCTGTTCCAGCGCCTCTCCGGCTTCGGTCAGGGTCAAATGCCGCTCTCTCTTGTCGCTGCGTCCTACATGGCTTGTGACAAGACCATCTTCGATCAGGGTCCGCAACACACGGTTCAGCGATTGCTTCGTCACCCCAAGGATGGCGAGCAGGTTGTTCACCGTCGTGCCCGGTGCGCAGTGAATGAAATGGATCGCGCGATGATGGGCGCGCCCATAGGACAGCCCTTCGAGAATGCGGTCCGGGTCGGCGGTGAACCCGCGATAGGCAAAGAACATCGCCTCGATTCCCTGCCGAAGCTGTTCGTCCGTGAGATACAGCAGGGATTGCCCGCTCGACGTGTTCTGCGATTGTCCTTCCGCCATAGGTCGCTGTCCGATCCGTCTTTTCGGTTGGTTCCGAAAATACGTCAGTCTTGTTGACATTCCAAGGCTCAAATGGTAGCGAATCTCAGTTTTGGCGCAATATTATGTCCGTTTCGGACCTAATCTGCGCAATTTATGAAAATCCGGGCGAGGAGATTTGAAATGGCCGGAACCTATGACGACCGCGACGGCAAGATCTGGATGGATGGGCAACTGATCGACTGGCGTGATGCAAATGTCCACATCCTGACCCATGCGATGCATTATGCCAGCTCGGTCTTCGAAGGCGAGCGGGCCTATAACGGCAAGATTTTCAAGTCGCGCGAACACTCCGAGCGGCTCAAGAAGTCGGCCGAGATGATCGACTTCGAAATCCCCTACACGGTGGACGAAATCGAAGCGGCCAAGAAGGCGGTTCTCGAAGCCAATGGCCAGTCCGACGCCTATGTCCGCGCGGTCGCGTGGCGCGGTGCGGGTCCCGACATGGGTGTCGCCTCGGCACGCAACCCCGTGCGCATGGCCATCGCCAGCTGGGAATGGGGGGCCTATTATGGCGACGCCAAGATGAAGGGCGCAAAGCTCGACATCTCCAAATGGAAGCGCCCGTCGCCCGAAACGATCCCGAGCCATGCCAAGGCGGCAGGGCTTTACATGATCTGCACCATGTCCAAACACGCCGCCGAAGCCAAAGGCTGTTCCGATGCGATGATGTTCGACTATCGCGGCTATGTGGCCGAGGCGACCGGGGCCAACATCTTCTTCGTCAAGGACGGCGAAGTGCACACGCCAACGCCTGACTGCTTCCTCAACGGCCTGACCCGCCAGACGGTGATCGGCATGCTCAAGGACCGTCAGATCAAGGTGCACGAACGCCACATTATGCCGGAAGAGCTGGAAGGGTTCGAACAGTGCTGGCTCACCGGCACAGCAGCGGAAGTGACCCCCGTCGGCCAGATCGGCGATTACAACTTCGAAGTCGGCGCGCTGACCCGCGACATCGCGGAAGGCTACGAGAAACTGGTGCGTAGCTAACGACACCCCGAACCAAAGCGAAAGGCCCTGCACGTCCATGCAGGGCCTTTTTTGTTGGTGCAAAGGCTCTTCGAAGAGCCTTCAGCCGCATTTTCGAACATGCGGACAAATCGCCTTCGAAGGCGCTTCCCCCTTACCCCGGCGACATCCCCCGCAGCCGCTCGGACCGGCGGCGCAACAGCTCGACCGAGGTCAGCAAACCGATGGAGATCGCCACAAGGATCGTCGCTGCCGCAAGGATCGTTGGTGAAATCTGCTCGCGCAGACCGGTGAACATCTGCCAGGGCAAGGTCTGCAACTCGGCCGATCCAAGGAAAAGCACAACCACCACCTCGTCGAAGGATGTGATAAAGGCGAACAAGCCGCCCGAGATCACCCCCGGCAGGATCAGCGGCATCTGGACCTTGAAGAAGGTCGTCACCGGGTCGGCCCCCATATTGGCCGCAGCCCGCGTCAGCGACCGGTCGAACCCGACCAGCGTTGCGGTCACGGTGATGATCACGAAGGGAATACCCAAAACCGCATGCGCCAGAACGATGCCCCAATAGGTGCCCACCAGACCGATCTTGGAGTAGAAGAAATACATCCCAGTGGCCGAGATGATCAGCGGCACGATCATCGGCGAAATCAGGATCGCCATGATGGCCCGCTTGCCGGGCACGTGGCTTTGGCTCAGACCGATGGCCGCAAGCGTTCCCAAAGACACAGAGATCAGGGTCGCCACGGGCGCGATCAACAGCGAGTTCTTCACCGCGCTGGTCCATTCCGGGTTGGTCAGGAAGTCGCGGTAATGCTGAAGGCTGTAGCCTGCAGGATCGAAGCGCAGCATTTCCGGTGTGAAGGTAAAGAAGTTCTGCGCGTTGAAGGACAGCGGAATGATCACGAGGATCGGCGTGATCAGGAAGACAAAGATCGCACCGCATATCACCCGGAATGTGTAGTGCCACAGCACCTGCCCCGGCGTGAGATATGGCACCAGATGCACGCGGTAGCGCCCCATGCCGATCCAGTAGATGAACCAGCCGAAGAACCAGCCGAACAGGCCGCCCATGATCAGTCCGGGGATGGCGTTGTACATAAACCCGGCAGCCACGCCCAGGGCTATCAGGCCCCAGCGCACCGGCTTTTCCATCGCCTCTCCCAGCATCTGCATGGCAACGACCGCAAGCGCAGCCATGAGAGCTGCCCCAATGACGATGCCCATCAGGCCCGAGCCCTGTGCCGTGCCGAGAAACAGACCGGCGAACCCGCCCGCTGCGGCCAGAACACCCGCCGTGAAGCCGATGGGCTTTTTCTCGATAGGTGTGAGAATGGCGTCCGACATGGCTCAGCCCCCCAGTTTCACGTTGTCGATGCCGACGATCCGGTCGTAGGCCCAGTAAAGTACCAGAACCACCACCAGCAGGATCGTCCCCAAGGCCGCCGCAAGGCCCCAGTTGAGCGAGCTGGAAATGTGGAAGGCAATCCGGTTCGAAATGAAGATACCCGATGTACCTCCGACAATTTCCGGCGTGATGTAATAGCCGATCGACAGGATGAACACGAGGATCGACCCCGCGCCGATGCCCGGCACCGATTGCGGGAAATAGACCCGCCAGAAGGTCGTCCAGTTGGTCGCGCCCAGCGATTTGGCGGCGCGCACATAGGATTGCGGGATGGTCGACATCACCGAATACATCGGCAGAATCATGAAGGGCAGCAGGATATGCGTCATGGCCACGATGGTGCCGAACTGGTTGTTGATCATCACCAATCGCCCGTCATCGGCCACCATGCCCAGCCAGACGAGCACATCATTGATCACCCCTTGCTGTTGCAGCATGACCTTCCACGCCGAGGTCCGCACCAGAAGCGACGTCCAGAACGGCAGCAGGACAAGGATCATCAGCAGGTTCGCCTTGCTCGACGGCAGGTTCGACAGCAGGTAGGCAATCGGATAGCCCAGCAGAATACAGCTGAACGTGATGACAAGGCTCATGAACAGCGTCCGCTGGAACAGCCGGATGTAAAGCTGTTCATCCTCCGGGCGCACCTCGATGCCATCCGGCGTCTTTTCCATATCCACGGCACTCGCGAAATAGCCGACCGTGTAATCCGGACTGTAAAGCTTGATCACACGCCAGTTCTCGACGCTGAGCCAGTCTTCGTCGATCTCTTCGAACCCGTCGCGGAAGCTGATGGTCTCGAACGCAGGATCTGCCACCAGCGCATCCGCTGCGCGCAGCATGTCGGCGCGCGGGCCGTCATAGCCTGCCACATCCCCGGCCGCGAGGTCCTGATAGAGGGCGGTGTGAACCATTGACCACGGTTCTTCCTCGAGCGGGCTGTCACCGTTCGAGTCCTGCATGAAACGGGCAAAGGTCTCATAAGCGTCCGCCGTGCGCGGCAACACTTCGGCGATGCCGGCGCGCAGCTCGAAGGACGGCATCGGGCCATCCGCCTCCGACCAGGCATCCTGTGCGGCGATCCAGTCGGGATCGCCCATCAGCTCGGCCCAGGGAAGTGCCTCGTCCCAGTCGCGATCCAGATCCTTGAACTGATCAAGATACACGTCGCCAATATCGCCGACACCGCGCCCGGCGCGGCGGAACATCGACGACATCCCGGATTGCTCGTAGTTCAGACGTGACCCGAGACGGGTATGGACCTTGTTTTCCGAGGCAAGGAACAGGTCATAGAACGCCGCTTCGAACACCTCTTCAGGGGGCAGATCACCGGAATTCGAATCCCAGTCCTGCAGCGCCGCGGTTGTGCGGGGCATCGTGTTCGACACGATCTGGTTCTCGACCGAGCGGAACAGCATGTCCCCGATCGGCGCAATGAACGTGATGAGCACAAACAGCAAGAGCGGCGCGATCAAAGCCAGCGCACGCAGCTTCTGTGCCCGCAAGGCGCGGTTCAGGGATCGCTTGAGCGGCGTTCCGTCAGCGGCAAGGACCGGTCCGCTTTTGGTTTTATCCCCGGCGCGCAGGGCGATGTCGGGCGTCGGGCCGGTGATCTTGTCGGGTTCGGTTGCGGCGTCCGTCATGGCTCAGGTGCCCTCGACTAGTATGATTGTGCTTGTCGCGGTGCGACGGCGAATCTCGGCGACCTCCTGATAGGCGGGGTCGTGATACGCGCGCTTCGCGGTTTTGTAATCGTCGAATTCGATGACGACATGGCGGTTCTGCGTCTCGCCTTCCATCGTCTCGGATTGTCCACCCCGCACGATGAACCGTGCGCCGTAGCTTTCAAGGATCGGCGTGTCGCGCGCGATATATTCCTTGTACGCCTCGGGGTCGTTCACTGTGATGTGGCCGATGATATAGCCTTTGGGCATCAGACAGTCCTTCTTGATCGGGATGGGCCAGACGGCCCATCCCCAAAGCCATCAAGGGCTTATTGTGCCAGCCACGCCTGGAACTTGGCGTCAATATCGTCGCGGTTGTCTGCCCACCATTCGTAGTCATAGATGTGGACGTTGGTCGCGTTGGCCGGATCGGTCGGCATATGCGGCGCCATATCGATCCCCAGCTCGGCATGCTTGCCGACCAACGGTGCGGAAGACGCACGGGCCGGACCGTAGGAGATGAACTTGGCCTGATCGGCAAGACGCTGCGTGTCGGTGGCAAAGCGCAGGAAGTCCAGCGCGCGGGCCAGACGGTCCTCGGGCAGGCCGGCGGGAATGATCCAGCCGTCAAGATCGAAGGACTGCATGTCCCACAGCATGCCGATCGGCTGGTTCTGCTCTGCAATCGCCGAGAACAGGCGGCCATTGAAGGTCGAGCCCATCACGACTTCGCCATCTGCCAGAAGCTGCGGTGTTTCCGCACCGGCGCTCCACCAGACGACTTCGCTCTTGATGGTGTCAAGCTTGGCCAGCGCGCGGTCGACACCCTCGTCGGTGCTCAGCACGTCGTAGATGTCTTCCTTGGCGACGCCATCGCAGTACAGGGCCCATTCCATGTTGTCGATCGGACGGCGCTGCAGCGACCGCTTGCCCGGATAGGCTTCGAGATCGAACACGTCACAGACGGATGTCGGCGGCGTGTCGCCCACGAGGTCGGTGCGGTAGCCAAAGGTTGTCGAATACACGATCTGCGGCACAAAGCAGTCCGACACGATAAGGTCGCCGAAATCTTCGGACGCCGGGGTGCCATCGGGCGCAGCTTCGAGCATTTCGTCATGGTCGATTTCCATCGCCAGACCTTCGTCGCACAGGCGCATCGCGTCCGAGGCCACAACGTCGACCACGTCCCAAGTGATGTTGCCCGCTTCGTTCATCGCGCGCAGCTTGGCCACCGCTTCGGCCGAGCTTTCGTCCCAGGACGCGGTCACGCCCGGGTTCATTTCGAGATAGGGCGCGACATAGGCGTTCTGTTGCGATGCCTGATAGGCACCACCCCAGCTGACAAGTGTCATGCTGTCGGCCATACCATGGCCCGCAGCATAGGCACCGGCCGCGGCTACGGTCAGCGCGCTGGTCGCCAAAAGTGTTTTTGTCCGTTTCATTCATATTCTCCCGTTTCGGCCCGCTTATCACACGTGGCGCTGTCGGTCGGGCCGAACCAGCAACGCCTGTAATGACACGGGGGCGCATCGCGACCCCGCGGCAATTCGTTATGTCTTGGGCGCGTCCAAGGCGCGGCAATCGTCGGGCAGCCACCCGACCTCGATCTGCGCGCCCGGCTCGAGCCGCACCTGGTCCGGCGCGTTGCGGGTCTTGATGATGAACTCGTCATTGCCCGCCACCTTCAGCCGGGTGCGGAAGATGTCGCCCATATAGATGAACTCGAGCACCTCGGCCTTGAGCATGTGCGCGCCTTCCTGAAGACGGTCCTTGTTGAACTCCACCCGTTCCGGGCGGATCGACACGCGGGTGCGCTCGCCCACCTGGCTGACATTGACCGGACGCGCGTCGATCAGCTCGCCATCGTCAAGCTGCACAACGCACCGCTCGCCCTTGATCTCGCGGATGGTGCCTTCGAGCGTGTTGTTCTCGCCGATGAACTGCGCGACAAAGCTGTTCTGCGGCTTCTCGTACAATTCGTCCGGCGGCGCCAATTGCTGAATGCGGCCATCGTCGAACACCGCAACCCGGTCCGACATGGTCAGGGCCTCGGTCTGGTCGTGGGTCACGTAGACCACGGTGATGCCCAGACGGTGCGCCAGATGGGTGATCTCGAACTGCATCTTCTCGCGCAACTGCTTGTCCAGAGCGCCCAGCGGTTCGTCCATCAGAACCAGCTCGGGCTCGAACACCAACGCCCGCGCCAGCGCGATCCGCTGCTGCTGACCACCTGACAGTTGCGCCGGACGACGGCCGCCAAAGGCCCCCATCTCGACCATGTCGAGCGCGCGCTTCACCTTGGCCTCGCGATCCGACTTGCCGATCTTGCGCACTTCAAGCGGGAAGCTCAGGTTCTCCGCAATCGTCATATGCGGGAACAGCGCGTAATTCTGGAACACCATGCCGATCCCGCGCTTGTGCGGCGGGATGTTGTTGATCGGCCTACCATCCAGCCGGATGTCGCCATAGGTGGCGGTCTCGAACCCGGCAAGCATCATCAGGCAGGTGGTCTTGCCCGATCCCGACGGCCCGAGCATCGTCAGAAACTCGCCCTTCGGCATGGTGAGGTTAAGGTCTTTCACGACAAGCTGTACGCCGTCGTAGCTCTTTTGCACTCGTTCAAATTCGACGAACGCGTCACTGTTTGACGTGTCGGGCAAAAACGAACTCCCTGTGTTGTCCGCGGATTGGTTCCGCTTGTCGTGGAGAAATAAATCGCGTTGCGTCCCGCATTGCAACACGGTCGTCCAAGTTTCGCGCTCCGGCGACAACCTGCGGGACATTTGGGCAGTTTTTTACGAGATCGCCGGGAAAAACGCCTGCGCACCAAGGAAAGTCAGTCCATTTGCACACAGGTATTTGCGTCACGTCGACTCCGGTTCATCCCAAACGCTCGGATCTGAAAGCCACCAAGCCAGAGTCGCGAAAAACGCGGATGGCGATTCGCGACGCTTCATGAACCATTTGTGTCGTCCGCTCCGAATCTTGGGGATAGATCCCTCATCAAACCGTCACGCGGTCAGCAACATGGGTCCTGCCGTCGGCATCTGATCTCCGGCTTGCACGGCCCGTCTGACATCGGACCCGCGACAATACCCGCCTTTTGGCATGGATTGGCCACAATCCAGTCAAACTCGACCTCTAAACCCTTTGGAAACCAACCTGCGCCAATGCTGTGCGGGATTGAAATGGGGTCTCGATGCTTGAATTCGACAATGTGAGCAAATCGTTCTGGACGGGATCGCACCGGAAGGTGATCCTGGACCGGGCGTCGTTCCGTGTCGAACTGGGGCAGTCGCTGGGGATACTGGCCCCGAACGGCACCGGCAAGACGACGCTGGTCAAGATGATGGCGGGGCTGGAAAAGCCCGATGAGGGCGAGATCCGCAAGACCTGCCGGGTGTCCTTTCCGCTTGGTTTCATGGGCGGGGTCGTCACGCGGCACAGCGCGATGGAGAACTCGCGCTTCATTGCCAGGCTCTACGGGCTCGATCCCGATTACGTGGAGGCCTATTGCCGCTGGCTCTGCGATCTGGGCGAATATTTCGACCAGCCTCTGGGCACCTATTCCTCGGGCATGCGGGCGCGGTTCACCTTCGCGCTGCTGCTGGCGCTCGATTTCGACATCTATCTCGTGGACGAGGGGATGCCGACCTACACCGATGTGGAATTCAACCGAAAGGCGGGCGACATCCTGGCCGAGCGGCTGCGCACCACCACCATGATCATGGTGTCCCACCAACCCGAAACGCTGGCGCGGTTCGTCAGCAAGGCGGCCGTTCTCAAGGACGGCCAGCTTCACATGTTCGACAGCCTGGAAGAAGCGAAACAGCTCTATGACTATGAAACCCACAGCTAAACGCTTTCGCATCCGTCGCAGCGAACACGGCATCGCACCGGCGCAGATGGCGGCCGCCGGGCACCCGGCGGCAGCCGCGGCCGCACCTGCAGCCCAGACGGCCAGCCCGCGCGTCAAACGCCCCGCCGATGGGGGCGTCGAACAGGCGCTGACGGCGATCCGCAACGAAGGACTGACGGCACGCCAATTGCGCATGGCGCGACGGATCGCGCAGAAACACGGGCTTGAACCGAACACCGATTACGAAGCGGTGTATCTGCTGCGGCTCAAGGGCATCGACCCCTTCCAGCGCGAAAACGCGCTCGACCTGATGCTTCCCGAACGTGCTGCGGCGCAAGCCAAGCCCAAGGCACCCTCTCCCGGTCAGCCGCTGGCCAAACAGCCGCAACTGCCGCAAGCCGTGGCCGACGACAGCCGAAACCTCCCCGCGACCGACAATCGCAGCCCGGCGGAGCGGCGTCAGCAGGAGATCATGGCGATCCAGAAGGACATGGCCCGCCGCCGGCGGCGTCGGATGCGGATGCTCTTTGCCCGTCTGGCCGCCTTCGTGCTCCTGCCCACCCTTGTCGCCGGCTGGTATTTCTTCACCCTCGCCACGCCGATGTATGCCTCGAAATCGGAGTTCCTCATCCTCAAGGCGGAATCCGGTGGCAGCGGCATCGGCGGGCTCTTCTCGGGCACGCAATTCGCCACCAACCAGGACGCCATCGCGGTGCAGAGCTATCTCACCTCCAAGGACGCCATGCTGCGCCTGAACGAGGACGAGGGCTTTCACGCCCATTTCGCGCAGCCCGCGATCGATCCGCTGCACCGGCTCGAGGCAGACGCCACCGCCGAGGACATGTACAAGCTCTACAAGAAATACGTCCAGATCGGCTATGACCCGACCGAGGGCGTGATCCGCATGGAGGTGGCCGCCGCCGATCCGCAGGTCGCCGCCGATTTCTCCACCGCGCTGATCGGCTATGCCGAGGAGCGGGTCGACAACCTGTCGGCGCGCAAGCGCGAGAACGCGGTCAAGGATGCCGAGCTGGGTCTGGCCGAGGCCGAAGAGGCCCGCCGCGCCGCACAGGAAAAGCTGGTGCGCATGCAACAGGAGAGCGCGGTTCTCGACCCGAGGGCGCGCATCGGGGCGCTGCAGGCCCGGATCGAAACCGTCGAGACGGAAATCCAGGAAAAGACCCTGCAATTGCAGGCGCTGCTCGACAATGCCCGCCCCAACCGCAGCCGCGTCGAAGGGGTCGAGGCCGACATCCGCCGCCTTGAGGCGCTCAAGGCCGAGATCACCACCGAGATGACCGCGCAAAGCGAAGGGGCCGGGTCGCTGGCGGAAACCGCGGTGCAGATCCAGCTGGCCGAGGCCGATCTCGCCACCCGCGACATGATGCTGGCCGCCGCCCTCGAACGGCTCGACCAGGCGCGGCGCGACGCCGACAGTCAGGCGCGGTACCTGACCACCTCGGTCTATCCCCTGCCCGCCCAGGACCCGAGCTACCCCCGCGCCTTCGAGAACACGCTGCTGACCTTCCTCGTCTTCTCGGGCATCTACCTGCTGATCTCGCTCACCGCGTCCATCCTGCGCGAACAGGTCTCGAACTGAGCGCAGGCCGGAGCGCGGGCGCAGTCAGCACCGCAAGCGCAAACTGCCACAGGTGACAAGCCCAGTCGCGCGCCCTATAAGGCGCGCGATTTGACTTTGGCAGAGCAGAGGCCCCGCATGACAACCCTCGTTTTCGGACATAAGTCCCCCGACACCGACAGCACCGGCAGCCCGATCATCTGGGCGTGGTACCTCAACCAGATCAAGGGCGAGGCCGCCAAGCCCGTCCTGCTGGGCGAGCCCAACACCGAAGCCGCCTTCGTACTCGACCACTGGAAACTCGACAAGCCCGAGATCATCTCGACCGTCGAGGCCGACCAGCCCGTCGTCATCGTCGACACCAACAACCCGGCCGAGCTGCCCGACGCGATCAACAGCGCCGACATCCGCGCGATCATCGACCACCACAAGCTGGTCGGTGGTCTGGAAACCAAGGGCCCGATCGACATCCGCATCGAACCCGTCGCCTGCACCGCCACCATCATGTGGAAGATGATCGGTGACGATCTCGCCCAGGCCCCGCGCGGCATCAAGGGTGCGATGCTCTCCTGCATCCTCAGCGACACGCTGGAATTCCGCTCGCCGACGACCACGCAGGAAGACAAGGCAATCGCCCATGCGCTGGCCGACGATCTTGGCGTGTCGATCCCCGACTTCGCCGCCGAAATGTTCGCTGCGAAATCCGATGTGTCGGCTTTCTCGGACGCCGAACTCCTGCGCATGGACAGCAAGGAATACCCGGTCGAGGGCACCAAGTTCCGCGTGTCGGTTCTGGAAACCACCTCGCCGAAAATCGTGCTCGACCGCAAGGAAAGCCTGATGGCGTCGATGGTCGATGTCGCCAAGGAAGACGGCGTCGATCAGGTGATCCTCTTCGTCGTCGACATCCTGAACGAGGAATCGACCCTTTTGGTGCCGAACGATCTGGTAAAAACCCTGGCCGAAAAGAGCTTTGGCGCAACCGTGTCGGGTGACACCGTGGTCCTGCCCGGCGTCGTCAGCCGGAAAAAGCAGATCATCCCGAATCTGAAACTCTGATCCCACTCTGAGTGACGGTCACACCACTCACCACCGGGCTTCTTCTAACAGGCGGCGTCTTCGCATTCGTCAACGGCGTCGCCTTTTGGATGTTCTACCTTGATAAAGAACGCTCCATCCGGGGCGCTTGGCGTATTTCCGAAGCCAACCTGCTCACGCTCGCCTTTCTTGGCGGCTGGTTCGGCGCAAAAGCGGCGCAGCGCCGGTTCCGGCACAAGACACGCAAGCAACCGTTCCGGACATTTCTCAACCTGATCCCGTTTCTATGGGTGATCCTCGGTTTCGCGTTCGCCCACCAAGCCGACCTCGTGAACCTGAAAGCTGTCTTCGCATCTCAGTGATGAAGTTTGCCCGCCTCGGCTGGCAATCGTTCCCGGTTCGGGCGATATGTGGCGCAACCCGCGTCAATCAGGTGCCTTCATGACCCAGATCATCTCGTCCCTCGCCGACATCGCCAACCGCTACGACGTTTTGCTCGTCGATCTCTGGGGTTGCGTGCACAATGGAGTCACCGCCCATGAAGAGGCGGTCGCGGCATTGCGCGGCTTCAAGCAGGGCGGCGGCACGGTGGTTCTGCTGACCAATGCGCCCCGGTCGCGGCACGAGGTGGCCAAACAGCTTATGCGTCTGAACGTACCCGAGGACTGCTATGACAGCATCGCCACCAGCGGCGACAGCGCCCGCGCCGCGATGTTCCGTGGCGCGGTGGGGGAAAAGGTCTGGTTCATGGGGCAGCCCTTTGACGAGACCTTCTTCGACCCGATGGAATTGATCAAGGACCCGGTGAACATTCAGCGCGTCGAGCTGGAAGACGCAGACGGCATCGTCTGCTGCGGCCCGTTCGACCCCCATGCCGATCCGGCGGTCAACCGTCCGCAGTTCCTTTACGCCAAGCAAAAGGGCCTGAAACTGCTCTGCGCCAATCCGGACCTCGTAGTGGATCGCGGCGACACGCGCGAATGGTGCGCGGGCGCGTTGGCCGCGCTCTATACCGAGATGGGAGGCGAAAGCCTCTACTTCGGCAAGCCCCATCCGCCGATCTATGACCTTGCCCGCCGCCGCATCGCCGCCCTTGGGCTGGACGTCGACCCGACCCGTATTCTGGCCATCGGAGATGGCGTCCACACCGACATCGACGGCGCGATGGGCGAGGACATCGATTCCCTTTTCATTTCCGGAGGTCTTGCCGCAGCCGAGACAAAAACGTCGCACCAACCCGATCCGGATGCGCTAAGCGCCTATCTTGCAAAAGAAAACGCGTCTCCGACCTATACCATTGGGCAACTCCGATGACGCAGATTTTGCTTGCTTTTCTGCGGCTGCAAAGTAATAAAGTTGCCAAATCGGGCATCTGACTTAGCTATTTATTACTTTGTCGCCTGCGAGTGGAGTGCGAAATGTTGGACAACCTGCCACGCGGAACGATCTGCATCGAAGACATCGAAATGGGGATGTCGCGCCACCTGCGCAAACAGGTGACCGATCAGGACATCGAGATGTTCGCGCAGATCTCGACCGACCGGAACCCGGTGCATCTGGACGACGATTACGCGCAGGACACCATCTTCGAAGGCCGCATCGCGCATGGGATGCTGACCGCAGGGCTGATCTCGGCGGTGATCGGCGAACAGCTTCCCGGCCATGGTACGGTCTATATGGGGCAGACGCTGAAATTTCTCGCCCCCGTGCGCCCCGGCGACGTGGTCTATGCCGAGGTCAAGGTGGTCGACATCGACATCGCCAAGCGGCGCGTGACGCTGGATTGCCATTGCTCGGTCGATGGCAAGAAGGTGCTGATCGGCGAAGCCAAGGTGCTCGCCCCGTCCCGCAAGTTCGACTGACGCTGCCACGGGCGCGGATGCGTCGACGCATCCGCGATTTTCCGTCACCGGAAAATCCCCGCCAGCCCGCAGCGGGGATTGCAACCCCCCAGCGCCACCGCTAGTCCTCTGCGCATGAAGATCGTGCGGGATTATCAATTCATTGCCGAGGCCGACAAGGGCGCAACCGTCGCCATCGGCAATTTCGACGGCGTGCATTCCGGCCATCAGGCCGTGATCCAGCTTGCCCGCGACGCGATGCCCGCAGCGCCTTTGGGCGTCCTCACGTTCGAGCCGCATCCGCGCGAATACTTCGCCCCCGATGCCCCGCCCTTCCGACTGATGAACGCCACCGCGCGCGCGACGCGCCTGCGCAAGCTGGGGGTCGAGATTCTCTATGAACTCAACTTCAACAGCCAGTTGGCCGCCCTGACGCCCGAAGGTTTCGCTGCGAACGTGATTTCCGAGGGCCTCGGACTGCGTCATGTCGTGGTCGGGGCGGATTTCTGTTTCGGCAAGGGCCGCAAAGGCACTGTCGACGATCTTCGCCGCTTCGGTGCCCGGATGGGGTTTGGCGTCACGGTGGCAGAGCTTGTCACCGCCGAGGCCGGTGCCGTGTCCTCCACCGCCATCCGCACGGCCCTCTCTGACGGCAATCCGCGTCTGGCCGCCGACATGCTGGGCCATTGGCACCGCATCGAAGGCGAGGTGATCGGCGGCGAACAGCGCGGGCGCGAATTGGGCTATCCCACCGCCAACATGTCGATCGACGGGCTGCATCCGCCGAAATTCGGTGTCTATGCCGTCTTGGTCGATGTGCTCGACGGGCCACATGCGGGTTCGTATCACGGCGCGTCCTCGATCGGGGTGCGGCCGATGTTCGGCGAAAACCGCGCCAATCTTGAAACCTTCCTGTTTGACTTCACTGGCGATCTGTATGGGGCCACTGTCTCGGTGGCACTCATCGACTACCTGCGACCCGAATTGAAGTTCGACAGCCTTGAGGCGCTGATCACGCAGATGGATGCCGACTGCGCCCAGGCGCGCGCGATCCTGACCGCGCTATGAGCACCGACCCGATTGATCGCACAGGCCTTGCACCCCGGTTCTGGGAACGCAAGGCGCTGACCGACCTCAACCCGCAGGAATGGGAAGCCCTGTGCGACGGGTGTGGCAAGTGCTGCCTCAACAAGCTCGAGGACGAAGACACCGGCCATGTGGAGCTGACCTGTGTGGCGTGTCGCCTCTTCGACGACACCACCTGCCGCTGTGCGCAATACGAGATCCGTCACCAGTTCGTGCCGGAATGTATCGTTCTGAAGCCATCGAATATCGACGATCATGCCTACTGGATGCCCAAGACCTGCGCCTATCGGCTGCTCTGGGAGGGCAAGCCGCTTTACGATTGGCATCCGCTGATCTCGGGCACGCCCGAGACGGTGCATGAAGCCGGGGTTTCGATGCGAAATCGCACCGTGGCCGAATTCGAAGTCGACGAAGACGATTGGGAAGACCACATCATCGAGGAGCCGATCTGATGTTTTTTGCCTCCGACAACAGCGGACCCGTGCCGCAGGCCGTTCTGGATGTTCTGGCCGAGGCCAATCAGGGCCACATGATGGGGTACGGTGCCGATCCGATGATGGACGAGGTGCGCCAGCGCATCCGTGATCTCTTCGAAGCGCCCGAAGCGGCGGTGTACCTTGCGGCCACCGGCACCGCGGCCAATGCGCTGGCGCTGGCGACGCTGGTCGAGCCGTTCGACACGGTGTTCTGTTCGCCCGTCGCGCATATCGAAGAGGACGAGTGCAACGCGCCCGAATTCTACACGGCTGGTGCAAAGCTGACGCTGGTGCCGGGGTCGGACCGGATGACCCCCGACGCGCTGACCCGTGCCATCGAAAGTCAGGGCAATCGCGGTGTGCACGGCCCGCGCCGGGGCGCGGTGTCGATCACGCAGGTGACCGAGATGGGCAATGTCTACAGCCTGTCAGAGTTGCAGGCGCTCTGCGACGTGGCCAAGTCCTATGGCCTGCCGGTGCATCTTGATGGCGCGCGCTTTGCCAATGCGGCGGTGGCGCTGGGCTGTACCCCGGCCGAGATGACCTGGAAGCTGGGTGTGGATGTTGCCGTGTTTGGTGGCACCAAGAACGGGCTGATGGGGGTCGAGGCGGTGGTGTTTTTCGACCCGTCCAAGGCCTGGGAGTTCGAGCTGCGCCGCAAACGGGGCGGGCATCTTTTCTCCAAGCACCGGTACCTGTCGGCGCAGATGGCGGCCTATCTGCGCGATGACCTCTGGAAGGACCTCGCGATACAGGCCAATGCCAAGACGGCGCATCTGCTGGACGGGCTGCGCAAGCGCAACGAGGTCGAGATCGTGAATGATGTCACGGCGAACATGATCTTCTTCCGCGCGCCGCGTGCCCTGCACCAGACCCTGCAGGCGGGCGGGGCGCGGTATCATCTGTCTGGGGGTGCTTTGGGCGAAGGGCCTGCGGACGGGGTGCTGACCGGGCGGCTGGTGTGCGACTGGTCCTTGCCCGAACCGGAGATCGACCGCTTTGTTTCGCTGCTGAACGCGGCATGAGAAAAGGGCTCCCACCGGGGAGCCCTTACTCGTTATTCGTGGCAAACGAAGAGAGAAAAGAGAGATCGTTCAGTTGTACTGGAACTGCAGCTCGTAGCTGCCGTCTTCGAACGCGCCGAACAGGTCCGGCACATCCGGGTGTTCGACCGGTTCGCCCGAGTAGTCGGCGATCAGGTTCTGTTCCGAGACATAGGCGACGTAGAAGCTTTGTTCATTCTCTGCGAGCAGATGATAGAAGGGCTGCTTTTTCGCGGGCCGGATGTCTTCGGGGATGGCCTGATACCATTCCTCGGTATTGTTGAATTCCGGGTCCACATCGAACACCACGCCCCGGAAGGGGTGTCTGCGGTGGCGTACGACCTGGCCGATGTTGTATTTTGCGCGTTGTCTGATCATGAGTCCCGTCCGTTGCCGTATACCTGCCTGATTTTCGCCAAATTGTCCATTTTTTGCCGCGTTTTTTGTGGAAACAATCTGTGATGCTTTTCGACACAAGGGTTTTTCGTGTCATGGCAAGGGGTTGCCAACCCGAGCAATTGTGATTTCCCCTACGGTCCCTTTGCGCTAGAGTGGGTGCAATCGGAAAGGCGGACCAACTGCCTTCGACAGAATAATAGCGAGAGGCCCATGAGCAGACTCTTTCGCGCCCTTGTGATTGTTTTGCTTGCGGCCTCGTGCGGGGGCGGCGGCGGTACATCGGCGCCCCGTAACCTCGACAATGCCTGTTCCATTCTGCAACAGCGCCCCGGCTACCTGCGCGCTTTCCGCGCGGCAGAACGCAAATGGGGTGTGCCGGTGCATGTGCAGATGGCGTCGATGTATCAGGAAAGCAAGTTCAAGTCGGATGCGCGAACCCCGTTCCGGTACACGCTGGGGGTGATCCCGATGGGGCGGCAAAGCTCGGCTTTCGGGTACAGCCAAGCGCTGAACGGGACATGGGAAGAATACCAGCAGGACCAGCGCAAGTTCCGCGCGAAACGCAACGACATCGACGACGCGACGGATTTCATGGGCTGGTACATGGCGGAATCGAACCGCCGGCTTGGGATCTCGCTGGCGGATGCGCGCAACCAATATCTGGCCTATCACGAAGGCCGCACCGGGTTCTCGCGCGGGACCTATAACAGCAAGGCGTGGCTGTTGCGGGTCGCCGACGAGGTGGCGGCGCGGTCGGTGATGTATCAGGGCCAGTTGGCGACCTGCCCGGTCCGCAGATAAGCCTGCAGATAGGTCCGAACCGGCCCCATTGTTTCGCGCGCGAAACATTGGGACAGGGGCGCTGACCCTTTAACCTTTTGTTAACACATCCTGATTCAGGCCTATCCGTCGGGATAGGCAGCTTCGAGCACCTGCAGGGCACGGGCAACAAGGGCGTCGTCGGACAGGCCGGACAGATCCCGCGCGGGCCCGGCTCCGTTGAAGGCAAGCAGGATCGGCACATCCAGCACCGCCGCAAGGTTGAGCCATTGATTGAACTGCCCCGGCGGCAGACCGGTTTCGGGTGTCAGGATCCAGGTCGCATCGGCATCCCAGAACACATCTTCGAACTGCAGATAGAGCTTGTCCAGCAGGCCAAAGCCGAGCCTGTTGATCGCGGTCTGCTTGTCGTCCGGCAAAGCCGGGGAAAAGGCGATGCGTCCGGCCTTGAGAACACCTAGCGGTACCGTGATCACCACAGCATCGAACCGACCCAGCGCAGCATCGGCCGAGGCAAGCGCAACGCTGTCGCCGTCGAGGCTGACGCGGCGCAGCTCGGTGCCGAAGCGGATGTCGAGATCGCTGTCAGCTTGCCCGAGGATTTGCGCATAGCCCTGCGGGAAAAGCCGGTCATCGCCATCGTAGTCGGGATCGTCCTCGTAGGCATCCCAGTTGATCTCTGCGGTGCTGGCACCGTATTCCTGCTGGATTGTCACCACATCCTCGAACCAGTCGGGCACATCGCGGTCACGCAGCCTGCGGCCCCCGGCCCCGCGCAGAACATAGTCGTCCCCGGTGACCACGCTGCGCATCCTCTGTTCTTGCGCCAGCGGGACCAGCGGATTGCCGTCGTCGCCATGCAGCCAGCTTGCCCCCAGATCGAGCGGCGTGCCGAGGCGGCTGTCCGTCCAGATGCGCCCCCCGATCCGGTTGCGGGCCTCGAACACGGTCACGTCCAATCCCATGTCGCGCAGGGCACGGGCGGCGGTGAGGCCGCTGATCCCGGCACCGATGATGGCGACCGTTTCGGCGCGTGTGTCGGCCACAGTGTCGGCCACGATCAGACCGCTTTCATAGGCGGCGTGTACGGTGCTGTTGTAGTCGGGGTGGGTGGCTTCTCCGGCAAAGAAGAGGCGATTGGCGACGGGGCGGCGCAGCGCGTCCGTGTCGGCCCGGGAGGCGGCGCGCGCGATATAGGAATAGGCCCCGAGGGCGAAGGGATCGCGGCTCCAGTTGGTGCGCAGATAGCCGGTCGGCTGGCGCGCGTTTCGGGCGGTTGCGCGGCCGGGCGTCAGAAGCGCGGCTGTGGCGAGTGTGAGGATCTGGCGTCGGTGCATATGCGCAGCATTGGGACGGGGCGGCGTTTGCGTCAACGCAAACATGCGATGCGTTGGCGCATCGCCGCGCGCAGGTGGGGCAGGTCGGGCCTGAAACCGGCCCATTGCTGCCATTTTGAAGGGGTAGACGCGGGGCGCGACACAAGGTGAAAGGCATTGGCCGGCATGTTTGACGAGGGCACCAAGATCGCCGTTTTCGGCATTGTTCTGGCCGCATGGGTGTTTGGCCTGAGCGCCGACAAACACGCGCCGCGCGCCGATCTGGCCACCGCGGTGGACCGGTCGCTGCTGCCCGCCCTGCCCCTGACCGCGGCATCCGACGGATCTCCTGCGCAGCGCCGTGTCTCGGGTGTGCAGGTCGCCTTGGGCGATGGGTTCGAGGCCCGAGTGCTGGCCAGCTACGTGATCGAAGGGCGCGTCGTCACGCGGCGCGAGTTTCGCCATGACCCGACCAGTGCGGTGTCGCCTCTCGATCTGGGGATTGTCTGGGGCGATCTGGCCGCACCCGGTGGTACCGACGGATTGGAGTTCCGCACCGGGCACCGGATGATCTGGTTCTCGAACAGACCCGGGGCCGATCTGCCGAAACGCTGGAAAGAGCAGGTCACGAACAACCATCTGATCCCGGCCAACCCACAGGTGAACGACGCGCTCATGGCGATCCGGGTCGGTGCGCGGGTCAGGCTGCGGGGGTATCTGGTGACCGTCACCGGCAACGGGATTTCGCCCTGGCGGTCGTCGACGCGGAGGGATGACGGGTCGATCGTCGGGGGGTGCGAGATCATTCTGGTGACCGATGTGCAGGTTTTGCCTGCGGATGCCGGGGCCGCGTAGAGCCGCCCCGACAGAGCGGATCAGCGGTTCGCGGTGCGTTCCCGTTCGACATTGAACAGGCTGTTGGCCAGTTGCTTGCGGTCGAGCGCGCCCAGAACCACAGTTGTCTGGCCGCCGCCATCGTCGGTGATGACCCATTGGCGCAGTTCGACCGGGTTGTCGGTGAACTTGAGCTGGATGCTGCCATATTCGGGATGTTCCGGGTCCTGCGCCGTCACGGTCGTGGCGGTGCCGTCATAGCCATGCGCCACAACCATGTTGGCGCGATTGAGATCGACATTGCGAGCGAGGATCAGGCCAAGCGGTGTGCGGTCAAGCGGATAGGTGTTCGGCTCTCCTCCCAGCTTGCGGTCGAACACGTAGACGCCGCCGTTATTGGCCATTACCAGCGCCTGTTCGGGCGGGTTGTATTCAAAGCGCATCTTGCCTGGGCGGCGGATATAGAGCGTCCCGGTGGAGATCGTTCCATCGGCGTTGATCTGGGTGAAGGTCGCCTCGGCGCTGGTGAGCTGGTTAAGGTAGTTGGACAGCCTGTTGAGGGACAATTGCTGGGCCGCAGCGGGAAGGGCCCACATCCACGTCAGCGCGGCCATCAGGGCAAGGGAACGAAATCGCATAGGGTCCTGGATCCTGTCTGCTCGGGAACTCATGGACCACAATATGGCGAACCGGGCGCGGATATGCGATAGCAGGTGGCGAATTTCGGCTGATCCTTCGGGTGTTGCAGGCTCACGTCATGGTGACGGAACCTTTACCCTTGGCATTTATTGACCTTGCACAAACATACCGCCATATGCACAACTTGCCTGTGGCATTTGGCGAAACGTCTCCCCGGGACACCAAGGTACTGAGACAAAAGGACGGGACGAAAGTGATTTCGGACAAATCGGACATTCGGAAGGCCAGCTCGACTTCGATGATGATCACATCGCAAGGCTCTGAATACGAAGTGATCTCGGAAGGACAGACCCTGCATTTCGATTTCTCCTATGCTGCGATTTCACAGGGCATTCAGGCGTCTGTTGCGCGCGATCTGCAAAGGTGTTCTGTCTTGACCAAGCTTGATCTGGCGCGCGTCATCTCGATGCGCACGCTGGAACGGCGCCTGCAGCGCACCGAACCTTTGAAGCCCGAGGAGGCGGATGGATTGGCACGATTGGTTCGTGTGACGGCCCATGCGTTTCGTGTGTTTGAAGACGAAGATCTGGCCGAGGAATGGCTGCGCAGCCCCAACCCCGCGCTGAACGACGAGGTGCCGATGGAGATGGCCAGCACGGATGTTGGCGCTCGCGAGGTTGAAGGCGTTCTGACCCGGCTGGAACACGGCATCTTCGATTGATGCATGTCTGGCGGTTGACGCGCCCCGAATACGCTCCGGGCCTCGACGGGCTTGGGGCCAGAAAGGAAGGCGGGCGTTGGAATTCGCCGGGACGGGCCGTCGTCTATTGCGGTGGATCGCTGGCCCTGAGCTGTCTGGAAGTGTTCGTGCATCTGCCACCGTCGATGCGGGTGTCGCACAAATTGCCGAACCTGATTGCGGTCAAACTGGAGGTTCCGGCGGATCTTGCGATGGAGGTTGTGCACCTCGCGGATGTGCCGCTGGATGCAGGCCTTTCAGAGTATCGCGCCTTCGGCGACCGTTGGCTAAAGTCTGCGCAATCCGCGATCCTGTGCGTGCCGTCAATGGTGATCCCGAATGAGGTCAATTACCTGCTGAACCCGCAACACCCCGAGATGTCGCGGGTCACTGTCGTTTCGCAAGAGCCATTCACGTTCGACCCAAGATTGGGGATCAAACGATAGCCCGGGCACTTTACTGCTCGGGCACCAAGATTTCGCGTTTGCCGACGTGGTTGGCTGCGGTGACGACGCCCTCTTCTTCCATCTGTTCGACAAGCCGCGCGGCCTTGTTGTAGCCGATGGCCAGTTTGCGCTGGATATAGGAGGTCGAACATTTCCGGTCGCGCACCACGATGGCGACGGCCTGGTCGTACAGCGCGTCTTCGCTGTCGGTGTTGCCGCCGGTGTTGAGGCCAAGGACCGCGTCGATATTGTCGGCCTTTTCGTCATCCGGGCCCTGAATCACGCCGCTGACATATTCGGGTGGGCCATAGGCCTTGAGGTGTGTGACAATTTCCTCGACCTCTTCGTCGGACACGAACGGGCCGTGGCAGCGGATGATCTTGGAACCGCCGGCCATGTAGAGCATGTCGCCCTGCCCCAGCAGTTGTTCGGCCCCCATTTCACCAAGGATGGTTCGGCTGTCGATCTTGGAGGTGACCTGGAAGGAAATCCGGGTCGGGAAGTTCGCCTTGATCGTGCCGGTGATGACATCGACCGATGGGCGCTGTGTCGCCATGATGAGGTGGATGCCCGAGGCACGCGCCATCTGGGCGAGGCGCTGAATGCACGCTTCGATCTCTTTGCCCGCGACCATCATCAAGTCGGCCATCTCGTCGACGATGACGACGATATAGGGCATTTTGACGGGCTGGATTTCCTCGGTCTCGAAGATCGGTTCGCCGGTTTCGTCGTCAAAGCCTGTCTGGACGGTGCGTTCGAACATCTCGCCACGGCTCAGCGCGTCGGCGACGCGGCCGTTGTAGCCGTCGATGTTGCGCACGCCCATCTTGGACATCTTGCGGTAGCGGTCTTCCATCTCGCCCACGACCCATTTCAGGGCGACCACCGCCTTTTTCGGGTCGGTCACAACGGGCGACAGAAGGTGCGGGATGCCGTCATAGACGGAAAGTTCCAGCATCTTGGGGTCGATCATCACAAGCCGCAGATCGGCAGGCGTCAGCTTGTAGAGCAGCGACAGGATCATGGTGTTGATGGCGACCGATTTACCCGAACCCGTGGTCCCCGCGATCAGCAGGTGGGGCATCTTGGCAAGGTTGGCGACAACCGGATCGCCGCCGATGTCCTTGCCCAGCGCGAGCGGCAGTTTCTGGGTGCCGTCGCCATAGTCGCGGGTCGAGAGGATTTCGCGGAAGCTGACCATCTCGCGCTTTTCGTTCGGCAGTTCGATGCCGATCACGCTGCGGCCCGGCACGGTGGAGACACGGGCGGAGAGTGCGGACATGGAGCGCGCGATGTCATCTGCCAGACCGATGACGCGGGACGCCTTGAGGCCCGGTGCGGGTTCCAGTTCGTACATCGTCACCACGGGGCCGGGGCGGACGCTGACGATCTCGCCCTTCACGCCGTAATCATCGAGCACCGCCTCGAGCATGCGGGCGTTTTCCTCAAGCGCTTCGTCGCTCAGATGGTGGCGTTCGATATTGGCCGGGTCCATGAGAAGGCCCAGCGGCGGCAGGTCGTAATCGACCTGCTTGTCCTCGAATTGAAGTTGCGGCTGCGCTTCCTGCTGCGCCCGCTTGGACGGCTGGAGCGGTCTGCGCTGAGGTTGCTGGACGACCTTGCGCGCCTCGGGCTGCGGGACCACGGGCGGAGCGGGCGGCACCGGCGCGTAAGCCTGCGTGTCATCGCCGTAATCGTCCCAGTCAGTCATGTCGTCGAAGATGTTTTCCGGCTCGTCGTCATAGAGCGGCGCTTGCGGCTGCGGCTGATAGGCGGCCGGTTTCGGCGCGGTCACAGGGGGTTCGGCCCGCAATGGCGCGGGTGCGCGGGCGGTGACAGGGGGTTCCGGCGGCAGGGTGACGGAGGGTTTGAAAATCAGCGGATCGGGGCCACGGCCCCGTCCCTTGGTCAGGGGCGCGGCCTTGGCCGAGGTCACCGCCGGATTCTGGCGCACGCGCGATTTGATGGCGTCGGCGATCTTGGCGCGGACACGGTCGTCGCCCGGCAGCGTCTCGGGCAGGTCTCCGGTGGGCCATGTTTCGACGAGTTCCGGCTCGGGATCGGCGCGGCGGATCAGCGACGGCATCTTGGAGAGGAAGCCGGTCTTCTGCGGTGCGGGTGCCGGATAGGGATCGTCGATCAGGTCGTCTTCGGGATAGGTTGCGGGCGCTGCCTTGGCCGCGATACGGGTGACACGCGGTTCGGCCCGCACGGCCTCTTGTGCGGCGGCCCATTCGGCGGCTTCAGCCTCTTCCTGAGCGCGGATCGCGCGGCGTTCAGCGTTCTTCGCCTGCATATGGCGGGCGGCGACCAGCGCACCGGACGCGCCTTTGCCCAGAAGGTTGAGCATCGTCGCATAGACCATGATCACACCAACCAGCAGGAACCGGGCAAGGCGGGACAGTTCCAGGCGGGTGAAGCCCAGAACAAAAGCGCCCATCACAAGAACGACACCGCCCAGCAGGAGCATCATGAGCTTGAGCGCGAATGTGGTGCCCAAAGGCAGGACCGTCAGGATCGAACCCATCATCATGTCGCCGAACAGACCACCCAAGCCAAAGCTGTGGGTCCATGTGCTGTTTTCCGGCACGCCAGCGGCATAGACGGCGGCCAAGGCCACCCAGATCGGCGCGAAGATAAGGCAGGACAGCGCGCGTTCCTCGCCCCGGTGCAGGGCAAAGCGCGCGCCCCAGACCAGCAGGACCAGCGCGAGACCCCAGCTTGCCCAGCCGACGATCATGAACAAGGGCGCTGCGACCGAGGCCCCTGCCCGGCCAAGCCAGTTCTGCACGGGCGCATCGGTGGCGGACAGCCAGCTTGGATCTTGCGGCGAATACGAATAGATCATCGCGGCGGCCATCGCCCCCAGCGCCATCAGGACGAAGCCACCCAGTTCCTTGCCGCGCTTCTCCAGCGCAGCCTGCATGTTGCTGTCAAAGAGGGGGTCCCGCCCCCGCGCCTGATATGCCATCGTTCGCCTCTTTATTGGTCTTCACCGCCGTAAAGGCAGTCCCTGATCTGCGTCAGGCCGCGTTCGGTTTCTTCTTTTGGGGCCACCATGGCGACCCGGATATAGCCTTTGCCGGGATTCCCGGCCTCTGTGTCCTGCGACAGGTAAGCCCCCGGCAGCACGCGGACGCCAGTGTCTTTCCAGAGCTTGAGCGCTGCGGTTTCGCCATCCTCGACCGGCAGCCACAGGAAGAACCCCGCCTGTGGGGACCTGTAGCCCGGCACATTGCCGAAAATACGGTCGGCCAGATCGTACTTTTCGGCGTAGAGCGCCCGGTTTTCCTCGACATGCGCCTCGTCATTCCAGACCGCTTGGGCCACCGCCTGCAGCGGCAGGGGAAGCGGCGCGCCGGAATAGTTGCGCAATTGCTGGATGCGTTTGATCGATTCAGGCCCACCAGCGACAAAGCCCGACCGCAGACCCGGCAGGTTGGAGCGTTTGGAGAGCGAGTGGAAGATCACGACGCGTTCGGGGTTGGCCCCCATCTCCTGCGCGACCTGAAGCGCGCCCACAGGGGGCGTGTCGCGGTAGATCTCGGAGTAACATTCATCGGCGAGGATCTGGAAATCGTGCTTTTCAGCTAGCGTGATCAACCGTTCCCAGTAATCGTGATCGGCCACGGTGCCCTGCGGGTTGGCCGGGGAACAGATATAGGCCAGCGCCGTGCGGTTCAGCACGTCTTCGGGCAGGCTTTCGAAGTCGGGCAGATGGCCGGTTGCGTCGGTGGCGTTCACGAAGACCGGATCGGCGGCCACGGAAATCGCAGAAATCAGGTAGACCTGATAAAACGGGTTCGGCATCAGAACAGCCGGTTTCGCGCCGTTCTTGGTCTCGGGACACAACGCCATCCCGACATTGTACAGCCCCTCGCGTGTACCGTTGAGCGCCATGATCTGCGTATCGGCATCAAGGGCAACACCGTAGCGGCGCTGCACCCAGTCGCTGATCGCGGCACGCAGTTCGGGGGTACCTTCGTTCGGCGGGTATTTGTTAAAACCGGCGATGTTCTGGGCAAGAATGTCGGAAATCCATGCGGGAAATGCGTGTTTCGGCTCTCCGATTGTCATGTGCACGACCGGCCCACCGGGTTCGTGCACGTCCAACAGGGCGCGCAGACGCGGAAACGCATAAGCCGGAAGGTTCGAGAACCGCTCGGGAAACATGCCAATACTGCCTCAGATTGAGGGTCGTTCACGCCCTCTTTGCAGCCAAATTACATAGCAAGGGCGGGTGCGTCCAGAAAAAGAGCGCAGGGATCAGTCGGTTGTGGCTTTCCGGCCAAGGTTCAGGCCAGCGCCGCCTCGGCCGCCAAACCCAGCCGCAAAAGCCGCCGTTCATCGCGGGGTGCTGCCATGAGCGTCACGCCACAGGCCGGGATGCCGGTCGGCAGCGTCAAGGCACACAGTCCCATGAGGTTTCCGATCCGTGTATTGCGCAGAGTCATCAGGTTTTCCGTGACATAATAGTCACTGTCGCTGAGCAGACGCGCGACGTTCGGCGGGGTGATCGGGCTGGTCGGACAGAGCACTGCGTCGAACCCGGCGGTGGCCGCAAGATAGGTGTCGCGGCACCGCTCGAGCGTGTGCCAGGCCGCGACGTAATCGGCCCCGGTGAAATCCTTGCCGCCCCGGAACCGGGCGAGGATTTCCGCGAACATCAGGTCGGGGTTCGCCTCGATCACGTCTTTCCAGGTGCCATACGCCTCGCAGCCGAAGAGGATCGGTGCCAGCGCCATCGCCGTATCGACTTCGGGCACCGCAACCTGGATGATCTCGGCCCCGGCCTCGCGGAAGCGGTGCACGGCGTGGTCAAACCCTTTGCGCGGGTCGTCGCGCAGATCGTCCAGCGCGGTTGTGGTCAGAATGGCCAGCCGTTTGCCCTTGAGCGCGGTCGGCGTCATGTCGATGGGGGCGTCGCCCTTCATCACGGCGAAAAGCAGTGCTGCATCTTCGACCGATTTGCAAAGTGGGCCAACCGTGTCGAATTTGGCGGCGAGCGGCACCGTGCCCTTGAGGCTCAGTACGCCCGAGGTGGTCTTGAGGCCGACCAGATCATTCCAGGCCGACGGCACACGGACGGAGCCACCGGTGTCAGAACCGATGCCCGCAGGGGCAAGGCCAAACGCGACCGAGGCGGCGGCCCCGGACGACGATCCGCCGGGTGCATTGTCGGGATTGTGGATATTGGGCGACGTCGCGGTCTTGGGGTTCAAGCCAAGCCCGGAAAAGGCCAGTTCGCTGAGATGCGTCTTGCCAAGGCAGACCAGACCCTGATGGGTGGCCGCCTGCAGGACCTCTGCATCCGCATCGGGCGTGCGGCCCTTGAGAAGCTGCGAGCCAGATTCGGTTGCCACGCCAGCGGTGTCGAAGAGGTCCTTCCAACTGATCGGCACACCATCAAGCGGAGACCGACGCAGTTTGAGCCGGGCGCGTTCCTGCGCGGCGGTGGCTTCGGCCATGGCGCGATCCGGGGTCAGGCGGGCATAGATACGGTCACGGTGTTCATGCGTGTCGATGGCATCCAGAAAGAACCGGGTCAGGTCGACCGGATCAATCTCGCCCTTGTCGATGCCGCGCCCCAATTCGGCGGCGGTCATGGCCTGCCATTCGCTCATGTGATCATTCCCTGACCTGTGGTTTCGCGCGACGGTAGCGGCAGAGAAGCGCATGGACAATCCCGGCAGCGCTTCCATATTTCGGCCTATGACCAATACCTCCGATATTCTGATCGTCGGCGGCGGGCTGAACGGTCCGACGCTGGCTCTTGCCGCTGCCAAGGCGGGCCTGTCCAGCACCGTCATCGACGCGCGCCCTGAAGGCACGCGGCGCAGCGACAATTTCGACGGGCGGTCCTATGCTCTGGCTTTGGCGTCGGTGCGGATGTTGAATGCTTTGGGCCTGTGGGACGGGTTGAAGGCGAATGCGCAACCTATGACCGAGATCAAGGTCAGCGATGGGCGCGCGGGCGATGCCGAAGTGTTTCTGGGCCTGCATTTCAACAGCGCGGAGATCGAGGAAGGCCCGATGGGCCACATGATTGAGGACCGGTATCTGCGACGCGCGTTGCTTGAGGCGATGGCGGCCGAGCCGTTGGTCACCCATCTGGCGGGCGAGACCGTTGTGGATCAGAACGTGACAGCGACCGGAGCCAATGTCACCCTTGCGTCGGGCACCATGCTGACCGGCCAGATGATCGTCGGTGCGGATGGACGTCAAACCGGCACCGGGCAGCGCGCAGGCATCCGGCGCACCGCGTGGGACTATAACCAGACCGCACTGGTCTGTGCGATTGCGCATGAAAAGCCCCATGGCGGCGTGGCGCATCAGCTATTCATGCCCGCTGGGCCGCTGGCGATCCTGCCACTGACGGGCAACCGGTCGTCGATTGTCTGGAGCGAAAAGCGCGGGCTGGCGGAAGAGATCAACGCGCTGCCGGAAGAGGACTATCTGACGGTGCTGCGCCCGCGCTTCGGCGATTTTCTGGGCGAGATTTCCCTTGCTGGAGAGCGGTTCACCTATCCGCTGGGTCTGACTATGGCCAACCGGTTTATCGGGGATCGTCTGGCGCTGGTGGGCGATGCCGCGCATGGGATGCACCCGATTGCGGGCCAAGGGCTGAACGCGGGGCTGCGCGATGTGGCGGCCTTGGCGCATGTCATCGGCCACGCGGTCCGGCGCGGCGAGGATTTTGCCAGCCCCTTCGTTCTGGACCGCTATGAACAGTGGCGGCGATTCGATACGGCGACGTTGCTGACCGCGACGGATGTGTTCAACCGGTTGTTCTCGAACGACAATCCAATCCTGCGGGCCGGGCGCGATCTGGGCATGGCGGCGATCAACGCGATCCCCGGCGCACGGCGCACCTTCATCCGCGAAGCCGCCGGGTTGAACGGCGACCTGCCCGATCTGATGGCGGGCTGATCCGGCCTCTTCCTGCATGACAGCGTCGCCTCCCCATGCCAGAGGTTGCGCAAACGGGGAGGACGACATGGGCCAGAACTGCGCAATCGTGACCGGGGCCGCGCGCGGCATCGGTTTGGCCACGGCGAGGCTGTTTCTTGAACAGGGCTGGCGCGTGGCGCTTCTGGACCGCGATGCCGAGGAACTGGCAAAGCAGGAGGGCGTGCCCGACACGCTTTTGCTGCCGCTAGATGTGTCAAAGCCCGAAGACGCGGGGGCGATGGTCATACGGACGCTTGACTGGGCGGGGCGGGTTGATGCGCTGGTCAACAATGCGGGTGTGGCAGAGTTCGGCCCGGTGGAAGAGACCGATTTCGCGGGCTGGCGGCGGGTGATGGCGACCAATCTAGACGGGGTGTTCCTGTGTACGCAGGCGGCAACGCCTGCGCTCAAGGCCAGCCGGGGCAGCATCGTCAATATCGGGTCGATCAGCGGGCTGCGCGCCTCGACCCTGCGGGTGGCCTATGTCACGTCGAAGGCTGCCGTGATCCATCTGACCAAGCAGCATGCGGCGGAACTGGGCGGATACGGCATCCGCGTCAACTGCGTCTGCCCCGGCCCGGTGCGAACCAAGCTGGCGATGGCGGTGCACACGCAAGAGATTATCGACGCCTATCACGATGCGATCCCGCTGAACCGCTACGGGTCGGAGCAGGAGATCGCCGAGGTGATCACCTTCCTGTGCTCGGACAGGGCGTCCTACGTCACCGGGCAGGTGATCGCCGCGGATGGCGGGTTCGAGTCGACCGGTGTGGGTTTGCCTGCGTTGCGACGGTAGGGGGGCGATGCGTCGGCGCATCGCCGCGTTTGCGTTGATGCAAACGCGGCCCTTGGCAAGTGTTATTGAATCCGCATGCCGTTCGCCAGAACATGCCCCTGGTCGTTGATCGTCAATGTGGATTTCAGACTGTCCGGCCCATCCCCCGGCACCGCGAACATGCTCATCATCATCCGCGCGCCCATTGCATCCTCGCTGGTCAGCAGACCCATCGCAATGAGCTTGTCGATCAGGGTGTTGGCGCCATCGAGAGTGACGTTGATCTCACCATTCGGGCGCGGGAAACCGCCGAAAGTCTGCAGATCGTCATTATCGAAGGTGAAAGCCCCGGATCCGCCCAGCTTGGCCCCGGCGGCCTCGATCGTGAGGTTGTTCAGGGTCAGCGCGTTCAGCTCGCCCGGTGATCCGCCCGTGGCGTCAAGCTGGGCCATCTGGTCCGGATCGAAGAGGTTGAAGAACGGTGTGACCTGTCCGCTCAGGTCCATCGCGATGGTGGCGGGATCGCGGGGCAAGGCCGCGCCGGGATCGAACACGTTCCAGAGCAGGTCCGACATCTCGAACCCGCCCAGCGTCAGGCCGAAGGCCATATCCTGCGGCTCCTCGGCCTTGGCGATCGGCGCGGTGATGCGAAAGGCGCTTTCGGCCATGCGCACATCCACAGGCAGGGGCATTTCCGGCCCGGACAGGCTGACTGCCTGATCGGTCGCCTTCACCTCATAGCGCAGGGCGGCGTCGTCCATCGCGAAATCCAGCCGGACAGAGCCGCTCCGCGTGGTGCCCGATGTGGTGCCTGCAGGTTCGGTCGCGGCGAACTGCATTTCGCCCCCCGTGTACCCCATGGAACCTTCAGCCGAGAACCCGCCTGCCGCGAGCGATTGCGGATCATTGGCGTCGAAGCCTTCGGGCAGGACAGTCGCGCTGATGATGAACAAACCCTCCATCGACCCCGACACCAGCGCGGCATCATCGCTTTCGGGATCGTTGAAGGCAAAATCGTAGCGGGCTGCGGACGCTTCCACACTCTGGGTGATGCTGGTGCCCGCGGTTGTGACGGCGACGGTCGATCCGGCGACATCCTCGAGCACAAAGTCAAAGCGTGCCTCTTCGCGGGACACCGGCGCGCCATTGATCTGCATGTCCGCCAGAGCGACCGACAATGTGTCGGCACTGTAGGTGTAGGTCATATTGCCCGGTGCGCCGGACACCACCAGTTCCAGACCGCTGTTGCCATAGTCGAGCACCATCGTCACCGCATCTTCGCCTTCGGGGGCGGCATCGATGGTGATGGGCATGGACGCGGGAAAGGTCATCGACACGGACCCATCGCCATTTTCGACAAGATCGATGGATTCGATGCTGATTTCGACGGTCGCATTGTCTTCGGGGGCGTCGAACCGCATCGTGACATCGGTCACGTCAAGCCCGTCGCCGGTGGGCGTTTCGGTGGCTGTGACGGAATAGCCGAAGCCCTGCAAGGCGGACTCGATCCCGTCCCAGACCTGAGGCGCGGTCAGATCGGCAAGGGCGGGTGGGCTGGCCAGAAAAAGGGCCAGAACGGAGCAAGATGAAAGGCGTTGTAGGCGACGCATGATGATTTCCTGATGACTCAAATTCCCGCAGGCAGCTTCAACCTCCTGCCTGACAGGGTCAAGTGGGTGGACCCTTCGTCATGTCCGAAGTAGCACTGCGGGGAACGGATAACGGAGGCCATCGCATGACCGATCTCACAGGACGCACTGTTCTCATCACAGGGGCCAGCCGCGGCATCGGCGCCGAGGCTGCGCAGGTTTTCGCCGAAGCGGGTGCCAATGTCGCTCTGGTGGCGCGGTCGGCGGACAGCATCGCCGATCTGGCCGGGGAAATCGGGCAAAAGGCCGTGGCCATTCCCTGCGACATCAGCCGCTACTGGGAAGTGGCACAGGCGGTTGAGAACTGCGTGACCGCCTTTGGCGGGCTCGACATTCTGATCAACAACGCAGGAGTGATCGAACCCATCTCCCGCATGGACGAAGCCGATCCCGATGGCTGGGGGCAGGTGATCGACATCAACCTCAAGGGCGTGTTCCACGGGATGCGGGCCGCTTTGCCGGTGATGGAGGCCGCCGGTGGCGGGACGATCCTGACCGTCAGCTCGGGTGCGGCGCATAATCCCATCGAGGCATGGTCACATTATTGTGCGTCCAAAGCGGGGGCGGCAATGCTTACCATGTGTCTGCACAAGGAAATGGGCGACAAGGGCATCCGCGCGATGGGCCTTTCGCCGGGCACCGTGGCGACCCAGATGCAACGCGAGATCAAGGCGAGCGGGATCAACCCAGTGAGCCAGCTTGACTGGTCGGTCCACATCCCGGCGGACTGGCCGGCCAAGGCGTTGTTGTGGATGTGCGGCCCGGAGGCGGATGCGTATCTGGGCGAAGAAATCTCGCTTAGAGACGAGGACGTCCGCAGGAAGGTGGGACTGATATGATCGAGGTTCAGAATGACGGCACTCTGTGTGTGCTGACGATCAACCGGCCAGACAAGGCCAATTCGCTCACCGCAGAGATGCTGGAGGCGCTCTGCGTCGGTGTCGAAGAGGCGCGCGGCGCGCGGGCGGTCATTCTGACCGGGGTCGGCAAGGTGTTTTCCGCCGGGGCGGATCTCGAGGCGGCAAAGGCCGGTCTTGCGCTCAGCCCGCTTTGGGAAAGGCTGTCGGGGGCCATCGCCCGGCATCCCGGCCTGACCATCGCCGCGCTGAACGGCACGGTTGCCGGGGGCGCGATGGGCATGGTGCTGGCCTGCGACCTGCGCATCGCGGTGCCGGGGACCAAGGTGTTCTACCCGGTGATGAAGCTGGGCTTTCTGCCGCAGCCATCTGACCCGGCGCGCCTGTCGGCCCTTGTCGGGCCGTCACGGGCCAAGATGATCCTGATGGCGGGGCAGAAGATCACGACCGACGAGGCGCTGACCTGGGGTCTGATCGACGAGGTGGCAGAGCCTGACGCGCTGATCGACCGCGCCCGCGCGCTGACCGAGGATGTCTGCGGGGCCACAGCCGAGCATGCCCGCGCGATCAAGGGGATGATTGCGCAGCGCCTCCCCTAAGCACCTTGACCCCGACCCGGAGCTTCTTAGGTTGGCTGCACCGCAGCAAGGAAGGAATGGCCCATGGCCCAGCATCTGCACATCGTCTTTGGCGGAGAACTGGTGACGCCGTCGGAAAACGTGTTCAAGGACCCGCAGAACATCCACATCGTGGGAATTTTCGCGGACCGACAGTCGGCTTATGACGCGTGGAAAACCGAGGCGCAGCGCACGGTGGATAATGCGCATATGCGTTATTTCCTTGGGGATCTGCAAAAACTGATGGACGCCAGCACGTCGTCGCCCGAAGCACAGGACTGACCGTTTGGCGCGCAGGCCGTTCAGTCTGACCGCCTATCTGGCGCTGGCGCGGGGATCGGACCGGCTGACCGCAGAGGCGGCGCGCTGGCCCGCGCGTCCGGCGGGTCCGGTTCTGTGGTTGCACAGCGATACGCGCACCCGGCTTGAGACGCTTCTGACCCTCATCAAACGGCTGCGGTTGCAGCGCGAGGATTTTTCCCTGTTGCTGACCTGCGACTCGATCCCTGCGGAGGGTCTGGTGATCGACGGTCAGGCCGTCGGCACTCCCCCCGCCGAAACCCTGAGTGATGTCCACCGGTTCCTCGATCACTGGCGGCCCGATATTCTGGTGTGGGCGGGCAATGGTCTGCGTCCGGCACTGATCCACGAAACCGCCCTGTCGGGCGCACATCTTCTGCTGGCCGATGCAGCCGATGCGCCGTGGCGCCAGCCGTCAAAGCGGTTCCTCCCGGATGCGTCGGCCGGCGCGCTCAGCCTGTTTCAAACACTTTTGGCGCAGGACAAGAAGGCGGCCCTTCGGATGCGGCGTCTGGGTGTGCCCGATGACCGGATCGAGGTCGCCTCACCGCTGGAGCCCGAAGTGTTTCCCCTGATGAGCCATGACGGTCTGCACGAGGAAATGACGGCTGTTCTGGCCGGACGCCCCGTCTGGCTTGCCGCGCATGTGCAGCGCGACGAGGCGGATGCCGTCTTGCGCGCCCATCGCCGTGCCGCCCGTCTGGCGCATCGGCTTTTGCTTGTGGCCGTTCCCGCCGATCCCGAGGACGAGCCGGTCATGGCGGATCTCTGTCAGGAGATCGGGCTGCGTCTGGCGCGGTGGGAAAACGGTGACATGCCGGACGAGAACACGCAGGTCCTTCTGGCGGGGGACGACAGCGAGCTGGGTCTGTGGTACCGGCTGGCCCCCTTGTGTTTTCTGGGCGGATCGCTCGCCGGGAAAGGTGGTGGCCAGTCTCCGATGATGGCGGCGGCGTTGGGATCGGCCATCCTTTATGGCCCGAATGTGGGCCGACATCTAGAGTCCTATTCCCGGCTTGTCGCGGCGGGCGCGGCGCGGATCGTCAAGGACATGGATTCGCTCAGCGCGGCGGTGTCGCACCTGATCGCCCCGGACCGGGCGGCGGCGATGGCCCATGCGGGCTGGAACGTGGTGTCTGCCGGGGCCGAAACCGCCGATCTGATCCTTGCGCAAATCAGCGAATGGCTGGATGCGATGGAGGGCGCACGATGAGGCCACCAGCCTACTGGGACACGCCGCCGGACCGGCCCGGACCGTGGCCGCGACTGCTTGCCCCGCTGGGTGCGCTCTATGGCCTCGCGACGGCCCGTCGTCTGCGGCGGGGGACGCCGTTGCGCGTGGGGGTCCCGGTGATCTGCGTCGGCAATGTGAATGCGGGTGGAACCGGAAAGACTCCGACGGTGATCGCGCTGATGCAGATGCTGTCGGATATGGGCAAGACCGCCCATGTCGTGTCGCGCGGGTATGGCGGATCGCTGGAGGGGCCGGTGCAAGTTGATCCGCGCAGCCACAGCGCGGGGGACGTGGGGGACGAACCGTTGCTGCTGGCGGCTTTTGGGCCGGTCTGGGTGTCGAAGGATCGGGCGCAGGGCGCATTGGCGGCCAAGGCTGCGGGGGCAGAGGTGATCCTGCTGGATGACGGGTTGCAGAACCCGAGCCTTGCCAAGGACCTGTCGCTGATCGTGGTCGATGCCACGCGCGGCTTCGGCAACGGGCGCTGCATCCCGGCAGGGCCACTGCGCGAGCCGGTCGCGGCCGCGATGGCCCGGGCGGATCTGGTGCTTTCGATCGGACCTGAGGCAGCGCAGGCGCAGTTTGCCGAAACCTGGGGGGCGAGAATCCCCCTGCCCCACCTGACCGGACATCTGATGCCTTTGCAGACCGGAATGGATTGGGAGGGGTTGCGCTGCCTGGCTTTTGCCGGGATCGGACATCCCGAGAAGTTCTTTCTGACCCTGCGGGATCTGGGGGTCGATCTGGTCGAAACCCGCGCGCTGGATGACCATCAACCGCTGACATCCACCCTTCTGGCGCGGCTGGAGAAAGACGCGCAGACCGCCCGCGCGCAACTGGTGACAACGGAAAAAGACGCGGTGCGCTTGCCGCAAAGCTATCGGATGAAGGTTCTGACGGTGCCCGTGCGGTTGGTTGTCCCGGACAGCCATGCTTTGAAAGCAGCGCTGGCGCAGCTTTTCGACTGAGCCTATTGCGCGGCCAGAGGCATGTCCTCGGCCTGCCCGGTGGCGGCGATTTCTGCGATCACGCTGCGCAGGAGCTTGCGGAAATTATGGAAATTGGCATTGGGACGGATCGTGCGTTCGTCCATGTAGATTGAACGGTCGATCTCGATCTGCACCGCGTGCTGATTGCGCGACGGACGGCCATAGGCCTGCGTGATATAAGCCCCCGCAAAGGGCGTGTTGCGCGCCACGATCAGACCGGCATCCGTGAAGGCCGCCTCGATCTGGTCAACGACGGTCTGGCTGGCCGAGGCACCGAACCGGTCGCCCAGCACGATCTGGGGCCGCCGCGATGTCGATTTTGCAACACCGTCAAGAGCCTCGTGCGGCATGGAATGGCAATCGATCAGAATCGCCTCGCCAAAGCGGGCATGGGCCTGCTGCATGAGATTGCGCAACTGCGAATGGTAGGGATGCCAGAACTGCGCGATACGGCGTTCCGCTTCGACCAGGGGCAGTTTGCCCTGATAGATCGGTCGCCCGTTTGCCACGACACGCGGCACCACACCCAGACCAGAGGCCACGCGTGGATTGTGGGTCTGTCGGCGCACCCCTTCGATCAGCGCGGGGTCCAGTTCCTCGGCGGATCGGTTGAGATCGATATAGGCACGGGGCGCACCTGCCTTGATGAAGGGCGCGCCGAATTGGGGTGCGCAATCGAACAGGCGGTCGACAAAGGCGTCTTCCGAAGAGCGGATCGTGACTTCGTCCAGAACGGTGTAGCGCAGGAAATTCCAGCTATAGTCGCGGCCCGAATGCGGCGACGCGAACACCACCCGTGAGGTGTGCACTTCAGGCTGAACGAGGTGGTACGCGACTTTGGGCATATGCTCTCCCTATCCGCTATACATAGACCGATTTTTTCTATGACCAAAGCCCTTGATCCCCGCTACGACTCCTTTTATAGACCGCTCCACCGGCGCGGCTTCACGCGCCCCTTTTATTTGGGGTACGTGAATCGGGTTGGTTCAAAGGGCGATTAGCTCAGTGGTAGAGCACTTCGTTGACATCGAAGGGGTCACAAGTTCGAACCTTGTATCGCCCACCATTGAATTCGCCGTCTCGGGCTTCGGCTCGGGGCACCCGCAACCACCAAGGCGCTCGCGCGCCGCGATAAGAGGAGAGACCCGATGAAGGTCAAGAACTCGCTTCGTTCGCTGAAGAACCGCCATCGCGACTGCCGCGTTGTGCGCCGTAAAGGCCGCGTCTACGTGATCAACAAGACGCAGCGTCGGTACAAAGCCCGTCAGGGCTGAGCGGACACGCAGATTGCGCGAAAAAGCCGTCCTTCGGGACGGCTTTTTTGTTTGTGCAGGATGGTTTCAAGGCCCAAGCCGCTGCGCAGTGCCGAAGGATGCGCCGGTCTTGGGGCCTGACTTTGGGACCTCAGCCGGGAAGTCCGCTGATTTCCGCCACATCTGCCAGATCGCAATCCCAGTCTGCCCGGCTGGACACGCAGATATGCGCGTCGGGTCGCAGGCCGACGGGCGTGTCCAGCGCCCCGGCCGGCACGACAAGCATATTCCCGTTCGGGGGCGCATATGGCAGCGCCGAACCGCATGTTGCACAAAAGCTTTTCACGTGCCGCGTGCCGGGCAAGTGAAAGATGCGGATCTGATCCTTGCCTGTCAGCCAGTCCAGATTGGCGCAGGTCGCGAACAGATTTGCCGAATGGGCCGATCCGCTGTCCTTGCGGCACCGGCTGCAGTGGCACAGAAAGAAGCTCTCGAATGCGCCGGAGATGCGGAATTTGACGGCACCGCACAAACATTGACCGGTTGCCAGCTTGTCCATTCTCTGTCTCCTTTCGATCCCAGCCCTCCAAAGCGGGTCGCTTAGACCACATGACCTTGCCTAGTCCTGCGCCACAGAGAGGTCAAACAAGGGCTGATCTTGTCCACGATCCCCGACGTTCGGGGCAAAGCGGGTTGGCGCAGAAGGCGGAACATGCATAAAGTCGCCCCGACACCGACACGAAAGGATCGCCGAAGTGCCCGCCTCTGACGAAGACAAGGTTGCCGGCCGTCTGCACGGCGAACAGCACGAACCGGAAAAGACCGACGGCCTGCTGGAACGGCTGATCTACATGATCCTGATCGCGATCATGATCTCGGTTGCGCAGACCGTGCTGGGCGTGATGACGGTCGTCCAGTTCGTGATCATGCTGGTCAACAACAAGCGCCCCAACGAGAGACTTGCCGAGTTCGGCACCGACCTTGGCATCTGGATCGCCAAGGCCGCGCGGTATCAGACAGCGGCGAGCAACGTCAAACCCTGGCCGTGGACAGACCTCGATTAAGCCTCAGCGCAGAATCGTGTCCGCCATCAGGCGCACCACCGTGGCCTGATCCAGATAGCCCGAGACCCGCAGCTTGCGCGCATCCTGATACCTGCGGATCGCACGGCGGGACTCTTCGTCGAAGATGCCGTCCACCGCGCCGGGTTGCAGACCCAGATCGGCCAGCCGTGCCTCGGCCAGACGGCGGGCGACGTCGTTCAGACCCAGGGCCGCCTCGTCGGCCTGTGCCCGCTGTTGCAGGGCAATCTGTTCCGAATTGTTCTGGAAATATGCAATCCGCGCCCGCGCTTCTTCGACAAAGGCCCCGTTTGGACGCTCGGCCAGGTAGCCGCGATAGCCTGCCTCGGTGTCGATCTCGCGGGCCTGCTGCCAGCGGCGGCGTTCCTCTCCTTCGGCCTGCGCGCGACGCTGTTCCTCGATTGCGTCCAACCTGTCTTGCGCCACATCGGCGAACTGACCATCCGGGAAGCGATTGAGATACGCGCGGAAGCCGGCCTCGTCGCCGCGTGCGCCGGTTTCTGACCAGAAGGTGCGGTCCTGACGTTCAAGTTCCGCCTGTCTCTGGCGCGCCTCTTCCTCGAGCTCGGCGGCGCGGCGTTCGGCCTGCGCATCAAGACGCGCGATCTGGTCGGCATTCAGATACCCCGACGCCGTCAGGCCGTTTTCATTCTGCCACGCGGTCACTGCCCCGCGTGTACCACGGCCGAAAATGCCGTCGATCCCGCGTGTGTTGTACCCCAGAAGCGACAGGTCGCGCTGGATCTCGCGGCGGGCATCGCGGGACAGGGAAAGCGAGTCTTCGGTCTGTTTCTCGCGAAAGAAGGGTTCGGCGCGGATTGCGGTCAGGCGCTGACGCGCTTCGGCCGCGTTCCGGCCCTCGGGGAAGGCGGCGAGATAGGTGACATAGCTGTCTTCCGTGTCCGCCGACAGGGCGCTTTGCCACGCCGCAGCATCCTCGGCGCTGCGGTCTTCGGGAGGTGTGTCCTCAACGACCTGTGGCAAGGGTGCATCGGCCCCTGCAAACATGCGCAAGTGACGCGGCACGAACCCCAATAGGCTCAGCCCTGCTTCGCGCGCCCGTGGCAGAACGTCCTCGCCGGGCGCTTCGGGCAGTGTGTCGAGGAACCGCGCGACTGTGCTGGCGGGCCCTATGGCCACGGTCACTCCTTGCGGAATATCCTGCGGGGCCAGAGCGAGGGACAGGCCATCCGGCAGCACCCAGTCGGTTTCGACCTCGCCAATGACGATCAGCGCGCGGCCGGGATACCGTGCTGCGACGGCATAGACGCTATCCAGCGGAAACCCGTCGGTCAGGACATCCGCAAGCGTCATGTCTTCGGACAGTTCCGCAGGCAGCAGGTAGCTGCCAGCAATGGTCGACACGATCCGCCCGGTGAGCAAGATGCCGACGTCATCGGTGGTGGCGTCCAGACCTTGCGCAAAGGATTGGAACGCGGCGCGCATCGCGTCGGCATCGGCACCGGTGGACAGGCTGACCTCGGCGCCGCGTGCCTCGAACGCCGTTTGCAGCGCCGTCATGTCGCCGCTTCCGGTCAGGCGCTGCACCATGCCCGGATCGCTGTTGCCGATGATCAACAGGTCAATGTTGTCCGCCCAGACGGGTGCTGCCAGCGAAAGGGCAGCGGTCATGGAGAAAGCGAGTCGGTTCATGCGGTGGTCCTCCGTCCTTTCGGCAGACTAACGCATGAAACGCAAAAGTTATCCAATAACGGGCACCGATTGCGGGGCATATGCCCCGAAACACCCCATCAGTCGTAGCTGCGCGCGTCTTCGATCACGAGCCCGTCCCGCGGCAAGGCCCCCGGCGGCACCAGTTCCACACGGCCCTTGAGCTTGAGCGTTTCGACGATGCTCGACTCGAACCGTGCGGCATCATCGGCGGCGGTTTCAATCCGGACAGTCATCACGTCCATCTCGCCATCGCGGCTGGCCACGACACGGGCGCGGTCGATCTCGGCATGTTTTGCGACCAAGGCGGCCACCTGTTCGGGGCGCACGAACATGCCCTTGATCTTGGTCGTCTGATCGGCGCGGCCCATCCAGCCCTTGATGCGGGCGTTTGTCCGGCCGCAGGGGCTTTGTCCGGGCATCGTGGCGCTCATGTCGCCTGTGGCGAAGCGGACAAGCGGATAATCGGGGTTCAGCGATGTGACCAGCACTTCGCCCACCTCGCCTTCCGGAACCGGATCGCCAGTACCGGGCGTGACGATCTCGACGATCACGCCTTCGTCCAGAATCATCCCCTCCATCGCCGGGGTCTCGTAGGCGATATGCCCGACATCGGCTGTGGCATAGCACTGAAGGCAGGAAATGCCGCGATCCTTGTACCAAGACCGCAGCGATGGAAAGAGCGCTCCGCCGGACACGGCCGCTTTGGTGATGCCAAGCTGCACACCCATCTCGTCGGCTTTTTCCAGGATCACCTTTAGGTAATCCGGCGTGCCCGCATAGGCCGTCACACCGACATCATGCGCGGCCAGCACCTGTAATTCGGTCTGGCCCGTGCCTGCGGGCAGCACCACCGCGCCCACGGCGCGCGCGCCGTTCTCAAAGATCATGCCTGCCGGGGTCAGGTGGTAGCCAAAGCAGTTCTGAACGATGTCCGTCGTGCCGAAACCGGCCGCATGCAGAAACCGGCCCATCCGCCACCAGTCGCGGGTCACACCACCGGGTTCATAAATCGGCCCCGGCGACTGGAAGATATGCGCAAGGTTCGACACCGGCAGACCGCCGAAGGGTGGCTTGTCCTTTTGCCGCTGGCTCAGGTCGGATTTGCGCAGCACCGGCAGTTTGGCAAGGTCCGACAGGTCGCCAAGCGGATCAAACCCGTGCGCCGGCAACAGCGCGTTCAGCGCCTCTAGCTGGTCCGCCACGCGCTGATCCGGGCTGCGGGTTTCCAAATCGTCGAAATGGGTGCTCATGACAGCAACGCCTTGTCTGGTCAGTTCTTGGTTCAATGTCGCGCGCCTCAGGCCAGCCAACGTTTGCGGCGGCGGTAGCTGCGCACATCGCGAAAGGATTTGCGGCCTTCGTCGGACACGCCGAGATAGAATTCCTTGACGTCCGGGTTCTCGCGCAGTTCAGACGCGGGGCCATCCATCACGACGCGCCCGTTTTCAAGGATGTAGCCGTAATGCGCATAGCGCAGGGCCACGTTGGTGTTCTGTTCAGCCAGAAGGAAGGACACGCCTTCATTCTCGTTCACCGATTTCACGATCTCGAAGATCTGTTCCACCAACTGCGGCGCGAGACCCATCGACGGCTCGTCCAGAAGGATCGTCTGGGGGCGTGACATCAGCGCACGACCGATTGCTGTCATCTGTTGTTCACCGCCCGAGGTGTAGCCAGCCTGCGATTTGCGGCGCTCTTTCAGGCGGGGGAAATAGTCGTAGACCATCTGAAGGTCGGCTTCGATGGCGCCCTTGCCATCCTTGCGGGTATAGGCCCCGGTCAGCAGGTTTTCTTCGACGGTCAGGTGGCCGAAACAATGCCGACCTTCCATCACCTGGATCACGCCGCGTTTGACCAACGCGGCCGGGTCCAGATCCTGCACCCGTTCGCCTTGGTAGATGATCGAGCCCTTGGTGACCTCCCCGCGCTCGGAATGCAGCAGGTTCGAGATCGCTTTGAGCGTGGTGGTCTTGCCAGCGCCATTGCCGCCCAGAAGCGCGGTGATGCCGCCTTTCTTCACGGTCAGGCTCACACCTTTCAGAACGAGGATCACGTGATTGTAGATCACCTCGATGTTGTTGACCTCGAGCAGGGTCTCGTCTGTGCGTGTGGCGTCCAGCATGATTTTACCAAGTGATAAAATTTCGGGGAAACCACCGGCGGCGCGGGTCGCCGCCGGTGGCGAAGCGTGGCCTTAGTTGGTGGCCGAGCACTCTTCGTTCATCGCCCAAGGCGCGTTCGAGGTGGCGTATTCTGCAGCCGAAGTCGCGATCAAGTCGGCATAGGCATCGACATTTGGCTTGAGCAGGTCAGACGCCTTGACGAACTTGGCACCGTCCCATTCGAGCATCCAGCCACCCGAATGGCCGGTGTGGTTGCCGCAGGAGGTCGAGAACGGTGGCACCATGCCTTCGAGACCCAGCTCGACAATCCGCTCTTCGGTCAGGTTGATGTTCTCGAGACCCCAACGCAACTGCGTCGCGTCGATCTGGCCTGTGCCGAAGTTTTCCTGCGCATTCTTTATGCCTTCCGCGAGGATCGCAGACATCACGAGACCACGGCCGTAGAAAACGCCCTGCATCTCTTCTTCGTTGGACTGGCTCAACCCTTTGTCGAAGACCATTTCCTTGACCTGCTTCATCACAGGCGCATCCGGGTTCGGGAAAGACCACGAAATCGACTTGTAGCCTTTGCCGTCATCACCAACGAGCTTGAGGTCCGCATCGTGTCCGGCCCACCAGACGCCGATGAAGTTTTCCATCGGGAACTTGGTCTTCACGGCTTCGGTGATGGCCCCGGCGTTCATCGCACCCCAGCCCCACATCACGACATAATCGGGACGCTCGCGGCGAATCTGCAACCACTGTGCGGACTGGTTCTGCATTTCCTTGAGACCGACCGGGATCGGCAGCAGCTCGAAGCCTTTGCCTGCGGCATGCATTTCAAGAACCGGAAGCGGTTCCTTGCCGAACGGGTGGTCAAGATGCAGGAACGCGATCTTCTTGCCGCTCAGCGATCCACCCTCGCCTTCGAGGTACTGGATGATCATATCAGCGGCATCCCAGTATCCGGCAGGCATGTTGAACGCCCACTGGAACACCTTGCCATCGGCCATCGGCGAGAAGCCGTACCCCGGAGCAAGGATCGGGATCTCGTCCACGTTGGTCTTGGGCAGAACCTGCAGCGTGATGCCAGTGGACCAGGGCTGGGTCACGATCGCCGTACCTTTGGTCTTCTCGTAGCATTCCACACCTTTTTCGGTGGAGTAGCCCGTCTCGCATTCTTCTGCGTTGATCCGAACTCCGCCAACACCACCGTCGCGCTCGTTGAGCAGTGTCATGTAGTCCGCCTGACCGTTCATCAGCGGAATACCTGTCGCGGCAAAGGGGCCGGTCCGGTAGGCGAGGTTCGGTGTGTAAAGCTCTTGCGCGACGGCTGCCGTGCCAAGCACGGTGCCGAGCGCCGCGGCAATCGCCAGTTTGGTAAAGTGTTTCATGGTTGTCCTCCCATTGGAACTGTCATGGTGCTTTCAGGTTCTTGGTCTTGGGCCCGCCCGCCTTAGTGCGGGAAGGGCCAGATAATCAGTTTTTCACGGATCAACCGCCAAAGCTGGTTCAGTCCGTGCGGCTCGATGATCAGGAAGAAGATGATCAGCCCGCCGATGATCATCACGTTGATGTGCTCGATCAGGGCGCTGTCGATGCGGAAGCCTTGGGTCTGCGCATAGCCGTAGATCAGGGTCAGCACGACGAAGCCTGCCACCGCGCCAACCGTCCAGCCGCTGCGCGCCACCCAGCCGAGAAAGGCCACCGCCGCCGCCAGAGCCACAAGAACCGCTGCGCCCAGCGCAGACATCTGGAACACCTGAGTGCCCGCGATCACGTTGAGCACAACCGGCAGTCCGACGATCAGGATCGCGCCAAGGTAATTGCCCATGATCGACCCAAGGCCGCCGATGATGGCGATGAACAGAACCTGAAACGACAGCGGAATGTCGAACACGTTGGGCTCTGCCGCACCTTTCCACATGAAGACATACAGCGCGCCCGCGACGCCCACGACATAGGACGAGACGGCAAAGGCAGTGAGCTTGGACTTCATCAGGTTGATCCCAATGAGTTCTGCCGCGATGTCCATGTCGCGTGTGGCTTTCCACGTGCGGCCCAGATTGCCGCGTGTGAGGTTGATGCAAAGCAGCGTCAGCAGCGTGACCACAAACAGCACGATATAGTATTCGGTGACCGAGGCCGCTTGCGGGCCGGACACGAACACACCGAACATTTCAAGGTTCGGCACCTGAATCGCGCCCGAGGCGTTGTAGTTGTAGAGCCACGACCATTTTTCGAACAGCCAGACAAGGAAGAACTGCGCGGCAAGCGTCGCAATGGCGAGGTAGAACCCCTTGATCCGCAGGCTGGGAATGCCGAAGGCCACCCCGATCCCGGCGCTGAACACGCCCGACAGCAGGATCGCGACAATCGGGTTCATCCACGGAAAAAGCGTGACCATCTTGTAGCAGGCATAGGCCCCCACCCCCATGAAGGCCCCGGTGCCAAGGCTGAGCTGACCGGCGAACCCGGTCAGGATATTCAGCCCCATCGCAGCCAGCGCATAGATCAGGATCGGGATCAGCAGCGTCTGGAAGGTGAATTCCGACGCGGTCAGCGGGAACACGATCCACGCAAGCGCGAGGATGATACCCAGCAGAAACGCATCCTGCTTGACCGGAAACAGGGCCTGATCGGCGATATAGCTCGTCTTGAACTGGCCAGCCGTGCGGTAGAGCATCAGGCGGTCTCCTCTTCCTTGATCGTCACGCGGTTGCGCGGTTTGGCATAGCCGGTCGCCTCGGAATGGCGAATGAGCCAGAAATACGCCCAAAGCCCCAACGCACCGCCAAGAGCCGCCAAGAGGATGGCGACAACCGTCTGGCTGCCCGCCTCTGACCCGCTCGACAGGGCAAGGTATCCGAAGGCCCAGAAGCCGGACCAGGCGATAACGTTCAGAACTGCGATCAGTTTGGCCATGTGATGTTACTTTCGATCTTTCCGTAGACCGGGCCTTTGCCCGGCATCCCCTGCGAACAGCGCGCCCCGCGCTGCGCTAGACCCGTTCGATGATCCGTTCCCCGAACAGACCCTGCGGACGGAAGAGCAGCACGATAAGGGCCAGCACGAAGGCGAACCACGTCTCGGTGTTGCCGCCGAGCAGCGGCTGGCCCCAGTAAATCTCGAACAGCTTTTCGAGGATGCCGATCATCAACCCGCCGACGATGGCCCCGGTGATGGATTCCAGCCCGCCCAGCATCAAAACCGGCAGCGCCTTGTAGGCGATCACCTCAAGCGCAAAGCTCACACCGGCGCGCGCGCCCCAAGCGATGCCGGTGACCAGCGCGATGATGCCTGCGATGAACCAGACCAGCACCCAGATCGTCTGCAGGCTGATCCCCACTGACAGCGCCGCCTGATGGTCGTCGCCCAGCGCGCGGATGGCGCGGCCCATCTGGGTGTAGTTGAGGAAGGCGAGGAGCGCCAGCACCAGCAGCGTCGCCACGACCACCACGGTGATGTCGAGATGCTGCAGGATCAGCAGGCCGCCGAAGGGTTCGAGAACGGTGTCACCCGTCGGGATGCCCAGTTCTTCGGTGATCATGACCTTGTTTTCACCGCCGAAAATCGTCTCACCAAAGCCAATGAGGAAGAGCGTGATCCCGATGGTCGCCATGAAGAGGATGATGTCGGGCTGGCCCACCAGAGGGCGCAGCACCACCCGTTCGATGGCGACCGCGAGCACGAACATGACACCCAGCGTCAGACCGACGCTGATCCATGCGGGGATGCCCATGGCAAAAAGCCCCACCAGCGTCAGCGCGGCAAACACCACCATGATGCCTTGGGCGAAGTTGAAGATGCGGCTCGACCGGAAGATCAGCACGAAGCCCAGCGCAATCAACGCATAGAGAATGCCCGAGACCAGCCCCTCCCAAAGCACCTGCATCAGGAAGTCCGGTGCGGAAATCATATCCGCGAAGGGCGCGATGAAAATGTCGTTCAGCATGTCTGCTCCCTCAATGCGGCACGCCAAGATAGGCGTCGATCACATCCTGATTGTTGCGCACCTCGTCCGGGGTGCCGTCGCCGATCTTCTTGCCGTAATCCATGACGACCACGCGGTCGGAGAGGTCCATCACGACCCCCATGTCATGTTCGATCAGGCAGATCGTGGTGCCGAATTCGTCGTTCACGTCGAGGATGAAGCGGCTCATGTCCTCTTTCTCTTCGACGTTCATGCCTGCCATCGGTTCGTCCAGCAGCAGCAGCGACGGTTCTGCCGCCAGCGCGCGGGCCAGTTCGACCCGTTTTTTCAGACCGTAGGGCAGACGGCCCACCGGCGTCTTGCGGATGTTCTGGATCTCGAGGAAGTCGATCACCCGCTCGACCTTTTCGCGGTTCTCCATTTCCTCGTCCCGCGCCTTGCCCCACCAAAGCGCCTGGCTTGCGATCCCGGCATTCATGTGGGTCAGCCGCCCGGTCATGACGTTGTCGAGCACCGTCATCCCTTCAAACAGCGCGATGTTCTGGAACGTCCGCGCCACACCCTGCCGGGCCACCTCGAACGGTTTCATCGGGGGGCGCTTGGCACCCTTGTACCAGACCTCACCTTCCGAGGGCGTGTAGAAGCCCGAGATGACGTTGAGCATGGACGACTTGCCCGCGCCGTTGGGGCCGATGATGGCGCGCACTTCGCCTTCGCGGATGTCGAAGCTGATGTCCTGAATGGCCACCACACCGCCGAACCGCAGGGTGATGTTGCGCATTTCCATGAGCGTGCCGCCGATCTGACGCCCGTCTGCGGTGACATATCCTTCGGTGTCTTTCATTGCGCCCTTCCCCCGGCATCTGCCGCGTGGCTCCATGATTTCTTAAGGTTGTTCGAGAATCTTCGTACGAAGATTCTCGGGCCCGCCCATAAAATTCTTGGGGCGCTGGCGTCGGATTGCGGTGCAAACCGGGCCATCATTCCGCCGCCATCCGCTGCGGTGTGGCCGCGACGACCTTGGCGTCACGGATTTCCAGCGTCGCCTTGATCTTGCCCTTGCGCCCGTCCTCATAGGTGACTTCCGTCTCGGTATAGACCGAGGTCGATCCGTCATAGAGAGCGTTCACCAGATCCTCGAACTTCTCGCCGATGATCTTGCGACGCACCTTGCGCGTGCGGGTCAGTTCGCCGTCATCCGCATCCAGCTCCTTGTGCAGCACAAGGAAACGGTGCACCTGGCATCCCGACAGCATCTCGTCCTGTGCCACGCTCGCGTTGACCTCTTCGATATGCGCCTGAATCGTGTCTAGCACCTGCTTGTGCCCCGCGAGCTCCTGATAGGACGCGTAGGCGATGTTGTTGCGCTCCGCCCAGTTGCCAACCGCCGTCAGGTCGATGTTGATGAAGGCACAGCAGCGATCGCGCCCTGCGCCAAAGACCACCGCTTCCAAGATATTCGGATAGAACTTGAGCTTGTTCTCCACATATTTTGGCGCGAACATCGCACCATCTGCCATCGCGCCCACGTCCTTGGCGCGGTCGATGATGCGCAGATGCCCGGTGGCCTCTTCGATGAACCCGGCATCGCCTGTAGCAACCCAGCCTTCCGGGTCCTTCGTATCGGCCGTCGATTCCGCGTTCTTGTAGTACTCAACAAAGACACCGGGCGAACGGTAGAACACTTCGCCATTCTCTGCGATGCGGATCTCCACACCCGGCGACGGCACACCCACCGTGTCCGACCGCACTTCGCCGTCCGGCTGCTGGGTGATGAAGACCGACGCTTCGGTCTGGCCGTAGAGCTGCTTCAGGTTGATGCCCAAAGAGCGATAGAAATCAAAGATCTCAGGGCCGATCGCCTCACCCGCCGTATAGCCCACGCGCACGTTCGAAAAGCCCAGCGCGTTTTTCAACGGCCCGTAGACCATCACCTCGCCCAGCTTGTATTTCAGCCGGTCCAGAGTACTGACCGGATGTCCATCGAGGATCGCCGGGCCGACCTTGCGGGCATGGTCCATGAAATAGTCGAACGTCTTTTTCTTGAACGCGCCGCTGTCTTCCATGCGGATCATGATCTGCGTGAGCTGTGTCTCGAACACGCGTGGTGGCGCAAAGTAATAGGACGGTGCGATCTCGCGCAGGTCCGTCATCATGGTCTCCGGGCTTTCCGGACAGTTGACGCAGAAGCCCGTCCAATAGGCCTGCCCGATCGAGAAGATGAAATCGCCGACCCACGCCATCGGCAGGTAGGCCAGAACCTCGTCATCGGCCCGCAGATGGTCGAAGTCCGACGACGCCTTGGCGGTCTCGATGATGTTGCGGTTCGACAGCACCACACCCTTGGGCTTGCCGGTGGTGCCGGAGGTGTAGAGCATCACGCAGGTGCTGTCGTAATCCAGCCTGGCGGTGCGTGCCTGCAAGTCGTTGATATATTCATCATAGGCGGCGCGACCCTGGTTCTGCACATGGCTGAACTGATGCAACCGGCGATGGTCGTATTTCCGCAGGCCGCGCGGGTCGAGATAGATCATGTGTTCGAACTGGTGCAAGCGGTCCTGCACCTCGATCACCTTGTCCACCTGCTCCTGATCGCTGACAATGGCAAAGCGCGCGCCGCAATGATCCAGCACGTATTCCATCTCTTCGGCCACCGCGTCCTGATAGAGCGGCACAGGGATCGCCCCCACGGATTGCGCGGCGACCATCGACCAATATAGGTAAGGCCGGTTGCGCCCGATGATGGCGATGAAATCACCTTCGTTCACACCCAGGTTCAGCAGACCCAGTGCCAGCGCCTCGACCTCCTTGGCGGTTTCCGCCCAGGTCCAGCTTTGCCAAATGCCATATTCCTTTTCGCGGTAGGCGGGCGATGCGCCAAACTGCGAAGCGTTGCGCGCCAACAGCGCCGGAACCGAGCGCAGACCTTCTGCGCCCATGGTCAGATGTGCCAAAACTTTTCCTCCCGTTGCCCGGGTGCATTCCCCGAACCGTTCGCTTTGCGCGACTCTGTCTCAAGATTGGACAAAAGGCAGGGTGGGGGTCAACTTTTTCCTAAAGTTTTCTCAATCCTTACGAATTGTAACAGGCGGTCGGACGGTCTTTGCGCCGCGCCGATCCGATGCTAGCCAGTCATACGTACACCAAGTTCGGGCTTGTGCTTCATGCAGACAGACGCGCTTATTCAGGCCGGGTTGAACCTGATCGGTCAGGCGCTGTCGATTTATGACAGCGACCTCAAACTGGCCGCCTGCAACGCGCGCTTTGCCGAGATGTTCGATCTCCCGCAGGCCCTCACCCGCCCTGGTGCCGATTTCGAAACGACGATCCGCCACCTGGTCGAATGTGGGGAATACGGCGAGATCGACGATGTCGAAACCTTCATCCGCACCCGCGTCGAACAGGCCAGCGCCTTTCAGCCGCACTACATGGAACGCACCCGCGCCAATGGCCGCACGATCAGTGTCGAAGGCGCACCATTGCCACAGGGCGGCTGGGTCACGGTCTATACCGACATCACCGAGGTGAAATCGCAGGAGCAATTGCTGCGCACCCGGTCCGAGCTATTGTCCGAAGAGGTGCTGGCCCGGTCCGAGGAACTGGCGGCGACCAACCGCAAACTCGCGGCAACCGTGTCAGCCTTGGAAGAGGCGCAGCGCGAACTGACCGAGATGGAAGCACGCACACGCCTGACCACCGAAATGATGCCCGCCCATATCGCCCATGTGGACAGCGCCGGGCGCTATACGTTTTCCAACCGGCGCCTTTCGAATGTCATGCCGGGACGGCCATCCAAGATCGTCGGGCTGCATATTTCCGAGGCCTTGGGCGACGATGCCTATGCCCGTGTTCTGCCGCATCTTCAGATGGCGCTGGCGGGCGATCCCTCCACGTTCGAATTTACCGACATCCACAGTTCCCGCCGCATCCGTGTGGCCTTCACCCCTGACGAAACCGAAAACGGCGTCTACATCCTGTCGATGGACGTGACCGAGGAAACGCAGGCCCGCGCCGCACTCCAGCAGACCCGCCGCCGCGAAATGGCTGCGCAACTGACCTCGGGCCTCGCACATGATTTCTCGAACCTGCTGACAATCATTCTTGGCATGCAGTCGAAACTGGCCCGCATGGATCTGCCCCCTGACGCGGACCCGCTGATCACTGCCACATTGCAGGCTGCCCGGCGCGGGGGTGACCTTCTGAACCGCATTGCCGACATCACCGCGCATCGGGCATGGCGGCCTGAACCGCTTGATGTGGCAAGCTTCCTGTCGGATCTGCACACTCTGGCAGCGCCGTCACTGCCAGACAGCATCGCCCTGCATGTCAGCACCTCGATCACAGAACGCGCCCTGCTTGATCCCGGTCAGCTTCAGGACAGCCTTCTCAACCTCATCCTGAACGCCCGCGATGCCTGCGGCGAACAGGGCGCGATCCGATTGAAAGCCACCGAAATGCGCGACACCTGGATCGACTTCACCGTCGAAGACACTGGTGCCGGTTTCTCCGAAGAGGCGCTGAAACACGCGCTGGACCCGTTCTTCACCACGAAGGGTGATGGCGGATCGGGACTTGGGCTGTCGATGGTCTATGACATGGCCAAACTGGCGGGCGGACAGCTTCAGGTCGGCAACACCGATACAGGCGCACGCGTCACCCTGCGCCTGCCGCTGCGCCATGCCGCACGACACCTCACCAACGATCTTGTTCTGCTGGTGGAAGACAGCCCTGACCTGCGCACCACGATCCGCGACATGCTCACCAGTCTTGGCCACAGCGTGATCGAGGCGACATCGGTAGACGAAGCGCTTGCCCTTGCGCAAGGCGTGCCCGACATCGCTTTTGTCTTGTCGGACATCTCTCTTGAAGGCCCGGCGCTTGGCACCGAATTGGTCGCAGCTTTGCCGAAGAAACCTGTCTACCTGATGACGTCCCTGCCCGCGTCTGACCCGCGCCACCAAACCGCGGCTGCGAAAACCGCCGTGCTGCCCAAACCCTTTACCAAATCCGATCTGGCCGCGTTTCTGGGCCACGAGGCCGTTCCGACATGACCAAACCCCTGATCACCATCCTCGACGACGAACCCGCAATACGCACCATGCTGTCCGAAGCTTTGGAAGACGCAGGCTATGACACCCAAAGCTTTGGCCGCGCCGCAGAGTTCGAAACCGCGCTGCGCCGCACAACCCCGGATGTCTGCCTCGTCGATCTCGGCCTGCCCGACCGCGATGGCCTCAGCCTTGTGCACCGTCTGGCGCTGGAACAGGGTGCGACGGTGATCATCATCTCTGGCCGCGCACAGGTGCAGGACAAGATCACCGGGCTGGAGCTTGGGGCTGATGATTACATTATCAAACCCTTTGATCCGGCCGAGGTGGTCGCCCGTGTCCGCGCCCGTCTGCGCACCCGCGCCACCCCGGCACCCACGGGGCAGACCGCCCGCTTCAACGGCTGGACTGCGCATTTCGACCGTTATTCGCTGGAGGACGAAAGCGGCACTGAAACGCCGTTTTCCCATGCTGAAGGCGAGGTGTTGCGGCTCTTCCTCGAAAGCCCGAACCGCCTGATCACCCGCGATTACATGCAGGACACGCTGGGCGGCGCTGCAGGCGACAGTTTCGACCGAGCGATGGATGTGCGCATCTCGCGCCTGCGGACCAAACTGCGCGAGGACCCGAAAAACCCGCGTCTGATCAAGACGATCTATGGCGCGGGCTATATCTTTCTGGGCGAGGTCACATGGAGCTGACACCGCGCCGTCTTGTGCCCGGCGATGCCGATCTGACAGACGTTCTGACCCTGATCCGTTCCTCGTTTGCCTTCATGGACGGGCGCATCGACCCACCTTCCTCGATGCACAGGCTGAGCCTCGAAAGCGTCGCAGAGCAAGCCGGACACGGCGAGGTTTGGGTGATCGGCGATCCGGTTCAGGCCTGTGTGTTTCTCACGCCAAAAGCCGACAGCCTCTACTTGGGAAAACTCGCCGTCGCCCCGGATGCCCAACGCCAGGGGCTGGCTCGCCACCTCATTGCCCTTGCAAAGTCCCGCGCCGCAGAGTTGCGCTTGCCCTGCGTGGAACTGCAAACCCGGATCGAACTCGTGGAAAACCACGCGACCTTCGAAGCGATGGGTTTCCGCGAAACCGGTCGCACCGCCCATCCGGGATACAATCACCCCACCTCAATCACCTACAGGCTCGCCGTCTAGCATCACCTCCGAGGCTCCGAGACCACACCGGTCAAAGGCACGGCCAAACCGGCGGCATATGGCCGAACACCCACCTGAATTCGAGAGTCTGCATCCGCCGCCCCGACGCGGCGCTGCCTTGGCATCTCGCTTGCAGGGCGTTCAACAGATCAAGGGATGCCTTTTTGGGAAATCAGTAGATGACGACATTGATACTTGACCCCCACGCCAATCAGGCCGCCGGAAAAACATTCGAGACCGATCAGGAAAGCCCCTTTCAGATTGACGAACTCTTCTTTTCGCGCACCGACGAACGCGGCGTCATTCAGGCATTCAACACTGTGTTCACACGGATCTCGGAATATCCGGAAGACGCCTTACGCGGCGCACCGCACAAGCTGATCCGTCATTCCGACATGCCGAAAGCGGTGTTCTGGTTGATCTGGGACACACTGAAATCCGGCAAGCCCGTGTCCGGCTATGTCAAGAACCGCGCAAGATCAGGCAAGTATTACTGGGTCTATGCCTTGATCCTGCCAATCCCGGGCGGATACCTGTCTGTTCGCATGAAACCAACAAGCCCGACGCTGGGCAAGGTGCAGGCCCTCTACAAATCCATCCTGCAACAAGAGCGGGACAAGGCCCTGTCGCCCAAAGACAGCGCAGCACTGCTGATGCAAAACCTCACGGCACTGGGGTTCGAGGATTATTCGGATTTTCAGGCGCATGCCATTGTCGCCGAGTTTCAGGCACGTGAACGCCAGTTGGGGCGCACGCCCCTTGCCAGCCTGACCAAGGCGCTTGAGGTTGCCGAGGCGCAGCGGACGATCTGCAACAGGATCGTCACGATCATGGCAGAATTGGCCCAGGGGGCCATCTATATTCTGAACATGAAACTGAAAGCCACGAAACTGGGACGGGACCGTGCCGCGATCGATGCAATTTCAAACAACTACGATTTGATCCTTGCAGACATCAAAAGCGGCATCACGCGGCTTGGGACGCTTATGTCAGACGCCTCGACCGCGAATTTCCGCCAATCCAAGGAAAGCCAATTCCTGCTCTGTGCCTCTGGCATCATGTCCGAGGTGGTGGACACCTTTGCGAAGGGCGATGAAGCCATGACACAGGCTGAAAAAGACAGGGAATCCGCCTGTCTTGATGTCCTGCAAGATGCCTATGTCACGCAATCAAACGATGTCGTGGCCCGGATGGAAAACGAATGCCGTCAGGTGCTTGGTCGGATGGACAGCCTGCGCCAAACCCTGCTTGGTCTGTCCGCCGTGCGCGTTTCGCTGCGTGTGGAGACACACCGTCTTGGGGAAAAGGCCAAGGGGCTCGACAGTCTCATCGCGGACATCGACGAAAGCCACAAGCGGGTTCAACAAGACCTCGAAGACGTCTTTGAAACCGCGGCCCGGTTGCAATCTGCCATCACATGCAGCTGAGCGGGCGACATTACGCCAGTGCATGAACGGCACCGGCAAGCACCTTCAGCCCGGTCACAAGATCGCTCTCTGCCGTGTCTTCGCCGAAGGCATGGCTGATCCCGTCAATCGACGGGACAAAAAGCATCGCCACCGGCATCAGTTTCGACACGTTGGTCGCATCATGCAGCGCGCCGGACGGCATTCTGCGCCAGCGGCCGGGCACTTCAGCCTCGGCGGCGCTTTCAAGCGCGCCTCTCAGGCGGGCATCCATGTCCACCGGCTCAAGCCCAAGCATCGGCCCAAAGCTCAATTCGAACCCGCCGGTCGCAGCCACCTCTTCAGCCGCTTCGCGTATGATACGCTCCATCCGGGCCAGCCTGTCAGCATCGCCATCACGCCACTGCATCGAAAACGTCACCTTTCCCGGCACAATGGACGAAGCGTTCGGATGCAAGCTCACATGCCCGATGGTCCAAACCGTCGCGGGCGTGACGACGTTGGCGAACCGTTCGGCAATCAGGCTGTTGAACCGTGACAACGCCTGAAACGCATCGCGCCGCCCCTGCATCGGCGTGGTGCCTGCGTGGTTCTGTTCGCCCACAAGCGTGATCTTCATGTCGCGAATGCCGACAATCGCATCGACCACGCCAATCGCCTCACCCTCGCGGTCCAGCACCGGCCCCTGTTCGATATGCATTTCGAGAAACCCGCTGAATCGGCTGGCGTCGACAAACAACTCCGATCGCCCCAGCATCCGCGCCCGCGCTTCGGCAAAGGTCACACCGTCCCGGTCCGTCAGCCTGTCGGCTTTTTCCAGGGACAAGTTCCCCGACCAGACCGCCGATCCTGTGGTCACGCCGAAACGGCCTTCCTCATCCTGAAACGACAAAACCGACACCGGCGGCCCACCCGCCTCGACCGAGGCCCGCGCCACCTCCAGTGCCGCGACCACACCCAGCGCGCCGTCGAGCCAGCCGCCCTCGGGCTGGCTGTCGGAATGCGACCCCATCAAAAGCGATGTGCCCTCGGCCAGCCCGAATACGGACCCAACGGGATCCACATGCACCGAAAGCCCCGCCTCGCGCATCCGCCCGGCCAACCACTCGCGCGCCGCGATGTCCGCATCGGAATAGGCCGGGCGCACAACGCCCTTGCCCATACCTGATGCGCCAAAGCTGCGCAGAGCATGCAAGTCTGCCAAAAAACGCTCCGGTTTCACAGGCAACATGGCTGTCCCTTCTTCTCTTTCGAAATACTTCCATCCGACCGTGCCACATGCGACAGACCCGTCAGACGCGTCACCTCACCAAACGCAGATCGGCCACGGGGTGCAAGCCCGTGGCCGAGAAAACCTGCGCGCGTCAGCGCTCAATAAAGCTTATTCCGCCGCCACCGCGCCTGTATCCGCCGCTTCGACCCGCACCGCCGAGAACTTGAACTCGGGGATCTTGCCGTAGGGGTCCAGCGCCGGGTTGGTCAGGATGTTCGCCGCCGCTTCGACATAGGCGAAGGGCAGGAACACCATGTCCGGCGCCACCGCCCGATCCGCCCGTGCCATCACCGTAACCGATCCGCGCTTGGTGGTCAGGCGCACATGGCCGCCCGGCTCAACCCCCAGCTTGCGCAGGGTGCTGGGATGCAACGAACAGTTCGCCTCCGGCTCCACCGCGTCCAGCACCGCCGACCGCCGCGTCATCGACCCGGTATGCCAATGCTCCAACTGCCGCCCTGTGGTCAGGATCATCGGATAATCCTTGTCCGGCACATCATCCGGCGCGATCACCGATGCAGGCGTGAACCGCGCGCGGCCCTGCGGACGGGGGAAGCCATCGCCGAACACAATCGGCTGGCCGGGGTCTTCGGGCGACAGAGACGGGTAAGTCACCGCGTTTTCCCGCGCCAGACGGTCCCAGGTGATGTTCTCCAGCGACCGCATGTTCAGCTTCATCTCCGCGAACACATCTGCCGGGCTTTCGTACGGCCAGTCCATGCCACAGCGCCGCGCCAGTTCCGTTGTGATCGCCCAATCCTCGCGGGCCTCACCCGGGGGCGTCACGGCCGGACGGCCCATCTGCACCTGACGGTTGGTGTTGGTCACAGTGCCCGACTTTTCGGCAAAGGCACCGGCGGGCAGGATCACGTCGGCATAGTTGGCGGTCTCGGTCAGGAAGATGTCCTGCACGACCAGATGGTCGAGCTTGGCCAACGCATCGCGCGCATGTTCAACATCCGGATCCGACATGGCCGGGTTTTCACCAAGGATATACATCGCCTTGATGTGCCCGTCATGGACCGCATCCATGATCTCGGTCACGGTCAGGCCCTTCTGGTTCGAGAAGTCCTCCGACCCCCAGACCTCGGTAAAGGCGGAGCGCACACCGTCGTCCATCACCGACTGGTAATCCGGCAGGAACATCGGGATCAGCCCCGCATCGGACGCGCCCTGCACGTTGTTCTGACCCCGCAGAGGGTGCAGCCCGGCACCGGGACGGCCCACATGCCCGGTCATCAGCGCCAGAGAAATCAGGCAACGCGAATTGTCCGTGCCGTGGATATGCTGGCTGACTCCCATCCCCCAGAAGATCATCCCCGCCTTACCACCGGCAAAATCACGGGCCACCGCCCGCAGGGTCTCGGCGTCAATGCCGCAGATCTCGGCCATCTTTTCCGGTGCGAAATCCGCCAGATGCGCCTTCTCGGCCTCCCAGTTCTCGGTATAGGCCTCGATATACTGGCGGTCGTAGAGCTCCTCCTCGACGATCACATGCATGATCGCGTTGAGCATAGAGACATCGGCACCCGGCCGGAATTGCAGCATATGCGTGGCAAACCGCTTGAGTGCCTGACCGCGCGGATCCATCACGATAAGCTTGCCGCCGCGCTTGGTGAACTGCTTGAAATAGGTCGCCGCCACCGGATGGTTCTCGATCGGGTTCGCGCCGATGACGATGGCCACATCGGCGTTTTCAATCTCGTTGAATGTCGCGGTCACAGCGCCCGATCCCACGTTCTCCAACAGCGCCGCCACTGAAGAGGCATGGCAGAGGCGCGTGCAGTGGTCGACGTTGTTGTGGCCAAAGCCCTGACGGATGAACTTCTGGAAAAGATACGCCTCTTCGTTCGTGCACTTGGCGGACCCAAATCCCGCAACCTCGCGCCCCCGGCCTTTCAGCCCCTTGGCGGCAAAGTCCAGCGCCTCGTCCCATGTCGCCTCGCGGAACACCTCGTGCCAGTTGTTAGGATCGACGTTCAACCCCTTCTCGGGCGCATCGGCATGCCGGATCAGCGGTTTGGTCAGTCGGTGGTCGTGGTGGATGTAATCAAAGCCGAACCGGCCCTTGACGCACAAACGCCCCTCGTTCGCAGGCCCGTTGATCCCTTCGACATAGACCACCTTGTTGTCCTTGACCTTGAGCGAGATCTGACAGCCGACACCGCAGAACGGGCAGACGCTGTCGACCTCCTTGTCGTAATCCTTGCTGTCACCCACCTGCTGTTCATCCAGCACGGTCGCAGGCATCAGCGCGCCCGTCGGACAGGCCTGCACACATTCGCCGCAAGCCACACAGGTCGACGCCCCCATCGGATCGTCGAAGTCGAACACCGGATAGGCATCATGCCCCCGCCCTGCCATGCCGATCACGTCATTGACCTGCACCTCACGGCAGGCGCGGACGCAGAGACCGCACTGGATGCAGGCATCGAGGTTCACGCGCATGGCGACATGGCTGTCGTCGAGCAGCGGGATGCGTTCGGCCTCAAGCGTCGGCAGACGGCTTTCCGTCACGCCGTTCAGCTCGGCCATATCCCAAAGATGCGAAGACTTGTCATGCGCCGCGTCGCGCTCGGGCTGGTCCGCCAGCAGCATCTCGACCACCATCTTGCGCGCCGATTTGGCACGGTGCGAGTCGGTCGTGACCACCATCCCTTCGACGGGTTCGCGGATGCAGGACGCCACCAGAGTGCGCTCGCCTTCGACCTCGACCATACAGGCGCGGCAATTGCCATCGGGGCGATAGCCGGGTGCCGGTTTGTGACACAGATGCGGGATCACGAGGCCCCGGCCATTGGCCACCTCCCAGATGGTCTCACCCTTGCGGGCCTCGACCTCTTTGCCATCCAGAGTAAAGCGGATCGTATCAGTCATCGCGGTCTCCCTTGTCGGGGACACTCTAACCGCAAATCAGACGTGTCGTGGATCAACAATCCCGACACCTTGGCGCGGATTTGCGGCTGACCGGTTTCCGATGCGAACAATTCTCTCGGAAGAAGCGCGGGACGCCCTTTGCCTCAGAGCGCCGCCGCCCTCTCAAAGGCAGGCCGTGTCCGCAAGCGCCGCAGGTAGTCGACCAGAGCCTCAGGCGCATCCGGGAACTTTGCGTTCCGCGCCCAGCCCAGACAATGGGCCAAGACGAAATCCGGCACCGTGGGTTGATCTCCGGCAAGGCACTCCGAGGTCAATTCACCTGCAATCCGTTCGAGGTTCTGGGCAAATTCCACTTTTAGACTGTCCTTCACCTCCGGCACACGCTGGTCCTCTGGCAGAATGAAACTGTGCCGCGCCGCCGTCCAGAGAACCGCATCCACCTCGTCCAGCACGCGGAAGGTCCACGCATCCTGCCGCGCCCGTGCCACCGTACCCGCCGGGTGCGTAAACGCGCCGTGCCTGTCCGCCAGATAGGTCAGGATCGCCGTCGAATCGGCGATCACGGCGTCGCCATCGACCAGCACCGGCACCTTGCCCAAAGGGCTGACCGCGCGCACCTCTTCAGATCGGGGCGCAGCAGGCACATGTTCGTAGGGAACACCCAACTCCTCCAGCAGCCACAAAGGCCGGAACGCCCGCGTTGCGCGATTGCCCACCAGTTTGTACATCTTCGTCCTCCCAAAACCGGGTCTCCGCCCGGCAAATCCTACCTGCGTCCCAGCATCGCGAGCCGGATGAACGCCCGTTCCACAATCGCCAATGCAGGCCCGTGCTGCCCCGCCGAGCGCAACGACAGGTCGGTCTCCAAGAGCATCTGCAGCGCCTGTTCCAGACGATGCATGCCCCAGCCCGACGCCTGCCGCGACATCCGATCCCTTCGCGGGCCAAAGACCGGCGGCCGCAACCGCCCCATCCCCTGCCCCACTCCGCCCGGATCTGACGCCGCCGTGTGCAATGCGCGAAAATGCCGGGTCGCCATGATCAGCAGCGTCACCGCCGCCGTGCCCTGCGCCTCCAGCCGCGACATCACCGGACCGATCTCTCCGGTCCGGCCTTCGGCCACGATGTTGAGCACATCGTCCAGATCGGCCCCGGTCGAGCCCGGGGCACACAAAGTCACCTCATCCGGCGTCAACGGTGCGGCATCTCCCAGTTTGTAAAGCGCGATCTTCTCCAGCGTCTGTCGGAAATCGCCGGGGTCCAACTCCTTCGACAAGGACGTCAGCATCTCCATCGCGGCCCCATCGGGTCGTGCCAGACCCGCGCGTGTCAGTTCCGCCTCGATCTCTGCGCGCGACGGCGGGTCGTTGTACAAAGCCGCCGCATAGGCATTCGGATGCCCCTCGAACAGCTTGCGCAGCGCCGACTTGGCCTGCAACTGCCCGGCGGTCACAACGATCTGAGCATCGCCCGGCTGCCAATCCTCGACTGCCGCCTCAATCGGTTTGATCACCGTGTCATTCGCGTCCTCGACAAAGGCCACGCGCGGTCCCGGAAAGAACCCGACCGCCTTGATCGCATCGCCCAGAAGTGCGGGTTCCTTGCGCAGCTCCGCTGCGGGAATCCGCGTGAGGCGCATTTCGCCCTCACCCTCCGGCCCGATCAGCACCGCGATCAACTCCTGCCGCTTGAGCGCCACCCGCATCGCGTCTTCGCCATAGATCAGGATGCCCAGCTTCGCCGGATCTGGACGGGCAAAATACCCCGACGCCTCGCGCGGGGGGAGCTTCATGCGGGCAGGCCGCTGGCCGAGATGACCAGACGGTCAACGATCTGATCGGCCAGGATCACCATAAGGCGCGCCGTCGCATCGCGTTCAGCAGCAAGGGTCGCCACCGTCGATCCCGTGGCGGAAAACCCGGTGAAATCAATCACGCGGCCCTGACGCACCACGCTGTCGCTTTGCGTGTCCTTCAGCGCGTAATCCGCGCGACCGGTCAACTGGAACCGGTTTGTCGTCCCCTCGACCGAGGTCGCGAGCCCCTGCCGCTGGATCGTCGGCGTCACGGTCAGCACGTAGCGCCCCCCGTCATTGCGCCCGAACCGGTCCTCCAACCGTTGCGCGATCAGAAAGCCGTCCCGCCGGTCCGGTGCCACAACCCGCAGGTTGTCCTGAAACACCGACGCACCGCCCTCAGGCCCATAGGCCGGCGTGAACCCGCAAGCCGCGCCCGCGACAAGCGCGGACAACGCGAAAAACGTCTGGCGTCTATGCAACCACATTCACGATCCGACCCGGCACCACGATCACCTTCTTGGGGCTTGCGCCATCCAGCGCACGTTTCACACCATCGGTCGCAAGCGCCAGCTTTTCAACCTCGGCTGTGTCCATGTCCTTGGGCACGGTGATCTCGTCCCGGCGTTTGCCGTTCACCTGAATGGGCAGAGTCACCGTGTCTTCGACCAGCATCGCCTCATCGGCCTTGGGCCAGGGCGCATTGGCAACCAGACCCTCGCCGCCCAGAAGCGCCCAGATTTCCTCGGACAAATGCGGAGTCATCGGCGACATGAGCTGCGCCAGCGTCTTCGCTGCCTGACGTTTCGCATCAGAGCCAGCCTTGGATTTCGAAAGCGCATTAGTAAAGGCGTAAAGCCGAGCAATCGAGGCGTTGAAGCCAAAGCTTTCCACACCGACAGTCACGTCATGGATCGCCTTGTGCATCTCGCGCAGCAGCGCATCATCCTCGGCATTCGCTGCCTCGTTCGCCTCGGCCACCTCTGCCGCGATGCGGTAGACCCGGCCCAGATGGCGCGCTGCCGCTTCGGCACCGGAGGCCGTCCACTCCACATCTCGTTCAGGGGGCGAGTCGGACAGCACGAACCAGCGTGCGGTATCGGCGCCGTATTGCTGGATGATCGCAACCGGATCGACCACGTTGTTCTTCGACTTCGACATCTTGGCCGAAGGGATGATCTCGACCTCGGTCCCGTCTTTCAGGAAGCCCTTGCCGTCCCGCAGCTCCACATCTTCCGGGTAGTGATAGACAGGGCGTCCATCCGGCCCGGTGGTCTTGTAGATCGCGTGCGTCACCATGCCTTGCGTGAAGAGCGCGTTGAACGGCTCTTTGCAGCGCTCCGGCAGATGCCCGGTGATGTGCATCGCGCGAGCAAAGAAGCGCGAATAAAGAAGGTGCAGGATCGCGTGTTCGATGCCGCCGATATACTGGTCGACATTCATCCAATACTCCGCATCCGCCATATCCGTCGGTGTCTCCGCACGCGGCGCAGTGAAGCGGGCAAAGTACCACGACGAATCGACGAACGTGTCCATCGTGTCGGTCTCGCGCTTGGCGGGCTGGCCGCAGGACGGGCAGACGCAATTGCGCCACGACGGGTGACGATCCAGCGGGTTGCCGGGAATCGAGAAATCAATCGCCTTGCCATCCTCGTCATAGGGCAGCGCGATCGGCAGGTTCTCTTTCTTCTCGGGCACGACGCCACAGGCGTCGCAATGCACCACCGGGATCGGGCAGCCCCAATACCGCTGACGGCTGAGACCCCAGTCGCGCAGGCGGAACTTGGTCACGCCATGGCCGACACCGTTCTCTTCACAAAATTCTATTGCGGCGTCGATTGCGACATCGCCAGTTTGCACTTCATCGCCAGCAAAACCACGCAAATATCGGACCCGCTCGCCTTTTCCGGGAACGAACGCAACGTTGCCTGTATCAGGGTTTACTGTGACTGGAAGACCGCCAACTTGACCACCAGTATAGATTTCGAAACCTTCCGGGTCATCCAGCTTTAGGTCTGTGAACACAAGTGGGGTCGGCAGGTCATATTTTCGCGCGAAATCAAGGTCGCGCTGGTCATGCGCCGGGCAGCCGAAGATCGCACCAGTGCCGTAATCCATCAGGATGAAGTTGGCGACATAGACCGGCAATTCCCAAGCTGTATCAAAGGGATGGCGCACCCGCAACCCGGTGTCGAAGCCGCGCTTCTCGGCCTTCTCCAACGCCTCTTCCGTGGTGCCGCCCTTGCGGCACTCGGCATTGAACGCGGCCAGATCGGCGTTGTTCTTTTCCAGATGCTTGGCCAGAGGATGGTCGGGAGAAATGCCAACAAAGGACGCGCCCATCAGTGTGTCAGGGCGGGTTGTGTAAACCTCGATCCGGTCGAACCCATCCGGCGCGTCAATCGTCGAGAACGCAAACTGAAGGCCACGCGATTTGCCGATCCAATTCGCCTGCATCAACTTCACCTTGGCGGGCCAGTCGTCCAGCGTGTCCAGCGCGTCCAACAATTCCTCCGACATATCGGAGATCTTGAAAAACCACTGCGTCAGCTCGCGCCGTTCCACCTCGGCACCGGATCGCCAGCCCTTGCCGTCGATCACCTGCTCGTTGGCAAGCACGGTCATATCGACCGGGTCCCAGTTCACCACCGCGTTCTTGCGGTAGACAAGCCCCGCCTCCAGCATGTCAAGGAACAGCGCCTGCTGCTGGCCGTAATATTCGGGATCACAGGTCGCGAACATGCGGGACCAATCCAGGCCAAAGCCCAAGGGCTTCATCTGGCTGACCATCGTGTCGATGTTGGAATAGGTCCAATCCTTCGGGTGCCCGCCCGATGCCATAGCCGCGTTTTCCGCAGGCATGCCGAACGCGTCAAACCCCATGGGATGCAACACGTTATGCCCGGTGGACAGCTTGTAACGCGCGATCACGTCGCCCATCGTGTAGTTGCGCACATGGCCGATATGGATGCGGCCCGACGGATAGGGGAACATCTCGAGCACGTAGTATTTCGGCTTGTCATCCGAGCGCACGGCGCGGAACGTTTCACTCTCTTCCCAGACGGCCTGCCACTTGGGTTCGATGACAGAGGGGTCGTAACGCGACATGGAATGGGTCCTTCGGGTGTGCATCTGCTGTTGGCAGGGTGATAGGCCGATGCCACAGGATCGTCCAGTCCCGCCCCTACCTGCGCCATTGTGATGTCGGAATTTTGCGGTCATACCCGGTGAAACCACAGGCAAAACGACCGGACAGATGAAAATACTGCTGATCCACCAGAACTTTCCCGCGCAGTTCAAGCACCTTGGCCCAGCCTTGGCAGAACGCGGCGATCAGGTGGTCGTGCTGACCCCCAAGGTCAAGGAAGCGACCAAGTGGAAGGGGATCACCGTCCTGCCTTATGTCGTCAAGGGATCGACCACGCAGGGCATCCACCCGTGGCTCGCCGATTTCGAAACCAAGATCCTGCGTGGGACAAGTTGCTATGATGCAGCTCTGGCGCTGAAGAAACGGGGGTTTGATCCCGATGTCATCCTCGCCCATCATGGCTGGGGTGAAAGCCTTTTCCTCAAGGATGTCTGGCCCGAGGCACGGCTTGGCCTTTATTGTGAACTCTACCACCGCTCCGGCAAGGCCGAGACAGGGTTCGACCCGGAATTCCCAAGCCCGACTCCAGACCGCGACGCAATGCGCCTGCGACTCAAGAACATCAACAACCGCCTGCACGAAGAGGTCATGGATGCCGGGATCAGCCCGACGCATTTCCAGGCGGGCACGTTTCCCGACAGCTACCAGTCACGGATCACAATCTGTCACGATGGCGTCGACACCGATGCGATTGTCGCCAACCCTGATGCGGCGCTGACGCTGCCCAATGGCAAGACCGTCACCAAGCGCGACGAGGTCATCACCTTCATCAACCGCAACCTGGAGCCCTATCGCGGCTATCACAGGTTCATGCGCGCCCTGCCCGACCTTCTGCGCCGCCGCCCGACGGCCGAGATCGTGCTGCTGGGCGGTGACGAGACCAGCTATGGCGCGAAACCCCCGGCCGGCAAAACGTGGAAACAGATCTTCATCGACGAGGTGCGCGGCCAGATCCCGGACGCCGATTGGGCGCGCGTGCATTTCATGGGCCGCGTGCCTTACGACACATTCCTGTCGATGATCCAGGTCAGCACAGTCCATGTCTACCTGACCTACCCCTTCGTGCTGTCCTGGTCGCTCATCGAAGCCATGAGCGCGAAATGCGCCATCGTCGCCTCCGACACGGCACCCGTGCGCGAGGCGATCATCGGAGGCCAGACCGGCGTCTTGGTCGATTTCTTCGATCAGGACAAATTGATCGAGGAAACCTGCGCGCTGCTCGATGCTCCGGAACGGCGCGATTTCCTCGGTGCGAACGCCCGTCGATTCGCCCGTGAACGCTATGATCTCAAACGAATCTGCCTGCCGCGACAATTGAAGTGGGTTGACGATCTGGCAGCGGTCTATCCTGTACGTCAGCCGATGGACTGACGCCGCGCGATTTTGCGAGACAGGGCCAAAGGATTACAGACGGCTGTCCTGCTGGCGCAGTTGACGGGCCCGTGTCAGGATCGCGTCTTCGACGGCCCGCACAGTTGCCGCGCTGGCAGGCCCGTTCCGCGTCATCAACGCAAGATTCAATGATCGGGCATCCAGCGCAGGATCGTTCACAAGAATGGTTGCCCGATAAGCCTGTCCGCCACCAGGAGGCGTGCCGAAGCCCGTCGTGATCACACCTGTAAAGGGATCGACCGACTCGACCGGGAGGAAATCCAATGTCTCGAGCGCAGCATTCCAGATGTACCGGTTGACCGCACCGACCTGCCCGATGTCCCCGCGATTGCGGAAAAAGTCGAGAATGGAGGTTTGCGGACGGTTCGGATTACGCTCCAGAAGGATTTCATCGACGATATCTTCGGCAGCAGGCGTGTCGACGGGCTGACGCTCGGATGATCCGCCGAAAAAGCCGCAACCCGAAACTGCAACGGCTACAAGAGCAACGCCAAAACCGGTCCTGAAACGTGTAAGGTCCATGGGAGACTGCCCTCATATGCCTGTTTGCCTTGTGCTTTGCATACAAGCCGATCCCTACCGCGACAAGCCGAACTTGAACGCATCCCGGTAAGGTCGTGATCTTCCAGCCTGAAAAACCGGGCGAAAGGCTTGTGGCAAATGCGCATCACAGATAGCGAAGTTGCCGTGTCTTGGGCCACTTGGCTTGCAAACACGCCCTGCCAAAGAGCATAGAGTTTCCAGCTAATCCGGACCATCCGGTTTGGTACGTGCCTTACGAACACATGAGGGAAAAACATGAAAACTCTTCTTCTTGCTTCCACAGCGCTGGTCGCAACTGCTGGTATCGCTGCCGCCGAGGTCTCGATCTCCGGTATGGCCGAACTGGGTATCTTCCAGAACGAAAACGGCTCCGGCGATGCGTCGACGGGCGATCTGGGCAAAACACGCGTGTTCTCGGACATCGACGTCACATTCTCGATGACCGGTGAAACCGACGGCGGCCTGTCCTTCGGCGCGTCCATCGACCTCGACGAGGCGATCGGCCCGGATCAGACCGACGCAGCGCGTCTGCCGAACGCAACAATCTTCATGGCATACGGCCCGATGCGCCTGACAGTCGGTGACACCGATTCGGCCTTCGACGCACGCCTGACAGAAACCGCAATCGGTGGCGCCATCAACGATGACCACACCGTGCACCCGGGCTACAACGGCAACTCCGCGCTGGACGAAGCATACGGCGGCCAGGAAATGCGTCTTGACTACTCCTTCGATGCCTTCACAGCATCGCTGTCGGTCGCTCCTGACCGTAACGCAACCGACTTCGACACATCCTGGTCGGTTGGTGTGTCCTACAACACCGCTCTCACCGGTCTCGATCTGGGCGTTGGCCTCGGCTACCAGCAGATCGACGAAGCAGCTGCTCTGTACGACTCGCGCATCGGTCTGAGCCTGTCGACCAAGTTCGACAACGGCCTGACAGCCATCCTGAACTACTCCAGCTGGTCCGACGACAGCGCCGGTGGTGCTGACGACGCAACTCATTGGGGTGTTGGCGTTGGCTACACCATGAACGCACTGACCATCGGTGTGAACTACGGTGAGTACGACTTCGACGACAACTTCGCAGCCGACGCATCCGGCTTCGGTGTTGCTGTAAACTACGACCTCGGTGGCGGCCTCCAGGCTCAGCTGGGTTACGGCGGTGGCGACATCGACGGCGGCAACTACGAAGACACCTACTCGCTCGGCGTGGCAATGAGCTTCTAATAGCTCATAACCACTTCTGGTTAGGGAAAGAGCGGGCATTGCCCGCTCTTTTCTTTTGTGCGGGGGCCAAGTAGCAAAGGGCAAAAGGCGAAGGCTCCGATGCAGACCACTCCCCTCCAAAAGATCAAATCGACATATGATCAGGCGCTCGCTCTCGCCCGCGAGGGTGACCTCAGCAAGGCTGCGGGGCTTCTGGATGGTCTTGCCCTGACCGCGCCCAACCTGCCCGAAATCCACTTCCAGCGCGCGCGCCTTGCCGCCCGCATGGGAGATCACGACAAACGACTGTCCTCGATTGATCGTGCCGTTGCATTGCGCGGGACGGAACCGGCAATCCTGACCGAAGCCATCGCGGCGCACACCGCCGCCGGACATCACCAGACGGTTCTCGACCTCTATGACCGGCTGATCGCTCTGGATCCCAAGGCCGTCAAACCTCAGGCGGAAAAGGCGCTCTATCTTCAGACCGCAGGCCGTTTCGACGAGTCGGAGGCCCTGCTGCGCAAGCTGCAGAAAAAACATCCGCACGATGCCGAACTCCACCGGATGCTTGCCACAATCATCCGCATAGATGCAAAAGATCCGATGATAGGTGCGATGCGCCGTCTGGCCAATCATCCCCGCCTGTCTGTGCAGGGTCGCATGCACATCAACTTCGCTCTGGCAAAAGCGATGGAGGACACGAGGAACACGGCAAAGGTCTTTCCACATCTTCGCATCGCCAACAAAGCCCAGGCCGACCTGTTCCCGGATGACCCCGAAGCGCGGGCTGCGGAACGCCGCGGCGTGCTTGCCGCACAGTCGGGTTTGCAGCCCGTTCCAGGTGCCACGGGCACCGACCCGGCCTTGATCTTCGTCACCGGCCTGCCGCGTTCGGGCACCACCCTTGTCGAACAGATCATCGCCAGTCACAGCAGAGTTCAGGCCGGCGGCGAAATGGCGACAGCACTGCGCAGTGCCTACGCTGTCTTTGGACAGGGGGCCGACATGCGCCTCCTGACCAAAGAACCCGCCGCTGCCTTTCATGACTTTACGGATCGCCTGAACCTGGCCAATCGGGCCTTCGCCAACCCGGCCAAGCCCCATCTGACCGACAAGTCGATCATGGCCTTCCTGATCTACGGCCTGTTGCACGCAGCATTGCCCAATGCGCGCTTCATCGTGGTTCATCGCGATCCGCGCGACATTGCCCTTTCGATCTACAAAAACCATTTCAACGCAGGCACACATCGCTACGCCAACGATCTCGCTGCCATTGCCGAAGTGATCAAATCCTTCCGGGACATCATTGCGCATTGGAGATCGGTCCTGCCCGACCGGTTCGCCGAAATCCGTTACGAAGATCTCGTCGCGGACCCGGAAACGCAGTCGCGGCACTTGATTGCCGCAGCCGGTCTCGACTGGGAAGACCAGTGTCTTAAGTTCCACGAAAAGGGCGGCACCGTCAAAACCCTCAGTCTGCATCAGGTGCGCCAACCCATCTACAAGAGCTCTGCCGCTGCATGGCGCCGCTACGAGACCGAGCTGCAACCCTTCATCGACGCTTGGGGAGACACACCATGGGATTGACCGACATCACCACACGTATCGCCAAGGCCGCCAAAGACGCCGGTCGCGATCCGTCGGACATAACCCTGATCGCGGTGTCCAAGGTCCAGCCCAATGAACGGGTGGCAGCCGTACTCAAGGAAGGCCAGCGCAGCTTTGGCGAAAACCGCGTGCAGGAAGCGGCCGGCAAATGGCCGACCTTCCGCGAAACATATGACGGCATCGACCTGCACCTGATCGGCCCGCTGCAAAGCAACAAGGCGCGTCAAGCGTTTGATCTCTTCGATACGATCCACACGCTCGACCGGCCGAAACTGGCCAATACGTTTGCCCGGCTGGCTCAGGAGATGGGAAAATGCCCGCCGCTCTTCATACAGGTGAACACCGGTGAAGAGCCTCAGAAAGCCGGGATCGCGCCTGCAGACACCGATGCGTTCGTCGCGGAATGCCGCGCCCTCGACCTGCCCGTTGAAGGCTTGATGTGCATCCCGCCGGTGGACGAGACCCCATCGCTACATTTCGCTCTGTTGCGCAAACTGGCCGACCGCAACGGTCTCAGCCAATTGTCCATGGGCATGAGCGACGATTTCGAACAGGCCATCGCCTTCGGAGCCACCCATATCCGCGTTGGTTCAGCCTTGTTCGGAGAACGGGTGCCACCCGCCGGTTAATTCCCGTCCTGCAAGTTCAGACGTTGTTCGATACGATCAAGCCGCGCTTGCATGGAAGCCATCGCGTTGTCCTGCGCGACTTCTGCCTGCCGGAACGCAGCCATGTGGCTTTTCATGCTGCGCACATCTGTCTTTACATCGGACAGATCCGACGACATCACTCCGATCCGGGACTGGATCGCTTTCAGATGCTCAAGGATCAGGGCGTTTGTCACATTGTCGACCATAGCAGCTTTTCTCCTCTTTACCGTAGGCATCTAAGCGCAGTTGGTCAAAACACAGTTAACACGGCCCCTGAAAAACAAAAAAAGCCCCGGACAACCGGAGCTCTTTTCATTTAGGCAATTAAAGAAGCTCAATGAAGCTTTTGCCCAACCTCGGCAATCGCATCGTCGATGCTCTTGGCCGCGTCTTTGGCGGTCATCTGCTTGGCCACAACGTCACGGGCCGCCTTGATGGCAACCGCAATCGCGCGATCACGAACCTCTTTCACCGCACTGGCCTGAGCCGACGCGATCTGGTCCTCGGCAGCGGCGAGACGCCGTGCGATCGACTTCTCCAGATCCGCCTTCGCCTGCTCACCAGCAAGAACAGCTTCTTCCTTGGCATGAGCGATGATGCGATCCGCCTGTTCCTGCACTTCGCGCTGACGGCGTTCATACGACGCGAGCAGGGCCTGCGCCTCTTCACGCAGGGCCTTGGCTTCGTCCAGCTCGCTCTTGATGCCCTGGGCGCGCTTGTCCAGAAGGCCCATCAGCAGCGACGGCACCTTGAAGTACAGCAGCACACCGATGAAGACGAGGAAGCCGATGGTGACCACGAAATCGGTGTTCGCGAGCGAGAAGAACGGCTTGTCACCAGCCGCAAGCGCGGGGCTCGCAGCAAGGGTGGCCGCAGCAATGGTCATGATACGGTTCATGTCGCTCACCCCTTCATCTGCGCGTCGACGGCGGCAGCGACCGTTGCGTCATCCGCCTGTCCACCCAATGCCGCCACGATGGCGCCAGCGGTGTCCTTGGCCACAGCTTCGACACTCTCGACAGCCGATGCCCGGATTTCCGAAATTGCTTTTTCGGATTCCGCAGCCTTCGCAGCGATCTCGGCGTCAGCCTTGGCAATAGCCTTGTCCAACTCGGCCTGCATGTCGGCCTTGTTCTGGGCGATGATGGCCTGCGCCTGCGCGCGGGCATCCGCCAGAGCCTTGTTATAGGCCTCTTCGGCCTCCACGGCTTTCTGCTTGAGATCTTCAGCAGCCGCGAGGTCGTTTGTAATCGTGCCTTGTCGTTCCGCCAGAACCGTCGCAATGCGCGGCAACGCGATGCGGGACAGGACAAAGTAAATCGCGATCAGCGCGATCAGAAGCCAGAAGATCTGGTTCGGCATCCAGTCGGCGCAAAGCTGTGGCATGCCGATGGCGCTGCCATCCGGGCCCACACATGCGCTGGCTGTACCAGTGGTTTCGGTTGCCATGTCGTCCTCCGTCGGAACTTGTCGTTACATCGGGCGGGCCGCGTGATCACGGCACCGCCCGCGCGTAAGGATAAAAGTCCGAAGCTTAGACGGCGAACATCAGCAGCAGCGACACGAGGAACGCGAAGATCCCCAGCGCTTCTGCGAACGCGATACCGATGAAGAGCGTTGCTGTCTGCGATGCAGCAGCGGACGGGTTACGCAGGGCACCTGCGAGGTAGTTGCCGGCCACGTTGCCCACCCCGATTGCGGCTGCGCCGGAACCGATTGCTGCCAGGCCTGCGCCGATGTGTGCGAGATCGCCTTCCATGTGAATTCTCCTTACGATTGGAAGTTTGCGTTGAGTCGTAGGGCGCGTGTTGTCACGCACCGAACATTAGTGATGCGGGTGCAGCGCGTCCTTGAGGTACACGCAGGTCAGAATGGTGAACACGTAGGCCTGGATAAAGGACACCAGAACCTCGAGCGCGTAGATGCCGATGATCCCGAAGATCGCCAGCGGCGCGACGGCGGTGATGGCGGCAAAACCGGCGAACACCTTGAGAACCGCGTGGCCTGCCATGATGTTGCCGGCAAGACGGATCGAATGGCTGACGGGACGCACGAAATACGAGATGATTTCGATGATTGCGAGCACCGGACGCAACGCCAGAGGTGCCGACGACACCCAGAAAAGGCTCAGGAAGGATGCACCGTTCTTGACGAAGCCAAGGATCGTGACCGCGATGAACACACCAAAGCCCAGAACCGCCGTTACCGCGATATGCGATGTCGGCGAGAAGGACATCGGGATCAGAGCAAGAAAATTCGAGAACAGGATGAACAGGAAAAGCGTGAAGATATACGGAAAGTATTTCACCGCATCCTTGCCGGTCACATCCTCGACCATCTTGTAGATGAAACCGTAGGCCAGCTCGGCCACCGATTGCGTCCGCGTCGGAACTGTGGCGCGCTTCGATGTGCCCAGAACCATGAGTGCGATCACGCAGATTACCGCCAGCACAAGCCACAGCGCCACGTTGGTAAAGGTGAACATGCCCACTGCACCGTCGCCGAAAAGCGGCTTGACGATGAACTGGTCCATCGGGTGGAACACCAGCCCGCCTTCGCTGTGACCGTCAGCTTCCGTCGCCATGTCGATTCCTCTCGTTCTCTCCGGCCAGATCGGCCAGTTGCTTCACCTGAAACTCCTTGGCGGTGCGGATCATCACATTCACCCCCGCCGCGAAGCCCAGCAATGTAAAAAGCACCATCAACGACGGATCGGTCCCGAAGACCGCATCAAGCCCGTATCCGATGCCAAATCCGATCCCAAGACCGGACACCATCTCGATCACCATGCGCCACGCTTGCTGCGCCTGGCTGTAATGTTCCTCCTGGTGCGGCTTGTCCTCTTTGGCCCCTTTGGCCGCCGCGATCCGCGCTTCCAGCTCTCTCAGCCGTTGCTTTGGATCGTCGTCAGACACGCACTCCACTCCGGTTGGAACGTTGCGCCTGTGCTACGGTGCAGCATGGCCTGAGTCAAGGCACTGGATGGCGCACCCGAGAACCCTTTAAGATGCTGAAATTTATAAATTTATCGCCCGTCCAAAAACGCCGCACCAATCCGCCGCAGCAGCCGACCTGCCGTTTCGTGCATATTCCGCATATTCAACTTTTCGGTTGAGTTTTCACCGCAGCTTCGTCTACTCCGCCCCATGCCCATATCCCTCGACACTGTCTTTGCAGCCCTTGCCGACCCGACGCGCCGTCAGATCCTGACGATGCTGCTCGAGGATGACATGGCCGTGACCGATGTGGCAGACCCGTTCGACATGTCTCTTGCGGCGATCTCGAAACATCTCGGAGTGCTGGCCGACGCGGGGCTGATCAGTCAGGAGAAACGCGGCCGCGTGAAATGGTGCAAACTCGAACCCGATGCGCTGCGCGATGCCAGCATCTGGATGCAGGCCTTCGGTCAGTTCGAAGCCATCAACCTGGATGCCTTCGAACGCTTCCTCGAAACCGAAAATCTGACCACTGCGCCCCCGTCGCAGGACTGACAGCGCCCTTTGACCGACAACGCGACTGCGGTATTCTGAGGTCACTTATCACATCGTGGAGCGCGTATTGGGCAAATCGACCTACAGGCCTGAGCTGGGATGGACAGCGGCCCTCCTGCTCGCGCTGACCCCGGCGCAGGATGCAGTTGCCTGCGCGTTTCACGGCTATATTCCCGACCCGACACTGGTGGACATGCTGCTCGAAACCGAACAGGCGGTCATCGCGCGCCCGAATGCATCGGGCACCTATGACACGATTGACGCCCTGCTAGGTCCCGATCTCGGCACCATCCCCATCGCCGCCAGCGCCGCGTTCCGCACCGCTATATCGCAGGAAAGCGGCGCGACCGTCCTGCTGGTGCGCGACGGCGCCTATGGCCCCTGGACCGAAGCCGCGCTGCTCGACACCCGCTACCGCAGCGTGATCGACACCGTGATCGAAAACCAGTCCGCATGGCAAATGGGACGGGACTCAGAGCGACGGCGGCTCTTCGCGTCGCTCGTCAACGACCCCAATCCGGACCTTCAACGCCTCGCCCTGCAAGAGCTCGACCGTCTGCCCTATCCCACGCTGAAAGACCTACGCGTCCCGCCCCTGCGCAACCTGATACAGGATATCGAAACGGGCGATCCCGACCGGCGCCCGATCCGCATCCTACTAGCAGGTCTCTCGGGCGACCGCAGCTTTGCCGCGCCGCTGGCCACCGCCTTGCACAGCGCCGTTCTGCAGGACACCGCCCATCTTGGCGCGTACGTGACCGCGTTGATCGAATTGCAAGGCCAGCCCGCCGTCGAAGCCATTGTCGCGCATTATCTCAAGCCGGGGCTTGTGACACAAAGCGTGCAGGACAAGCTGCTCGACGCGCTTGCCCTGCAATACCGCGCCGCCCGCAGCGCCACCCGCCGCAGCATCGCCCGAGAAGTGGCCGCATTGGTCCGCCACAACCCCGCCATGGCCGACCGCGTCATCGCGCAGTTCGGCCCGCAAACCAGCGGCCGTATTCTGCCCTGACAGATCACGGCGCGCGCTGAGGCATTCTGAGACACATCTCACCGCCCACTCCACCGCCAGCACCAACTCTTCAAAGAGTTGGCCGCAAGCCTTCAAAGGCATACCCACCGTCCCAAACCGCGCGCCTCGAACCCTTCAAAGGGTTCGCCTCAGCCCTTCAAAGGACTGGCCCCTTCACGCAGCCAGCCCGCGCCCCTTCAGCAACGCCTCAACCCCCGGCATCCGCCCCCGGAACTTGGTGTAAAGCACATCCGCCTCTTCGGACCCGCCTGCCGACAGGATGAACTCCTCCAGCTTGCCCGCCATCGCCGGATCGAATGCGCCGCCCGCTTCCTCGAACGCCTCGAACGCGTCCGCATCCATCACCTCGGACCACATGTAGCTGTAGTACCCCGACGAATAGCCGTCGCCCGTGAAGACATGCGCAAAATGCGGCGTCGCGTGGCGCATGACGATGGCCTCGGGCATTCCCAACCCTGCCAGCACCTCGGCCTGCGCCGCCATCGGATCGGCGGGCGGTTCGCCTTCGTGGAACGCCAGATCGACCAGCGCCGAAGCCACGTATTCCACCGTCTGGAACCCCATGTCATAAGTCGCCGCCGCCAGCACCTTGTCCAGCATCTCCTGCGGCATTGCCTCGCCAGTCTCCGCATGCACGGCGAATTCCTGCAACACCTCCGGCACTTCCAGCCAATGCTCGTAAAGCTGGCTCGGCAGTTCCACAAAGTCCCGCGCCACCGATGTGCCCGAAATCATGTCATAGGTCACATCCGACAACATCTGATGCAGCGCATGGCCGAACTCGTGGAATAGCGTCCGCGCATCGTCATAAGACAGGAGCGCGGGATCACCCTTGGCGAAGTTGCAGATATTCACCACAATCGGCGCCTGCACATCCGGGAACTTCCGCTGAGACCGCATCGCCGAACACCAGGCACCCGACCGTTTCGACGCCCGCGCAAAGTAATCCCCGATGAACACCGCCACATGCTGCCCGTTCCGCGTCACCTCCCACGCCTGTGCATCCGGGTGATAGAGCGGCACATCCGAAGGCCGGAACTCCAGCCCGAACAACCGGTTCGCACAGGCAAAAGATGCCTCGATCATCTTCTCCAACTGGAAATAGGGCTTCAGCTCCGCCTCGTTGAGCGCAAATTCCTCGCTGCGCCGCGCCTCGGAGTAATACCGCCAATCCCACGCCTGCAACGGCCCGTTCACACCATCGGCCACCATCCTTTCTTCCAGCAGCGCAGCATCCGCCAAGGCCCGCGCTTTCGCAGGCTCCCACACATCCATTAACAAACCGCGAACGGCCTCGGGCGTTTTCGCCATTTCCGTCTCAAGCTTGTAAGACGCGAAATCCGCATAGCCCAACAGCTTCGCCCGCTCGGCCCGCAGTTGCAAAATCTCGGCTGCAACGCCCCGATTGTCGGTCTTACCGCCATTCTCCCCACGCGCGACCCACGCGCGCCACGCCTCTTCGCGCAAGGACCGGTTCGGACAGAACTGCAGGAACGGCACGATCACCGACCGCGACAGGGTCAGAACAGGGCCATCCGCCCCCCGCTCCTTGCCCGCCGCACGCACCGCGTTCAGCACAAATGCAGGCAAACCCTCCAACTCGTCCTCGGACAGCGCCCGCTGCCAATCCCGCTCATCCGCCAGAAGATTCTGGCCGAACTGCGTGCCCAAGGTCGCCAACCGCCCCTTGATCTCCTTCATCCGCGCCGCCTCATCCCCGGTCAGCGCAGCGCCTGCGCGCACGAACCCGCGATGGGTCAGCATCAGCACCCGCGCCTGTTCGGGCGTCAGGTCCAGCGCATCCCGCGCCAGCCACACCTGTTCGATCCGCGCAAACAGCGCCTGATTGCCATAGATCGCCGCCGAATGTGCGGCCAGTTTGGGCGAAAACTCCCGCATGATCTCTTCGCGCATGTCGGTGCTGTCGGCCCCAGCCAGATTGTAGAACACCCCCAGCACCCGGTCCAACGCCGCGCCCGTCTGCATCAACCCTTCGATCGTGTTCTCGAATGTCGGCGGCTCCGGGTTGGTCGCCACCGCTTCGACCTCTGCCAGCCCGTCCGCCATCGCGGCCTCGATCGCAGGCGCGAAATGCGCGTCCTCGATCAGGTCAAACGGCGGCAGCCCAAAAGGGGTCTCCCAAGTCTCAAGCAACGGGTTGGTCATCGAACGCTCCTATCCGGTTTGATCAAAACCTAGGTCCGTCCGGAGACAACAACAATGGGTCTTGCACGCGGCAAACGGACTTCAGCGCGCAGCGGCAGCCTTTGCTCCTCCGCAAACCGGGCAATCGCAACGCGGCTTCAGCGCGATTTTCCGCGTCTCGCCCCAGAGCGCATCATAGATCAGCATCTCACCCCTGAGCGCCTGCCCCGCCCCGGTGATCAGCTTGATCGCCTCGACCGCCATCATCGACCCGATCACACCGGGCAAAGGTCCGATCACGCCAGCCTCGGCGCAGGACGGGGCCAGTCCCGCCGCAGGCGCTTCGGGAAAAACACACTGGTAACACGGGGCACCCGACGCTGGATCAAACACCGAAATCTGCCCTTCCCACTGCGACAACGCCCCTGAAATCAACGGCTTGCCCATGGCAACGGCAGCGCGGTTCGCCAGATACCGTGTCTCGAAATTGTCGGTGCCGTCCAGCACCAAATCATACTCCGCCACCAGCTTTTCGGCCACATCCTCGGTCAGCCGCCGGTGATAGGGGCGCACCTCCACATGCGGGTTTTGCGCCAGCATCGCGGCCTGTGCGGAAAACACCTTGGGCATCCCGATGTCCTGATCCCGGTGGATCACCTGCCGTTGCAGATTGGCGTTCTCGACCACATCATCGTCGATCACCCCGATGGTGCCCACGCCCGCCGCTGCCAGGTATTGCAACGCAGGCGCACCGAGACCCCCAGCCCCGATCACAAGCACCTTGGCATCCCGCAGCGCCTTCTGCCCCGGCCCACCGACCTCGCGCAGCACGATATGACGCGCATAGCGCTCCAATTCCGAGGCCGAGAAACTGGCCGACCGCTGCACAGGCGGTGCGTCGCCCTTCTCCTTGACCAACGCACGGTCTTTGAGCCGTTTGACGACCTTTCCATAGAGAACGGCAATCGCCGCAAACACGCCCAGCAGAATCCACAGCGCAGCACTTTCGCCCGTCGCCATCCGCAGCGGATGTCCCAAAGGCAACGCGATCTGGATGAACAACACGCCCACATAAAGCAGCCCGATCATGTAGAGCCGCGCAGACCGCGGGATCTTCATCAGCGCGCCCAGCCCCCAGAGGGCTGCTGCCATCGCAAAGACAACGATCATTTCGACACTCCGGTCGATCCAAAACCACCCGCACCACGCACGGTGTCGTCCAGCGTGTCCACCAAAGCAAACTCCGCCCGCAGCACCGGGGCGACAATCATCTGCGCAATCCGGTCGCCATGCGCGATTTCAAAAGCATCCTGCCCGGCATTCATCACGATCACCCCCAAAGGCCCGCGATAATCGCTGTCGATGGTCCCCGGTGTATTGGGCAACGTGATCCCGTGCTTCAGAGCCAATCCCGAACGCGGCCTGATCTGCACCTCATACCCCTCCGGGATCGCCATGCGCAGCCCAGTTGGCACCAGCGCCCGCGCGCCCGGTTCCAGCACCACAGATCCGCGATCCGGAAAATTCGCCCGCAAATCCGCCCCTGCCGCCCCGGCACTGGCATAGACCGGCAGCCCCAGGGACCTGTCCGCGTCTTCATCCCAAGTCAGCCTGATTGCGACCACGCCTTGCCCTTCTTCTCTTTCCAAATATGCAAAATGGTCCAACCGCGCCGTCAGACCAGCGCGTCGGCAATCCGTGCTGCCAATTGACGCGCCACCGCATCCTTGCCCATGCGCGGCCACGCTTCGGCCCCGGTATCCGAGATCAGCGTCACCGCGTTCTCGGTCCCGCCCATGATGCCCGTCGCAGGCGATACGTCATTAGCCACTATCCAGTCACAGCCTTTGCGCGTCCGCTTGGCGGTGGCGTTCTCGATCACGTCATTGGTCTCGGCCGCAAAGCCAATCACCAGTCCCGGACGGTCCTCCGACATCTGAGACACCTCGGCCAGAATGTCCGGATTTTCTTCGAACGCCAGTGTCGGCAGCGCACCCGCCACCTTCTTGATCTTGCTGTCCGATGCACCGATCACGCGCCAGTCAGCCACCGCCGCCGCGAAGACAGCCGCATCGGCTGGAAGAGCAGCCAGCACGCCCGCCCGCATCTCGCGCGCGGTTTCCACGCGCACCACCTCGACACCATCCGGCGGTGCCACATCCGCAGGCCCGGTGACGAACACCACCTCGGCCCCCAACGCCCGCAGCGCCGCCGCAATCGCCGTGCCCTGTGCACCCGAGGACCGGTTTGCGATATAACGCACCGGATCAATCGGCTCATGCGTCGGGCCGGATGTCACGACAATCCGCTTGCCGCGCAAAGGCCCATCCGCCAGCGCGCCCACCACCGCATCGACAATCTCCAACGGCTCCGCCATGCGCCCCGGCCCGTATTCGCCGCACGCCATATCGCCGTCATTCGGCCCAACCACGGAAACCCCGTCGCCTTTCAGAACCGCCAGATTGCGCTGTGTCGCCGGGTGGTCCCACATCCGAACATTCATCGCAGGTGCGATCATCACCGGCGTGTCGGTCGCCAAAAGCAGCGTCGTCGCCAGATCCCCCGCCATCCCCTGCGCCATCTTCGCCATCAGATCCGCCGTCGCCGGGGCCACGAGCACCAGATCGGCCACGCGGGACAGTTGGATATGCCCCATCTCGGCCTCGTCCGTCAGATCGAAAAGCTCGGTATAGACCTTCTCCCCCGCCAGCGCCGACACCGACAAAGGCGTCACAAACTCCGCCGCCGCCCGCGTCATGACCGGCGTCACCGCCGCACCGCGTTCGCGCAAGCGCCGGATCAGGTCGAGGCATTTATACGCCGCGATGCCGCCGCCGATGATCAGAAGGATACGTTTGCCGCTCAACATAAGGCACAGTCCTGACAGGTCCCCGCACCTTGTTACGGGGCCGCCGGGCAAAACTCAATCAGCGGAACGCGGCGCAGGGATCGCCCCGATCCACCTCCGGCGCGCTTTCGACCACATCGAACAGGCCCGAAGGCGGCACGTCCTCCTCCCCCTGTCCCAAAGACATCACCCGCAAACCGGGCGCTGCCGCCATCAGGTAGACCGGCGCGCTCCAATCCATCCGCGCATGCCCGTTGCCAGTGATCACCACCACTGGCCCGCCATGCGCCTCGAACGCCTGAACCGCCGAAAAGGCCAGCTCCGCATCCCGCAGCCGCTGAATGTCGACCATCACCGGCAGCATCTCTGCGGGCATCGCATCGCAATGCGCAGCCAGTTGCAACGCCTCGCGCTCTGCTTGCTGATCCTCCGGCAAAACCGTCGTCAGACCATAGACATCCGCATCCCCGCGAAACGCCGATGCCATGCCCTCGGCCATCGCCGTCCGCGCCACGTCTCTTGGCACGGCAGCGCCAAAGTACGCCGCCTCGGGGGCCGCCGCAAAGATCGGGTAATACATCGAGAAATCCGGCCACCCGCTGTCGTTCCAGCCCAAGGCGGCCTCCAACGCGGCCTCGTCAGCCACCAACTCCGGCGTCACCAGATCGGCCTGCGCCTGTGTCAGCATCTCGAACACCAGCGCGGTCGGTGCCAACTCCGCTACGTACTCCGCCTGCCGCAGATGATGGGCCGGGTTGTCGTGCAACTCCCCAAGGAACACCACGTCCGCAGATTCAAAAACGCCCCCAGCGACCAAGGCCGTGGGGGCGAGCATGAGGGAAATCAATGCATACTTCATGAAAGGAAGTGATGCACCTCAGGGCTCTGCGCTTCAAGAGACTTGCGGATCTTCGCAAACGCCGCCGCCTCAAGCTGGCGTACCCGTTCCTTGGACAGGCCCAGCTCGTTGCCAAGGCTTTCCAGCGTGCGCGCGTCTTCCCGCAGCTTGCGTTCGCGCACGATGAACCGCTCCCGCTCGTTCAACTGGTTCAGCGCCATCATCAGCCACTGACGCAGTTGCGCCATATCAAGGTCCTCTTCGACCCGCTCATCCGCCTGCGCGCTTTCGTCCTCAAGCGCGTCGATCCACTCGCGCCCCTCATCCTCGGTCGATTGCGTCGCATTCAGCGAATAATCCGACCCGGAAAGACGGCCTTCCATCATCTCGACATCATGTAGCGGCACGCCGATTTCGTCGGCGATCATCCGCCGCATCTCGTGCCCTTCGAGAACCCTGCCTTCGGCCGCCGCTTCCCGCTCCAGACGCGCCTGAACCCGGCGCATGTTGAAGAACAGCGATTTCTGCGAAGACGTGGACCCGGTCCGCACGATGGACCAGTTGCGCATCACGTAATCCTGGATCGACGCCTTGATCCACCAAACGGCATAGGTCGAAAACCGCACACCGCGATCGGGGTCGAACTTGTCAGCCGCCTTCATCAGGCCAAGCCCGGCTTCCTGGATGAGATCGTTCATCGGCGCGCCATAGCGCTTGAATTTCGACGCCATCGAGATGGCAAGCCGCATATAAGCGTTGATCAAACGGTGAAGCGCCACTTCGTCCCGCTCATCGCGCCAGGCATAGGCCAGCTTGAGCTCCGTCTCCGCGTCCAGCAATTCTGCCTTCATCGCGCGGCGCGACAGGGTTTGGTCGTTAAACGAATCCAGTGCCATGAGTGCCCCCTGATCTTGTTCCTTGTACTGTCTACGGGGGTCCCCGGCCCGTGGATCAAAGTTCCATGAAAAAAAGTTTCAACACCGGCCCAACGCCCGTGTCCTTCATTCGCTTCGGTGATGGGCGCGCGCACAATTCGAAATTGGGCAGGACGCACCGGGCGCGGTAGTCTTGCGCGAAAGATGAGCAATCGGAGCACCCCCTGCATGACTTACGCGCTTTTCATCGGCGATTACGCCTATTCCAGTTGGTCCCTGCGCGGCTGGCTTCTGTTTCGCAAACTCGACATCGCGGCGAACATCCATCTGGTGGATTTCGCCAAGGCCGAGGTCGCCGACCAGCTTTCCGACATCGCGCCCGCCCGCACCGTTCCCGCGATGCGCACGCCCGAAGGCACGGTGATCTGGGATTCGCTCGCCATGGCCGAAGAACTGCACAGCCGCCATCCCGATGGCGGGCTCTGGCCATCCGATCCGGCGGCCCGTGGTCTGGGGCGTGCCCTCGCCGCCGAAATGCACTCCGGCTATGGGTCTCTGCGCGGCGAATGCCCGATGAACCTGCGCACCGCCTATCGCGATGTGCCTTTGTCCGACGCCACCCTCGCCGACATCGCCCGCATCGAAACCCTCTGGACCCACGCGCGCAGCCGCTATTCCGATCAGGGGCCTTGGCTCTTGGGATCATATTCCATCGCCGACATCGCCTTTGCCCCGGTCGCCGCGCGGTTCGCAGGCTATGATGTGGCCCTCTCGGACATCGCCCGGCACTATGTCGACACCCATCTCGCGGATCCGTGGTTCCGCGAATGGCGCAGCATTGCGCTGAAGACCGGCGAAACGCTGCCTTGGTACGCCAAGACCTTCGACACAAAACCCTGGCCCGGCCCGGCCTGAGCACCGGCGTTAACCATTTCGCAACCATGATTGCCCAAACCTCGGAGCACACGAGGACCGGATCACATGGTTGCGCATGCCTACACTGTCGCCTTCGAAGGCGTGGACGCCCGCATGGTCGAGGTGCAATGCGCCGTCACGCCGGGTGTGCCGGCCTTTGCCGTGGTGGGCCTGCCGGACAAGGCCGTCTCCGAATCCCTTGATCGCGTGCGCGGCGCGCTCTCGACCCTGCATATCGCGCTGCCGTCAAAACGGATCACGGTAAACCTTTCACCCGCCGACCTGCCCAAGGAAGGCTCGCATTTCGACTTGCCCATCGCGCTGGCCCTTCTGGCCGAGCTCGAGATCCTACCCAAAGACGCCGTGGCCGACAGTGTGGCGCTTGGCGAGCTCTCGCTCGACGGTGCCTTGATCCCGGTGATCGGCGCTCTCCCCGCCGCGATGGCCGCCGCCGAGGAAAACCGCGCCCTGATCTGCCCGGCCGCCTCGGGGGCCGAAGCGGCTTGGGTCGGTGCCTGCCAGGTGATCGGCGCCGACGGTCTGATGGATGTCATCCAGCACCTGACCGGACGCACGCCGCTCGCCCCCTGTGACCCCGGCGAGGTCCGCCACGCCCCCGACAGTCGCGACATGCGCGATGTCAAAGGGCAGGAACGCGCCAAACGCGCGCTCGAAATCGCCGCTGCCGGGCGGCATCACGTCCTGATGGTGGGCACGCCGGGGTCCGGCAAATCCATGCTGGCCGCCCGCCTGCCCGGCATACTGCCGCCTCTCACCCCGTCCGAGGCGCTGGAAACCTCGATGATACATTCGCTTTCCGGCCTGATCGAAGCAGGCGGCATCTCACGTCACCGCCCGTTCCGCGAACCGCACCACACCGCCTCCATGGCCGCCATTGTCGGCGGCGGCCGCACCGCCAAACCGGGCGAGATCAGCCTCGCCCATAATGGCGTGCTCTTCATGGATGAATTCCCCGAGTTCCCCCGCACGGTGCTGGAAACCCTGCGCCAGCCCATCGAGACCGGCGAGGTCATGGTCGCCCGCGCCAATGCGCATATCAAATATCCCTGCCGCTTCATGCTGGTCGCCGCTGCCAACCCCTGCAAATGCGGCTATCTCAGCGACCCGGCCCGCGCCTGCTCCCGCGCACCTGCCTGCGGCGAAGACTACATGGGCCGCATCTCGGGCCCACTGATGGACCGCTTCGATCTGCGCGTCGATGTGCCCCCGGTCGCTTTCCGCGATCTCGATCTGCCCAGTTCGGGTGCCAGCAGCGCCGAGCTGGCCAGCCGCGTCGCCGCGGCCCGCGCCCGACAGGCGGACCGCTTCCGTGACCGGCCCGACATGCACCAGAACGCCGATCTCGAAGGCGACCTTCTCGATCAGACCACCGCTCTCGACACGCCGGCCCGCACCCTGCTCACCAATGCCGCCGACCGCTTCGGTCTCTCGGCGCGCGGCTATCACCGCGTTTTGCGCGTCGCCCGCAGCATCGCCGACCTCGACGCCACCGACGCCATCACCCGCGACCACATCGCCGAAGCCCTCAGCTACCGCCTGCCGCAAAACGCTCCATGAGGCAGCCCGCGCCCCACGCAAGACCAACCAGCTAAATTGAGACCGCGCCCCCCCTCACCGCGAGGCGGGCCAAAAGGCCCGACGAGCAGATCCCTAGACCTTGCCCTCGATCGCCTGCCATATCTTCTCTGCCACGTTGATCCCGTCGAACCGCTCAAGCTCCTGTATCCCCGTGGGCGAGGTCACGTTGATCTCGGTCAGATACGTCCCGATCACGTCGATCCCGACGAAGACCTGTCCCATCTCGCGCAAAAGCGGCCCGATCCGCGCGCAAATCTCCAGATCGCGTTCGCTCAGCCCGATCTTCTCCGGTCGCCCGCCCACATGCATGTTCGACCGCGTCTCACCTTCCGCCGGCACCCGGTTGATCGCCCCCACAGGTTCCCCGTCCACAAGGATCACCCGCTTGTCCCCGGCGGACACATCCGGCAGGAATTTCTGCACGATCAAGGGCTCGCGCGAGAACCCTGTGAACAGCTCATGAAGCGACGACAGGTTGCGGTCCTGTGCATCCAGCCGAAACACCCCGGCCCCGCCATTGCCGTAAAGCGGCTTGAGAATCACGTCCCCGTACCGCGCCTTGAACGCCTTGATCATGCCAAGATCCCGCGCGATCATCGTCGGCGGCGTCAGGTCCGGGAAATCCAGCACAAGCAGCTTTTCCGGATAGTTCCGCACCCAGAAGGGATCGTTCACCACCAAAGTCCTGCCCTTCAGCCGGTCCAGCAGATGGGTCGAGGTGATGTAATGCATGTCGAACGGCGGGTCCTGCCGCAGCCAGACCACATCGACCTCCGCCAGATCGACCAGCACCTCGGGCCCCAGCGCCACGTGATCACCCTGCACCCGCTGCACGGTGAACCACTGCCCAAGCGCAACAACACGCCCCTCGTCATAGGCAAGCCTGTCGGGGCTGTAAAAGAACAGCTCATGTCCTCGCGCCTGCGCCTCTTCGGCCAGCCGGAACGAACTGTCGGCGTTGATATTGACCGACTGGATCGGATCCATCTGAAACGCGATTTTCATCTGCAACCCCTTGCAACCTCTGCCCGTGTAATGGCCCAAGCCTCGAAGGCGTGCAAGCGCAGCCGCGCGTCGTCACATGCTGGCATTCGCGATGATGTCGATCCTGCCCTGCGAATCCACCAAAGCCACGTCCAACCGGGCATCCGTCAACAGCCCCTTGGGACATTGCCCGAGATATTCCTCGGCACTGCACAGGATGCGCCCGATCTGTCGCGCGGTCAGGCGCTGCACCGCTGCGGCATGGGTGCGGCTTTTCTTGACCTCGACAAACACAACGCTGTCGCCCTCGGACAGGATCAGGTCGATCTCGCCGCCCCGGCCACGCCAGCGCGTTTCGCGCAGGATCGCGCCGCGCCGCTGATACTGGCGCGCAACCGCCTGTTCGGCACTCAGCCCGGCCTGGTAATTTGTCTGGTGGACGGCGTGCACAGAGCCCGCACCCTGCAGCCCCTTACCCCCATCGCAGGGATCGTTCCCGACGCAGGGACCCGGAACATCAGCCCGGACAACCTGAAAATCGAATGGCATGGCGCATCTCCTTCACCCATCGACCCTAAGACCGATTCAATAATTTTTCCCTAACGCCATCGCCCTTTGATAGGCCTCACGGCGCGAAATCCCGAAAATCCGAGACACTTCCGTCGCCGCATCCTTCACCGACATCCGCGCCAACGCCTCCTGCAACGCTTCGTCCAGCGTGCCCTGATCGGTGACCACCCCGGCCCCCCGATCGATCAGAACCACAATTTCGCCTTTCGGCGTCTCATCCGCATATTTTGTGGATAAATCCTGCAACGTCCCCGCACAACGCTCTTCGAATTTCTTGGTTAATTCCCGGCAGACCACGGCCTCGCGATCCGGCCCCAGCACCTCTGCCGCATCGCGCAGCATCGCGCCCAGCCGCTTGGGGGATTCGTAGAAGATCAGCGTCGCGGGAACGCCCGTGAACTCGGCCAGCGCGCTCTTCCGCTTGCTTGACGTGTTGGGCAGGAACCCCGCAAACAGGAACCGGTCCGACGGCAATCCCGACAGGGTCAATGCCGCCACCACCGCCGTCGGCCCCGGGGCCGTCGTGCAGGGCAAACCTGCCTGCAACGCCGCCCGCATCAGGTCGAACCCCGGGTCCGAGATCAGCGGCGTGCCCGCCTCTGACGCATAGACCACCGACTGCCCCGCCTCCAGCGCGGCCAGCAGCCGGGGCCGCGCTCGGTCGCCATTGTGATCGTGATAAGCCACCAGCGGACGATCCCCCAGCGCAACCCCGTGGATCTCCATCAGCCGCCGCAGCGACCGCGTGTCCTCGGCCGCCAGCACATCCGCCCCGGCCAGAAGGTCAAGCGCCCGCAGCGTGATGTCGCGCGCATTGCCCAGAGGCGTCGCCACCAGGTACAGCCCCGGCGCGATCTCGCGTGTCTGCCAATTCATGTCTGGACCCGCCTTTGTCGTTGTCTATTATCGGCCCCAATCAATGTCGTGTGCGGAAATGACGGTTCGCGCACAAAGGGAGTGCGTTTTATGTTGGCCGTTTTGTCCACCCCCCGCAAGCTGTTGCGCAAAGCCGTGGCGGTCACCGCCTTCCTGGGCCTCGCGGCCTGTGATCCGGCGATGATGTCCGCCCCAAGCGCGGGGTCCGGGCCCAGCGTCAACACCAACGCGCCCATTCCCGCCGCCCTGCTGATTCCCCGCAGCGACAGCGGCGCGGGCGCCGTTGCGGCCAGCCTCGAGAACGCCGCACGCCTCGCCGTCGCCTCTCTTGATGGCGTGCAGATCGACCTGCGCGTCTACGACACCGCCGGCAATGCCCAGCGCGCCGCGCTTCAGGCCGAAACCGCCGTCGCCGAAGGGGCCCAGATCATTCTCGGCCCGCTCTTCGGAGAAGCCGCCAACGCCGCGGGTGTCGCGGTGGCCGACAACGGCGTCAATGTGCTCAGCTTCTCGAACAACCCGTCCATCGCGGGCGGCAACGTCTTTGTTCTCGGGCCCACATTCCGCAATACCGCGAACCGTCTCTTGGGCTACGCCGCCCGTCAGGGTCGCAACTCGGTTGTGATCGTGCATCCCCAGAACGTCGAAGGCGAATTCGGCAAGGCCGCGATCCAGGCCGCCGCGACGCAAAACGGCGTCCGCGTCGCCGCCATCGAATCCTTTCCCTTCTCGCAGGAAGGTGTGACCTCGGCGGTTCCGCGCATCCGCAGCAGCGTCGATGCCACCGGGGCGGATTCTGTCTTCCTCACCTCGAACGCCGCAGGCGCGCTGCCGATGCTTTTGCAAATGCTGCCCGAGGCGGGGGTCAGCCCTGCGACGACCCAGTATATGGGCCTCGCCCGCTGGGACGTCCCCGCGCAAATCCTGTCCATGCCCGGCGCACAGGGCAGCTATTTCACACTGCCCGACACCGCCGCCAAAAACGCCTTCGACAGCCGCTACCGCGCGCAGTTCGGGCAGGATCCACATCCGCTCGCGGGCCTTGCCTTTGATGGCATCGCAGCCGTCGGCGCCCTGGTCCGGCAGGGCCGGTCGGACGCGCTCACCGCGCGGGCGCTGACACAGAATTCGGGCTTTCAGGGCGCCAACGGCGTCTTCCGCTTGCGCCCGGACGGAACCAACGAGCGCGGTCTCGCCGTGGCAACCGTGCGCAACAACCAGGTGACCATCCTTGACCCAGCCCCATCCGGCTTCGGCGGCGCAGGCTTCTAAATCCCTGAGCCTGACCACCCCGTCGGGGGCCGCACCGGCCTCCGACGATTTTTCCGACATCCTCGATGTGCAACCCCTTCGCGATGCGATGTGGGGGGCCGTTGGCGACAGCTATGACGAACGCGAGGTCCGCAGCGCGGTTGTTGCCGTTCTCAAGGAGGCGCAGAAAACTGGGCGTGCCGCCGTCGCCGCCCGGCTTGACGCGCAGCCCCGCAATGCCTTGCCGGTCACCACGGGCTACACTTGGCTGACCGATCAACTCATCCGGCTGACCCTTGAAATCGTCACCGAACGCATCCACCGCAACCCCAACCCGACCGAGGGCGAACGCCTCTGCGTTCTGGCAGTCGGCGGCTATGGCCGGGGCGAAATGGCCCCGTTTTCGGATGTCGATCTGCTGTTCCTGACACCCTACAAGATCACCGCCTGGGCCGAGAGCGTGATCGAATCCATGCTCTATATCCTGTGGGATCTGAAGCTGAAGGTCGGCCATTCCTCGCGCACCGTCAAAGACTGCCTGCGACTGGGGGCCGATGATTTCACCATCCGCACGGCGATGCTCGAACACCGGTTTCTTGTCGGCTTCGAGCCTTTGGCAGACGATCTCGACACCAAGCTCTGGAACACGCTCTTCAAGGGCACCGAGGTCGAATTCGTCGAGGCCAAGCTGGCCGAACGTGACGCCCGGCACGTCAAGCAGGGCCAACGCTACATGGTCGAACCGAACGTGAAAGAGGGCAAGGGCGGCCTGCGCGATCTGCAATCGCTGTTCTGGATCGCCAAGTACATCCACCACACTGACGACCTCAGCAAACTGGTGCGCGCCGGCGTCTTCCGCCCCGAGGAATTCTCGACCTTTGTCAAGGCCGAGAACTTTCTCTGGGCCGTGCGCTGCCATCTGCACCTCGCCTCGGGCCGCGCCACCGAACAGCTCACCTTCGACATGCAGGTCGGGGTGGCCGACCGCATGGGCTATGCCGACAAGGGCGGTCGCCGCGGGGTCGAGATCTTTATGCAGGACTTCTTCCGCCATGCCACCTCGGTCGGCGACCTGACCCGCATCTTTCTGACCTCGCTCGAAGCGTCGCAGCAAAAGGAACCGCCGCTTCTGATGCGGCTTTTCAAGCGTCAGCCCAAGACGCGCGACGGCTACGAGGTGGTGAACAACCGCCTCGCCATCACCGACGACGCCGCGTTTCTGGCCGACAAGATGAACATGCTGCGCATCTTCGAAGAGGCCCTGCGCACCGGTCTGCTGATCCACGCCGATGCCATGCGCCTGATCAGCGCCAACCTGCATCTCATCGACCGCGACATGCGCAACGACAAGGAAGCCCAACGCATCTTCCTCGATCTGCTGCTCAAACACGGCAACCCCGAACGCGCCCTGCGGCGCATGAACGAACTGGGCGTGCTGGCGGCCTTCATCCCCGAGTTCGAACCGATCGTCGCGATGATGCAGTTCAACATGTACCACCACTACACGGTGGACGAACACACGATCCAATGCATCTGGCACCTGAGCGAGATCGAAAACGGTCATCTCGAGGAAGACCTGCCCGTCGCCAGCTCCATCCTCAAGGAGGGTGTGAACCGCAAGGTGCTTTATGTGGCCCTGCTTCTGCACGACATCGGCAAGGGCCAGGACGAAGATCACTCGGTCCTTGGTGCCAAGATCGCCCGCAAGGTCGCACCCCGTCTGGGCCTGAACAAACAGGAATGCGCCACCGTCGAATGGCTGGTGCGCTATCACCTGCTGATGTCCGACATGGCCCAGAAACGCGACATCGCCGATCCCCGCACCGTGCGCGATTTCGCCAAGGCGGTGCAGACCCGCGAACGGCTTGACCTGCTCTGCGTGCTCACCGTCTGCGACATCCGCGGTGTGGGTCCCGGCACCTGGAACAACTGGAAAGCAGCGCTGATCCGGGCGCTTTACCGCCAGACCCGCCGCGCGCTTGAAGACGGGATGGAAGCGCTCAACCGCGAGAACCGCGGTGCCGAGGCCAAGAAGACCCTGCGCGATGCGCTTCAGGGCTGGGATGCCAAGGATCTCCGCGTCGAGACCGCGCGCCATTACCCGCCCTATTGGCAGGGCCTGCATGTCACGGCCCACAAGGTGTTTGCCGAACTGCTGCGCGACATCTCCGACAACGAGATCCGCATCGACATCCACCCCGATGACGACCGCGACGCGACCCGCGTCTGTTTCGCCCTGTCCGATCATCCCGGCATCTTCTCGCGCCTCGCCGGGGCGCTTGCCCTTGTCGGGGCCAATGTGGTCGACGCCCGCACCTTCACCTCGAAGGACGGTTTCGCCACCGCCGCCTTCTGGATTCAGGACAGCGACGGGTCGCCCTACGAAGACGTCCGAATCCCCCGCCTGCGCGACATGATCGCCAAGACCCTGCGCGGCGACATAGTGCCCCGCGACGCGATCAAACCGCGCGACAAGATCAAGAAACGCGAACGCGCCTTCAACGTGCCGACCTCGATCACCTTCGACAATGACGGATCGGAAATCTACACCATCATCGAGGTCGACACCCGCGACCGCCCGGGCCTGCTCTTCGATCTGACCCGCACCTTGGCCAATGCCAATGTCTACATCGCCTCCGCCGTGATCGCGACCTATGGCGAACAGGTGGTCGACACCTTCTATGTCAAGGACATGTTCGGGCTCAAATTCCACTCGGAAAGCAAACAGAAATCCCTTGAAACCAAGCTGCGGACGGCCATCGCCGAAGGGGCCGCCCGCGCCAAGGAACAGTGATCCCCAAGCCATTTCAGGACCATCACATGCAGTTTACCTACACCGGCAACAACTCCCGTTTTCTGGAACAATCGTTCTTCGATCCCAACGGTTTTCTGAGCGTCGAGCTTACCTCCGTGACGCCGACCGAAGCGGTGTTGACCCATACCGTGTTCACACAGGCCAATGTCAACGTCGTGCTGCGCGGGCTTGGCTTCAGCACCGATGCGCAGGGCTTCACCTCTGGCGTGATCACCTCGATGGTGTTCAACGGGCTTGAGATCGAACAGGGCAGGATCACGGACATCGCCTGGGACGCCGCCACGTTCCAGGGCGCGGTGCTCGACATCGCCGACCGCTCCGATTTCACAGCGGTTGCACAATTGTTCAACGCATCGCCCGAGATTTCGATCGATGCCAGCGGGGCGCTCAGCCGGTTCAATCAGCAAGAGGCATGGGCGGGTTTCCTGCCGCTTCTTGATGGTCCGATCCTGATCACCGGATCGCCCTTTGACGATGCCTTCGAAGGCAGTGCCGGCAATGACTATATCGACGCCGGCATCGGCAGTTCCGACGGCGACACGATCGCCGGCAGCACCGGCGATGATACCATCGTGTTGAATGTCCCCGCCGGCGCGGACGGTCCGGGATTTTTCCTCGACTATGACAGCCTCGACCTTCCGGTCACCTTCGCCATCGATGGCGTGGCGGACACGGGTACCGTGGGCAATGCCACGTTTACCGACACATTGCTCAATGTCGGCAACGCCCTGTCGCAATATCTCGGGCTGGAAGGCACCTCCGGCGCAGACACCTATGACATCCGTCTGGCTGCCGGTCAGGCGGCCGCGCTGATCGGCGGTCCGGGGGCCGATGTCTACACGGTCGATCCCGGTGCGGGCCTGCCGATCCTCGATTTCCTGTTCAGCGATGCCACGGCGGGGCTTGATCTGGATTTCACGACCGGACGGGTTGCAAATGACGGGTTCGGCAATGCCGAAACGATCACGTTCGAGACCACGCCGGAACTCACCGTTCTGTTTGCCACCGATCTGAACGACACGGTCCGAGACGGGCCGGGGGCGCAACTGATGCGGCTCTACAATGGCGACGATCTGGTTCTGTCCGACCTGTCCGGCGATGACAGCATCGACGGCGGCAACGGGGATGACCTTGTGCGCTTCGACACCGTCGCTCAGGGCGAGATGACGTTGACCTTCAACGGATCGGTGACCACGGTCAATGACCGGTCCGACCCGGCGGGCCGCGCCACCCTGCTGCGCGTGGAAACCATCGAAACCGAAGGCGGTGTGCAACTCGAACTTGACAAGCATGACGGGATCGGCCTGATCTCTGCGGCGAACCTGACAACCCTGACCGAGCTTTACATCGCCTATTTCGACCGTGCGCCCGATGCCCTGGGCCTGTCCTTCTGGGCCACCGCGTTCCAGATCAACAACTTCACCTTCCAGGAGATCGCCGATCTTTTCTTCACCCAGCCCGAAACGGTCGCGCTCTATTCCGGGGTCAGTGACGGCGACTTCGTGACCGCGGTGTACAACAATGTCCTCGGCCGCAACCCGGATCAGGCCGGGTTCGATTTCTGGACCGATCAGTTGAACCGCGGCGGCGTGTCTGAAAGCACGTTCATCCTCGAACTTCTGGCCGGTGCGCGCGCCGCGACCGGATCGCCCGCCGATGTGGCCCATATCGAAGCCAAGACCGATCTCGGGCTCTATTTCGCGGTCATTCAGGGCCAGAACGACCTTGCTGCGGCAAACAGTGTGATGAACGCCTTTGACGGCAGTGCCGACAGTCTTGTCACCGCACAGGGGTTGGCCGACGCATCGCTGGCTGCGGCTGTGTCGGGCAGCACGGATCTGCTCATGCCGGTGGTCGGTGTCATCGACACACCCTTCGCCGAGATCGCCTGACACCCGCCGGAACCGCGCCATGAACCACCTCCAGAGGCACAGAAACGCCACAAGACACGGCATCATCTGCGCGGTTCCGTCTGTGCCTGTCACCGTGGCCATCCTGCCCGTCCATGGTCTGCCTGTCGCTGCTCTGCCAGCCCCTGTTCGGCAACCGCTTGCCGCAGCCGGTCTTCATCGCGCCGCTTCAGCTCTGCGTGCATGTCGCGGTATTTCCGGTCGGCGCGGGTGGCCTCGAACAGCGCCCGCGCTTCGGTGATGGGCACAAGCCCGGCAACCGGCTTACCCCGCCGCAGGATCGCATATCGCGCCCCGTGATTGACTTCGTTCAGGACAAACCGCAGATGGCTGCGCAGCCAATCGGTATGGATGTCCTCGATGGGTGACAGGTTGTAGATATACACGTCCGAATCCCGAGCATGGCAGGTCAGACCACTCTGACGCGCAAGCGTTGACAAAAGGTAAGCGCGCCGTGCGCATGCGTCCGCCGGGCCGGATCGGCTCAACCGTACGGACGAACCTTACGGTTCGCGGGTCCCTGTCGTACGGGTGCGCCCCTCCGGGACGGGAACCCCGCAAACGCCCTTGAAAAAGGCCGGAATCCGGCCTTGAACCGTACGGCAGACTGCGCCCAACCGTACAAGAGGCACTTTTCGCCGCGCCATTTCTGCTCTACCCCGGTCGTCACGCGCAAGGAGTCCGCATGAAACCGATCCGCCTCATTTCCGGTGTTCTCACCGTCGGGTTCTGGACCCTCATGAGCCGCATTCTGGGCGTCCTGCGCGAGGTCATGATCCTCGCTTTCATCGGCCCCGGCCCCGTCATGGACGCTTTCGTCGCCGCCTTCCGCCTGCCCAACATGTTCCGCCGCTTCTTTGCCGAAGGCGCCTTCAACGCCTCCTTTGTTCCCATGTTTTCCAAGCGGTTGGAGAGCGATGACAACCCAGTCGGATTTGCCACCCAGGCGCTGTCCGGTCTCGCCTTCGTGCTGCTCATCCTCAGCGCCGTTGCCATGGTCTTCATGCCCGGTCTGGTCTGGCTGACCGCCGGTGGTTTTGCCGGTGACGCGCGGTTCGATCTGACGGTCGAATACGGCCGCGTCGTCTTTCCCTACATCCTGCTGATGTCGCTGACCGCCCTGTTCTCCGGCGTTCTGAACGCCACGGGCCGCTTTGCCGCCGCCGCTGCCGCACCGGTGTTTCTAAATATTTTTGTCTGTATCTCAATGGCTTGGGCAGCCTATACCGGCGGTGAAGTCATCCGTTGGCTGGTCTGGACCGTGCCTGTCGCGGGCATCGCCCAGCTCGCTCTTGTCTGGATCGCCGCCGAACGCGCCGGCATCCGCCTCCGCCCTACCCGACCGCGCTGGACGCCCGAGATGAAACGGTTGCTCATCGTCGCCATTCCGGCCGCGCTGGCCGGGGGGGTGATGCAGATCAATCTGCTGGTCGGCCAACAGGTTGCGTCCCATTTCGACAAGGCCGTGGGCTGGCTCTATGCCGCCGACCGGCTCTATCAGTTGCCGCTTGGGGTCGTCGGAATTGCGGTCGGCATCGTGCTGCTTCCCGACCTGTCCCGCCGCCTCAGCGCGCAGGATGACAGCGGTGCGAAACATGCGTTTTCGCGCGCCGGAGAACTGTCGCTGGCGCTGACCATCCCCGCTGCCGTCGCGCTGGTCGTGATCCCCCTGCCGCTGGTCTCGGTCCTGTTCGAACGCGGTGCGACAGGCGCCGACGATTCAGCCGCCATCGCCGCCGCCGTCGCGATCTACGGTTTGGGGCTTCCGGCCTTTGTCCTGCAGAAGGTCCTGCAGCCCCTGTTCTTTGCCCGCGAAGACACGAAATCGCCCTTCCGCTATGCGGTCTGGGCCATGATCGTGAACGCAGTTGTGGCGATTGGCCTGGCACCGGTGATCGGGTGGATCGCGCCAGCGATTGCAACAACCCTCGCAGGCTGGGTCATGGTGTGGATGCTGGCGCAGGGGGGGCGGAGGATGGGTGACGTGGCCCGGTTCGACGATCGTTTTCGAAAGCGCACCCTGAGGGTGATCCTCGCGTCGGTTGCGATGGGGGGCGTCTTGTGGGGCAGCACGTTGGTCCTGGGCCCGTTCCTTGCCATGGCGGGCATTCGGTTTGCCGCGCTTCTTCTGCTGATCGCCATCGGCATGGCAAGCTACGCCGTCATCGGCCAGATCATCGGTGCCTTTTCGCTGCGCGAGTTCCGTGACGCGTTCCGACGCCGCCGTTAGTTGCGCTGACGAAGCCGCTCGACCAGCCGCGACAGGCCACCGGGCACAAGAACAATGGACAGGGCAAACCCGATGGCAAACCCTGCCAGGTCCGCGACCCATTCGGAATTGGCCCCGAAAAGAAGCCCGAAAATCAACTGGATCGCCAGCAGAAACCCAATGAGGGTAAAGGCCCGGATCTGTTTTTCACCCAATTGTCCAAGCCGCACCCATAACAGGTAGGTGAAGCCACCGATCAGGCCGTAAACCGCGGGAAACGCCCCGATCAACGGAACCGAACTGCCCGTTGCAATGGCAAAAACAAAGGCGCCACCAGCCGCGGAAACAAAGAAGATCAGCACAACGGCAAGGCTGCCCATCGCTTCGCCCACCATCTTGCCCAAAGCCAAGAGCATGACTCCGGCGAACAGCGCATGGGTAAAACTGGCATGGACAAACGGATAAGAGAAAAACCGCATCACATGCTCGACCGGCCACCGACCGGACTCGCGCATCCAGGCGAAAATCTCGGCGGAAAAGGCAAACCGCTCCAACGTCCCCAGACGCCAGCCCACAGCCTGAGGTCCACCCACCAGTCCCCGCGCACCCAACGTGAACGCCACTTCCAGACCGACAATGACCAGAAACAGCGCGATCACCACCGGGGGCAATGGGTTCAGAGGAGGTTCGTTATGCGGATGGCTCACGGCGCGGGCCCTTGCTTGACGGCACTTGGGCGCATGGGTAAGGCACCAACACCAGTTTTGCCAGATGGAGTTTTGCCATGTCCGAGGGGGTCCAAACCTCTCCCGCGTTCACACCCCGCATTTTTTCGGGGATTCAGCCCTCGGGGGGGCTGACGCTGGGCAATTACCTTGGCGCGATCAAGCGTTTCGTCGAAAAGCAGGACGAGGATTACGAGACGATCTACTGTATCGTCGATCTACACGCGATCACCGCCACGCTGTTCGAACCCGACGTCCTGCGCCGCCAGACCCGCGAGTTGACGGCAGGCTATATCGCCTCGGGCCTCGATCCGGCGAAATCCATCCTGTTCAACCAGAGCCAGGTTGCGGAACACACGCAATTGGCCTGGATTTTCAACTGCATCGCCCGCATGGGCTGGATGCAACGCATGACCCAGTGGAAGGACAAGGCAGGCAAGAACACGCAGAACGCGTCCTTGGGTCTGCTGGCCTATCCGGCGCTGATGGCGGCAGACATCCTTGTTTATCACGCGACCCATGTGCCTGTGGGCGAAGACCAGAAACAGCATCTGGAACTGGCCCGCGACATCGCGATCAAGTTCAACCACGATTACGGCGTGGACTTCTTCCCGATCACGGAACCCGTCATCGAAGGCGCTGCGACGCGGGTCATGAGCCTGCGCGATGGTTCGAAAAAGATGTCGAAATCCGACCCGTCGGATGCCAGCCGCATCAACCTGACCGACGATGCCGATGCGATTGCGCAAAAGATCCGGAAAGCCAAAACAGACCCCGACGCCCTGCCTTCCGAGGTCGAGGGACTCGAAGGCCGGCCCGAAGCGCGCAACCTCGTCAACATATACGCCGCTCTGGCCGAGCAATCGGTCGAGGCCGTTCTGCGGGACGTGGGCGGCAAGCCGTTCTCGGAGTTCAAACCGATGCTGTCCGATCTGGCCGTCGCAAAGCTGTCCCCAATCTCGACCGAGATGGCGCGGCTCATGCAGCAACCCGACGAGATCGACGCGATCCTGAGCAAAGGCTCCGAACGCGCCCGCGCCATCGCGGCGCCGATCCTCAAGAAGACCTATGACATCGTCGGAATGGTGTCCTGACTTAGCACAAATGCACAGATCTTGCGCGTCAATCAGCCTTTTCAGCACAGGCGCGCAAGTCTAATTTGGTCGAAACGGTCGAAAGGACAGACCATGACCAAAGCCCATCCACGCATGTCGATCGGACATGTTCACCTCAAAGTCACGGATCTTGACCGCTCCATCGCGTTCTATCGCGATGTGATGGGCCTTGATGTGACACAGCATTACGGCGATCAGGCCGCGTTACTGTCGGCGGGTGGCTATCACCATCATATCGGCCTGAACACATGGTTCAGCGAAAACGGCCCCCGCGCACCACGGCGCAGCCCCGGTCTTTTCCATGTGGCGTTCCTATACCCGGATCGCGCCGCCTTGGCGCAGGCGTTCCGCACGGCACTTGACGCGGGTGTCGAGATCGAAGGCGCGGCGGATCACGGCGTCAGCGAAGCGATCTATTTCAGCGACCCCGACGGCAACGGGATCGAGATCTATCGGGATCGCCCGGAAAGCGAATGGCCACGGAACGCGCAGGGCGAGTTGGACATGGTGAATACACCTTTGGACCTTGAGGCGTTGCTGCTCGAAGCAGCCTGACGCGGCGTGTTGATCCTGTGGAACAGGACGCTTGTCATTGGCCTGTTCCACGACGTCTGGACCTTCCTTCTTCGCAGACCTAACCTGCGCTGCAACGAAGGAGGGCCAGATGGCAACCGGCAAGAACATCCACACCTATTTCAACGGCACCTGGCACAATGGCGATGTCGCCGTGATGAATGCCGCTGACCATGGCGCTTGGCTGGGCAGCGGTGTCTTTGACGGCGCCCGCTATGTCAACGGTGTGGCCCCCGATCTTCTGGCGCATTGCGAACGGGTCAACCGGTCAGCCGAGGCGTTGATGGTCACACCGACGGTCAGCGCCGAAGACATGGTGCAGATTGTCTGGGACGGCCTGCGCGCCTATCCCAAGGACACGGCTGTCTACATCCGCCCGATGTACTGGGCCATCGACGGCGACATGACCGCAATCGTGCCACAGCCCGGCAAGACCGGCTTTGCCATCTGTCTCGAGGAAATCCCGATGGCCCCCGAAACCGCGAGCGTTTCGCTGGGCAAGACACGGTTCAGGCGGCCGGTTCTGGAAAGCTCGGTCGTCAATGCCAAGGCGGGCTGTCTTTACCCCAACAATGCGCGGATGCTGGCCGAGGTACGCGCGCGCGGGTTCCAGAACGCTTTGGTGACCGATGCGATGGGCAATGTTGCCGAAAGCGCCACCGCCAATGTCTTCATGGTCAAAGATGGCGAGGTGTTCACCCCCATCGCCAACGGAACCTTCCTTGCCGGGATCACCCGGGCGCGGCACATGACCAACCTGCGCGCCGATGGCACCAAGGTGCATGAAACCGTCCTGAGCTTCGCCGATTTCGAAGCGGCGGACGAGGTGTTCCTGTCGGGCAACATGAACAAGGTCACGCCCGTGGTCGGGTTCGAAGATATTTCGTATCAGGTGGGTCCCGTCACCCGTCGCGTGCGCGAGATGTATTGGGATTGGGCACACTCCGCGTAAACGTCAGGTCACATCCAAGCTCACTTGCGCGGGTGCGGTTCCTGAGCCATGATCCCCTGCGGGAGAACATCTATGCGTAAATTCCTTGTTGTGCTGGATGACAGCCGTGAATGCCTGAACGCGATGCGCTTTGCCGCGATGCGTGCAGCGCATACAGGCGGCGGGGTCGAGATTCTGTCGATCATCCCGGCAGACGAGTTCAACCACTGGATCGGTGTGGGCGAAGTCATGCGCGAAGAAGCCCGCGAGCGCATCCACGCGCATTTCGAAGTCTTCGCGAAATGGATGCGCGACAAGCAGGGTGTCGATCCTGAACTGGTGATCCGTGAAGGCGAAGCCGTGACCGAGATCATCGCACAGGTGCAGGCCGATCCGGAAATCGGCGTGCTCGTGCTGGGGGCGAACACCGGCAAGAAAGGCCCCGGCCCGCTGGTGACCGCTCTGACCAAGAACGCGGGAAGCCTGCCGATCCCGATCACCATCGTTCCGGGGGAGTTGTCGAAGGAACGGCTCGAGGCGATCACCTGACACGGACCTTCGCGTCAGGCGCAAGGACAGGTCCGTGTCCCCGGCCAGACGAAGGAGCGAGATGTGTCTGCATGGAACCGTTTTCGTTCGATCAGGGCGATCTGTATCCTCGCCATGCTCATCGCAACGACGATGGCAGAGGCGCGGGAAGACGGGCGGATCACGCTGACACTGGCTGATCAGACACTGGATTTGCCGCTCAGCGCGGGTCACAGCGACTGGACCGATGCGCAGGGTTATGTAAGCGTGAGCATCCTGACGCGGCCTTCGGACCCCGTTGCATGGCAACGGTTTCAATCCCTCAGGCTGGCGTTCGACCTCTTGCGGCATCGCGCGCAGATGCCCGAGATGTCGCTTCTGCGCAGATCTGGCGATGCGCAGTTCGAACGCTGGTACGGGCGGGCGGATGACGGTGGACTGACGGTCACGGTGACGGACAGCGCGTTCGATGACGATCTGCTGCGCATCACCGGGACGTTCGACGGGACGCTGGGGCAAAGCGTGGATTTTGGAAAAACCATCGACCTTTCTGCGCCGATGCCGGTGTCCGGGACCTTCGAGGTGAACCTTCTTCCCATCCGGCGGTGAAACCGAGCGGGTGATCGCATGACTTTAGAATCGTTCTAATCCTTGACGCACCTGAGGCGCATGCGCATATATGGGATGCTGATCAGGAGGTCCCGCCATGTTTATCCAGACCGAATCCACACCTAACCCCGCCACGCTCAAGTTCCTTCCGGGACAGACAGTGCTGGACATGGGCACCGCCGATTTTCCGACAGCCGAAGGTGCTGCAGCATCGCCGCTGGCCACACGGCTGTTTGGTGTGAACGGGGTGAAGGGCGTCTTCTTCGGTCATGATTTCGTCACCGTCACCAAGGATGACGGAACCGATTGGGATCATCTGAAACCCGCCTTGCTCGGGGCCATCATGGAACATTTCCAGTCCGGTGACCCGGTGATGTCCGGGGATGCCAAGACCGCTTCGGGCCATGCGGAACATTCCGGCGAAGACAGCGAAATCGTGGGCCAGATCAAGGAATTGCTGGACAGCCGCGTGCGGCCGGCCGTGGCACAGGATGGCGGCGACATCACATTCCACGGGTTCGACCGCGGCGTCGTCTATCTCCACATGCAGGGTGCCTGCGCCGGATGTCCGTCCTCGACGCTGACGCTCAAGATGGGGATCGAGAACCTGCTGCGGCATTACATCCCCGAAGTGACCGAGGTGCGTCCGGTTGCCGTCTGACACGACCCTTCTGGCGTTCGACACATCGGCTGCGCATTGCGCAGCCGCTTTGTTTTGCGGCGGTCGCGTCATCGCCACCCGCGCCGATGACATGGCGCGCGGGCAGGCCGAACACCTGATGCCCATGCTCGAGGATGTTCTGGCCGACAAGGGCATGTCGTGGTCCGACCTGACCCGCATCGGCGTCGGGATCGGCCCGGGCAATTTCACCGGCATCCGCATTTCGGTCTCTGCTGCGCGCGGGCTTTCGCTGGGTCTGGGCGTTCCAGCCATCGGTGTGTCGACGCTCGACGCGTTGCAGCACCTGCACCCCGGCGCAACCACCGCTGTCCCTGCGCCACGCGACATGATCTATGCTCAGGCCCCCGGCGCGCAGCCCTTTCTCATCGCAGCAGAGGCAGCCCCCGATGCCGTGTTTCCCGACGATCCGCACACGCTCATCGCAGCGATGGCCGAGGTTGCAGCATGGGCCGACGCCGCCAGCGCGGGTCGCCCAAAACCGCTCTACATCAAACCCGCCGACGCGGCCCCCGCACGCGATACGGCACCGGTGATCCTGCCGTGACACCCGAACACATGGCCGCGCTCATGGACCGTGCCTATGTGCAGATGCGGCCGTGGTCGGCCAATGACATCGCGAGCACGGTCTCCGCACGCCACACCCTGCTGCTGACCCACGACCACGGCTTCCTGATCGCGCAAACCGTCGCCGATGAAGGCGAGATCCTTGCAATTGCGACAGACCCCACCCAGCAGCGCCAAGGCGTGGCGTCTTCGCTCCTGTCAGAGCTCATCCGACAGGCTGTTCAAAAGGGGATCACCCGCATCTTTCTGGACGTCGCTGCGAAAAACCAACCGGCCCGGGCCTTTTACGCCGCGAAGGGATTCGCTCAGGTCGGCATGCGAAAGGCCTACTACACCCTGCGCGACTGTTCGAAGGACGACGCCCTGCTGCTTTCGCTGGCCATTGCGCAAGGTCAAGACGCTCCTGCGCCAACGTCACAAGGCTCTGGCGCAAAAAGCGGTTGAACTATCTTTCGCGTCCAGCCTTAATTGACTCTGATCACCCGATCTAACCAATCGACGCAATCAAGCCGTCGAAGTCCAACACCTGGGAGCTGCACATGACCCTTATGACCAAACTTTACGGTGCCGCCGCTGCACTGGCGATGACCGCTGGCGCGGCTGTTGCCGAACCGGCCCTGATCTTCGATCTGGGCGGCAAGTTTGACAAATCCTTCAACGAAGCTGCCTTCAACGGCGCGGTGCGTTGGGCAGAGGAAACCGGCGAAACCTTCCGCGAGATCGAGCTTCAGTCCGAAGCGCAGCGCGAGCAGGCGCTCCGCCGCTTTGCCGAAAACGGCAACAACCCCATCGTGATGACCGGTTTTGCCTTCGGCAATGTCCTGTCCGAAGTGGCCCCCGATTACCCTGACACCAAGTTCGCCATCATCGACATGGTCGTCGACCAGCCCAACGTGCGCTCCGTCGTGTTCAACGAACATGAAGGCAGCTACCTTGTCGGCATGATGGCCGCGATGGCATCGGAATCGGGTACTGTCGGCTTTATCGGCGGTATGGACATCCCGCTGATCCGCAAGTTCGCCTGCGGCTATGCTCAGGGCGTCAAGGCTGTGAACCCGGATGCCACCGTTGTCGCCAACATGACCGGCACCACTCCGGCCGCCTGGAACGACCCGGTGAAAGGCTCCGAGCTGACCAAGGCGCAGATCAGTCAGGGCGCTGATGTGGTCTATGCCGCAGCAGGCGGCACCGGTGTGGGCGTTCTCCAGACTGCAGCGGACGAGAACATCCTGTCCATCGGCGTCGACAGCAACCAGAACTACCTGCACCCGGGTCAGGTTCTGACCTCCATGATGAAGCGCGTGGACAACGCGGTGTATGATGCGATGAAAGCAGGCACCGATCTGGAAACCGGCATCAACGTCATGGGCATCGCCAATGGCGGCATCGGTTACGCGCTGGACGAACACAACGAGTCGCTGGTCAGCGCCGAAATGAAAGCCGCTGTTGACGAGGCGTCCGCCAAGATCGCCAGCGGTGAGCTTGCCGTACATGACTACATGTCCGACGACAGCTGCCCGGTCCTGAGCTTCTGATCCGCTCATAACATGCCAACACTTTCGGAGCGGTCGGTCACGGCCGCTCCGCCATGTATCGGGCGTCAGACCCGAAATGTGATGCAGGGATAGGTCATGACGACAAACGCCGCCGCCCCGGAGATGGACCCGCTGCTTGCCCAGGTTCCACCCGCCATCCAACTCAAGGGCATCTCCAAGGCGTTTGGCCCGGTTCAGGCCAACAAGAACATCTCGATCAGCGTCAAACCCGGCACGATCCACGGGATCATCGGCGAAAACGGCGCAGGCAAATCGACCCTGATGTCGATCCTCTATGGTTTTTACAAAGCCGACTCCGGCCAGATTTTCATCAACGGCAAGGAAACCCAGATCCCCGACAGCCAGGCCGCGATCAAGGCCGGCATCGGCATGGTCTTCCAGCATTTCAAGCTGGTGCAGAATTTCACCGTTCTGGAGAACGTGATCCTCGGTGCCGAGGATGGCCCGCTGCTCCGCCCCTCTCTGAACAAGGCGCGCGGCGTGTTGAAGCAACTGGCCGAGGAATACGAACTGAACGTCGATCCCGACGCAGTGATCGAAAACCTGAGCGTCGGTCACCAGCAGCGCGTCGAAATCCTCAAGGCGCTGTACCGTCAGGCAGACATCCTGATCCTCGACGAGCCCACAGGCGTGCTGACCCCCGCCGAGGCCGATCACCTGTTCCGCATTCTCGACAACCTGCGCAAAGAGGGCAAGACGATCATCCTGATCACCCACAAACTGCGCGAAATCATGAATGCCACCGACACCGTGTCGGTGATGCGCCGTGGCGAGATGACGGCGACGGTCAAGACATCGGAAACCAGCCCCGAACGGCTGGCCGAGATGATGGTGGGCCGCAAGGTGCTGCTGCAGGTCGACAAGAAAGAGGCCGAACCGGGCAAGCCGATCCTCGAGGTCGAAAACCTGCGTCTGATCGACGACAAGGGTGTCGAACGGCTCAAGGGCATCTCGCTCAATGTGCGGGCGGGGGAAATCCTTGGCATCGCCGGGGTGGCGGGCAACGGCCAGTCGGAACTGCTCGAGGTGCTGGGCGGCTATGCCAACGCCACTGGTACGATCCGTGTGAACGGCCAGCAGATCGACCTCACCGGCAAGCACTCAGACGGCCAGTCGCGCCGCGCGCGGGGCATTGCCCATGTGCCCGAAGACCGGCATCGCGAAGGGCTGATCATGTCCTTTACCGCGTGGGAAAACACCATTTTCGGCTATCACCGCGATCCGAAGATCCAATCCGGCCCGCTGATGAACAACGCCGCAATCAAGGCCGAAGCTGCCGCGAAGATGGATCGCTTCGATGTGCGCCCCCCGAATCCCAAGCTGGCCGCACGCAATTTTTCAGGCGGCAACCAGCAGAAAATCGTTCTGGCCCGCGAGATCGAACGTAACCCGGACATCCTTCTGGTGGGCCAGCCGACCCGCGGCGTCGACATCGGAGCCATCGAATTCATCCACCAGCAGATCATCCGCCTGCGTGACGAGGGCAAAGCGATCCTTCTGGTGTCGGTCGAACTGGACGAGATCTTCTCGCTGTCCGACCGCATTGCGGTTATGTTCGACGGCCAGATCATGGGCGAACGCATCCCGTCCGAGACGAACGAACAGGAATTGGGCCTGCTCATGGCCGGGATCACCGACACGGCGCATGCCAGAATGCCCGCATCCCCCATGGCCATGACCGAGGATGAGGTGCAGGACGCCGCTTTGTCCGAGGATGCGGCAGAGCCTGCACAAGCGGCGTCGGATACGACTGCATCGGAAACGCCCGAATCCTCGAACAGCGACGACACGCCAGCGCCGAGAGCCGAAGCGCCCGAAATCGACCAGCCCGAAACCGACCAGCCCGCCGCCCCGGAAGACGCCACAGCCAGCGAAGACACGGTCTCCGCGTCCGCGCCGCCGGACGAGATCATCTCGGTCAGTACAGACCCGGTCGACGTCGAGAAACCGTCCGTCAACACAGGCTCGGTCAGCATCGGCGGCCTGAGCGCGACGATCACGCAATCCACACCGATGCCGCCCAAGCCAGACGAGACAAAGAAAGACCCCGAGGAGAGCGACAAAAATGGATAAGATGCCCGGCTGGGCCGACGCGGTCCTCGTTCCTCTGATTTCGCTCCTGCTGGCCGCGATCCTGTCGGCATTGGTGATCATCGGTATCGGAGAAGACCCGATTGCCGCCTTCAAGCTCATGGTCGATGGCGCGCTGATGCGGTCTTCCGGCTGGGGCTACACGCTTTACTACGCGACCAACTTCATCTTCACCGGCCTTGCCGTGGCCGTGGCCTTCCATGCCCGCCTGTTCAATATCGGCGGCGAGGGTCAGGCGATGATCGGCGGGCTGGGTGTGGCGCTTGCCTGCCTCTATATCCCTTGGCCGAACTGGTATGTCGCACTGGTCGGCGCAACGGTCTCGGCCGCGATCTTCGGCGCGCTCTGGGCGCTGATCCCGGCCTATCTGCAGGCCAAGCGGGGCAGCCATATCGTGATCACGACGATCATGTTCAACTTCATCGCCGCAGCCCTGCTGAACTATGTCCTCGTGAACCTCTTGCGCCCCCAAGGCGCGATGGACCCGGCGACCGCCCGCTTTCCCGAAGCCACGCAACTGCCCACGTTTCAGGACATGTTCTCGACCGCCGAAACCGCGATGTTCCGCGGCGCACCGGCAAACGTGACCTTTTTCCTGGCCATCGCGATGTGCCTTGTGGTCTGGCTGCTGATCTGGCGCACCAAACTGGGCTATGAAATCCGCGCCTTCGGCCAGTCGGAATCGGCGGCCAAGTATGCGGGCATCAGCCCGGTCAAGATCACCGTCGTGGCCATGCTCATCTCGGGTGGCCTTGCCGGGATGATGGCGCTCAACACCACGATGGGCGAGGCGGAACGCCTTGTCATGAACGCCACCGAAGGCGCAGGCTTCATCGGCATCGCGGTCGCCCTGATGGGCCGGTCACATCCGTTGGGGGTGTTGCTGGCGGCGCTGCTGTTTGGCTTCCTCTACCAGGGCGGCGCAGAGCTTGCTCTCTGGACGAATATCCCGCGCGAACTGATCGTCGTGATCCAGGCATTGGTGATCCTCTTCACAGGTGCGCTCGACAACATGGTGCGGATGCCGCTTGAAAAACTCTTCCTCGCATCCCGGAGGAAAGCCTGATGGATTTCGCAACCCTGCTTCAGGTGCTCGACAGCACCGTGCGTCTGGCCACACCGCTGCTGCTGGCCTGCTTGGCCGGTCTCTACTCGGAACGGGCTGGCATCTTTGACATCGGGCTTGAAGGCAAGATGCTCGCCGCCGCGTTCTTCTCCGCCGCCATCGCCGCGATCACCGGGGATGTCTGGATGGGCCTCGGCGCTGGCATCCTCGCCTCGCTGGCGCTGTCGGTGCTGCACGGTCTCGCGTCGATCACCTTCCGGGGCAATCAGCTCATTTCCGGCGTGGCGATCAACTTCCTTGCCGCCGGTCTGACAGTCCTGATCGCACAGGACTGGTTCAGCCAGGGCGGGCGCACGTCGTCCTTGATCGGCGAGGGCCGGTTCGAAGGCATCACCCTGCCGGGCGTGGAGGCTGTCGCGGGCATTCCGCTGATTGGCCCGATCTACGGCGAACTGATCTCGGGTCATTCGATCCTGGTCTATGTCGCCTTTGCCATGGTGCCGCTGACGTGGTGGCTGCTCTATCGCACCCGCTTCGGCCTGCGCCTGCGCGCTGTCGGCGAAGCCCCCGAGGCCGTGGACACGGCCGGTATTTCCGTTGTCGGCCTGCGCTACATCGCGGTGGGCATCTGCGGAGTGCTCTGTGGCATTGCCGGGGCCTACCTCGCCACGGCCCTTCAGGCTGGCTTCGTCAAGGACATGACCGCCGGGCGCGGGTTCATTGCGCTGGCCGCGCTGATCTTTGCCAAGTGGCGGCCATGGTATGCGCTTTACGCGTGCCTTCTGTTCGGTCTGCTGCAGGCCGTCGCCCTGCGCTATCAGAACATCGACCTTGGCGCGTTTGTGGTGCCGGTCCAGTTCATGGATGCCCTGCCCTATATCCTGACCGTGGTGATCCTTGCGGGCTTCGTCGGCAAGGCGATTCCGCCGCGCGCCGGGGGCGAGCCCTACGTCAAGGAACGCTGACACTCGGGTTAAGCGGGCGTTTCCGTCAACGGAAACGGGTGATGCGTCGACGCATCACCCGCCCCCTGTGCTAAGTCCAGTTGACCCACATTCGTAAGTCCTTTTTCAACCTGCGGCTTTGCACTGCTTGAAACGGGCCGAGGGATGGGTCTATGGACAAACATGCAGATCTACCTCCCCATCGCCGAAGTATCGGTCAACGCGTTCCTGCTTCTTGGCCTGGGCGGCATGGTCGGGGTTCTGTCGGGCATGTTCGGGGTCGGGGGCGGCTTCCTGATGACGCCGCTGCTGTTCTTCATCGGCATCCCCCCGGCGGTGGCGGTGGCGACCGAGGCCAACCAGATCGTCGCCTCCTCGTTTTCCGGCGTGTTGGCCCATCTCAGGCGAAAAACCGTCGATCTCAAGATGGGAACCGTCCTTCTCATCGGGGGGCTGATCGGCGCGGCGCTGGGTGTTGCGGTCTTCAACTATCTCAAAAGCCTTGGTCAGGTCGATCTGCTGGTCAAGCTGTGCTATGTCGTGTTCCTTGGCGTCATCGGGTCGCTGATGTTCGTCGAAAGCTTGAACGCGATCCGCAAGACGCGCTCGGGGGCGGCCCCCAAGCGCAAGAAGCACAACTGGATTCACGGCCTGCCCTTCAAGATGCGCTTCCGCACGTCGGGCCTCTACATCTCGGTCATCCCACCGGTGATCGTCGGAATCCTCGTGGGCATCCTTGCCGCGATCATGGGTGTAGGTGGCGGCTTCATCATGGTCCCCGCGATGATCTACCTTCTGGGCATGCCCACCAAGGTGGTTGTGGGCACGTCGCTCTTTCAGATCATCTTCGTGACCGGGTTCACGACGCTGCTGCACGCCACCACGAACTACACCGTGGACATGGTGCTGGCCGTTCTTCTGCTCATCGGTGGCGTGGTCGGTGCCCAGATCGGCACCGTGATCGGGGCCAAGCTCAAGGCCGAACAGTTGCGCATCCTGCTGGCGCTGATGGTGCTCGCCGTCTGCGGCAAGCTGGCTCTCGACCTGCTGATCCAACCGTCCGAGCTGTTCTCGATCGGCACGGCCGGAGGCCACTGATGCGCTGGTTGCTCCTGATCCTTGCATGTCTCGCCCTGCCGCTGCGGGCCGAAGAGGTGGTTCTGGGTCTCAGCCAGGACCAGGTGTCGATCTCGACCAATTTCGACGGGTCCGAAATCATCATCTACGGCGCGATCAAGCGCGAAACCCCGATCCCGCAGGATGCGCCGATACAGGTGGTCGTGACCATCGCAGGACCGCAGGCGCCGATCACGGTGCGCCGCAAGGACCGCGTTCTGGGCATCTGGGTCAACACCGACGCAATGGATGTCTCCGCCGCCCCCAGCTTTTATGCCATTGCCACCTCGGCCCCGTGGAGCGAGGTCCTGAACGAAGCCGACGACCTGCGCCACAACGTGTCGATCCCGCGCCGCATCCGGTCGATCGGTGCATGGTCGCAAGTGGCCAATCCGCAGGAATTCATCGACGCGCTGGTGCGCATCCGCATGGAGAACGGTCTCTACGTTCTGGCCGAAGGCGCGGTGGACCTGCGCGAATCCACGCTGTTCAACACCGCGATCCAGATGCCCGCGAACCTGACCGAAGGCGAATACGAAACCCGCGTGTTCCTGACCCGGGGCGGCAAGGTCGTGTCGAAATACGAAACCAGCATCGAGGTCAGCAAGGTCGGGCTTGAACGCTGGCTCTTCAACCTGTCGCGTCAGCAACCGCTGATCTACGGGCTTCTGTCGCTCACCATCGCCATTGCGGCGGGCTGGGGCGCGTCCGCCGCCTTCCGCCTGATGCGCTCGGGCTGATGGTGCGCACGCCGCCCGGAACCCGCGCCGACTATCGCGCCTTCCGCACCCTGCCGACCCGCTGGCAGGACAATGACGAGTACGGCCACCTGAACAACGCTACCTATTACGCGCTGTTCGACACCGCCGTCAGCCTCTGGCAGATCGAACAGGGGATCGAAATCCGGGGACCGAACGCCACGAAATTCCTCGTCGTCGAAAGCGGCTGCCGCTACCATGCCGAACTGGGCTTTCCCGACATCCTGACGGCGGGCATCCGCATCGCCCATATCGGCACGTCGTCTTTCCGGTACGAGATCGCGCTCTTTGCCAATGACAGCGACACCGCCGGGGCCGAGGGGTTCTTCACGCAGGTGCATGTCGGTGCCGATGGCCGCCCCGCCGCCCTGCCTGCTGAAATTGTCGATACGCTCTCGTCCATTAAAGGCTGAGAAAGATACAGCTTTAACGAGCAATTCCAGAGGGCTAACGTCCGCGCACATGATACAGGAGAATCAATCATGTCTTTCCGTGTCCTCCCCGCTCTTGCAATTGCACTTGGTCTGACGCTCGGGTCAGGCGCATCTGCACAGATGACATCCGAAGTGAAATTCGCGCCCGGCAACTTTGGCACTATGGTGTCCGGAACCATCATCGGCAATGAATATATCGATTACCTTCTTGGCGCGAATGCCGGTCAGAAAATGTTCGTCGAACTCACCGTGACCAACAGCAATGGCAACGGCACCGTCTATTTCAACATCCTGCCCCCGGGCAGCGATGGTGTTGCAATCTACAACAGCTCGATGAACGGGAATTCCACGACAGTGGACCTGCCATCCAAGGGCACATACGCGATCCGCGTCTACCACATGGGCAACGACGAGGACACGGGCAAGACGAGCGGTTTCAATCTCGACCTGTCGATCCAGTAAACCCGCCCTATCCCTTTTCGTGGAAGAACGCGTAGATCCTCTCAGCGAGGGCTTCGCTCACGCCATCGACGGCTTTCAGGTCAGCCAGGTTCGCCCGGCTGACCGCCTTGGCCGATCCGAAATGCGCCAGCAGCGCCCGCTTGCGTGACGCCCCAACCCCCGAGATCTCGTCCAGCGGATTGGCCATCTGGGACTTCGCCCGCTTCGCCCGGTGTGTGCCAATGGCAAAGCGGTGCGCCTCGTCCCGCAGGCGCTGCACGAAATACAAAACCGGATCATTGTGGCGCAGCGCAAAGGGCCGGGTGCCTGAACGGTGGAATTCTTCCTTGCCCGCATCGCGGTCCACCCCCTTGGCCACACCGACCATCGGCACGTCCTCGACGCCGTATTCTTCCATGATCGCGTGCACCGCCGACACCTGCCCGGCCCCCCCGTCGATCAACAGCAGGTCGGGCCAGAGCCCCTTGTCGCGGTCCGGGTCATCCTTGAGCAACCGCTTGAACCGCCGGCTCAGCACCTCTTTCATCATGCCGAAATCATCGCCGGGGGTCAGCTCGTCCCCCCTGATGTTGAACTTGCGATACTGGTTCTTCAGAAACCCGTCCGGCCCCGCGACGATCATCGCGCCGACAGCGTTGGTGCCCTGAATATGGCTGTTGTCATAGACTTCGATCCGCTCCGGCGGCGCGTCCAGCCCAAAGGCGTCCGCCAGGCCGCGCAACAGCTTGCCCTGTGTCGCCGTCTCCGCCATCCGCCGCGCCAGAGACTCCCGCGCGTTGCGCAACGCACCATCCACAAGCTCGGACTTTTCCCCCCGCAATGGCACCGCAATCTCGACCTTGCGGCCCAGCTTGTCCGACAGGGCTTCGGTCATCAGGTCTTCGTTCTCGATCGGGTGTGACAGCAGGATCAGCTTGGGCGGCTCTTTGGTGTCGTAGAACTGGCCAAGGAACGCCTCCAGCACTTCGGCCTCTTCTACATCCGGCCCGACACGCGGATAGAAATCCCGATTGCCCCAGTTCTGGTTCGCCCGGATGAAGAACACCTGAACGCAGGCCTGCCCCTTTTCCAGATGCAGCGCGATCACATCCGCCTCGGTCACACCGCGCGGGTTGATCCCCTGCGCCGTCTGCACCTGCGTCAGCGCGCGGATGCGGTCACGCAGCGCGGCCGCCCGTTCGAACTCCATCGCCTCGGACGCCTCGGCCATCTCCTTGGCCAAGGTCTCCTGCACGTTGGTGGATTTGCCCGACAGGAACCGTTCGGCGTCCTTCACGCTGGCGGCATACTCCGCCTCGCTGATCTTACCCACGCAGGGCGCAGAGCAGCGTTTGATCTGGTACTGCAGACAGGGTCGCGTGCGGCTGTCGAACATCGCGTCCGAGCAGTTGCGCAGCAGGAAGGCGCGCTGCAACTGGTTCAGCGTCCGGTTCACCGCGCCCGCGCTGGCGAAGGGGCCATAATACGCGCCCTTCTCCTTTTTTGCCCCGCGATGTTTGCGGATCATCGGAAACGGGTGGTCCGTCACCTGGATGTTCGGGAACGACTTGTCGTCCCGCAGCAGCACGTTGTAGCGCGGCTTGAGCTGCTTGATGAGGTTCTGTTCCAGCAGCAGCGCCTCGGTTTCGGTGCGCGTCGTCAGAAACATCATCGACGCGGTTTCGGAAATCATCCGCGCGATCCGGCCCGAATGCTGGGGCGATGGTCGTGAATAGTTCGACACCCGCGCCCGCAGGTTCCGCGCCTTGCCGACATAGAGCACCCGCGCCTGTGCATCGAGCATCCGGTACACGCCGGGACTCGAATCCAGCGTCTTCAGATAGCCCTGAATCCGGGCATGGCCGGTCAATGTGTCAGCGTCTGTGGTCCTGGTCATGTCAGCCTGAATTGACGGTTTGAAAACAGTCGCGATTCTATGTCTTTCGTTGCCCCATTGGACTGCCCGATGCAACCGTTAAGACATCCACGCTTTTTGTGGATAACTCTGCGGAGAAGTTTTGGACGTACCGGATTTTTCCTTGTTTTTCGGCCACCTCTCCGGTTTGCCTAATTTTTAGGCAACATTTTAACTAATTGATATATAATAAAACTTTTTCGCATCCTGAACAAGTGACTGAAAACATTAACACTTTCGTAACGCTTTCGTGACGCCACCGCAGGCGGTGCAAAACTTGTCTTTGGCCCGCATCATTCAACCCCGATCACGTCCGGAGTCTGCCATCCCAGATGCTGCCCGCCATCGACGCACAGCAGTTGTCCGGTGACTCCCGGCGCGTCCAGAAAATAGCCCAGCGCCCCGGTGATGTCCGATGTGTTCGATCCCCGTTTCAGCACGGTGGCGGCGCGCTGTTTGGCGAAATGCGCTTCGCTCTGCCGCCCGCCGCGCAGGGTCGGCCCCGGACCGATGGCATTGACGCGACAGACCGGTGCCAGCGCCTGTGCCGATGTCTGGGTCAAGGCCCACAGCCCCATCTTGGCGATGGTGTAGGTCATGAATTCGGGCGTCAGTTTGCGCACCCTCTGGTCGATCATGTTGATCACCAGCCCGGTTGCGACCGGCTCGTTCATGTCGTCCATCGCGGGCGCAGGCAGTTGCGCTGCGAAATGCTGGGTCAGCACAAACGGCGCGCGCAGGTTGCTTTCCAGATGCCGGTCCCAGCTTTCGCGGGTGGCGGTTTCGATATTGTCGTACTCAAAGATCGACGCGTTGTTGATCAGCACCGTCAAGGGGCCGCCAATGCCCGCAATCGCGGCTTCGGTCAGGGCCTGCGTTTCGTCTTCCTTCAGCAGATCCGCCTGAACGGTGCAGGCCTGCCTGCCCTTGGCACGAATCAGAACCGCCACCTCCTCGGCCGCGTCGGACGAAGAGGCGTAATGCACCGCAACGTCAAAGCCGCGATCCGCAAGATAAAGCGCCATGGCCCGGCCAAGGCGTTTGCCCGCGCCCGTGATCAGTGCTTTGCTCATGGATGTGCCCCGCGCTCACAAGATGACAAGCGCAATGTAGCTCAGATACAGCGCAGACAAGGCGATGCCCCAAAGCCTTGTGAGATCCTTGCCAAGGAACACCAGCGGAAAGATCAGCATGGATGCGGCCAGCATCACCCAGAGATCGAAGCGCAGGAATTCCGGGTCGACAGGGATCGGCGCAATCAGCGAGGCCACGCCGATGATGGCCAGCAGGTTGAACATGTTGGACCCGATTACATTGCCCAACGCCACATCGGCCTGACGCCGCAGCGCCGCCATGACGGTTGTTGCAAGCTCTGGCAGCGATGTGCCTAAGGCCACCAGCGTCAGCCCGATCACCGTGTCACTGACGCCAAAGATCTTTGCGATCTCGACAGAACTATCGACCAGAAGATCCGCGCCGAACGGCAGGCCCACAAGACCCAGCGAGAGGTAAAGCAGAATCTTCCACCAAGGCATGTCCGGGTCAGCCCCCTCGGGCTCTTCCTCGTCCTCGGCATCCTGCCCCGCCCGCCGATGGGCCAGCGCCTCGCGTAGGGAGTCGCCCAGGATGACGGCAAGTGCGGCAAGAAGGATAATCCCGGACATCCAGTCAAACACGCCGCGAAAGGCCAGCGCGATGAACAGAACCGACGCCGCCAGCATGATCACATAGCTTTTGCGCGTGTCGCATTCGCTGGTGTGCATCACCGCAAGAAGCGCGGGTATCCCCAGCACCAGCAGGATGTTCGCGGTGTTCGATCCCACCACATTGCCCAGCGCGATGCCCGGCACGTCCTCGATCGCCGCATTGATCGAAATGAGCAATTCCGGTGCGGACGTGCCGAACGCGACAACGGTCAGGCTGACGATCAGCGCCGGGATACCGATCCGCAGCGACAGGTTGACCGCGCCCTTGACCAGCGCATCCCCGGCAAGCAGCAGGATCACCAGACCGACAACGACACCCCCCCAGATCATCATCATGTCAGCTTGCCTTTCCGCCGCAGGGGCATGGCCCTTTGCCGATGCGATACCGTCCACAAGTGCGGCACTTGGCATTGGCCAGACGCTTGGCACCGGGAATGCGCAGCTTTCCGAACATGGCAAGCACGGCGATGAACACAAGGAAGAGAAGAACGATCTTCGAAATCACATCAGAGCCCGTAGCGCGCGAATTCGGCGCGTTCTTCGATGGCACCCAGCGCGTCTTCGGTCAGTTTCGCACCGAACCGGCTCAGGAAGGGGCGACGCTGTTCGTAGCGGCGGAATTTGACGGTGTCGCCGAACCGCTCTTTCATCGCCGGAACAAGATGTCCGATCTGATCCGCAAGGCCAACATCCACCGCGCCCTGACCGACCCAGATCTCGCCAGTGAAGAGATCGGGGTTGTCTGCAAGTTTTTTGCCCCGGCGTGTCTTGACCTGGTGGATGAATGTCTCGTGCAACTGGCCAAGCAGCCTGTTCAGACGCGCCACGTCCTCTTCGTTTTCGGGACGGAACGGGTCGAGCATGGATTTCGACTTGCCCGCCGTGTAGACCCGCCGTTCGATGCCCTGCCGTTGCAGGAACACATGCGCGCCGAACCCCGCAGAGATGACCCCGATGGAGCCAAGAATGGAGGCCGGGTCGGCGTAAATCTCGTCTGCGGCGCTGGCGATCCAGTATCCGCCCGAGGCCGCGACGTCTTCGACGAAGGCGTAAACAGGGGTTTCGGTTTCATCGGCCAGACGCCGGATGCGCGCTCCGATGAGCGAACTTTGCACCGGCGATCCGCCCGGTGAGTTGATCTCCAGGGCAACCGCAGCGGGTTTGCCCTTGCGAAACGCCTTTTCGAGAAGCGACCGCAGGCTGGCATCGCTCAGGGTCCCCCGAGACCCCGCCGCGATCGTGCCTTGCATCCGGACAACCGCGACGATCGGGTCGGATTTCACAAATGGGATAAAGCGTTTCATGCAGGCCCATGTAGAATGTGCGCGACGGGCATACAAGGCATGGCCGGAAATATGGGTATCCTGTTGATCCGGAGCCGCAATAGGGATCGGAACCAAACCTGACCTATTGTTTCGCGCGCGAAACATTGGGACCGGATCGGACCTATTAACCCTTTGACAGGATCTGCGCAGACATGCGGTGACTCGTTCCGCCATGCCCGGCGCGCGGACGCGTCGACGCGTCGACGCGTCCGGGTTTTCAGTCGACTGAAAACCGGCGCTGACCTCAGTAAAAACTCTGCGGGTCGATGTCGATCGCCATGCGCAGCTCGCCTTTCAGCCGGAAGGGTTTGACCCATTCCGCCAGCGCCGGTTGCAATGCGATACCCTTGGGGGCCTTGACCAGAAGGCGCACCCGGTGGCGGCCCCGCACCCGCGCGATGGGGGCCGGGGCCGGGCCGAACACCTGTGCGCCGACGCGGCGCAGCGGTGCGTCGTTGCGGGCCAGCGCGTTGCCGAGATCGAACACCTCCTGCACGTCCGTCGAGGACAGGATGATCCCGGCCAGACGGCCATAGGGCGGCACGCCTGCATTGCGGCGTTCCCCGGCTTCGGCGGTCCAGAAATCCTGTTCGTCGCCGGACAGGATCGCACGGATCACCGGGTGTTCCGGCTGGTAGGTCTGCATCAGCGCCTGACCGGGCTTGTCGGCGCGCCCCGCCCGGCCGGCCACCTGTCGCATCAGTTGGAACGTGCGTTCCGCCGCGCGCAGGTCCGAGCCTTGCAGACCCAGATCCGCATCGATCACACCCACAAGCGTCAGCAGAGGAAAGTTATGCCCCTTGGCGACAAGCTGCGTGCCGATGATCAGGTCCGCCCCACCGCTGGCGATGGTCTCGATCTCGGCCTTGAGCGCGCGGGCAGAGCCGAACATGTCCGACGACAGGACGGCCAGCCGGGCCTCGGGAAAGAGCGTCTGCGCCTCTTCGGCGAGGCGTTCGACACCGGGGCCAACGGCGGCCAGTTTGTCTTCGGCACCGCAGGACGGGCAGGTGTTGGGCATCGGCTTCGTCTCGCCGCATTGGTGACAGACAAGGCGTTTGAGGAAGCGGTGTTCCACCATCCGCGCATCGCAATGGTCGCAGCCGATCTGATGCCCGCAGGCGCGGCAGATGGTGACCGGGGCATAGCCGCGCCGGTTGATGAAAAGCAGCGCCTGTTCGCCATTGTCGAGCCGCTGTTGGACCGCGCGTTGCAGCGTCGGAGAGATCCAGCTTGATCCCGGCAGTTGTTCTTTGCGCATGTCGATGGCCCGCATCTCGGGCATGACCGCCGCGCCGAAACGAGAGGTGAGTTCGAGTATGCGGTATTTGCCCGCATCGGCATTGGCCCAGCTTTCAAGGCTTGGTGTCGCAGACGCGAGGATGACCTGAGCACCGCAGATCGACGCGCGCAGCACGGCCATGTCACGGGCGTTATAGAGTACTCCGTCCTCTTGTTTGTACGAGGTGTCGTGTTCCTCATCGACGACGATCAGGCCCAGATCGCGGAACGGCAGGAACAGCGCGGAGCGTGCGCCGACGACCAGTTGCGCCCCGCCCTGCGCGGTCATTTTCCAGACGCGGCGGCGCTCGGTCATGGTGACGCCGGAATGCCATTCGGCGGGTTTCGCGCCGAAACGGGCATCGACGCGGGTGAGGAATTCGGCGGTCAGTGCGATTTCCGGCAGCAGGACCAGAGCCTGACGACCTTGGGCCAGACATTCGGCCACCGCTTCGAGATAGACTTCGGTCTTGCCGGACCCTGTGACGCCTTTCAGCAGGGTTGTGCCATAGGATCGCGTGGCGACCGAGGCGCGCAGGGCGGCGGCGGCGATGGTCTGATCCTCGGTCAGGGTCTTGCCGCCATATGTGGGATCGAGCGTCGGGAAGGGCGTATCGCGCGGGCTGTCTTCCTCGCGGACCGCCCCCTGTTTGACGAGGCCCTTTACGACCGAGGTGGTCACGCCCGCCGCGTCGGCCAGTTCCTTGAGCGTCAGAGACAGGCCCCCCATCTCGCGCAGCACATCAAGTACGCGGGTCCGGGCGTCGGTCATGCGGTCGGGGGCGCTTTCGCCCAGACGGTAGATCTTGCGCATCGACGGCGGATCGCCCAGCCCCGGCGCGCGGGTGGCCAGCCGCAGCATCGCGGGCATCGGGGTGAGCGTGTAGTCGCCTGCGCGGGTCAGGAACGCCATCAGTTCCTCGCGCATCGGTGCGGCATCGAGCACGCGGATCACCGAGCGCACCTTGGAGATGTCGTAATCGCCCTGCCCCGGCCCCCAGACCACGCCAAGCACCTTGCGCGGACCAAGCGGCACCTCGACAAAGGCGCCCAGATGGCAGCCGCCCTCGGGCGCGCGGTAATCCAGCACCCGGTCCAGCGGCTGGGTGGTCAGCACGCCGATCAGCGCGCCTTCGTCGAAATAGCTGGATGTTAGCGCCATCAGTTGAGGGTTTCCGTCTGCATTGTCTTGGGGTAAAGCCCACGGTAGGAAAGGCCAACCCATCACAGGAGCGACAGCCATGAAATTCTTTGTCGACACAGCCGAAATCGACGCGATCGCGGAACTCAACGATCTGGGGATGGTCGATGGCGTGACCACCAACCCTTCCCTGATCAAGAAATCCGGGCGCGATATCCTCGAAGTGACCAAGGAAATCTGCGATCTGGTCTCGGGTCCGGTGTCCGCCGAAGTGGTGGCGCTCAAGGCCGAGGACATGATCGCCGAGGGCCGCAAACTGGCCGAGATCGCCGAGAACATCGCGGTGAAGGTGCCGCTGACCTGGGACGGTCTGAAGGCCTGCAAGGTGCTGACCGACGAAGGCAAGATGGTCAACGTGACGCTGTGTTTCTCGGCCAATCAGGCGCTTCTGGCGGCCAAGGCGGGGGCGACGTTCATTTCGCCCTTCATCGGGCGTCTGGACGATCTGAACATGGACGGTCTGGACCTGATCGCGGATATTCGTGAAATCTACGACAATTACGGGTTCGAGACGAACATCCTTGCCGCGTCGATCCGCACCGCAAACCACATGAGCGAATGCGCCAAGATCGGGGCCGATGTGGCGACCGCCCCGCCCGCGGTGATCAAGGCGATGGCGAGTCATGTTTTGACCGACAAGGGTCTGGACCAGTTCGTCAAGGATGCGGCAGCGGCCAATATCAAGATTCTCTGAGCGCCCTCTGCGCATCTGCCACAGTTTTCCAGGTTGCCCGCATTTGAATGAAAAAATGCGGGCATCTTTTTTGCGCGGCTGATAGGGTCCCGCAAAATACAAAGACCCGAGGTTGGCATGAGCAGCCCCCGTATCGACGACGACCTGCGCGAAACCATCATGTCGCGCCCAGACGTGATTCTCGAAGATCAGGACCTGATGCGGGCCCTGATCGCCGCGAATGAACGTGCCATGGGCGGCAATATCGTGGACCTGCGCGGTATCGCGATGGACCGGTTGGAAGCGCGGCTGGACCGGCTGGAAGACACGCACCGGTCGGTGATTGCGGCGGCTTACGAGAACCTTGCCGGCACCAATCAGGTGCATCGCGCGATCCTGCGGATGCTCGACCCGGTGGAGTTCGAATCCTTCCTGCGCGATCTGGGCGGCGACGTGGCCGAGATTCTGCGTGTGGATGTGATCAAGCTGGTGCTGGAATCGGTGCAGAACGATGAAGACCCGGCGATCAAACGGCTTGGTTCGGTTCTGTCCGTCGCGGCGCCCGGTTTCATCGACGCCTATCTGAGCACCGGGCGCAATGCCCCGCCGCGGCAGGTCACGCTGCGCCAGATCGACACCGGCACGCCCGAGATTTACGGCGACAAGGCGGATTGGATTCGCTCGGAAGCCTGTCTCAAGCTGGATTTCGGGCCAGGGCGTCTGCCGGGGTTGCTGGTGATGGGGGCGGAAGACCCGCACCAGTTCACGCCGCAGCAGGGCACGGACCTTCTGACCTTCTTCACCGGTGTGTTCGAGCGCCAGATGCGGCGCTGGCTGTCATGAGCCTGATGATCTCTCCGGCGGCGCGGGACGCTCTGGAGGGGTGGCTTGCATCAAGCCGGGCACTGAACGGGACGGCCGAGAACACGCTGATCGCCTATCGCTGCGATGTGGTGGATTTCATCGCCTTTCTAACAGAATACAAAGGCGAGGCGCAGGGGCTGGCCCCCCTGGCGCGGATCACCGTGCCGGACATGCGGGCCTGGATGGCGCACACGCGCAGCAGTGGGGCCAGTCCGCGATCGCTGGCGCGCAAGCTCTCGGCGGTCAAGTCGTTCTATCGCTGGCTGGCCGAGCGGGAGGGGTTCGAGCCGACAGCCGTGCTGTCGACCCGTGCGCCGAAGTTCCAGAAAAAGCTGCCCCGTCCCCTGAGCGAGGATGCGGCGCGCGAGATGATCGACACGGTGGGTCAACAGGCGCAGAAAGACTGGGTCGGCGCGCGGGACATGGCGGTGGTGACGCTGCTCTATGGCTGCGGCCTGCGGATTTCCGAAGCGTTGGGGCTGACGGGGCGTGACCTTCCCTTGGGCGAGGCGGTGCGGATCATCGGCAAGGGCGGCAAGGAACGGGTGGTGCCGGTTCTGCCCGTCGCAAGGCAGGCGGTGGCGACCTATGTGAAGCTCTGCCCGTTCGACATGGAGCCCAATGCGCCGGTGTTTCGCGGTGCGCGTGGTGGAGCGTTGAACCCGAGGCTGGTGCAGAAGGTGACAGAACAGGCGCGGATGCAGTTGGGTCTGCCCGCCACCGCAACGCCGCATGCGATGCGGCACAGCTTTGCGACGCATCTGCTGTCGGCGGGCGGTGATCTGCGGGCGATTCAGGAATTGCTGGGGCATGCGTCGTTGTCGACGACGCAGGCCTATACGTCGGTCGATACGGTTCACCTGATGAAGGTCTACGAGGCGACGCATCCCAAGGCGGGGTGATTGTCTCGGGTACAATTCAGGGCGGGATTTTTGGTGTAGTTTGTGCCAGATCAGGGGCGTTTCCAGCACTGAGCCCATGCCATGCACCCGAACCCGAGCTTTCACAGTCACGACCATGCCAAGGACATCGCCTTTGTCCGCGAGCGGGGGTTTGGCACTCTGGTGATGAATGGCGATCCTGTGCCGATGGTGGCGCATGTGCCGGTTCTGCTGTCCGAGTATGGGCGCGAGGTGCTGATCCACCTGGTGCGGTCCAACCCGATTGCGCGGGCGTTGAGCGAGCCGCGCCCTGCGCGGATCGCGGTGACCGGGCCGGATGCCTATATCTCGCCGGATTGGTACGGGGTCGCGGATCAGGTGCCGACGTGGAACTATGTGGCGGTACACCTGACCGGGGTTCTGGAACTTTTACCACATGGTAAAATGCACGAGGTGCTGGACCTGCAGTCGGCCTTCTACGAGAACCGGCTGGCCGGAAAGACGCCCTGGACCACCGGCAAGATGACGCCAGAGGTGCTGGAGCGGATGATGCGGATGATCGTGCCCTGCCGGATGGTGGTGGAGGAGATGGCAGCGACGTGGAAGCTTGGCCAGAACAAGGACGACGCGGTTCGGAAGCGGGCGGCGGTGCAGGTGCCGGGCGGGATGGGCAGCGAGCTTGAGGCGCTGGCCGCGTTGATGGCCGATCCGCCGGTGCTGTGAGCGGCCTCTTTCCGTCGACGGAAAGAGGCGATGCGTCGACGCATCGCGCCGCTTGGCATTTGTCGCGCAACAGGATTACCTGAGGCATCACAGATATTGGGAGCAGCCAGATGCAACTTCTTCGGTCAGGGCCATCACCTTTCGTGCGCAAGGTTCTCGTGACGCTGCATGAGACCGGGCAGTACGACGACATCGAACATGTGAACGTGACCAGCACGCCGCTGGCTCCGGATTCCAAGCTGATCGCGGCGAACCCGGTGGGCAAGATCCCGGCGCTGATCCGGTCGGATGGTCCGGCGATCTATGACAGCCGGGTGATCTGCCGGTTTCTGGATGCGCGGGCAAAAGGCGGCCTTTACCCCGAGCATCGCATCTGGGACACGCTGACGCTTGAAGCGACGGCGGATGGCATTCTCGATGCGGCGGTGCTGATGGTCTATGAGACCCGGTTCCGCCCCGAGGAGAAGGTGATGATGGACTGGGTCGAGGGGCAGTGGGGCAAGGTGTCCCGTGCGCTGGATGCCATCAATACGCGCTGGATGAGCCATCTCAACGGGCGGTTGGATATGGGGCATATCACGGTTGGCTGTGCTTTGGGTTATCTCGATCTGCGCCATGATGCGCGGTCCTGGCGCACCGGGCGCGATGCGCTGGCGGCGTGGTTCGAGACCTTCTCGAAGCGCGACAGCATGGTCGCAACCCATCCCGAGGCATGATCCGCGACGCCAAGTCATGTCGGCAAAGCTTGCGCGTCGGTGATCCCCGGTTTACCGACGCGCAATGTTTTGAAAGGATGCTGCCGCGATGCGGATGACAGATACATTCATCAAGCCGATGCACCCGGAAGGGCGCAAGTTCGTCGCGATCTTTGCGGCGATCACTCTGGTGCTGTTCGCCATCGAGGACGTGCTGGGCTGGATCGGTGTCGGCCTGACCGTCTGGTGTTACTATTTCTTCCGCGATCCCGAGCGGGTCACGCCGGATGCGCCGGGGCTGGTGATCAGCCCGGCGGATGGGGTTGTGTCGCTGATCGAACCTGCGGTACCGCCGCGCGAGCTGGGTCTGCCGGAAGAGGCGCTGACACGGGTCAGCGTGTTCATGTCGGTGTTCAACTGCCATGTGAACCGCGCGCCGGTGGCAGGCAAGGTTGAGAAGATCGCCTACAAGCCCGGCAAGTTCCTGAACGCGTCGCTCGACAAGGCAAGCGAGGACAATGAGCGCAATTCGCTGGTGATCCGGATGGAGGACGACCGCATCCTCACCGTGACACAGATCGCCGGTCTGGTGGCGCGGCGCATCGTGAGCTTTACGCAGGAAGGTGCGGTCTTGGATCGGGGTGAACGCTTTGGGCTGATCCGCTTCGGGTCGCGTCTGGACATCTACCTGCCCGAAGGGGTGGAGCCATCGGTGAAGATCGGTCAGACCATGATCGCCGGTGAAACCGTGATTGCGGACCTGTCGAAATGACCACGGAACCGAACGGTCAGAAACTGACGCTGGTTCAGCTTCTGCCGAACATGCTGACCGTGACCGCCATCTGTGCGGGGCTGACGGCTATCCGGTTCGGGTTGCAGGGAAATTACGAGCTTGCGGTGCAGTTGATCCTGCTTGCGGCCATTCTTGACGGGTTGGACGGGCGTCTGGCCCGTGCGCTTGGCAGTGACAGCAAGATGGGAGCCGAGCTCGACTCGCTGGCGGATTTCCTGAATTTCGGGGTTGCGCCGGGGCTGCTGCTGTATGTGTGGGCGCTGGACGACACGCGGCAATTGGGCTGGCTGGCGGTTCTGGTCTACGCGGTCTGTGCAGTGACGCGGCTTGCGCGGTTCAACGTGGCCCGCAAGGCCGAGAACGGATCGGCCGAGAACGCCTATTTCATCGGGATCCCCTCGCCTGCGGGGGCCATCCTCGTGATGCTGCCGATGTATGCGTCGTTTGCGTTCGACAGCACCCAGATCATCCCCGACGCGCTGCTGGCGCTGTATATCGCGATGATCGGGATGCTGATGATCGGGCGGTTTCCGGTCTGGTCGTTCAAGACCACCAAGATCAGCCAGCGTCAGGTCAAGCTGTTTCTGGTCGGCTTCGCCGCCATCGGCGCAGCGGTGGCGATCTACACCTGGGTGGCGCTGGTTGTGCTGAGCCTGATCTATATCAGCGCAGTGATCTGGATGCTGCCATCCTCGCGCCGTGCCCTGGCACAGGCCAAGAGCAGCGCGGAGACGGCAAATGAGGACAAGACCTAGAACTTGAGGGTCAGACCGATGTTGAGCGCGTTTGTCTTGATGTCGGTCTCGAGCGAGCCGCCCTGGGGCAGATCGACCGTGTTGCTGGAATAAGTGAACTGATATTCCCCGAACACCGCGAAGCGTTCGTTGATGTCATAGCTCATCCCGGCCGTCAGACGCGCCGCGGGACCTGTGAACTGGAACTCATAGGTTTCGATCCCGGTGGTCGTGTCGACATCGACATGCGGAACCGCGATCCCGACACCGCCACCGACATAAGGCGTCACAGCACCCTGGGCCCAAAGCCCGGGCCAGCGGTGGTAGGCGTTGACGGTCACAATGTTGAGACCGTCGGTGAATTCGAGGTCGGAAAATCCGATCGCCGCTTTTTCGCTGTCGGGGGCGTAGACCTTGGCATGGGTGAATTCGAGACCGAAGCCGAGGTTTTCGTTCTTCCACCACGTGCCGCGCACGCCGTAATAGGGCGGCATTTCGAAAGACCGACCTTCCCAGCCGATCAGCGCGTCGATGTCTGCGCCTGTGCCGGGGTAATCGCCGTACAACCGGCTGTGCGGAGAGGTCTGCCATCCGCTATAGATGGACAGTTCCATTTCGGCCAGCGCCGGTGCAGCGAAGGCAGTTGTTCCCAGAGCGATGATGCCGGACAGAATCGTTTTCTGCATGGTGGCCGTCCATTTCGTATTTTGCGTGTCATTACCACGCGATATCTGCAAGGTCAGTGCCATTTACCGCGACACTTCGGCGCTTATTCCTAACCTAGGTGTTCTGGAGGTGGACGACTAGGGGGTAGCCCGCTAAATAGCGCCTCGGAGCGCCGCCCCTCGTGCGGCCTAACCCGTATTGTGGCCAGACCATCGGCCGTTAAATGGAGATAACCTCGTGTCCAACGCAGAACACCACGAAGGCACCCGGAGGGACTTCCTGTACTACGCCACAGCCGGCGCAGGCGCGGTTGCCACCGGTGCCGCGGTTTGGCCTCTGGTCAACCAGATGAACCCGTCGGCTGACGTTTTGGCCCTGTCCTCGATTCGCGTGGACGTGTCGGGCGTCGCAGAAGGCTCTCAGATCACTGTCAAATGGCTTGGCAAGCCGGTCTTCATCCGCCGCCGTACCCCGGATGAGATCGCCGACGCACGCAGCGTCGACGTGTCCGATCTTGTCGATCCGATTGCACGGAACGCAAACATCGATGGCGCTGCCGAAGCGACCGACGAAAACCGCGCCATGGACGAGGCCGGCGAATGGCTTGTTCAGATGGGTGTGTGTACGCACCTTGGCTGCGTTCCGCTTGGCAATGCCGGCGATTACGCGCTCGACGGTGGAGTCGGTGGCTGGTTCTGCCCGTGCCACGGCTCGCATTACGACACGTCCGGCCGCATCCGCAAAGGACCGGCCCCCGAGAACCTGCCGGTTCCGCCGGCCGAATTCGTCGACGAAACAACGATCCTGCTGGGATAAGGAGACTTTAAATGTCTGGCATTCCACACGACCATTACGAACCGAAGTCGGGCGGCGAAAAGTGGATTCACTCGCGCCTGCCGATTGTCGGCCTGATCTACGACACCATCATGATCCCCACTCCGAAGAACCTGAACTGGATGTGGATCTGGGGCATCGTCCTGACCTTCTGTCTGGCGCTGCAGATCATCACCGGCATCGTTCTGGCGATGCATTACACGCCGCATGTCGATCTGGCCTTCGGGTCGATCGAGCACATCATGCGCAACGTGAACGGCGGTGCCGTGCTGCGCTACCTGCACATGAACGGCGCGTCGCTGTTCTTTGTCGCGGTTTACCTGCACATCTTCCGCGGCCTTTACTACGGCTCGTACAAGGCCCCGCGCGAGATCACGTGGATCATCGGCATGCTGATCTATCTCCTGATGATGGGCACCGCGTTCATGGGCTACGTGCTTCCGTGGGGGCAGATGTCCTTCTGGGGTGCGACCGTGATCACCGGCCTCTTTGGCGCGATCCCGTTCATTGGTGAATCGATCCAGACATGGCTGCTGGGCGGACCGGCCGTGGACAATGCCACGCTGAACCGCTTCTTCTCGCTGCACTATCTGCTGCCCTTCGTGATTGCCGGTCTCGTGATCGTGCACATCTGGGCCTTCCACACCACGGGCAACAACAACCCGACCGGTGTTGAAGTGCGCCGTACGTCGAAAGCGGATGCCGAAAAAGACACCCTACCGTTCTGGCCGTATTTCGTGATCAAGGACCTGTTCGCACTGGCCGTGATCCTCGTGGTGTTCTTTGCCGTGGTCGGCTTCATGCCGAACTACCTTGGTCACCCGGACAACTACATCGAAGCCAACCCGCTGGCGACGCCTGCGCATATCGTTCCGGAATGGTACTTCCTGCCGTTCTACGCGATCCTGCGTGCCTTCGACACCGAAGTGTGGCTGGTGATCGCGGTCAACTTCCTGACCGGCGGCATCATCGACGCCAAGTTCTTCGGCGTTCTGGCGATGTTCGGTGCGATCCTTGTGATGGCACTGGCGCCGTGGCTTGACACATCGTCGGTCCGTTCTGGCCGGTACCGCCCGATGTTCAAGATGTGGTTCTGGGTCTTCGTGGTGAACTTCGTGGTTCTCACATGGGTCGGCGCGATGCCTGCCGAGGGCATCTATCCCTACATCGCCCTGATCGGGTCCACCTACTGGTTCGCCTACTTCCTCGTCATCCTGCCCCTGCTGGGCGTGCTTGAAAAGCCGCTGCCGCAGCCCGAGACCATCGAGGAAGACTTCAAGGCGCATTACGGCAAGTCCTCGACCACAGATGGCGCACCTGCTGCGACCCCGGCCGAGTAAGAAAGGACAAGCGAACAATGCTTAAGAAACTTGCCCTCGCGGCCACTCTGGCCCTGGCACCCGTCTCCGGCGCATATGCCGCCGGAGCTGCCGGAGAAGTCACGAATTACGACTTCTCGTTCGAAGGTCCGTTCGGCACATTCGATCAGGCGCAATTGCAGCGTGGCCTTCAGGTCTACACGCAAGTCTGTTCGGCCTGCCACGGCATGAAATACGTGCCTCTGCGGACACTGTCCGTCGAAGACGGCCCCGGTATGCCGGAAGATCAGGTCCGCGCCTACGCGGCCCAGTTCTTTGAAGTCTACGACGAAGAGATCGAAGACTTCCGCCCGGCGCGTCCGACGGACCATTTCCCGGAAAACAATGCGGCAGGTGCCCCTGACCTGAGCATGATGGCCAAGGCCCGTGCGGGCTTCCATGGACCTTACGGGCTGGGTATCAACCAGTTCTTCAAAGGCATGGGCGGACCCGAGTACATCGCCTCTCTGCTGGCCGGGTATACCGGCGAGGAAAAAGAGGAAGCGGGTGTCATTCTCTACGAGAACAAGGCATTTCCCGGAGGCTGGATCTCGATGGGGCCGCCGCTCTATGGCGATGATGTCGAGTATTCGGACGGCACCGAAGCCACCATCGAACAGCAGTCCAAGGATGTGGCCGCGTTCCTGATGTGGGCGGCCGAGCCCAAGATGATGGCGCGCAAGCAGGCCGGCTTTGTCGGTGTGGTCTTCCTGACCGTTCTGTCCGTGCTTCTCTACCTGACCAACAAGCGCATCTGGGCGCCGGTCAAGGCCCGCGCGAAAGAGTGATCCTTCGGGACCAAACAGGAAAAGCCCCGCCGATCCGGCGGGGCTTTTTCGTTTTGGGGCGGTGTCAAAGCAAGTTGCCTTCCGCGCCGTTCACGGCGCATGACCCTCGCCAAGATAGGCGCGCAAACCGGGCGGTGGATTGTCCAACAGCTTGACCGTCTCTTGCGGCGGATGCACCTGACCAGCCTCGACCACGATGGTCTGCGGGGCAAATCGGCGGGCATCCTGTGGGTCATGCGACACCAACAGAACCGTCATGCCTTCCGCCTCGGCCACCTGCGAAACAAGGTCGAGCATCTCGGCCTTGAGCGCGGGTCCAAGCGCAGCAAAGGGTTCATCCAGAAGCAGCACCGGCCGGGCCTGCAACAGCACGCGCGCAAGTGCCGCGCGGCTTTGCTGCCCACCCGACATCTGCGACAGGCGACGATCGGCAAAACTGGGCAGGCCGACACGGGTCAGGCTGTCGGCGATCCTGTCCGCATCTCCTGTCCCCAAGCGGCCGGTTCGCGGATTGAGAGCAAGTGCCAGGTTTTGCCCAATGCTCAGATGCGGGAACAGGTTGGTATCCTGAAACAGGATGCTGACGGGGCGGTCTGCCGGAGACATATGGGTGATGTCCTGCCCGGCCCAGCGGATGTTCCCGGACTCGACAGGCAGAAAGCCCGCGATGACATCCAGAAGCGTCGACTTACCCGACCCGGACGCGCCGATGACGGCCACCCGTGTGCCCGCACTGATCGTCAGATCAGCGGCCAACTCGAATGTCCCGGACCGGGCATGGACGTGATCAATCTGCAGACCCAACGCGGCCTCCTCTGTCGAACATCCAGAACAGGCCCAGACTGAGGCACAGCAGCAGCAGCGCCGCCCCGGCGGCCTGTTCCATGCGGTAGGCCCCCATCAACTGGTACACCTTGAGCGGCAGCGTTGCATGATCGGGATCGGCAAACAGCGCAATCACGCCAAGGTCCCCCATCGACAGCGCCGCCGTCAAGCCAGCCGCAAATCCGAGGGGGCGCTTTAGGCGCGGCAGCAGCACCCACCGCAGCCACGCCCAGCCCGACAATCCCAGAGCGCTTCGCAGGCGGGAGTAATCGGTTCGAATGGTCTCGGCATCGGGCCTCAGGATGCGCAATACAAACGGCAGGCTGACAAAGGCGTTGACCGTCGCCGTCACGTAGAGTGCGAGGTCGAATGGGTTGGCGAAGGGGCGCACGATCAGGAAGAGCCCGATGCCCAGCACCAATGGCGACAGCGCGATCCCGGCAAGGCCAAGCCATTCGCCCCAGCGGGTGGCCAGTGGCAGCGCCCAGAGCAGGCAGAGCGCGGTCGAGCCAAGCGCGACGAGGATGGAATGCCCCGCCGCCTGCCAGACCGATGCGCCCAGCGTCGTGATTCCGGCCAGACCGTTGAGCAAGACCATCGCGAGCGGTGTCAGCAGGAACAGTGCCGCGAGGCCGATCCAAAGCGCATCCGTACAGATGGCGGTTGGGTCCGTACGGTCCCAGCGCGGAACGCGACGGTCCAGCCCTCTGGACGCCACGGGCACCTGCGTCATCCGCAGAGCGATCAACCCGGCCGTCAATGCCAACCCAAGTTGGAGGAGGCCCAGAGCGGCGGCGCGCGCGAGGTCGAAATCGAACCGCATGGATTGGTAGATCGCCAGTTCCAGCGTCGTCGCCCGAGGCCCGCCCCCAAGAGTGAGGGCAACCGCAAAGGACGAGAGACAGATCACGAAGATGACCGCAAAAGCCCCCGGCACGATCCGGCGCAGCATGGGGTATTCGATGGATCGCCACATGGCGCGGCGTCCCATGCCCAGCGTGGCCGCCAGACGGAAATGCTCGGCCGGGATGGCCAGCCAGCCTTGCAGGATCAACCGTGTCGCAAGAGGCAGGTTGAAGAACACATGCGCCAAGAGAACGCCCTGCAGGCCGTAGATCTGCAGCTCCGGCAGGCCCAGCGGTGCCAACAGGCGATTGAGAAGCCCCGATTGGCCGAACACGGCCAGAAGGCCCAGCACAGCCACGATCACCGGCAGGATGAAGGGCGCCCCCAGGAGCGCCACCAGAAACCCGCGCCCCGGGAAACTTCGCCGCGCCAGCGCGCGGGCCACCGGGATCGCGAAGAGAACGCTGAGCAATGCCGACAGGGTGGCCTGCAGCAGCGTGAACCGCAGCGCCTGCCAGTCCGCCGGGCGGAAGCCGCCGAACGCCTCGGCCCGCAGGATCACCGCCGTGACCGGGCCGATCACCAGACCGGCCACGGTCAATGCCGCGATTATTGAGACAAGGCGCGACGCCATTCCTCGACCGTTTCATCGCGCAGGGCGGCGGCTTCGTCTTCAGAGTAGAAGAGCACCTTGTCCGGCAGGTTCAGTTCCTTGAACCCGTCGGGCCATTTCGAGGAATCAAGCTTGGCCGGGAAGGACCAGTTGCCGGTGGCGATCATGGTCTGGAACTCTTCGGAAAGCTGGAATTCCAGGAATTGATCTGCCAGTTCCGGCACGTCCGTGCCCGCCACCTTGGCCGACAATTCCACCATGAAGTAATGCCCGTCCGGGAAGATCGCCGCCTTCTTGGTGCGGTCATCCTCGGCGATGATGTGATAGGCGGGCGAGGTGGTGTAGCTCAGCACCATGTCCACCTCACCATCGGTGAAGAGGCCATAGCTTTCCGACCACCCTTTGGTCACGGTCAGGATTTTCGGGGCGAGCTTTTCCCAGACCTGTTCGGCCTCATCGCCGTAGATCGCCTTGACCCAAAGCACCAGCGCCAGTCCGGAAATCGACGAGCGCGGATCCTGGATCACGATCTTCAAGTCATCAGGCGCATTCAGCAGCGCGTCAAAGCTTTCGGGAACGTCCGAAATCCGCTCTTCATTGTAGATAAAGGCGGTGTGGCCGTAGTTGTAGGGCAGGAACACGTCATCGGTCCAATCCACCGGCAGGGTCAGGCTCGAGGTGTCCTGCCCATGCGGCGCAAAGAGACCGCTCTCGCGGGCGCGCTTGGTGACGTCGGTGTTCAGGCCAAAGACGATGTCCGCATCGGTCTGCGCGCCTTCGAGCAGGATCCGCGGCAAGAGATCGCCGGGCTTGAACTGCAGATCGCAGGCGCATTGCGCCTCGAACATCTCTTCGATCTTGGGGCCGGGTCCCCATTCCGAAACGATATAATCACCCGCATAAACGGTCAGAACGGGTGTGTCCTGTGCAGCCACCAATGTGGTCGACGCAAGAAGTCCCGCTGCAAATGAAAGGGCCTGTTTCATGGCATCCTCCTGTTTTGCGGCGAGAGGGCAAAGCAGGAGCGTATCCAGACCTTCCCTCCGCCAGTGTTAACTGGTTCAGGTTCAACGGGTTCGCATGACGCATCTCAGCCAAATTCCTGGCACCCCGAGGTAGCGCAAGACGTAGACCTGCGCGCCCACGTCTTCAAGCGGAAAACTCTGCTCCTTCGTCTTGCCGGATAAACTCCAGGGGGGCCGTTCATTTGGCGCCATTGGTTCAAGCCCAATGGACGGCGGGACTGGTCCCCCAAACGGTCGGATGGGCGCAGCCCATTCGAAACACCTTGAGACCGGCCCCGCCCTGCCCTAGGACACAGTCCAAGCCAAGGAGACCGCCATGAGCCTGAACACATTCGGACATCTCTTCCGTGTCACCACATGGGGCGAAAGCCATGGGCCTGCGCTTGGGGCGACTGTGGATGGGTGTCCTCCGGGTGTGCCGATTGATGCGGGCATGATCCAGCACTGGCTGGACCGGCGCAAACCGGGGCAGAACAAGTTCACCACGCAGCGGCGGGAACCGGACGAGGTCAAGATCCTGTCGGGTGTGTTCGAAGGCCAGACCACCGGCACGCCGGTGCAGTTGATGATCGAGAACACAGACCAGCGGTCGAAAGACTATTCCGACATCATGGAGAAGTTCCGCCCCGGCCATGCGGACATTACCTATTGGCAGAAATACGGCATCCGCGATTATCGCGGCGGCGGGCGGTCTTCAGCGCGGGAAACGGCAGCACGGGTGGCGGCAGGTGGACTGGCGCGCGAGGCGATCAAGGCGCTGCTGCCGGGCGTGCAGATCACCGGATACATGACCCAGATGGGTCCGCACCAGATTGACCGCGACCGGTTCGACTGGGACGAGATCGAGAACAACCCCTTCTGGGTGCCCGATGCCAAGGCGGCGGCGGAGTGGGCCAACTACCTCGACGGGTTGCGCAAGTCGGGCGAAAGCGTTGGTGCGATCATCGAAGTGGTTGCGCGCGGTGTGCCTGCCGGGCTGGGTGCGCCGATCTATGGCAAGCTGGATACCGATCTGGCGGCTGCGATGATGAGCATCAATGCCGTCAAAGGTGTGGAAATCGGCGAAGGCATGGCCTCGGCGATGCTGACCGGGACCCAGAACGCGGACGAGATCTACATGGTCAACGACGGGAAGCCAAAATTTTCGTCGAACCACGCGGGCGGTATTCTGGGCGGGATTTCCACCGGTCAGGACATTGTCGTACGTTTTGCTGTCAAGCCAACGTCCTCGATCCTGAGCACGCGCAAGACGATCACCAAGTCGGGTGAAGAGACCGAAATCATCACCAAGGGCCGTCACGACCCCTGCGTCGGCATTCGTGCGGTGCCCGTGGGAGAGGCGATGATGGCTTGCGTGATCCTCGACCACCTGCTTTTGCATCGTGGGCAGGTGGGCGAGAACCGGGGCAAGATCGGCTGATCAGATCAGGACGTGGATGCGGCCAGCGCCGTGTCCATCAGCGCCTTGATCTGCGCCGTTCCGGTCTGGGCGACGATCCGACCCAGTTCCTGATCGCCTTTCAGCACCACAAGCGTTGACCGGCGCGGGATCTTGAGCGACTGCGCCAGTTCGGATGTGCCGTAGGTGTCCCAGTCGATGTCGATGAAGGTCACGGCCTGCGCATAGGCGGGGTTTTCCGCTTTCAGAGCGTTGATCGTGCGCCCCTGCGACCGGCATGTGGAGCACCAGCTTGCGGTGAAATCCAGAAACAGGGTTTCGCCTTTGGCCAGCCTCTCTTGCACCAATCCGGGCGTGTAGGACAGGGCTTCGGCCTGTGCGGCGAAGGGCACAACCAGCGATGCGGCGATGAGGGTCAGAAACGTACGGCGGTCCATATATCAGTCTCCTGTTGGGTCAAAAACGAACGGACAGATCGACCAGCCACGCGGGCATGCTGTCGAGCAGCCAGATTTCAATCGCATGGTGCCATTGCAGAAGCAGGCCGGTGCCGACCAGAAGGAAGGCCAGACCCAGCACCGGGCGGCTGGCCATCGCGATTTGACGGAGGCGTATAGTGTGCCGGCCGATTGCGCCGCGCGCGCCATAGGCCAGCGCGAGCATGAAGCTCGACACACCCAGCGCGAAAGCGGTCATGATGAGGGTGACATGACCAAGACTCTGTCCCTGGCTGGCCAGCGCGATGGCGCCGCCGAGGGTCGGGCCGATGCAGGGGCTCCAGACTGCGCCGAGCAAAGCGCCACCGGCGAATTGCCCGCGCAGGGAGTGCCCGTCGAGGTCGTTCATCCCGGCATCGGCTCGTGCGGACAGACCGGATGTGGCAGCAACCATGACGGCCGAGCCTTTGGGCACCAGCAGCACCAGACCGAAAGCCACCATCAGCCATGCGCCGATCTGCGCCAGTGTATCGACGGTCAGGCCGATCAGGTGGCCAAAGGCCGTGACGCTGATACCGAGGACCACAAAGGACAGGCTCATGCCTGCCGCCAAGGCCAGGGGGCCGCGCCGATCCGCCTGTACCGCCGTCGCAAGGACAATGGGCAGCACGGGGATCACGCAAGGATTGATCAGGGTCAGCAGACCCGCGAGATAGGCAAACACGATTTCCATGACATGATGCGTAGTCCGCATTCTGCCGGTGTGTCACTCAAACAAGTGCTGACGCGTTTTCACTTCGCTGTGGAGTTTGTTTCAGTCCCGCCCGTCTGGCGCGCAATCTGAACCGCCAGAATGCCGAAGGTGATGATCACCACGCCAAGGATGTCCATCGCACCCAGTTGCTCGGACAGGATCACGGCGGCAATGGCCACGCCAAGGAACGGGTTGAGGAAGTGGAACGTCGCGGCCTTGACCGCGCCGATGCGGTTGACCAGCCAGAACCAGACCAGTGTCGCGGCAAGGCCGGGCACCAGCGTCGTGTAGATAAAGGCCAGCACGAGCTTGAGCGACATGTTGACCGTCGCAGTTTCAAGCACGAGACCGACGGGCCAGAGCACCGCGCTGCCGATCAGCATTTGCAGACCGACGATCATCATGAAATTGCCGCCGGAACTGGCGTTCCTGAGCGAAAGCGTCGCCACGGTCAGAGAGATTACGCCAAGGAGACAGAGACCGACTCCGAACAGATCCGCCCCCGCGCCCAGCCGCGCGCTCATGATGATGACAACGCCACAGAACCCGGCGATCAGGCCGATGATCCCAAGCGGAGAGATGCGCTGACCCGCAAAGACCCATCCGGCGACACCGACGAGAAGGGGCATGGAGGAGGCGATGATGGCGGCGAGGGATGCCTCGATGCGCTGCATCGCGACAAAGTTAAGACCCAGATACAGCGCGTTCTGGCAGATGCCGAAGATGATCGTCGCTTTCCACTGGTTCCGCGTCAGGTGCCAGCTTTGGCCCATCAGTCGGGCGAGCAGAACCGCGAGTGCCCCGGAAATGGCAAAGCGCAGGGCCAGCGCCATCAGGGGCGGCGCATCCGCCACGATGATGCGCGCCGAGGTAAAGGCCGAAGACCACATGGCTGCAAAGGCCAGTCCCATGAGGATTGCGCGAATGTCCAAAGGGGCCTCCGATCGGGGAAAACGCAACCGGCGGATGTGCAGGCCGCTTTGCCCCATCTACACACCGTCGACCGGGAACTTCAATGACTGCCAATCAGAGAAACGCGGCCGTTGGCGCGCCTGCGGTCGAGGACCACACCCGATGCCGATTGCGGCTTCCATGCCATGCTTGCGCATCATGACGCCCGATGGGCTTGCGAGCCTGCCGGTCTGGTGCAAGGTTCTCGGGCAACATGACCCAGAAGAATGAGTGCACCATGACCCGAGCCAAGGCTTTCCTTGCGGCCCCGTTGATCCTTTTGGCCGTCTCAGCCTGCGAACCGGTACCCACCACGGGTGGCCCTGCAGGCACAGGTGTGATCACCGTACCCGAGTCGGTGGCGTCGATTGCGGCTCCATTTCAGGATTTGACCACGGCGCGCGTGCGCGCGGACGACGGCTGTTACTGGTATACGCACCGAGGCCCGGTCGAAACCACGGAGTTGCCACTGCGTACATCCAGCGGCAACCCGATCTGCGTTCGTCCGCAAAGCTGACGTAAACGGTGCGGCCTAGAGCCGCCCGCCATCCGTCGGATAGAGATACGCCGTCACGCCTGTATCAACCTCGTCATAAAGCGTGTTGATATGGGCCATAACCATGCGTACGCAGCCGGAACTGGCGCGGGTGCCGATGGAACGCGGCGCCGGGGTGCCGTGGATGCGCAGATAGGTGTCGCGATTGCCGACATATAGATAAAGCGCGCGCGACCCCAGCGCGTTTTCCGGCCCCGGAGGCATCCCGTCTGCCCAGCGGGCATATTTGTCGGGTTCGCGTTTGATCATGGCCGGTGTCGGTGTCCAGCCCGGCCATTTGGCCTTGCGCCGGATCGTGTAGACACCCGGTTCGTAAAGCCCGTCCCGTCCAATCGCCACGCCATAGCGCATCGCCGTCCCATCGTTCTGGATGTGGTAGAGATAGCGGGCCACGGCATCGACATGGATGTCTCCCGGCCGCAGGCCGTCGTTGGCGCGCACGCGTTGGGGAAGATAGCGGGGGTGCAGACCCCATGGATTTGTGGTGCCAAGATCGAAATTCGCAGGCGTGATCTGCGCGTCCCATGCATCCCACTGGTTCGGAGCCGCAAGTGCCGGACTGACAAGCGCCGGTGCGGCCAGCAGGGAAAGGGTCGAGGTGATCATCTGACGACGGGTGAACATGGGGCAGCCTTTCAGTCGAATTGGCCCCGTAGCAGACCGGGGGCAAAGAGCATCAAATATCCTGTTAGTATTGAAACCGTCAAAAGCGTATTCAGTTCAATGCCATGATCGCGTCTTCACGCAGTTTTGTGGCAAATGCGCGATACTCGTCTCAGGTTGATCACGCATCCGGGCGGCTATTTCTTTGTGCCATGTTCGACCACGCAGATGGCTTCACATCTCGGGCGGCGACACGAGGCTGACGCTCAATGTCCCGATTCCCTCAATGACCACGTCGACATCCATGCCGGCCTTGACCGGTCGTGCGCCAAGAGAGGTTCCGCAGGCGATCAGATCACCCGGGTTGAGGGTCATGTCCCGAGACAGAAGGCTTACGATCCGGGCCGGTGGCAGGATCATGTCGGACGCTGGATAGGATTGGCGTTCCCGACCATTGACATTCACCGTGATGGTCAGACCCTGCCAATCAAGGTTTGTTTCAATCACGGGACCGACATTGCCGAACCCGTCAAAGCTCTTTGACCGGGTCCATTGCGGGAAAGACGGATCGGCGAACAGAATGTCGAGCGATGTGAAATCGTTGACGCAGGTATAGCCGAATATCGCCTGTTCCGCCTCGTCCTCGGTGGCGTTGCTGCAGGTCTTGCCGATGACGATGCCCAGTTCGCCTTCGAAAACCACCCGTCCCGCTGATGCGGGCAGTTCGACCGACGCGCCTGGGCCGGACAAAGAGGTGTCCGCCTTGAAAAAGTAGAGCGGATGTTCGGGATGATCGTTGCCGTTCTTTTCAGCCGCCGCTTTGAAATTGTTCCATAGCCCGATGAATTTTCCCGGCACGACGGGCGGCAGGAAGGTAAGGTCGCCCAGCGGGATCGGGTCACCGGCAGGCTCGTCGGACCCAAGAGTCGCGCGGGGGTGGAACATCTCATCCCGCACAATTCCGGTCATGCTTGCCCCGTTCTCTGCTTTCACTCTGGCCCACTTCATGGTCGTCCCCCCAAATGCCGAGATTGACGGCCCCTCACCGACCGTCTGCCCGCGTCGTTATAGGCCGCCCTGCACCACGCGCCATGTCAATCGTCATCGGCCATGCTGGATCGTCACAGGAATATGCGAAAAAACCCCGCCGAAGACCGGCGGGGCAAGGTGTAGTGCCGCGGGGATCACGGCCGCAGGCACCGGCGGTGTTCTATGTGGATCAGGTCATCTCGGCGCGGATCTGCTGGCGCAGGACGTCGATGGGCACGGTCTTGCCATCGCGTTTGAAGCACCAATAGGTCCAACCGTTGCAGCTTGGCGCGCCTTCGAGATGCGCGCCGACCTGGTGGATGGAGCCCTTGATGTCATTGCCGATCAACGTGCCATCAGCGCGGACCTTGGCCTTGTGGCGCCCGTTCATGCTCAGCAGTTCTTCGCCCGGACGCAGCATGCCGCGCTCGACCAACTGTCCGAAGGGCACACGCGGTTCGGCGCGCTTGCTGGTGGTTGTCTCGAGCGCGGCCTTGTCCAGACGGCGCACTGCCGCGATCCGCTGTTCCGCAACTTCGCGGTACTTTGCCTCGCGTTCGATCCCGATCCAGTCGCGGCCCAGCATCTTGGCGACGGCTCCTGTCGTGCCGGTGCCGAAGAACGGGTCAAGCACGATGTCGCCCGGCTTGGTCGATCCGACCAGCACCCGGTGCAGGAGCGCTTGCGGCTTCTGCGTGGGATGGGCCTTTTCGCCTTCCGCATCCTTGAGACGCTCGCCCCCGTTGCAGATCGGCAGAACCCAGTCAGAGCGCATCTGGATGCCTTCGTTCAGAGACTTGAGCGCTTCGTAGTTGAAGGTGTATTTCGCGCCTTCCGATTTGGACGCCCAGATCATGGTCTCATGGGCATTGGTGAACCGCTTACCGCGGAAATTCGGCATCGGATTGGACTTGCGCCAGACGACATCGTTCAGGATCCAGTACCCTTCGTCCTGCAAAGCGGCACCAACGCGGAAAATGTTGTGATAGGACCCGATGACCCAGATGGCACCGTCGGGTTTCAGCAACCGACGCGCGGCCTTCAGCCATGCACGGGTGAAGTCGTCATAGGCCTTGAAGCTCGAGAACTGGTCCCATTCGTCATCCACCGCATCGACACGCGAATTGTCGGGGCGGTGCAGATCGCCCTTCAACTGCAGATTATACGGCGGGTCGGCAAAGATCAGATCGACCGAGCCGGCAGGCAATCCGTTCATGATCTCGATGCAGTCGCCTGCAAGAATCGTGTTGATGGGCAGCGCGTTTGCGCTGTTCGGTTTGGTCATCTCAGTCATTCTCTGCCTATCGTCCCGGCGCGGTTCTTGCGCTCTGTGATTGGCTCAAAAGATGAGTCAAAGCCGATTCGCGGTCAATTTCTTTTTTGAATCAAGTGGTTATGATTTTATCTTGTCACAAGATATTGTGCACCGGTTTGAAGGAACGTCTATGGTGTGGGGTGACACCAAGATTTCGAAGGGCTTCTTTGTGACACTTCGTGGGGTAGCCCTGATTTCGTTCCCACCCGTAGCCGGGATACTGTTGCGCCAAATCCCACATGATCGCATCGCGCCTTGTTTTGGCCACAATTGACGCCGCGGCGATGCTCAAGGATAGGCTGTCTCCCTTGACCACGGCCGTTGCCGGGAGGGTCAGATCACGGGGCACAAGGTTGCCGTCTATCAGGACGTGATCAGGTCTCGTGCGAAGCGCCTCAATGGCACGACACATCGCGAGATGGCTGGCCCGCAGGATGTTCAGTTCGTCGATTTCCGCAACACTGGCCAAGCCGACCCCCACTTCGGTCCCAGCAACGATATGGTCCAGCACCTCCGCCCGCTTTCGCGCGCTCAAGAGCTTGGAGTCGTTCAGTCCTTCCGGAATGCGTTCAGGATCGAGGATCACGGCAGCCGCAACAACCGGCCCGGCCAACGGACCGCGCCCCGCCTCATCCACACCGGCAATGCGCCGATACCCGGCCTGCCGTGCTCTGTTTTCGAAATCCAAATCTGGTCCCATGCCCACAGCTTGACGATCCGTTTCCAGATGGCAAGGCACCCCTGCCCTACAGCCCCCACATGCAGGCCGTTTCACGCCCGTATCTGTTTTTGCGATTTAAGTCGAAAACCCACTGGACACGCCCTGAACCGTCACATAGAACGCCGCCACCTGAACGATCATCGTTCACCCGTGCCCGGGTAGCTCAGGGGTAGAGCAGTGGATTGAAAATCCTCGTGTCGGTGGTTCGATTCCGCCCCCGGGCACCACTTAACAAGCTGAAATGGTTGGGTTTTGTGGTCATGTCTGGTCCTTACTCGGATCGGGTTTGACGCTTTTCGGCGGAAGGTTTGACAATCTTCGCCCGCCTTGCGTTCTCTTTTTCCAGCGTCGCCATCGTCTCGCGGTTCTTGTCGGCGAGGTTCGCCGACCGCGAATAGTGCCGCGCCATGGACGGTGTTTTCTGTCCCAAGAGGTCCGCGATGCGCCGCTCATCCAGCCCCGCCTCGCGCAGCGTCGTCGCAACGGTATGGCGCAGACCCTTGAGCGTGAGGCCCGGGGCGATCAGCCCTTCCTCTTCCAACCCGGTCTTGAAGCGGTGCCAGACGGTGGAAAAACCGTTGTAGGTCCATGCCGCGCCCTGCGAACTGGCGAGAACGGTGGCCGCCTCATGCGCGGGGATGCTGTCGAGGGCAGCCTGCAAGGTCGGGCTGACGGGAATCGCCACTTCCTCCCCCGTTTTGCCGCGCACGCCCCAGATCGTGTCACCGTCAATCTGGTCCTTGCGCAGCTTCAGCGCGTCGGATGGGTCGAGCCCGGTATTCATCATCAGCGCCAGCGCCACCCGCACATGCGGCTTGGCGCGGGACAGGACGATGTCGCGCTCCTCGATGGTCCATGGCCGGTTGGCATAGGCGCGGTCGCGCGGGCGGCGCTTGGGGATCTCGTCCTTGGCATAGTTCGCCGCGATCAGGCCCTGCGGGATGGCATGGCGGAACACCTCGCTCAGTAAGGTGCGCACCATGTTGGCGCGACACCAGCCGATCTTTTTTGTGGCCTTGTCATGGATGCCTGCGATCAGCGGCGTGTCGATCACATGGACCGGCGTGTCGCGGATAGGGGCGAGGAAATCGGCGCATTTGCGGTAATCGCTGCGTGTGGCCTCTGCCAGATTCGCGAAATGCCCGGTTTCGAAATAGCCCTTGATCAGCCCGCCCAAAGTGCCCGCGCGCGGGCCCCTTTCCTTCTGCGCCACGGCGATGGCCCGGATCGTCTCGCATTGCGCGAGGAATTCAGCCGACCCCAGCGGCGCTTCAGTCAGGTCGATCTTTTGGCCCGTCGCGCGGTGATAGCAGCGCATCCGGCCGTGGCGATCCTTGAATATCTTGAACCCCTTGACGCGCACATGGGTCATCACAGCCGGTCCAGGATGTCGTCGCGCGTCATCTCGACATGGTCGGCCTTCATCGTGTCGATCCAGCGATCGATGTCGCGCCGGTCCCACAGCAGTGTGCCGCGCGCCAACTCGACGGGCCGCACGGGGCAGCTCGCCTTGAAATGCTTGATGGCGAGGCCCGTGTAGCTGGCGGCCTCGGATTGTTTCAGCATGCGCTTGTCGATCACGCTGATGTTGAGATTGGTCGTGCCCATCGGCTCTCCCCCTGATCAATTCACACTCGACACCGAACCATCCCTCTCCCTCTCGTCCCCGCGCAGCTTCGTGGCGCGCTTCTGGAACCGCTCCCAGCCGGTCATGGTCAGCAGGCGGGTCTTGGGCGTGATCTCGACGAATTCGAGCCGCCCGTCGTTCATCAAGGCACGAATCTGCGCCGTGCTGAGCCCCACAAGAGCGCCAAGTTCCTTGGGCGACAGCAGCTTTTCCTGTGACAAACCCCTCTCCTTTCCTGCAAATGGACGAAAACGCATTGAATGCGGTGTTTGGCCGTGGTTCGATGGTGAAACGCAGGCGTTAACGCACAAACGTGCGCTTATATGCGTTCATGCGTCATAGCAAGCTGATTGATGTCAAGAATAGTGAATCGTCCGGATACCTACCTCGGCGGCCTCGGCGCGCGCATGGCGATCGCGCGCAACGAGCTTGGCCTGTCGCAGGCCCGGATGGCCGAGGCACTCGGCATGTCGCAGCGGGCTTATCAGAGCTACGAGACCGGCAAACGCTCGATGCCGGTCGAGGCGCTGGTCGACATGCACCGCCAGTTCGGCGTGGACCTGAACTGGATCCTGCTGGGAGTCGAAGCGGTGCGCCCGGGCCATGACCTGGCGGCGCTAGAGGGGTTCGAGACGGCGCTGGACCGCCACCTCAGCGCGACGGGTATCCGCCTGAAAAGCGAGAAACGCGGGGCGATCGTGGCGCGCTGGTACCGATCGTTCCTGGAGGGGAAGGAAATCCCGATGGACGACGTCCACACCTGGATCGAATTGTTGAGAGAATGATGATGGAAATCGAGAAGAGCGTTGCTTGGCAACGGCACCAGCTGGCGACGGTGGAACGGATGCAGCGCGACCTCGCGCGCTTGACGCATCCGGTGATCCGGGCGGTCGGGCTGTGCGGGGTGGCCTATCTGGCGAGCTGGGCGGTGGTGATGGTGCTTGGAGCTGCTGCCGAGGCGATGGTGATAGTGGCGGCGGTGTTTGCGGGTGCGCTGGTGCTGGTCGCTCCAGGCTTTGCGTTGGCGGTGGCGGTTGAGCGGTATGTTCGGGGGCGGTTGGAAGACCACTAGAATTAAGTGCAAGCGCTTCGCGATCGGCCCTGAGCTGACGTTTGAAAGCGTGCCCACGCCGCAGCGCGGCTTTCCCGAAGCAGTCGCTCGTGGCTTTCTTGCGGCCAACTAGGTGCCATTTTTGCAAATCGCGCCGCTTTTCATCTAGTCGCCTTCGGCTTCCTGCATTCGCGCCTCAAGCTCGTTTAGGAACGGAGAGCGTCCCCAATACTGCCTGCCAAAGCGGGTATCGACGAAACCAGAATATAGCATGTGGATTTCATCGCGTGCCCGCGTTAGCCCCACATAGAACAGACGTCGACTTTCTCGCTGGGTCGCAGGTGCTTCGTTGCGCCATGGAAGGCTACCAAGATCGAGCCCCACCATGATAACCACATCGTACTCGCACCCCTTTGCAGAGTGTAGTGTCAACAAATTGAGGTGAAGCGGTGAACCATCACGTCCACCAAGACTTGCGAGGTCAAGGTCCTCAAGCGGCCCACCCAAGGCGACTGCCGCTGACATCCGCTCGACCTGTTCTTGCTGATCGGCAAGGCTCGGCTCGTCTACCATCAGCGCGTCGAGCATTCCTGCTCGCAGCTCCGCTACGAAGTCTCGGGCCAGCCCCTCTTCAACCCGGAGCGACCAGAGAAGCCGGGTGAGGCTTTGCAATTCCGCGCTGGCCTGCGCGTCCGAAATCCGTGCGCGATGGAAACCGATCCAGCGGTCCAACAAGCCACGCAGTTGCGGCTCTGCTTTACGCCAGCCCCCCGAGCACCAGGCGGCGCAGTCCTCGATCCAGCTCGTGAGCGCGACCTTGCGATAAGGCGCGGCCGTGTCGACCCGCACAAAGTCGAGACCCTCGGCCGCGACCGCAGCCGCCACCACGTCGCCGGCACGATAGTCCCTATAGAGGATGGCGATGTCGCCGAGCGTACGTCCCGGTTTTGCGGCAAGCGCCACTGGGATGATCTCGGCAACCGCGTGCGCGGCCTGGCCTTCTAGACCATCGTCGCATTCGACGAAGGCGATGACCGCCTGGCGATCTGGGTCGTTCGATCGGTAGCCGCGATCTTCGCCGAGCGCCATTTCGGCGGTACTGATAATACGCGAGGCGGATCGATAATTGAGTTGAAGCTGAATGCGCTCGACATCCTCGTGCTCCGCCAACTCCTGCAGCAAAGCCCCGTCCGCGCCCGTGAACCCGTAGATCGACTGATCCGGATCTCCGACCGCAAAGAGGCGGACACCTCCGTCGAAGGCAACGCGCTTGACTATGCGGTGCAGCGCAACGCCGAGGTCCTGATATTCATCAACCGCTAAGATCGGGAATTTCGCTTGGAGCAGCGGGAGCACCCAGTCGTGTTCCGACACCAGGCGTTGGCCGAAAATTACCAGGTCGTCGAAATCGACGAGACCTGTTCGCCGCAGCTCGGCTTCATAGCCCTCTGCCCAGGCCGCAAGCTCCTCCTCATTTGACCAGGCTTCCGATGTCCTGTCCAATATCGATCGCCTATGACGCCCCAGGTCCATCGGCTTGTTCGGATGACCTATGCCGAAGAGCCTGTCCCCGACCCGCTTCATCAACTGGTCGCTCTGCCGTTGCGTGGCGACTACAAGCGGGAAAGGCACCGGCAGATTGGCAAGACGGCCATAGGGCATCAACAGATGCCTCAGACAAAAACCATGGACCGTACCGATGAAGAGGTTTGGCGCCTCTCGGAGGCCCAGCCGCTCCAGCCGGCGCGTCAGCTCGCGCGCGCACTCCTGGCTGTAGGTGATGCATGCCGCGCCGCGTGGCGCGCGTACGTCTTCAGCCATGATCCGGGCAAGCTTGAGCACCAGCGTCTTGGTCTTGCCGCTGCCGGGGCCGGCAAGCACAACACAATGGCCGGTTGAGTCATAGGCGGCTTGCTGGCCCGGGTTACTGACCAAGTCTGCTGCTTGCGCGAGATAGGCGGCGCTAACACTACGCAAGGGCATCGCGAATGTGCTCCAGCGCCTTCCTGATATAGTCCGGGCAGGTATCCTCCTCGACGTACGGCGCCAGCGCCTGCGCGAAGCGTCCCTTGCCGATCCGTTCGATGAGCTTGATCAGCCTCTCCTCATCGAGCGTGTTGGTGTCGTCGACCCAGCCCTGAAGGAGGTCGCGGGTCGCCTGTTTGATAAGCAGTTCCTCCTCGATGACCTCGCGCATTGCGTCCGCGAGGCCGCCACAGAATAGCTCCGGCTCTAGCGTGTTGCCATTCACGAAATAGCCGAGCGGCTCCGCGCGGGCGATCACGGCATCGACGTCGAGCGGCGTGTAGTCCACCCCGTTCTCCACAAGGCTCAGCACCTTGATGAGGCGACGGCGTACCAGCGGCGGCTTCGAGCCGTTCGGATCGCGATCTGTCAGGATGACGTGCGGAATGTTCAGGCCCTGCGGACCCAGTAACTTGATATAGGGCGTGAAATTGGTGCCACTCACCGAGCAGACCGTAATGCCCAGCATGTCGAGCGGGATGTCCAGTGCCTCAGCGAATGCGGGGATGAGAAACCGCTCGGCATCGCCTTCGACGAGGATGACGCCTCGCGCAAAGAAGATCTCGCCGCGGCTGACATCGACGTAACGCTGGAGGTCGGCCTCATCGCGCTCCGTCAATGGAGCCTTCGCTGTTGAGACGGCGGTCGTCGCATCCTCGCCGGCGTCGTGGCGAAGCAGGACGATCGAGCGGATCGGTGTGACGCTGGCGATATGCGGCGAGTGCGTCGTGAGGATGGTCGTAAGGGGCGGAGCATCTTCTTGGTCATCTGCAGCGCCGCCGAGGAAATACCGATAGACCAGCCGCTGGACATGTGGATGAAGATGCGCCTCAGGCTCTTCGACCACGAAGAAGGTGTGGTCACGCTCGCCGTCAGTCACCAAACGATCCAAATCTAGGCTCTTCAACGCCAGGAAGATCAAGTTGGCGGTGCCGAGGCTGGCATCGCCAATGCCGCGCGCACCATTGTCGATCAGCAGGCGAAGGCTGCGCAGCAGCGCATCGACCCGCGTCGGAGCTAGGCCGAGCGTGAGCGGAACGGCGTGCTGCTCACCCGCAATAGCGATCAAGCGATCTCTGATCCGCTGGGCGGTAGCAACAACCTCGGCATGACCGGCAAGCTCGGCTTGAGCCTCGTTTACTTGTTCCTGGATTTCGTCGCGAGCGTCTTCGTCCAGCGAAGTTGCCAACTGTTCGATCAACGGCCTTAGCGGCGAATTTCGCCAGCTTGACAGGTCTTTCTCTGCGTCACGCAGCGCCACCTGAACGTCGAGCGGGAGCATCCGGCGCAATGATGACCCGATCGCCATATCGGGATCGTCGCCGCCGAAAATGACGTACTCGTAGTCGGCCAGACTCTCGGGATCACGGCCGAGATTTGCCTTTGGCTGGAAGCGGTACGTGAGGCGCGCGACCATGGGCGGGCCTGGCTCCACCACGCAGTCGTTGAGGTGCGCCATCAGGCGCGGGTCGCCGGTGAAATCCGTCAGTTCGACAGAGATTTCGATTGTCTCGCCGAGCTTGTCCTCGTCCAGGCCGTCCCAGAAGTGTTCGAGCCCGAGATGCCGGTCACGCTCCGACAGCCCGGGATCGAGGATCAGTTGCAGGGCGCGGATGAAGTTGCTCTTGCCGACCTTGTTCTCACCGACGATGACGATACTCTCGCCCGTCTCGACGTCGAGGTCGGAGAAATTTGCAAAGTTGGTTATCCTTACTCGCGAAATCCGCATTTGTACAAATTCCCCAAGATATGGTCGCCGAGCAAATGCTCACCACTTACGCTTAAGTTTCTTGATTTGAGCAAACAACTTCAAGGCGCTTTCTTTTGCACTATTCACCTCAGAGCATGTGCTCGTCATTTATCAAGGAAACTAGCTGCGGTCTTTTGAGCGTCCGCCTTTCCGACATGACGCAACTGGAATGCCACACCTGCATCGGACAGCTTTCCGCCCATTTCGATCTCCGACCATCAACCCTAGACACCATACAACTCCCGCAGCTGCTGCGGTACCGGCTCGGCAATATCCCACTGCACCGTGATCGGCGCATCCCCCTCCCAGCCCGCGAATTGCACCGGTCCAGCGTAGCGGAACGGGGCTGCGCGCCCATCGCGCAGTTTCGATTTTCGAAGGAACAGGTGAACCGTCCAGCCATGTTCTACGCCCGAGATGATGCGACCGCGCATGTCGTCGCGGCGTGTGCTGGTCTGGGTTTGCCAGACAAAGCGCGTGGGGCTCGCGAATCGGTCGGCGTAATGGCTGCCAACGGACATGCTGCCCTTGTCCATCGTTACCAGAAGGATCATCGCCCGCACGCCCTTCAGGACCACGATACCAGCGTTCCATGATCCGGTGTTGAACACCGCCCCGAAATGCGGCGCGATCTGGTCGCGCTGGTATTCCTGCCAGAGGCTCAGACCTCTGGTCGGGGCGACCGGTGAGGGGGCGGCCTCTTCGGCGGCTTCCACCAGGCCGGTAGCCTCGGGAATGGCATAGGTCACATCCCGCGCCTGGAGATATCGCAGGAGCCGCCAGTCCACGAGTTCCGAGGCGAGCGCGTTGAGGGCCGCGGTCTCGCCCTCGGCGAACGTGGTCTCGAACGTGCCCGGGCCCAGGCGGAACCAGTCCGTCTCGGCCAGGATCTTCAGTGGCTGCTGCATCAGAACCGTGCGCAGCCGGGGCGCGTCGTCTGGATCGACGCTCAGATCCGCCTTGATTTGCGGGTTGCGGCGGGCCAGACGGGCAACGCGCGCCGCAAGATCGGTCAGCGCGATCCGGCCTGGGAAGGCTCCCGCTTCGATCATCGCGCGCAGGACAAGCATCTTGTAGCTGCGGGTCATGCGGGTTGTCTCGATCTCGTCCAGCAGCGCGCGATGTGCCGTCCAGGCAGCGCGCTGCGCGTCGGACAGATCACCCATATCGGCCACGAACCCCAGCCAGCCTGCATGCCCCGTCCGGCCGGGATTGAAGCCCGCGTGCTGCACCTCGGACGCCGTGGGCCGTGTGCCGTGGCGCTCGCGGAAATCGCGGTAGAAGGCGGCCAGTTCCTCGCCATCGCGCGGCTGCCGGATCAGGGATCGCAGGATATCGAGTGCCTGGAGGTCATAGGTCACCTCGCAGCCTACCGGGAACTGGATCAGCTTGTCGGTCAGCCGCTCCAGCGCCAGCCGCAGCGCGCCGTCGCCCGCGCCCAGCTTGAGAAGCGTGCGGAACTTGGTCAGGAAAATCCGGTGGTTGCCGATATAGTCGATGACGGCCAGATGCGACTTCTTCGCCGAGCGGCGCAATCCACGGCCCAGTTGCTGCAGCCAGATCACCGGGCTTTCGGTCGGGCGCAGCATCAGCACCGTGTCGATCGAGGGCACATCGACACCTTCGTTGAACATGTCGACCGCGAAGACGATGTCGAGATCGCCATCTTCCAGCGCCTTCAGCGCGCTGGCGCGCGGGGCGGAGGTGTCCCCGGAATGGACCGCCACGGCGCGCAGACCGCGCGCTTGCGCGAAATCGGTCATGAAATCGGCGTGGCGGCGGGAGACGCAGAAGCCGATCGTCTTCTTGCCACCGCGTTTCGCGAGCTGTTCGAGCGCGTTTTCGGCGCGGGCCTGGGTTGCGACCGCTTCGGTCAGCGCAGCCTCATCGAACCGCCCGCTGCGCCAGGGGATCTGGGAATACTCGATCGGATCGGGCACGCCGAAATAGTGGAAGGGCGCCAGGAGCCCCCGGTCGATGCCCGACCAGAGATCGCATTCATAGACGAGGTTTTCTTCGCACAGCCCCAACAAGTCGCCACCATCGCTGCGGTCGGGCGTGGCGGTCAGGCCCAGCAGAAAGCCAGGCTGGAAATGATCGATGATCCGCCGGTAGGTAGCGGCTGCCGCGTGGTGGAATTCGTCGACGACGATGTAATCAAACGCCCGCGGATCGAACCGGGTCAGATGCGCGTTGCGCGCGAGGGTTTGGACAGAGGCGAAGACGATGTCAGCCTCGGCGTCCTTTTCCTCACCTGAGTAGCGCCCAAGCCGGGCGCGAGGTCGGACGGCGCGGAAGGCGGCCATGGCTTGGGTCAGGATTTCCTCGCGATGCGCGACGAACAGGATGCGGGCGGCGTCGGCGCTGTCGAAGGCCGCAAGGAAGGTCTTGCCCAACCCCGTGGCCAGCACGACCAGCCCCGCACCATAGCCTTTCCCCCGGGTTGCGCGCAGGGCCGCCAGCGCCTCGGCTTGAACCTCGTGCGGGGTGGGGGCGGTTTCCGGGGCTTCTATTGGTGCGCCGCTGGCCGTGGGCAGGGGTGCGATGCGACGCGCCTCGTAAGCGTCGATCCACGCGGGCGTCAGCTCTGTGACCTCGGGCCGAGCCAGCAGAGCCTCGAAGGCCGCGCGGGCGGCCAGAAGCGGGGCGGGATCGACCGGATCGACATGGCGCAGATTCCATTCGATGCCGTCTGTCAGCGCCGACCGGGATAGGTTCGACGACCCGACGATCAACGCCCCGCCGTCGCCCGCGAGGGTGAACATCCATGCTTTCGGGTGGAACGGGATCTGTGCGGCCTGGAACACATGCAGCCTGCGCGTGCCCTCAAGGTCGGAAATCAGCCGTAGCGCCGCCGGTTCCGTCACGCCCAGATAGTCGCCGGTCAAGAGGCGCAACTCGCCGCCACGGTCCAGCAGATCGCGCAGATGCGGCAGCACCAGCCTGACGCCGGAGGTCATCAGGAAGGACACCGACAGATCGACGGCGCGCGCGCGGTCGATCAGGGGGCGCAGATGGGCGTGCAGCGCATCTTCACCGCCCGAGATCAGCGGGCGATCATGGGGCATGCCCGGCAAGGGACCGGGTGCCGCCAATGGCGGATCAAGGCGCAGGTGGACATGTCCGCCAGTCTCGACCAGCGTCACCCGCGCGGTGGTGCCCTCGGTCTCGAGCAGGGTTTGCGCCGCCCCGATCCTGGCAGCAAGGGCCGCTTGATCTGCGGTGAAAAGCTCCCGCCAGCGAGCGACATGACGACGGGGCGCAAGGGCAAGACCCGCGCCGTGGCGGATCAGGATGACCTGGGCGTCGCATTCCACGATGGCGCTGGCGGCGGCATCGCAGAGAGGACAAGGCAGGTCATCTTCCTCGCCACTCATCGCTTGACCACCACAGCATTCACCCACAGTTCCGACGCGCGATCCGGGCGGCAATCGCGGCTTTCCCAGATATCAGGTTCGCCGAACACGCCGGATCGGTCGAGGAGCGCCGCCAGAGTTTCCGCCGTCATGTCGGTAAATCGGCGTCCGTCCTTCACCCGCTCGCCGGTGCCGCGCTTGAATGACAGGTAGAGCGCGCCGTCAGGAACCAGATGGTCGGCAAGGCGGTCGACGACTCCGGGCAGTTCCGCATCGGCCACATGCAGCAGCGAGGCGCAGGCCCAGATACCTTCGAGCGAATGCTCCCAGGCGAAATCCTCGAAACGCATCAGTCGGGTCTCGACTGCCGAATGCGCTTGCGTGGCAGCCACCATGGCAGGCGCGGCATCGAAGGCCTTCACATCGTAGCCTGAGACGCGGAAAGCCAGCGCATCGCGCCCCGACCCTGATCCGGCATCGAGAATACGTGCTGGACCATCCGCCCGCGCAGGCACAGCCGCCAGAAACCGTTCCCGCGCATCCGACATATCGACGTCGCGCGTGGTGGCGATGAAGCCATTCGCGTTGCTGTCGTAGTAATTGGTCAACATGGGCTCCGATCTGGCTCTTTCAGCCGTATCTTCTCAATAAATCATGGGTTTGACCAGGTGATGAAAAGAGGTCGTGAGCACCAATTTCTTCGGGATGGCGGCTTGACCAACACCCAGCTCTCGTCCGCAATGCGCTTGGAGGACTAGGTTTGACACAAATGTCCCGTTTAACGATCATTTTTGCTGACTTGCTTGTGTTTGGTCATGGAAACGTATCCTTTGTTTCCAATCGGTTCCGGAGCTTGGTTAAACCATGGAAGAAAGGCATGGCGCGTTGTTGTCGCGATGCTTGGCTGTCGATCTGGAGGTCGACCCAAGCACTGCCCGCGTCTTTGCCATGGCCGCGGTTCGTCACGATGACTGCCGTGTCCTGATCACGCACGGCGAACCGAGCGTCCGCCAGCTTGACGATCTCGAAGCCGCCATAAGCGACGTGGACCACCCGATTGGCCACAACTTTCTCAGCCATGACATGCAGCACCTGATCGCTGCGAGGCCACGCCTTTCGCGGATGATGGACGCGCCGATCGACACGCTCTGGCTCAACCCGCTCGCCTTTCCGCGCAACCCGTATCACCATCTGGTCAAGCATTATCAGGATGGTCGCCTCGCCAAGGGGCATGTCAACGACCCCGAACTGGACGCAAGGCTGGTGTTCGAGGTCTTGGCTAACCAGCTCGATGCCTTTGCCACCCTGAAGAAAACCCAGCCCGATGCCTTGGCCGCCTATCACTATCTCACGACGCGGATGGAGCGGGCAGCGGGCTTTGATGCTGTCTTTGCCTATGTTCGCGCAGCGCCTTGTCCAAACGAAAACGAGGTACATGCGGCCCTGCATCGAATGCTGTCCGGCAAAGCTTGCCAAAAGCGGATCGACCAGACGCTGGGCCGCATGTCCAACCCGCGCAATGGCTGGGCGATGGCCTATGCGCTGTCCTGGATCACGGTGGCGGGCGGGGACTCGGTCATGCCGCCCTGGGTTCGTGCACAGTTCCGGGAGGCTTCCCTGATCGTGCGCCATCTGCGCGACACCTCGTGCCGCGATCCCGGCTGCAGCTGGTGTGCAGAACAGAATGATCCTGTGCGCGCGCTGCAGCGATGGTTCGGCTTTGATGCCTTCCGCCCGGAACCCGTGGACCCCGAAGGCCGCCCGTTGCAGGAGCGTATCGTCGACGAAGGCATGTCCGGCAAAAGTCTTCTGGGCATCTTGCCGACCGGCACAGGAAAATCACTGTGCTATCAGGTGCCTGCCCTGTCGCGCTACGACAAGACGGGTGCCCTGACGGTTGTGATCTCGCCCCTTGTCGCGCTCATGGCCGACCAGGTGCAGGGGATGGAGCGGGCGGGGATTTCCTGCGCCGTGACGATCAACGGCATGATGTCGATGCCGGAACGGCAGGATGCGCTCGACAAGGTGCGCATGGGCGATGCAGGCATTCTCATCATCTCGCCCGAGCAGCTACGCAGCACTTCGATCCGTTCGGTTCTGGCCCAGCGGGAGGTCGGGTTCTGGGTTGTTGACGAGGCGCATTGCGTCTCGAAATGGGGCCATGATTTCCGACCCGATTACCGCTATCTCGGGCGCTTCATTCGCGAGTTCTCCGGTGATCAGACGCCCGCGCCGATCACATGCCTGACAGCGACCGCCAAGCCCGAGGTGGTGGCCGACATTGTCGAACATTTCCGAACGTGCCTTGGCGTCGATCTGCTGACGCTGGATGGCGGGGCATCGCGCCCGAACCTGACCTTTGCGGTCCGGCCCACGACCAAGCCAGACAAGCTGGCGCATGTCCTGTCCACAATCGAGGAATTCCTGCCCTCCGACGGGCGCTCCGGGGCCGTCGTCTATTGTGCCTCGCGCAAAGAAACGCACCGCGTGGCCGAGTTCCTCGAGGCCCAGGGCATGGATGCCGCCGCCTTTCATGCCGGGCTTGGGGCGGACGAGAAGAAAGAGGTGCAGGAAAAGTTCCGGGTGGGCGATCTGCGTGTGATCGCGGCGACCAATGCGTTCGGCATGGGGATAGACAAGCCCGACATCCGCCTTGTCGTTCATGCCGACATTCCCGGTTCGTTGGAAAATTACCTGCAGGAAGCCGGGCGGGCCGGGCGGGACCGGAAGGATGCCCATTGTGTCCTGCTTTTTGCCGCCGATGACATCGAGAACCAGTTCCGCCTGTCCGCCAGTTCCCGCCTGCAACGCCACGAGATCGGCGCAATCCTCAAGGCGCTGCGACGGATCGACGAGCGAACCAAGAAGACAGGCACGATAGTCGCCACCTCGGGCGAAATCATCCGCTCCGAAAAAGACCGTGAATTCGACCGGGACAGCGCGACCGACGACACGCGCGTCAAGACGGCGGTCTCCTGGCTGGAAGAAGCGACGCTCGTCTCGCGCGAGGAAAACCGGGTGCAGGTTTTCCCGTCCTCGCTCCGCACCCGAACGCTGGACGAGGCGCGCGCGCGTCTGGCCACCGCCGAGATCACCGAGACCTATCGCAAGCAACTGCTCGACATCATCGCGCATCTGATGTCGACGCCCGCTGACGAAGGCGTGTCGACCGACGATCTGTCCTCAGCCTGCGGTCTGGCCCCCGGTGCCCTTTCCAAAGCGATGGCTGACCTCGAGAGCCTCGGCCTTGCGCGAAACGACGTGGCAATGACGGTCTTCGTCCATGTCGGCGTGGCCCAGGCCTCGGCGGCCCGTCTTGCCGATGCGGCTAGACTTGAGGTCGATCTGATCCAGCTCATGCAGGAACTGGCGCCGGATGCCGATGACAGGGTGCCCAACCCCCTGCATCTGGCCGAGACATGTCAACGCCTGCGCGACCGGGGTCATGCGACTGCACGGCCCGACATCGTGGACAAGCTCCTGCGGGGCATCGCGCGGGATGGACGGGGGCAGGATGGCGGTAAGGGCAAAATCAGCCTCAGGACTGCCAGCCGCAACACTCTGCTGGTCACTCTTGAGCGCCCCTGGAAAACGGTTGCGCAGACTGCGGAACTGCGCCGCGCGGCCGCCGGTCTGTTGCTCGAACACCTGATCGGTCGCCTCGACAAGGGCGCGCGCGGCAAGGATCTGCAGGTCGACACTACCGTGGGCGATCTGCTCGCGCAGATTCAGCAGGATGCTCTTTTGCAGAGCAGCGGCATCCGCGACATGACTAAGCTGCTGGAGCGGTCGCTCCTGTGGCTGCACGAGCAAGACGTGGTGACGTTGGGCAAGGGCCTGACCGTGTTCCGTCCGGCGATGACCATCTGCCTGAACCCGAAAGGCGGGACTTTCACACAGGCCGATTTCTCGCCCCTCGAGGATCATTACGCCGAACAGACGCTACAGACCCATGTGATGGCGACCTATGCCGAAACGGGCCTGTCCTCCATGCCCGACGCGATCCGCCTGTCCGAGGATTACTTCCTGCTCAACAAGGACCAGTTCCTCAAGCGGTGGATGCCCGGCAAGGCAAGCCAGATCCGCCGCCAGACCACCGGCAAATCCTGGAAATCCATCGTCGAGGATCTAGGCAACAAGACGCAGCAGGAGATCGTGACCGATGAACGGGACCGCACCAATGTTCTGATCCTGGCCGGTCCGGGGTCGGGCAAGACGCGGGTTCTGGTCCACCGGATCGCCTATCTCTTGCGGATCAAACGCGAGGATCCGCGCGGTATTCTCGTTCTGGCCTACAACCGCCATGCCGCCGCTGAAATCCGCGCCCGGCTGCGCGCGCTAGTGGGTGATGATGCTGTGGGCGTGACCATCTCGACCTGTCACGCGCTGGCCATGAAACTGGTCGGTGCGAGTTTCGCCGGGGTGCAGGCCGCGTCCGAAGATTTCGATACGGTCGTGATGGAAGCGGTGCGCCAGCTCAACCCCGAAGGCCTCACGAAATCCGAGGCGGAGGCCCAGAGGGAAGCCCTGATCCAGGGCTATCGCTGGATCCTGGTCGATGAATACCAGGACATCGGCCCGCAGGAATATGCGCTTATCGCCGCCGTGGCCGGGCGCACGCTGGAAGACGCCGACCTCAAGCTCAGTCTCTTCGCGGTCGGGGACGACGATCAGAACATCTACGCCTTCAGCGGTGCATCGGTCGAGTACATCCGCAGGTTCGAGGAGGACTATAAGGCAAGGCCGGCGTTCCTCTTGGAAAACTACCGATCGACAGCCCACATCATCGATGCCTCCAACCACGTGATTTCGAAAGCCTCGGCCCGGATGAAGCGTGATCACCCGATCCGGATCGATGCGGCGCGGCTGAAGCGCCCCGTAGGGGGGGCTCTGGAACAGGCCGATACAGTCGCCAAGGGGCGGGTTCAGCTACTTGACGTGCCGCCGGGCGACATGGCGCAGGCCGCTGCCGCGGTTGACGAACTCATCCGGCTGTCGCGCCTCGATCCGGACTGGAGCTGGAACCGCGCCGCGGTGATTTCGCGGACATGGCATGCCCTCAACGCCGTGCGCGCCTATGCCGAGGCGCAGGGGATCAAAGTCGAGATGGCGAACGAGGACATGCCCAACATATGGCGCCTGCGCGAAACGCAGCGTCTGGTGGCGGGGCTGCGTCAACGCAAGGCGGCGTTGCTGTGCATCCAGGATATTCTCGACATCCTCAACGAACAGCCTCTGAACCGATGGATCAGCCTTCTGGCGGAAGGGATCGCCGATCTGGCGCGGGAATTGAACACCGGCACCATGCCCGTTCCAGACATCATCGAGTGGATCGCCGAGTGGGCGCGCGATACGAGGGGCCAGCAAAGGGGTCTGCTGTTGTTGACGGCGCACCGCGCCAAGGGCCTCGAATTCGACCACGTGGTGATCTTGAACGGCGATTGGCGCAATCCGTCGCGAAACGAAGACCCGGATGCGCCGCGGCGCCTGTTCTATGTGGCCATGACCCGCGCCCGTCAAAGTCTGACGGTGCTAACCCAAGGGCCGCATCATCTGCTGGACTCTGACGCACCTTCGGTTCTGCGCCGCAAGGTTGCCGTCGAGGCGACGCATGAGCTTCCCGCTGCCGACATCTATGTGTTGCCAAGCCTGAGATTGGTCGATCTCTCATTTGCCGGGCGCAAACACGTCAGCCAACATAGTTTAGCAGCTAGGCCACGGTAGCGGCGGGATAGTCTCGCTGCGGGCGGAGTAAAATCCTGCCACTTTTCCCTTCTTGCAGCGGCAGGGAGGGCGGGGAGATCTATACCGTGGAACTTTACAAGAAGGTTCGCTTGG
>JAUIBL010000056.1 GCA_030428355.1 Alphaproteobacteria bacterium | reverse complement strand
GTGCAGCGCACAATCGCGTCGCCGAGGCGGTGCCCGACCTCCAAAAGCAACAGCGGGTCCTTATTGTCGTCGTAGCGGATGGCAATCTGCGGGACGAGCTTCGCCCGCTCCCCATAAGCAAACTCCGGCTCGATCCGATTGGCCTGACTGCCAACGCTGTCGATCTCAGCGACGAGGGTGCCGTCACCCATACTGCTGATTTGGTAACCGGTCTTTTCATATCCGTCACCGGCATAGGTCGGTGGAAAGATCACTCCGCCCTCACCCTCCACCGGCAACAGCCTCTGTCGCAAATAGAGTGCGACCGGACCGTTCCTGTCCTCGGTCCAGCTTGCGAAATCTTCGGCGGTCAAAGTGCGGTTCATTCTGTGATCTCCATGGCGAAGAAAAACTTTTTATAGTATTTATCGTTTCCCAGATGGCTGGTGAAACGGCGTAAAGGTGTGCCGACCGGAGCGTAAGTCATGCCGAGGCAACAGCGCGCCAGCATTGGCGGCATCATCGCTCCCCAAGCGGCGTACTCTAGCTTGTAGGAACTCGTTGAGCATGGCCGGGCATGGGATAGGCCGATCGGGCTCAGCAGTTCGACGACCGGACATATCCCCGATGGCAGACTCTGCGTGTCCGCCGATGAACCCAGCCGCAACGCGTCCCATGCGCCGCGGGCATCGAAGCCAAAGCTGGTTTCAAGCGCGGCGACAGCCGCGAAGGGTTCTGAGATCCAGCCGTCAGGGTCGTCTAGAAACAACATATCGAATGCTTGCGTCAGACGTTTTCCCGAGGGTGTTGCCTTTGTTGGCTTACCGAACGACGTGTTTAGCATCTTGCGAAAAATATCAGCCGCAATCTGCTGCCCAGCAAAGGTCTTGAAAGGATCTCGACCGCTCGTGTCTGCCCAGTGATTCAGCGTAACCCTGTTGCCGGAAGCCGACCACAGAATGACCGGTGCCGTGCGCTCTGATACCGGCGGTGAAAATGGAAAGACGCCCGCAGGCGCGGCTTCTGTGTCCACTGACTTGAGAGTGATCTCCGACTCCGCGGGGATAAGCGCCTTTACCTCCGCTCTTGCTAGAAAGCGAAGGCATGTTTCGATCGGGTGTGTCTCTCCCGCTACGGAGATGCGAAAGCGGATCGCCGCTGGGTCGGACCAGTCGAAACCGCCCCTGACCCGTGCAAGTTCCAGCGCCTCGCACAGTTCCATGAATCCAAGGCAGGCGAAAACTTGGCCCGGATTGGTCAGATCGACCGGAATAACTGCCTCAACCATCGGCAATCCCCTCCATGGGGTGCTCCGAAGCCGCGCGATCCGCCGCCCTGAGGATGCTTTCTAGCCAAGCCAAGCCCCATGGCCCCCATTCTTCCTGTAACCGGGCGAAGCGCAACGCAACATCAAGCGCCGCGCCCTCGACGCTCTCTGCCGGTCGCGGGCCGCCATCGGGCCTGATGAACGGTCGCGCATGTCCGTGATGGCTGGCAATCAGATGCAGGGCGAGGTCGCGATCCGATTCTGGCAACGCTGCGATGTCGGCGTGATCTTCAGCCTCCAGCAGCGAGCCGAATTCATGGCGATATCCGTTCAGTATCCTAGGGTCGCCGAAGCGCGGCGATTTCGCTACCGCGCCCCTATCCACCGGCGCGCGGGCGAAGCGCTGCCAGATCTCGGCGGCTTTGCCGACATCATGCAGCCTCGCTGCGGTGCGGAACACCTCCGTCAGTTCGGAAGACAGCCCGAGCACCTCGCAACTGGCTGCAACCCGGGCTTCGACATCCGTATTGTGACAGTCAAGCGCAAGATATGCGTTTCCTCGAGCCGAGCCTGTCAACTCGTCCGCGCCCGGTCTGATCCGGCCTATAACGAGCCATTCCGTGACGGTTTCCCAAGATTTTTTGATCGGCAGGCGAAAAGTTTCGACTGCTCCATCAGAAAGGACTGCATCGTCGGCCACGGTTCCCATGTCTTCGCGGGACGGTTTTTGCACAATGCAGCGCCAGGGCAGGTCTTCGCCCCATGTCTCGCCATCTGCGGTGCTCTCGCCTGGCCCGTCAGAATCAACGTGCAACATACCCTGTTCCGACAGACCGCCGATCAGTGTCGAAACCACAAGCGTTGCGTTTGCCAAGTCAGGGATTTTGGCTTTTGCATCCTTAGCTTTCATCGCTCCAAGCTCGCGGAACACCTCGAACGTAGTGACTTCACGAACTGCCCCATCGGGCGCGAGAACGATGGCCGCGTGGCCGTCCTTTGGCAGTAATGGATCCTCCCCGCTCTTCCTTGCTCTCGCATCCGCCATGCCGATTTCTTTGCTACGCTCGGCTAGCCAATCAGCGACCTGCCACGCCTCGGCCTCCAGCTTCTCAAACAGGTGCGGCGAGGCCGCCCTGAAGAATTGTTCGATCTCCGGTTTTGGTGTTCCCTCGGGAGGCAAATACTTTCGCCAGATCACAGCGCATTGCGGGCGGTCCTCATCGACCCAGCCGCGAAGCCAAGGCGATATCTCGGGTCGGCCGGTGTGTTCGCTGAGGCCGGTCACCGACCAAGCATCCAACGTCGCGCGTTCCAGTGCAGGATGGAGCGGCGCCGTGGTGGATGCGGCAACAATCTGATGCAAATGTTCTTCGGCAACGCAGCGTAGTGCGAGCGGACCACAGGGCGCTGTTCCATCTTCGATCGTCAGGTATCCAAGCAGTGTTCGCACCGCTTCTGGATCGGCACCGTGCCGTACCCAGTCCTGCGTCGAAGCACCTTTATCAAGTACGATTACTTTAGAGGATCTATGTTCACCGCGCCGGTTTACGCGCCCAAGGCGCTGCACCATCCGTTCCCACGGCACAAGGTCCATAACCGCGTGGTCAGCGTCGAAATCCACCCCGACTTCCCCCGCTGAGGTAGCGATGAGGATCGCCGGTTCGTTGTCACGCTGATCACGCGATCCGGTGAAGCCGAGTCTTTCGATTTGCTTCGCCGCATTTGCGCGCTCATGTACGCGGCGCGCTCCGGTCAGTAGGGCCATGCGGTTCGCCCAGATTCGATTCTTCAACAGTGCCGCCTCGACGGCGAGGGCATCTTTGCGCGTGTCGCAAAACAGCACCACGCGCGCAGAAGGATAGGCATCCAGCAGTCCGGCGACTCTTTCAGCCATTTCTGTGGCTAGTACGTTTTCGTCGATCTTCACCCGCATCAGCCTTTTTGGCGCCTTGATTCTCTGTTTGACGACGCAGTGCGCCATATCCTCTTGGTCGAGCGTGAAGGTCCCCTGCTCGCTACTGCGCTGCGTCGCCGACAGAGACAGGAGATGCACAGGCGGCAGTGCATCGTGCCCTTCGCGTAAGCGTGTGGTCCGCGCCGTCACGGCCCTTAAGAGTGCCTCGAAGGGTGGCACCAGATGGGCTTCATCAAGCACGAACAGCGTATCTTGCCCCAGCATGCCGGCATGAACAGGCCGCATGCCGCGTCCGACTCCATACCCGCTGAACAGCAGACGGGACCCAATCATGTCCACGGTCCCAACGACGATGGCCAGTCCTGTGGGATCGCTAAGCCAATCACCATTGTCGGCAAACTGGCCACGCAGGGTCGAGAGCTTGAGGGTAGGATGCTTCTCGCGGAGTTCCTCCGCCGCGTGCGTCGCCTGATCCACGACAACCCGCCTATCAACAATGTAGACCAGACGCCTCGGCAGGTTTGCCCCAAGAAGATGTGCGGCCAGCCAAATCGCCATCACACTGGTCTTGCCTAGACCGGTAGGGATATCGAGCGCTGTCGGCACATTCCCTGATAGCATGGCATCGCACAATCGACGCTGCCATGGAAAGGGATCGAAACCGGTCAACGTGCGAATACTTTCGCTGATCACTGACAAATTTGAGCTTCCTGAAGATTGCGGCCTGATATCAATAGTGTAGTCCAGACACAATTGGGTCAATTAATTTTAATGGCTAGCTTCTGAAGCTCTGCTTCGCCCACTCCACTGGAAACGGCTCCAGAACGCGCGCCAGCGTCACCTCCGGACCCTGCGTCCCGTCAAGGATCGCCTCGACGATGTCTGGCGCGAGCAGTGTGAGCCGCAGGACGCGCGTCATGTAGGAGGGCGCGATTCCCTCGCGCGCGGCCAGTTCTGCGATGGTCGCGAACTCGCCCGAGTCCAGCATCCGCTTCCACCGGAACGCGCGGGCCAGCGCCTTGATCAGCGTGTTGTCCGTCCGCGACGGCTGGGCGGCCCCATCTGGCAGCCGCATTTCTTTCCGTCCACCGCGCTTGACGACGCGGAACGGCACTTGGATCGTGATGACATCGGGGATCCGCGTGGTGCGGGTCACGCTGCCGCCCCCATACCACCTGTCTGCATTTCGAGGGCCAAGCCCGACAAACCGTCCATTCGGAGCCGAACATCGATGCTGTCGACGGCGATATCCACGCGTTCGATGGCCAGCCCGACAATGCGTGCCTGTTCGGCCGGGAACAACTCGTCCCACAGTGGGTCGAGCTGCTGCAAGGCCGCGCGGGCGTCGGCTTCGGTAATGCCATCAGCGTATGTGCGAGCGGCCTTCCATGTCCCCGCAACAATCTCCGGCTGGCGGAACACGGCACGCAACTGATCAATAACAGCGGCCTCGATTTCGCCAGCGGGCAGACGGCCGATGGGACACGACCCGGCACCATGCTTCAACACAGTCTGGCTGACATAGTATCGATAGAGCCTTCCGCCTTTGCGGGTGTGGGTTGGAGAAAACGCCGCCCCATCGGGCCCGAACAGCAGCCCCTTCAGCAACGCGGGCGTATCGGCGCGGGTGCGCGCGGCCCGCTTGCAGGGGCTTTCCTGCAGGATGGCGTGGATGCGCTCCCACGCTTCGCGGTCAATGATCGCGTCGTGCTCGCCGGGGTAGCTCTCGCCCTTGTGGACCGCCTCGCCGATATAGGCGCGGTTATTCAGCATCCGGTAGAGGTACTTCTTGTCGATCCGGTTGCCACGGGGCGTGCGGATGCCGCGCTTCGCGACCTCGCGCGCCAGTTCCGTGCCCGAGCCGATCTCGAGGAAGCGGGTGAAGATCCAGCGCACGTGCTCGGCGGCTTCGTCATCGACCACCAGTTTGCGGTTTTCCACCCGGTAGCCGTAGGGCGGCACCCCGCCCATCCACATGCCCTTCTTGCGACTGGCCGCGACCTTGTCGCGGATACGTTCAGCCGTCACCTCGCGCTCGAACTGCGCGAAGCTGAGCAGGATGTTCAGCGTCAGCCGCCCCATGGACGTGGTTGTGTTGAATTGCTGGGTGACGGAGACGAAGGTCACGCCATGCTGATCAAAAACCTCGACCAGCTTGGCGAAGTCCGCCAGCGATCGGCTGAGGCGGTCGATCTTGTAGACCACCACCACGTCGACCAGCCCGTCCTCAACATCTTGCATAAGGCGCTTCAGGCCGGGACGTTCCAGCGTTCCGCCGGAAATGCCGCCATCGTCATATTGGTCGCGGACCAGCACCCAACCCTCTGATTTCTGGCTGGCAATGTAAGCCTCGCAGGCTTCGCGCTGCGCATGCAGGCTGTTGAACTCCTGCTCTAGCCCGGCCTCATTGCTTTTGCGCGTGTAGATGGCACAGCGCAGTTTCCGCGTGATAGGTTTGGTCATGTCTGCCTCCGTGATTTCAAGCCGAAAAACACCCAGCCGTTCCAGCGTGTGCCGGTGATTGCGCGTGCGATGGCGGATAGCGACTTGTAAGGCCGCCCCTGCCATTCGAAGCCATCCACGGTGACCGTGACGACGTGCTCAACGCCCTGCCATTCACGAAGCAACCGCGTGCCTGCAATCGGGTGGAAATCTGCACGGATACGGCTTTTCTTGCGGTCACCGCCGTCGAGTTCCTCACCCAGCCGTTCCAACCGCCGGATCGTCTCCGGCTTGAGCCCGCCATAGGCGAGTTCCTGGATCCGATACGCCAGCCGGCTTTCGAGGTAGCGCCGGTTGAAGGGTGGCGGTTCGCTGTCGAACAGCTCGCGCCATTGGTCTTTCAGGTCCTTGGTGGGGGTGGATTTCAGCGCCGCGAGGCGCGCGGGGATGGGATCGTGGTTTGTCATGCGGTTCTCCGGTGAGTCGGGGTTGCATGAACGCTCTGGTTGGCTGAGTTGTGTAGCGAACTTTCTCCATATTGGTCAGAGAGTTGAGGCAATTCGCGCTGGTGTAGACGGATCAGGCCGATGGCCAGAAGGGCGAAGAGTTCAGCCCTGCGCTCGGTGGGCGACATCAAGTCGGCGGGCAGGGGATTGGGGCGTTTCATGGCAGCGGCCTCCGGCGTTGCGTGATCAATTACTGACCAAAAGCCAATCTGAGGACGCGAATGGGACAGGCGATCTGCATTTAGAACATTGTGGGAACAAAATCCTTGATCTGAGCGGCGGTGATGACAATCATCACAACACTTGCCCCCTTGCACATATCTTGCCCAAGGAGCGTCGATGGCACGTAGATCCTTTCCCTTTGGCCCTGATACTTTGCGTCTGATCGAGGATGCCCGTGTCGATTTGCTCCGAGCGCTTCTTGATGTTCGGGAACACGATGGTGAGCCTGTTTTTGACTGGCCGGCGTCGGTACTGGACCTTGATAACGCGGACGCCGTTCTGGACTATCGCGGCCAGCTTGTTGAAATCCTGAACGCCTACGGGTCCGACGAGTTGAGCCCGCTGGAGCAGCGAGCACGACGTGTTTGCGGGCTCGCAACTGGCAAGGGACCCGTTTCGCTGCAGACCATCGTCGAACAGCAGCTCGATCATGAGAAAATCGTGATATTCGAGGCGCAGCCCGATGCCACGTGCAGGAGCCTGTGGATATTTCTGAACATGCGCAGCACGTTCGAGGATGCGGAAAGTTTTCACGCTGTTCGTCAGGTCCGCGAGCATCGCAAGCTCTACGACGCGTTCGAAGTAGACCTTGAGACAGACGCCCCGTTCGATGCCGACGCTGTTGATGAAGACGCGTTATCCGGGCGCTTGAAGCTACGCCTTGACCTGAGGCCGGACGTTGCCTGCACGGTCAGGGCGTTCAACCTACCTGCGACGACCACCCATCCAGCTTCCGTGCTGGTTATCATCCGTCACGGGGGCCCTCTTTCGAGCGTGTTCAATCACCGCAACGATGGCCGCCGTGCGCCGATTTACTACCGCCCACCTAACGAGGCGACACTGATCTACACCCCGTCCATGCGCCAGATCGAGGTTTGCGCGGATAGCCCGGTTGTGCGGCAAAAGGTCGGCGATGCCTTCGCCGAGGTTGCGCTGTCCCACGATATTTCGCAAAAGCCACTGACATGGAAACGCTATAATCTTTCAAGGTTCCGGTCGTCTCTGTCGCTCGATGTGCCGAAAATTGCGGGATATCAGATTTCCAAGGTCCGGGTGCTCGAGGCCGAAGTGCGGCTGGGCCAGTGGCGGCGCAAGCTGTCGCTCAAGGTGTCTATCGAAGATGACATTGCCGAAGTAGCGGACCGGTATCTTGGAGCGCGCAATGTATTTCGCCGGGCAGAAAAGTTGAGCCGCATCGGTATCGGAGTGGTTTACAGCCTTGAGGGTGAAGCGACGGAAAGAACTCTCAATATCACGATTTCCGGAACCAAAAGCTGCAATCTGCAAAGTCACCGCGATCCCGAACAGCGCAGCTTGGGATTCGCCCTGTTGCAGCATTGGGGCATATTGAGCGCCTTTCAGCAGATCGATCCATCAGACCTGCGCGGTATGTTTGCGGCATTGGTCCAACTGCACGATCGCATCGAGGACAAGGTGAGTGGTCAGTATCTGCAGGAGCTCGGTCTCGATCCTGATCAACTGATCGCAGGTGGGCTCCTCGAGCGCTGCGACCGGCAGGATGTGATCTTGATCGACGATGGCGATATCGAAGGCGAGGGCATCGTCCAACCATCCGCTGGGCGTGGACTGGTTCGCATGATCGGCCCATTCGGTGAGGATGTGGGGGATAGCCCCCTCGCGGATTTCGAGATGTTTGCAATCAATGCGCAGTGGCTCCATGAGACGCTGCTGCAATTGCTGAAACCTTTGCTGAGCAAGCGCTCGGGTCAAATTGTCGACCCCGACCTCACCCTGCTTGGTGCCATGCGAATCGATGGTGCCGATGTGCCGGTCTATTTTGCGCGGCGCTTGAATGACCTGAAGACTGCCGAAAGACTGGATCTGGCATTGCGTGCCCGGAACATGGCTGGCGTTGGGATCATTCTGGCTGCCAGCGAGGATATGCCGTCCCATCTTGGTCCAAACGTGGTGGTGCCACTCCTTTCCCATCTCGCATCTGCGGACGATGAGGCCCTGTTTTCCCGAGACGGGGTGGAGCTGGCCTACAGGAACGGTCTTTCGCTTGCTCGCGGAGGTGTGTCGCCGCGCGTTGTTCGGACAGGTGCGCAGTCTGGCACCCTGTTCATTCCGGGCAAAGAGCCACTGCATCTCACTGGCCATGATCAATTGACCATCTTTGAACGCCTCGTCGTTGCTGCCGTGAAAGGCAGTCCCGATTTGCAGGTCCAGGCTCTGATGGAAGGCTTCGAAGCGCGGAGCCCGCAGCAATCGTTTCGAAAGGCGACGTGGGACAGCATCCGCGACGTTTATATCGGCAAAGGTACCAAGAATGGCTACTGGCGTCTTGTCCTCGCTGTGCACCCGAATGACAGCTGTGATGCCCTGGTAGAAGGCCCCGTCTAACGTTGGTCTAACATCTGCCGGGGAGACGGTCTAACGAATCGCTGACTATTGGAAAGGCTCACTCATCAGAGGAGCACTTCCATGCCGACTCCCTTCCCCTTGCGCCAGACCGCCCAGACGAGCTGGTCCGGTGCCGCGAACAGCAAGTTTACCACCTCCGATACGGAATGGCGCTGCACGCGCTGTGACAAGTTGCTCGGCGTCTGCCGGGACGGCCGCATGCACCTGCGTTTTGCACGGGGCCACGAGTATTTCGTGGGCTTCCCGGTGCAGGCCACATGCCGCGGCTGCGGTACACTGAACCAAGCGACCGCAGCCGCGCGCTGACGCGCGCATTCATCCAACTCCTCGAAATCACAGAGACGCGCGACGTCCTGACCTGGCCAAAAGAAGGCGCTGGACGCCTGGCCGCAAGGCAGGCGTCCAATGTCCTACGCATGGCACGAGATCCGTGATCATCTCATGACTGTTTCCTCCACTCTCGACTTTCACCACCGGTTCGGCCGGCTGCGCGTCACCGAACCGCAACTTGCGGATTTTTCCGATCCGTCGGCGCTGCTGGATCATCTGCATCAGGTTCAGGGCGACCAAGAGGGCAAGAACCAGCTGCTCCGTGCTCTGATCCGCGCGGCGCAATCGGATGGTCCGTGCGCCGATCATGCGCTGACACTGCTGCTGCTCGCGCTCTGGCCAGGGCTTGATGCTGTGCGTCAGCGTTCGGTTTGCCGGAGGTTGGGTGCGCCGGAGGAGATTGCCGCCGACGTTTTGGCACGCGCGACAGAGGCGTTTCGGGGCCTCGCGCTCGACCGCGTCAACAGGATTGCAGCGACGGTGCTGCGCAACATCGAGCGTGACATGATCAGGGCAGAACGCCGCGCACGGGTTTCCAAAGGCAATCCCGACATCAACGACCTGACTGCGCAACAGGCGCCGGATGAGAAAGTCTTCGCGGACCTTTTGTTGTGGCACGACATGCCGCGCCTTGTCGGCGAGGACGCCCGCCTTGTTCGGGCTGTCGCTCTTCATGGCTTCACGCAGGCGGAGGTCGGAGCGGTGCTTGGGCTCTCCGCTGACGCTGCACGCAAGCGCCATCAGCGCGCACTCCGCCGGCTTCGCAAATGTTTTGCAGAAAATGTCTGACCGGCTGTCCCACCCGGACCGCCCGACTGGCTTTTGTTTTTTTGTATGGCCTGGTTCTGGGCCTCGCACAGGAGGCACACAAGGAATGCATGAGATTGATCAAGACAGCGATATGGTCCGGATCCCCGGTCTGTATCGTCATTGGGAATTGCCGCAGATCCTGCGGACGCACGAGGCATTTCGGATCGAGGCGGCCGGCGCGCATGAAGATGGCACGCCGCTGCTGGCGGTGTTTTCGAGCGGTGACGGGCCTGACCTGCAGGCTGTAGCACACCTCTGGAGCCAGGCTCCCGACACCACCGGCACGATGAGCGCAGCGTGCCCGCGCACGGCAGCGTGACGGGAGGGCCTTGCCATGAAGCAGCGCAAGCCTGCCACCACCGCCATCCGTCAGTTGGCACCGATCTCGGAAATCCAGTTCTGCGCGTGGCTTTCTCAGGCAGAGCCGGGCGACCGTCTGGACTATCACCGCGGCTACCTCGCGGTGGATGCCGACAAGGTCACGTCAGATTTGGACCCGAATGCCCGTGCTGAGCTGGCGTGTTTACGCGACCGTGCCTTCTGGAGCGAAACGGCGGGCCTCGTTCACCTCGTCCAGCAACGGCTGGGGCCAGACCGCTTTGCCTATCTGGCCATCGCCCGCCCCAAGACATCCCGCACCGAAAGAGCCGT
>JAUIBL010000055.1 GCA_030428355.1 Alphaproteobacteria bacterium | reverse complement strand
TGGTGCATGTGGATTTCGACACACTGGACCGCACGCCCAAATCCTCCTATCACGCGCTCAAATCCGCGTTGACCGGGACCTGACATGACCAAGACCACGACCCTGACCGCATTGGTCGCCGATCTGGGCGGCACGAACACCCGTGTTGCACTGACCGAAGGCGGCACGGTGCGGACCGAAACCATCAAGCGCTTCCGCAATGCCGAACACCCCGACCTCCTGTCTGTGCTGCGGGCCTATATGGCGGATCAGACTGTGGTGCCGGATGCTGCCTGCGTGGCGATGGCAGGACCGGTGCGCGATGGTGTCGGCGAGTTGACGAACCTGAGCTGGACCGTCGAGCGTGCCGCCGTGGCCGAGGCGACGGGGGCGAAAACCGTCGCAGTCCTGAACGACCTTCAGGCGCAGGGGCATGCGCTCGATCACCTGACGCCGGATGTCTTGCAGACCATCCTGCCGGGTCACAAGGCGGGCGATCACGCCGCGCGGCTGGTGATCGGTGTCGGCACGGGCATGAACGCGGCGGCGGTGTATCGTCTGGACGAACGTACGCTTGTGCCGCCTTCGGAGGCCGGTCACGTGTCCCTGCCCGCGCAGAACAGCGATGAGCTGCGGCTTCTGGATTGGATCGCGAAGAAGCATGGGACACCAGGATTTGAGGACGTGCTGTCGGGGCGCGGGTTCGAACGGGTCTACGAATGGCTCTGTGACGAGGCGGGCGTGGATGCGCCGCTCGACGCGGGTGGGATCATGCAGGCGGTCAATGATGGGTCGAACAAGATCGCGGAAGAGGCCGCGCGCATGTTCATCCGGATGATGGGCCGTGCTGCGGGCAATCTGGCGCTGGTGCATCTGCCCTTTGGCGGCATCTACCTGATCGGCGGCGTGGCCCGTCATTTCGCGCCGCACCTGGAACAGTTGGGCTTCCGCGAGGCGTTCTACGACAAGGGCCGGTTTTCCGAGTTCATGGAACAGTTCCCGGTGCATTTGGTCGATGACGACTACGCCGCCCTGACCGGATCGGCAGCGCATCTGATGGAGCTGATGGGTTAAGCCTTCAGCTCGCGGATCACACCGGCCGGACCAAGAATTTTTCCCGCGATTTCAACGTCGTGCGGGTTGTGATTGAACCAGAACCGCTCGGCGCCAGTATCGTGCAGGCGCACGCCCATCGGCAGGGCGATGGTGTCCACCTCGGCCCGGTCGCAGAGATCTTTTACCAAACGGTCAAAAAACGCGTCATCCCCCCAGCCACCGCAATAGGTGGTGCGGCCAGAGCGCAGGGCGACAGGCATACCGCTTTCGGTCGTGAAGGCAATTTCTGATTGCCCTTCAAGATGTTCAAACCAGTTCTTGATGTGCCCTCCGCCGTCAACGGGGATCGGCATGTCGGGGCGCAGCGTTTCCAGTCGTGTCACGGTCACGTCCAGTCCCGGCCATGCGGGTGGCAGCGGTACGGGGATGGTGAAGTCTGAGTCTCGGGCAGCGGAACGCGGGCCGATCAGAACCTCGGCCTTACTGTCTGAAAGCGCCGTCTTCAGGTCATCCGGCATGGTCATCATTCCGGGCGCGGCCACCACGCAATACCCGGTGAAGTCACGCTGCGTCGGCGGCAGGATGTCGATGGTCACTCCCGCGCGCCGGAATGCGCGGTAGAGGTCGAAGACCAGACCGAAATAGTCCATGCCCTGCCCCTGCGGCTGCACCTCCCACGCCCATGCCGCGTAGTAGTCGAAGATCAGCGCGACGGGGGCCCGGGTGATTGACACGTCCGGCGCGTCGGCCAGTTCCTGTGCCACCTGCTCGGCCTCGACATATCCGGGCGCGATCACGCTGTCGGGGCGCAGAAGGCCGGCGTGCAACTGTTCCTGCGCAAAGGGCGCCTGACGCCAGCGGAAATAACAGACCGCCTCGGCCCCGTGGGCAAACGCCTCCCACGACCAGAGGCGGACCATGCCGGGCAATGGTGCCGGGTTGTAGGGTGCCCAGTTTACCGGGCCGGGTTGCTGTTCCATGACCCACCATCGGCCTTTGCCGACGGCGCGATAGAGGTCGTGGTGGAAGGCCTGAAAGTCGGGATCACCTTGGCGCGCGTAATGGCGCTGGTTTTCAAGCGATGCTCCGACGCGGTCTTCGAGGAAGCCCAGCGGGTAGCTGTCCCATGTGGCGATTTCGAGATCTTCGCCTACCGCGAAATGGTCGAAATCGGTGATCCGCCCCATGTAATTGTGCGAAATCGGCGCGTCGGAGTACTTGCGGATGATGTCCACCTGCACACGGTTGAAGCGCACCACCTGATCGGACGAGAACCGTCGGAACGCCTGAACATGGGCGGGGTTGGGTTCTGTCACGGTCAGGTTCGGCAGGTCGATCTGGTCAAAATCGTCATACTCCATCGACCAGAACACATTCCCCCACGCGGCGTTCAGCGCGTCAATGTCGCCGTCATTGCCCTGCCCCGGGTAGCGTGCGCGCAGCCAGCCACGGAACGCCTGACGGGCAGCGTTGGAGTAAGACAGGATCGTGTCGTGACAGCCGTATTCGTTGTCGGTCTGCCATGCGGCGACATGGGGGTTCCGGCCGTAACGCTTGGCCACTTCGGTGACAATGCGGCGGCATTCGTCAAGATAACCCTCGTGGCTGAAACAGTAGTGGCGGCGCGACCCGAACCCGCGCGGGCGGCCTTGCGCATCCACCGCGAACATGTCGGGATGCTTGTCACAGACCCAGCGTGGCGGTGTGGCGGTGGGTGTGCCCAGCACGACCTTGAGGCCCGCAGCGCCCAGAACTTCGATCGCCTCGTCCAGCCAGTCCCACCGGAAATCGCCCGGTGCGGGTTCGATCCGGGACCATGCGAATTCGCCGATGCGGACCCAGGTGAGTCCAAGGGCTGCCATGCGGGCGGCGTCTTCCTCCCAGATCGCGCGCGGCCAATGTTCGGGGTAATAGCAGGTGCCAAGCGTGCGTTTCATAGGATGACTTGGTGTTCTTTCTGGCCCGTGGTGCCTGACGGGGTGGCGAAGGTCTTGCCATCACTTTCGCCCGCAGGATCAAGCCCTTCTGCGGCACTTGTGACGTAGAGCGTGCTCAGATCCGGACCGCCAAAGGCCGGACAACTGGCCTGCACGCCGGGCACGGCAATGGCGCGGATCAACGCGCCGTCGGGGCCATAGCAGGCCACACGCGACGCCCCCCACTGAGCGACCCAGAGGTTGCCCTCGGCATCTATGACCGCGCCGTCGGGGTTCAGTTCGGCCCCGTTCAGATCGGTGAACAGCGTCGGTTTGCCGTCCGGGTAGCCGTCGTCGTCCAGAGCCACCTTCAGGATCTTGCGCTTGCGCGTGTCGGTGTAGAACGCGTGGCTGCGATCCGGTGCGAAACAGATCGCGTTGGAGATGGTGATCCTGTCGAACAGCTTGGTCAGCGTGCCGTCATAGTAGCGGTAGATCGCCCCTGCCCCCGGTTCGGCGTTCTTGCCCATCGTCCCGATCCAGAACCCGCCCCATGGGTCGGCGCGACCATCGTTGGACCGGGTGACCGGATTGTCGGATTCGAGGGGGTGTATGAAGGTGCTTTCGCCGGTCTCGGTCTCGAACACCGACAGCGACGTTTCGCTTGCGATCAACAGAACACCGTTGTCGACCCAACCGGCGGCAGAGACATGTTCGTCGAACTCCCAGCTTTGTTCATCGGTCCCGTCGCTGCGGTAGAGCCGTTTGCCGATGATGTCGAACCAGTAGAGGACCTGCTCCTGCGCGTGCCAGAGCGGGCCTTCACCAAGGGTGCAGACCGTGTTGCTGAAGATGGAGGCCATTAAGGTTTTCCAGCATCATAGGCCGCAACGATGTCTTTCGCGCGGGCTTTGATGTCGTCCACCGAGGCGCCGGGTTTGTAAAGCGCGGAGCCGATGCCGAACCCGTCAACACCCGCCGCGAACCAGTCGGCGAAATTGGAGGCACTGGCCCCACCCACGGCGTAGGTTTCAGTGCCGGGCGGCAGAACCGCCTTGATCGCCTTCAACCCCTCCGGCCCGATCAGAGAGCCGGGAAAAAGCTTCAACCCGTCCGCCCCATTACGCAGAGCGGTGAAGCATTCGGTGGGCGTCATCACGCCGGGATAGCTTTTCATGCCCGCCTGTTTCGTCGCGACGATGACGCGCGGGTTGCAGTCGGGCGACACGACCATCCCCGCGCCGATCTGGTGCAGACGCTGCACGTCGTCCGGGTTAAGGACCGTGCCTGCGCCGATCAGGGCGGTCTGGCCGAAAGCATCGACCATCTGCTTGATCGACGTGAACGGATCGGGCGAATTGAGCGGCACCTCGATGGAGGTAATGCCTGCCTCGATCAGAGCTTCGGTGATCGGTACGGCCTCATCCGGGGTGATCCCGCGCAGGATGGCGATGATCTTGCGGGTCATTGGGTGGTCTCCCGAAGCGCGGCATAGGCGGCTTTCAGCCCTTCCAGCGTCATGCGTTCGGCGTCTGTGCGCTCAACCGGGAGCCCCTGAGCGCCCAGAGCATCGGCATAAGCCTTGCAGAGTTTGTCGTCGCCAATGAGCGCCACATGCTGACCCAGCCAATAGGGCCGCGCAGCGGCGAGTTCTGCACCGATCAGCAGACCAGACAGGCGCGCGCGGGCCTGATCTGCATGAAGATCGTTCAGCAACCCCTCGGCTCGTATGGAAAAAAGACGTGCAGCAAGGTCCGACGTGTTGGACATGGCCGTAGAGATGGCATCGGCAAAGGCGGTAGCGTCCCAACCTTCACCACCGGCTGTGTGGCGCAGGACAGACTGCTGCGACAGGAGCGCGAACAACTCGCCGGTCATGAAGGTGCGGAAGCTGACGATCTCGCCCGCGCTGATATGCACCCATTTGGTGTGGGTGCCCGGCAGGCAGATCACGCCGTCGAATTTCGGATTGAGCGCAAGAAATCCTGCGATCTGCGTTTCCTCGCCGCGCATCACGTCGGCGGGATTGGTCTGCTTGACGCCGGGCAGGATGTGAACCGAGAGGCGCGGATCGCTGGTCGGCACATGGGTCGCCCGGTCAATCCCGGGCGGCGTGCAGGGGGCAGCCACGTATTTCGCCTCGGCCCAGCCCTGACGCGATCCGGCCATGCCGCAGACGATCACACGCGTTTTGCCGGCGCCGAACAGGTCTCCGGCCAGATCGAGCAGCGCAGGCTCGAACCCATCGCGCGAGAGCGCACCCATCCCGGCATCATTGCTCCGACGGGACTGCACCGTGCCGCCCTGCGTCATCGCCCAGACACGCAGGTGGGAGGTGCCCCAGTCGACGGCCAGCCAATCCGTCATGCTGCCACCGTAACCACGCCGCCATCCACGGCCAGCGTCTGGCCGGTCATCATGCGGCTGGTCTTTGACGCGAGGAACAGCGTTGCATCGACCACGTCCTGTTCGACCAAGTGTTCCTTGAGGCACTGCCTGTCGAGATGGGCCGCGAGCGACGCCGGATCTGCCCAGAGTTCTTTCTGCTTGTCGGTCAGCACCCATCCAGGGGCAAGCGCATTGGCGCGGATGTTATCCGGTCCGAATTCGCGCGCAAGGCTGCGGGTCATGCCGGTGATCCCTGCGTTCGATGTGGTGTAGGCCACGTACCCAGCGTTCCCCATCATGTAGCTGATGGAGCTGAAATTCACGATCGCACCGCCACCCGCCGCTTTCATGCCGGGGATCACAGCCTGACAGGCGAAGAAATAGGCGTCTAGGTTGATGGCGGTGGACCAGTCCCAGAACTCGGCATCCACGTCGAGCACTGCATGCCGTTTATCATTGGCGGCGTTGTTCACCAGTACGGTGATCGGGCCATGCGCCTCGGCCGCCTGCGAGATGGCGGCCTGCAATGCGGCGGTGTCGGTGATGTCACACGGGATGAAGAGCGGTGCTGCGCCGTGCTTGGCCGTCATCTCGGCCACGAAACCGGACGCGTCTGAACGCCCGACAAAGGCCACCTCGGCCCCCTGCCCCAGAAACCCGTCTGTCAGCGCCGCCCCGATGCCGGAGCCGCCGCCGGTGATGAAGACCGAAGCGTTCTTGAGGTCGTGGAATGTCGCGTAAGAGGTCATTCAAGCGGCTTTCTTCAGTCGGGCAAATTCGGGAAGCATATCGCCATGCGCAGCCAGCAGATCGGTCACAAGGCCGCGGATCTGGCGCAGGTCCAGTTCGGCGGCAGTGTGCGGGTCCATCATGGCGGCGTGGTAGACATGTTCGATGTCTTCGTCCACCAGCGCGCGCACGACAAGTTCCTGCACGTTGATCTGCGTGCGCATCAGCGCCACAAGCTGCGGCGGGATATCATCGATCACCGTCGGCTGGATGCCGTTGGCATCCACCATGCATGGCACCTCGACCGCAGCGCACATGGGCAGTTGCGGCACCTGACCCCGGTTCGGCAGGTTGCCGTAGATCGTATAAGGCTGGTTGGTGACCATCGCGTTCATGATTTCAGCCGCGAATTCGTGGCTCTTTTTGAAGTCGATTTGATCCGTCGTGCGGTACGCCTTGGCCTGATCGGCCCAGTCGGCCATCTGTTCGATGCAGCGCTTGGGATATTCGTCGAGCGGCACGCTGAAGGCGTCGATGAGATCGTCGCGGCCCGATTTGATGAACCATGGCACGTATTCCGCCAGATGTTCGGAGCTTTCGGTGCAGAAATAGCCCAGATGTTCCATCACCTCATACCGCACCTTGTTGGCGCAGCGCGGCATCAGCAGCGGCGGTTTAGGCAGGAGGCCCGCCCGATAGCCGTCGCGGAGTGCCGGATAAAGCGATTTGCCCTTGTGCGTCAGGTCCAGAAAGAACGCCACATGGTTCACGCCCGCCACACGGTAGCGGATCTCGTCCTTCGGCAGATCGAGATCATGCGCCAGTTCCTCGACCGTGTTCTGGACGGAATGGCACAACCCCACCTGCTTCACCTGCGGATAGCGTTCAGCAATCGCCCAGGTGTTGATCGCCATCGGGTTGACGTATTGCAGGAGCGTCGCGTTGGGGCACAGCTCTGCCATATCCGCAGCAACGCGCCAGAGATGCGGAACGGTGCGCAACCCGCGCATGATGCCGCCGACACCCAAAGTATCCCCGATGGTCTGGCGCAGCCCATACTGTTTGGGAATATCGAAATCAATCACGGTCGACGGCTCATAGCCGCCGATCTGGAACGCGGTCACGACGAAATCCGCGCTTGCCAGCGCGCGTCGCTGATCCGTCGTTGTCTCGACCTGCGCGGACCGCCCCGAGGCCGCGATCAGCTTGCGCGCCACTAGCGCGGATTCCTCCAGCCGCTGTTCGTTGATGTCCATCAGCGCAAAGGTGGCCCCTTCCAGCGCCGGGAAGTGGAGAACGTCGCCCACGATGTTCTTCATGAAGATCGTCGAGCCTGCGCCGATAAAGGCGATGCGTGTCATGGTCTTTGGTCCTTATTTCACCGCGCCCAGTGTGAGGCCCGCGATAAAGTGTTTCTGCATGAGGAAGAACATTAGCACCGGCGGCAGGGCTGCCACGATGCTGCCCGCGCTCATCAGGTGATAGGCGGCGCGGTATTGTGCGTTGAAGCTGGTGATGCCAGCGGTGACGGGCTGTGCGTCGGGCCCCTGAGTCAAAACGATGGCCCAGAAATAATCGTTCCAGATAAAGGTGAAGATCAGCACCGCCAGCGCCGCCAACGCGGGCTTCATCAGGGGCAGCACGACGTACCAGAAGATGCGCCATTCGGCAACGCCCTCGACCCGCGCCGCCTCGATCAGTGGAAACGGCAGCGCGCGGATGAAGTTGCGCATGAAGAGCGTGCAGAACCCGGTCTGGAACGCGATGTGGAAGAGCACGAGGCCCGTCTTGGTGTTGTAAAGGCCAAGGTCCAGCGTCAGGTCGCGTACCGGCACCATGAGGATCTGGAACGGCACGAAATTGCCCGCAACGAACATGAAGAAGACCCAGATGTTCGACCGGAACTTGTAGACCCCCAGTGCGAACCCCGCCATCGCCGACAAGGCCACCGCTCCGATCACGGTGGGTACGGTGATCAAGACCGAGTTCAGCATGTAGCGCGGCATGTCGGAGTTGAAGAAGACCTGCCCGTAATTGTTGAACAGTTCGAACGACCCCGGCACACCCCAGTAATTGCCCTGGGTGAAATCCGATGCAGGCTTGATCGAAAACACCGCCACCGCGATCAGTGGCAAGAGCCACAGGATCAGCGCGATGGGCAGCATCGTTTTGTAGGCGGTCTGCGCAGGCGCGCTGGCCTGTTGGATCGGACGCGGGAACATCTCAGCGGACCTCTCTTGGCGGAAGGGCGTCGCGGACGGCTTTTTTCAGGCTCTTGCGCACCAGATCATAGGACACGCCAAGACGGTGGGTCGCCTCGTCCAAATCGGTTGTGTCAAACTGCAGACGCACCCAGCTTGCGTGGAAATAGGGAGCCTTTACCGCGTTGGTTGTGTCGATCAGCAGGGCCGCCGTGTCTACGCTGTCGGTCTTGACCGAGATGCCGTTCATCTCGCCATCGCCGCCGAAGCAGGCGAACATCTTGCCGCCAACCTTCCAACTGACCAACTCGGGCGGATGGGCCAGCGTTGCACCGGGAAAGGTGCTGCAAAGCGCGTCGATCTGATCACGGGTGACAGGCATCTTACCGGCCCCCCTGCTCTTCGCGGTACATCGACCAGAGGAAATAGGCGATGAAGACCAGCATGATGAGGAACAGCACCACGGCGATGGCCGCGCCATAGCCCATGCGGAAGCCGTATTCCGACAGCGCCTTTTCGAACATGTAAAAGGACAGCACACGCGTCTGGCCGAACGGGCCACCATTGGTCATGATCGAGATAAGGTCAAAGGACCGCAAAGCGCCGATGATTGTTACGACGAAGGCGATAAAGGTGGCAGGCTTGAGCTGCGGGATAATCACGTACCAGAGCATCTTCCAGCCCTTTGCGCCATCCAGCCGCGCGGCCTCAACCTGTTCAGGATCGACGGCGTTGAGGCCGGTGAGGTAAAGGATCATGCAATAGGCCGTTTGCGGCCATAGGCCCGCAAGGATGATGCCGTAGGTCGCCCATGACGGGTCGCCCAGCACGTTCACGGGGCCAAAGCCGAACCATCCGACGATGGCCGACAAAAGCCCTTCGTTCGGCAGGTAGAACCACGCGAAAACAAGGCCGACAACGACTTGGCTAAGGACAAAGGGGAAGAAGAACAGAGACTTGTAGATACGGATGCCCGTAACCGTCTGGTTCAGGAACAGCGCGATGAAAAGGCCCGCCGGGATCGCCAGCAAATAGCAGACCAGCCATTTGAGGTTGTTCCAGAGCGACACCTCGAAGGCGCGGTCGTTCATCAGTTCCTGGTAGTTGGCAAGGCCGATATACTCTGCCTGCCCCAACCCGTCCCAGTCGTACAGTGAAATTGAAAAGCTCTGGAAGATCGGGATGATGACATAGACCGCAAAAAACAGGATGGCGGGCGCAAGGAAAAGCCACGGCGTGACCGCGATCTCGTTGCGCTTGTACCAGCCGCGTTTCGGCGGGTCCGTGTCCGGCAGGGTTGCGGTGGTCATGGTCGGGTCTCCTCCACACGGGCCATGCGGAAGCCGGGGTGCGGCTTGCGGATGGGCCGGGGTGTGCCGGGCAAATGCCCGGCCTACCGGTTTGGCGTAGGCCGGGCTTCTGCCCGGCCCGTTGGGTTACTTGTAAACGCGCTGGCGCACCTGCTCGAGGCGGGCCAGAATGTCGTCAAGGTTGTCCGGGAACACCATGAATTCCTGGAAGCCCTGCATCGCTTCGGCGGCCATCTCGGCCGGGAAGTCGCGGTCGAAGAACTGCGCAACGCCGCCCGGGCTGTTCGAGGACAGCATCGCAAAGCCCTGCTCGAGGAACTTGTCGTCGTCGATCGACGCGGAAGCGTTCACCGGAAGCTGACCAAGGTTCTGACCGTTGTTGATGACGGTCTGCTCCTCTGCCGACACCACGAAGCGCAGGAATTCGCGTGCGGCTTCCTTGTTGTTGGCATTGGCCGGGATGTGGAACGTATCCGTCGGCGCGTCTTCGGCCATGGCCACACCTTCGGTGATCGCCGGGAACTGGTAGAAGTCGAGCTGATCATCAGTCAGACCTGCTTCGCGCAGCGGTGCCACTGCGAAGTTGCCCATCAGGTAGGCGGCGGCATCACCGTTGACCATGAAGGGCAGCGCCTCCTGCCAGGAATAGTTCTGGTGGTTGTCGACATAGGCCCCCATGTCGATCAGCTCGCGCCAGTTGGCGAAGGTCTGACGCACGCGGTCATCGGCCCAGGCCACCTCGCCAGCGGCCATTTCCATATGGAAATCATAGCCATGCGTGCGCAAGTTCAGGTAGTCGAACCAGCCGCCAGCAGTCCAGAGGAACTTGGTGCCGATGGTGTAGCACTTGACGCCATTGTCCAGCAGCGTCTGGCAATTGGACTTCATCTCGTCGAAATTGCTGGGCTCGCTCAGACCGAACTGGTCATAAAGGTCTTTGCGGTAGTAGATGCCCCACTGGTAGTAGGTATAGGGCACGCCCCACTGCTTGCCGTCGATCGTCATCGCACCCTTGGTGGAGGCGAGGTTTTCGGCGATTTCGGGTTCCGCCCAGAGGTCGGAGACGTCTTCAAACAGACCGGCTTCGACATAGGGGCGCATGCGGTTGGCCGCGTACCATGTCGCCACGTCTGGTGCGTCTGCGGTCAGGAAGTTGCGGATCTGGGTCTTGTAGGCTTCACGGTCGATCACCGTGGTTTCGATATTGAGACCCGGATGCTGTTCCTGGAATCGCGCGATCATCGCTTCCATCGTCGCGCGCGGTGCCGGGTTCGACGTGTCGAGGAAAATCTTCAGATCGCCGCTGAGCGAATGGCTTCCGGCAAACGCCGTTGAGGCTGCAAGTGCAGCCGTCAGCGCCAGTGCTGACGCTTTCAATGTGGAATGCATGGTGTCCTCCCTTATGCTCCCAATTCTGGTGCAAGATTGGTTTCATTATTTGAAACCTTGTTTTGCATATTGAAATCATAACAGCGACTCGCCTATGGTTGTCAACAGCCGTCAGGGCGCGACCTGCGG
>JAUIBL010000023.1 GCA_030428355.1 Alphaproteobacteria bacterium | reverse complement strand
CAGGCGCGCCTGGCGCTGCGATATATACGGTCTCCGTGCCAGACGCGCCTCAGGTCCCGACTACAACATCTGGCATACCTGCGGACGCGTCGCTCACCATCAACCCACACAGATCGCGAAGGGACCTTTTTTTCCGTCGAGGGCTTACCTCTGCGCGTGATTGGTCTACACTCCCCGCTCCGAGTCGAAAAGGGCAGGTTATGAGCAAATCAGATCCATTCGGTTTCGATATGTCGATCAAGTCGGCCAAGAAGAAAAACCCCCGCGGCCGACGGGGGATGTCCGGCGCGTCCGAGACCTCGACCCGCGTGTGTGATCACGAGGGTTGCGAGGAGGCGGGCAAGTTCCGCGCACCGAAAGCGCCGGATGTTCTGGATGACTATTTCTGGTTCTGCCAGGAGCATGTGCGCGAGTACAACACCAAGTGGAACTTCTTTGACGGCAAGACCGAGGCCGAGATGAACGCGCAGGCGACGTCAGACAAGGTGTGGGAGCGTCAGACGAAGGATTGGCGCGATCCCGAGGCCAAGGCCTGGGCACGGCTGGGGATCGAGGACCCGCATCAGGTGCTGGGCAACAATGCCACGCGCAACCCCGGCAAGGCGGGCAGCTCGGCGGGGCACACCAAGCGGCTGCCGCCGACCGAACGGCGGGCGATCGAGATCCTCGAGGCGAAGGATTCGTGGTCCAAGGCCGAAGTGCGCAAGGCCTACAAGGCGCTGATCAAGGTGCTGCATCCGGACATGAACGGCGGTGACCGGTCGCAGGAAGAGCAGTTGCAGGAGGTGGTCTGGGCCTGGGACCAGATCAAGGACAGCCGCAACTTCAAATGAATGGGTGCCGTGGTGCCGGGCGGATGCCCGGCCTGCGGTTTTGTGCATCGGGCCATTGACGCAGGGTCAGAGCACCTCGTCCAGCACCTGTGTCAGCCGGGCCAGAGTGCCGTCGACATCGTAGAGCTTGTCGAGGCCGAAGAGACCGAGGCGGAAGGTGCTGAATTCGGGTGGCTCGTCGCATTGCAGGGGCACACCTGCGGCGATCTGCATGCCTCGGGCGGCGAAGGCGCGGCCGGACTGGATTTCGGGATCACTGGTGTAGCTGACCACCACGCCGGGTGCGCCAAAGCCCTCGGCGGCGACGGATCGGATGCCCTTGGCCTTGAGATGCGCGCGGACGGCGTTGCCGAGCGCCCATTGGGCGTCTTTCAGCCGGTCGAAGCCGTAATCGCGGGTTTCCAGCATGGTGTCGCGGAACGCGCGAAGCCCGTCGGTGGGCATGGTGGCGTGATAGGCATGGCCGCCGTTTTCATACGCCTGCATGATCTGGTGCCATTTCTTGAGATCGACGGCAAAGCTGTTCGACGCGGTGTCCTGCATCCGGGTCACGGCGCGGTCGGAGAGCATCACCAGTCCGGCGGAGGGCGTGGCGGACCAGCCCTTTTGCGGGGCCGAGATCAACACGTCGACGCCGGTCGCCTTCATGTCGACCCAGGCGCAGCCCGAGGCGATGCAGTCGAGGACCATGAGCGCACCGACCTCGTGTGCGGCGTCGGCCAGCGCGGTCACGTAGTCATCGGGCAGAATGATCCCGGCGCTGGTTTCCACATGGGGTGCAAAGACGATGTCGGGTTTTTCCTCGCGGATGCGGGCGGTCACGTCGGCGATGGGTGCGGGCGCAAACGGTGCGGTGGGCTCGTTTCCGGTCTGGCGGGCCTTCATCACGACGGTGTCCCCGCCGAACTTGCCCGCGTCGAAGATCTGCGTCCAGCGATACGAGAACCAACCATTGCGCACGATGAGCGTCTTGGCCCCCTGCCCGAACTGGCGCGCCACGGCTTCCATGCCGTAGCTGCCACCGCCGGGCACAAGCGCCACCGCATCGGCGTTGTAGACCTCTTTCAGCATCGACGAGATGTCGGTCATCACCTTCTGAAAGGTGGCGGACATATGATTGAGCGAGCGGTCGGTGAACACGACCGAAAATTCTTCGAGACCCGTCGGGTCAACCGTATCGAGCAGCGCCATGGCAAAGCCTCCCTTTTGGTGTCAGGGGTACCTTGAGCCACACCGCTTGGCAAAGTGTTCTTGCAGGTGCGACACTGCTGCGTCGGTTTTGGGAAGGTGGCCGCGCCGTGAGGCTGTCACCCGATCGGTCCGGGCAGGCGTTCTTCACTGAGCAACACGTTGGCATCGATATTCCCCACCCCCGGCAGGGTCATGATCCGGCGGCGCAGCACACGTTCGAAATCGGCGATGTCACGGGCGACGACGCGCAGGCGGTAGTCATAGAGGCCCAGCACGTGCTCCACCGTCTGGACCTCGGGGATGGCGGTCACGGCGCGTTCGAAGTCTTCGAGGCTGACGCGGCCCTTGGTGGCGAGTTTGACGCCCAGAAACACGGTCACGGTGAAGCCCAGCGCCTGTGCGTCGAGATCAAGCCTTTGACCGCGGAACACGCCTGCGTCTTTGAGGCGTTTCAGCCTGCGCCACGCGGCGGGCTGGCTGAGGCCAAGTTGCCGCCCCAGAGCGCCCGCGCTGATCAGGGCATCGGCGGCCACGGCGCGGATCATCGCGCGGTCGGTGTCGTCGAGGTCGATCATAGGGGAAGCGTTTCGTCGAATTTGACGCGGGCGACATGCATCAGGGCTTCGATGTCGGCGATATGTGGCAGGGTCAGAAGCTTGTCGCGGTAGACCTGCTGGTAATGCGGCATGTCGCGGGCGATGACCGAGAGGCGCGCGTCGACCTGCCCAAGGAAGGTCTGTGCCTCGATCACCTCGGGCACGGTGCGGGCGGCGGCGAGGAATTCGTCAAAGGCGCGGGGTTGGGTCTTGTCGAGGGTCACGCGGAGCGACACCTCGACCGTGTAGCCAAGCGCGGGCCAGTTGATCACGGCGCGGACGGCGCGGATGACACCGGCGGCGCGCATCCTGTCGATGCGGCGGGCGAGCGTGGTGGGCGTGACCCCTGCCCTGTCGGCCAGATCGGCACTGGGCAGATCGGGGGCCGCCTGAAACTGGCGCAGGATTCGGAGATCGGTCGCATCGAGCATGAATTCTCCGTACCATGCGATATGAGAGAATGAAATCCCCGCAAATTTGTCGAGATACGCGCAGTTCGCCGCCTGTCTGCACGGAAAATCCCTATTGTGCCCCTCAATCGAAACGCAGACGAGGGAAACATCATGCGCGTTTATTACGATCGCGATTGCGACATCAACCTGATCAAGGACATGAAAGTGGCCATCCTGGGCTATGGCTCTCAGGGCCACGCCCATGCGCTGAACCTGCGCGACTCTGGCGCCAAGAACGTGGTCGTCGCCCTGCGCGAAGGCTCGCCCTCTGCCAAGAAAGCCGAAGGCGAAGGTCTGCAGGTCATGGGCATCGCCGAAGCGGCGGCCTGGTGCGACCTGATCATGTTCACCATGCCCGACGAGCTTCAGGCGGCAACCTACAAGCAGTATGTGCATGACAACCTGAAAGAAGGCTCGGCCATCGCGTTCGCCCACGGCCTGAACGTGCATTTCGGCCTGATCGAGCCGAAGCCGGGTGTCGACGTCATCATGATGGCGCCCAAGGGTCCGGGCCACACGGTGCGCGGCGAATACACCAAGGGTGGCGGCGTGCCCTGCCTTGTGGCGGTTCACAACGACGCATCCGGCCGCGCGCTGGAAATCGGTCTGAGCTATTGCTCGGCCATCGGTGGCGGCCGCTCGGGCATCATCGAGACCAACTTCCGTGAAGAGTGCGAAACCGACCTCTTCGGTGAGCAGGCGGTTCTCTGCGGTGGCCTCGTCGAGCTGATCCGCATGGGTTTCGAGACCCTCGTGGAAGCCGGTTACGAGCCGGAGATGGCCTATTTCGAGTGTCTGCACGAAGTGAAGCTGATCGTGGACCTGATCTACGAAGGCGGCATCGCGAACATGAACTACTCGATCTCGAACACCGCCGAGTACGGCGAATACGTGTCCGGCCCGCGCATCCTGCCCTATGACGAGACAAAGGCGCGGATGAAGGCGGTTCTGACCGACATCCAGACCGGCAAGTTCGTGCGTGACTTCATGCAGGAAAACGCCGTCGGCCAGCCGTTCTTCAAGGCGACCCGCCGGATCAACGACGAGCACCAGATCGAGAAGGTCGGCGAGACCCTGCGCGGCATGATGCCGTGGATCTCCGCCGGCAAGATGGTGGACAAGGCGAAGAACTGATCCTGTCGGATCGGTTCAACGGAAAGGGCGGTCCATTGGGCCGCCCTTTTGCGTTTCGGTCGGGGTGGAGGTCCGATGCGTCGACGTATCGTGACTTTGCGTCGACGCACGGCGGGCCTTACATGTCGTCCTTGAGCTGCAGCACACACCACGCCAGCAGTGCCAGAAGTACCAAGATCGGGATGATGAAAAACGCGTCCATGATGTCCTCCTGTCGGGAATTTACATGCGGTCTCAGGCGGTGCTGATCCGGCAGATGGGATCTCCAGAGCACCCCGAATGCCCGCCGGATGCAACCGCCCTGGAGGCATTTGTCGCACTTACCTGTCGGGATGCCTCATTTCTGGGCACGCACCCCGCCTGCCGGGTCACTCCCAGCAACTGACCAGCACGGTCATCGCCGTTGCCTTGGCCGTCAGGTCCACCGGGTCGAGCCGGGACAGACCGGGCGTGACCTGCGGCGACACGCCGGCCCGCGCCAGCACCTGTTGCACGGCCGCGCTGTTGGTGGCGAAGTTGACGTCGTCCGGCAATTGCCGACCCCCGGCATCATGCGGGACCAGCATCCCGATCACCGCGCCGCCATCGTCAAGCACCGGGCCACCGGCATCGCCTTCGAGCGTGCTGATGGCAAGACGGGACAGGCTGTCTTCGCCGTTCAGCCCGCGCAGGTCGGACAGGCGGCCAAAGGTCATCGTGGCCGACGGCAGCACACCGCCGAAGGAATAGCCCGCCACGGCAATTTCGGATTGCAGGCGCGGCGCGCCGTCGCGGAACGCAGCCACGGCGTTCGGCGCCAGCGGCTGTGTGGCGCGCAGCACGGCGATGCCGAGAGACGGATCGGTCGCCATGACCTCGGCGTCGTAGGTGTTGTTGAGCGTGATGCGCCCGCAATTGGCCACCGCGCTGTCGGTTGTGACCACCCGGCCCTGACGGTCGACGAAAAAGCCCGAGGCGGTCAGTTTGGGTTTGCGGATGGCGAGCCCCGCCACCAGATCGACGCTCTGGCTGTCTTCGGCAATCGCGGCCGGATCGAGCACGCCGCCGATGGGATCGAAGCTGGATCGCATGGCGGCCAGAATACGGGTGCGGCGTTCTTCATCACCGGCGGGCCAGACCAGGGTGAAGCCCTTGATCGCGCCGTCCGAAAGCTGCGCCTCGGTGTGCGAGACGAACCGGCTGTTCTGCCCGGTGAGCGTGAAGCTGTCGCGGTTGCGCTCGCGCGGGCCTTCCAGCGGCACGATGTCGAGCGTCTGCATGATCTCGTAGAGCCCGGCCAGACGGTCGCGGTCGCCCGGCTGGCTGATCAGCAGCACCCGCGCACCCTCGACCGTTCCGGTGGGGTCGAAATGGGCAAAGGGGCTGTCATACCGGTCGAACGCCACCGCGCCGAGCGGCAGGTCGATGGCGATCCCGGCGCGGGTGTCGCGCACGGGGGTGATGTTTATGCCTTCGAGAACGGCATTGTACTGACGCAGCAGTTCCGCGCGCTGCATCGTGGTGAGAACGCCGGTGGAGTCGAACCCGTTGTCGCTTTGCCAGGCGGCCATGGACGACCGGGTGCCGCGCCCGAAGGCCCCGTCGATGGCGGCGTTGTAGTAGCCCGCCCATTGCAGGGCGATCTGTAGCGCCTCGCGCTCTTCACGGGTCAGCAGCGCCTCGGACGCACGCGCTTCGCTTGGGGTTTCGTCCGTGACCTGTGGTTCGGGAATGACGGCGATCTCGGGCGCGGTGATCGGGGGCACGGCAGCCGGGCCTGCGCCAATCGGCCAGATGCGCTGGCCATAGCGGTCGGGACTTTCGATATAGCTGTCGCTGGGGATCTGCCGCTGCGCGCGTAGACTGCGCAGAACGGCCTCGGCCTCGGTACGGGGGTATGGGCCAAGGGCGATGCCGTACCAGCCGCGCCCAAGGTCGAACCCGTTGACGTCAGGCAGAATGGCCGCGTAGTCGCGCAAGCGGTCTTCGGCGACGGACAGGCTGGGCTGTGCTTCGATCTGGACATAGACACTGTCCTGCGCGTGGGCACCCTGCGCCCACAGCATCAGCACCGCGATCACCGAAAACAAGACGTTGCGCACCATTCTTAAGCCACCTGCCCCAAAATTCATTGTCACCTGCGTGGTCTAACAAGATTGCGACGCCACTGGAACGCGAAAATTTGGGCCTCGCACGCAATTGACCCCCGTGCCCCATCCGCCTAATCAGGCGCGAGTGCAAACCGGGGTGACATCGCCATGGACCAGACCATCACGAAGCCGCGCAGTTTTCAGGAGATCATCCTGCGCCTGCAGACCTATTGGGCCGGTCAGGGCTGTGCCGTGATGCAGCCTTATGACATGGAAGTCGGCGCAGGCACGTTCCACCCGGCGACGACGCTGCGCTCGCTTGGATCGCGTCCCTGGGCCGCAGCCTATGTGCAGCCCTCGCGCCGCCCGACCGACGGGCGTTACGGCGAGAACCCGAACCGGTTGCAGCATTACTATCAGTACCAGGTGCTGATCAAACCGTCGCCGCCCGATCTTCAGGACCTCTATCTCGGATCGCTGCGGGCCATCGGGATCGACATGGCGCTGCATGACATCCGCTTTGTCGAGGACGACTGGGAAAGCCCGACGCTGGGCGCGTGGGGTCTGGGCTGGGAAGTCTGGTGTGACGGCATGGAAGTGTCGCAATTCACGTATTTTCAACAGGTTGGCGGGCATGACTGCCACCCGGTCTCGGGCGAACTGACCTACGGGCTGGAACGTCTGGCGATGTATGTGCTGGGCGTCGATCACGTCATGGACATGCCCTACAACGACCCGGATGCGCCGATTGCGCTGTCCTATGGTGACGTGTTCCGTCAGACCGAACAGGAATATTCGCGTTGGAATTTCGACGTCGCCGATACCGACGTGTTGTTGCGCCATTTCGAAGAGGCCGAGGCGGAATGTGCGCGGATTCTGGATCAGGACGCCGATGATCCCAAGACAGGCAAGCGCATCATCATGGCCCATCCCGCCTATGACCAGTGCATCAAGGCGAGCCACATCTTCAACCTGCTCGATGCGCGCGGTGTGATTTCGGTCACGGAACGGCAAAGCTATATCGGCCGGGTGCGGGCGCTGGCGAAGCGCTGTGCGGACGCCTTCGTGACAACCGAAGCCGGAGGGTACGCCGCCTGATGGCATCCGCCAGCCGAAATACGCCACTGCGGCGGGCCAAGTACGGCCTGTTGCAGCACCTGCCGGGAGAGCTTGGGTTGAAATACCGCCGCAAGCTGCGCAAGCTTTTTGCGCCGGCGGCAGAGGCAGAATTCCGGGAGGCTTTGGCGGGCGCAGAGGGCAAGATCTGCATCGATCTTGGGGCCAATCTGGGCCAGCACACGCGGACGATAGCGGCGCAGGCCGCCAAGGTCTATGCGTTCGAGCCGGACCCCTGGACAGCGGCGGAACTCCGCACGCGGCTTGCGGACCTGCCGAATGTCGAAGTGATCGAGGCGGCGGCAGGGACCGAGGACGGAACCTTTCCGCTCTATCGCACGGCGTCGTTCGATGCCGACCCGGTGGAGCAGTCGCAATCGTCGTCGCTGATGGCGCAGAAGCGCAATATCGACACGGAAAGCGCCGTGGACGTGCGGGTGATCGACTTTCCCGCCTTTCTGGAGGCGCTGGAGGGTGAGATCGCGGTGATCAAGATGGACATCGAAGGGGCCGAAGTGCCGTTGCTCGAGGCGCTTTTTGACCATCCGGTAAAAAACCGCATTGGGCATCTGTTCGTCGAAACCCACGAAAGCCGCATCCCCGATCTTCTGGCGCGAACCGATGCGCTGCGGGCGCGGGCTGCGGGCATGACCCGACCGCGCGTCAACATGGATTGGAAATAGGCCATGACCGGGAAAATCCTGACCGTCGTGATTGTCGTGAGCGCCCTGATCGCGGGTATGGCGATGTATTACCTGCAGGTCTACGCCTATTACCGCACGGTCACGCCGACCGGCGTGGACGATGTGCAGCTTACCACGCTGGCCGGGACACGGGAAACGATCCTTTACGAGGATTTTCAGGCAATTGACGCCGAAAGCTCACCCATCAGGTTCAGAGCGTGTTTCACCACGCAGACGCCAATGTCGACCCTGACATCCACCTATGAGCAATATATCGGCGCAGCCCCCCGCAATGCGCCGGGATGGTTTGACTGCTTCGACGCCGAGTCCATCGGCGACGACATCCGCAATGGCCGCGCGCAGGTGTTCACCAGCCAGCGCAACCTTGAATTCGGGATCGACCGGGTGGTCGCCATCACCGAGGACGGGCGCGGCTATATCTGGCACGAAATCAACGAATGCGGGGACAAGGCCTATGATGGCAGCCCCCTGGGCGAAGACTGCCCGGAACGCGAAACTGGAGGCAATTGATGCCCGACCTTCTGATCGAACTTTTTTCCGAGGAAATCCCGGCGCGGATGCAGGCCAAGGCCGCTGACGACCTCAAGTCGCGCGTGACCAACGGGCTGGTCGAGGCGGGTCTGACCTATGCCGGGGCTGCCGCCTATGCCACGCCGCGCCGTCTGGCGTTGCGGGTGGACGGGCTGACCGAACGGTCGCCGGATGTGAAGGAAGAGCGCAAGGGTCCGCGCACCGATGCGCCGGAACAGGCGATCGAGGGCTTTCTGCGCGGTGCCGGTGTGACGCGGGATCAGTTGATCGAACGCGATGAAAAGAAGGGCCGCGTGTTCTTTGCGGTGATCGAAAAGCCGGGCCGCCCTGCCGCCGAGATCGTGGCAGAGGTGCTTGAGGACACGATCCGCAACTTCCCCTGGCCCAAATCGATGCGCTGGGGTGCAGGCAGCCTGCGCTGGGTGCGTCCGCTGCACCGTATTGTGTGCCTGCTGACGCGCGAGGACGGGTCAGAGGTGGTGCCGATGGACGTGGACGGGATCGTGTCGGGGCGGACGACCGAAGGCCACCGGTTCATGGCTCCCGGCGCGTTCGATGTGACCGGGTTCGACGATTACGAAGCCAAGCTCAAGCGTTCGCATGTGGTGCTGGATGCCACGGAACGGGCCGAGGCGATCTGGCAGGATGCGACCAATCAGGCCTTTGCAAGCGGGCTTGAAGTGGTCGAGGACAAGGGGCTTTTGGCCGAGGTTGCGGGGCTGGTGGAATGGCCGGTCGTGCTCATGGGGCAGATCGGGGAGGATTTCCTTGGACTGCCGCCCGAGGTGCTGCAGACCTCGATGAAAGAGCATCAGAAGTTCTTTTCGGTGAAGAACCCCAAGACGGGCCGGATCGAGCGGTTCATCACCGTGGCGAACCGGGAAACCGCCGACCATGGCGCGACGATCCTTGCGGGCAACCAGAAGGTGCTGTCGGCGCGTCTGTCGGATGCGAAGTTCTTTTGGGAAAACGACCTGCGGGTGGCCAAGTCTGAAGGCCTGACGGCGTGGACCGACAGCCTCTCTAACGTGACCTTCCACAACAAGCTGGGATCGCAGCGCGACCGGATCGAGCGGATCGCCGCTCTGACGCGGGAGCTTGCCCCGATGGTGGGTGCGGACGCGGACCTGGCGGAACAGGCGGCGCGCGTGGCAAAGGCCGATCTGGCGTCAGAGATGGTCTATGAATTCCCGGAACTTCAGGGGCTTATGGGGCGCTATTACAGCGATGCGGCAGGTTTGCCACCCGAGGTGGGCGCGGCCTGTCAGGAGCATTACTCTCCGCTTGGCCCGTCGGACGATGTGCCCTCTGCGCCGGTGTCCGTGGCGGTGGCGCTGGCCGACAAGATCGACACGCTGACCGGGTTCTGGGCTACTTTTGGTTTTCCAACCGGAAGCGCTGATCCATTTGCGTTACGGCGTGCTGCACTAGGTATTGTTAGACTAATTCTCGAAAACGATCTTTCACTTGGGCTGTATCGAGTTTTCTATGGCGGTGCTGCAAAAAGAGCCGTGAATGCCGCGGATTCGACTAATCCAGTCACGCAAGCTCAATTTAGAGGAATGATAATTTCGAAGTATCGGGATGTACTTGCTGACCTAGCCGAGGCGGCATCTGCACAAACAGAATTGCGAGCCACCGGCGCAATAAGAAAGAAAACTGAGGTATCTGAATTTGATTATGCAGATTGGGCCGCAGTATCTGCACACAATATATTGCAGCTACACGAGATAGAGGTAGTAGAGGACCTAATCTCTTTCCTCCACGACCGCCTCAAGGTGTACCTCCGCGATCAGGGCGTGCGGCATGACGTGATCGACGCCTGCATCTCGATGCCGGGCAATGACGACCTCGCTCTACTGGTCAAGCGGGCCAAGGCGTTGCAGTCTGTGCTTGAGACCGAGGACGGGGAAAACCTTGTGCAGGGCTTCAAGCGGGCCAACAACATTCTGACGCAGGCCGAGGACAAGGACGGGGTGGAATACTCGTTCGGGGGCGATCCGAAATTCGCCGAAGACCCGACCGAAACCGCGCTGTTCGAGGCGCTGGCCACAGCCGAAGCCAAGATCACCCCGGCGATGACAGCGCAGGATTTCAGCACGGCGATGGCGGCGATGGCCGATCTGCGCGGGCCGGTGGATGCGTTCTTCGAGGCGGTGCAGGTCAATTCGGACAACGCGGTTCTGCGGCGCAACCGTCTGAACCTGCTGAGCAGCATCCGAAGCACCTGTCTGCAGGTCGCCGATCTGACGAAAATCGAAGGATGACACCTGCGCTGTAACGCCCCTTGTCAGAGCGTCGCCCGGACGTATGCTGCATCCAATTGCGAAAGGTGCCGCGGTGCAGAAACCAAGTCCTGACAACCCGGATGTGACCCTCATCACGGCCAGTTCCCCCATGTCGACGCCGACCCACGGGGGGCGGGCAAAATGCCTTCAGCGGCTTGTCCGGCTGGATCTGCCTGTCCCGCGGACGGTGGCACTGTCTTTTGCGACCGTGCATCAGATCGCGTCGGGCTATCGCCCGGATGTATCTGGAATCCTTGCGGAATTCGATCCGAACGCACTGCTTTGCGTGCGCCCGTCGTCCGAGGACCCGGATTGGGGTGGGCCGGGGGCCGTTCTGAACATCGGGATGAACGACGCGCGCTATGTCGATCTGTGCGACCAGATCGGACAGGCCGCGGCGACCCGGATTTACCTGCGGTTCGTGCTCAACTATGCCATCGACGTGGCACGGCTGGATGCCGAGGCGTTCGACGAGATCGACGGCGATGGTCACGAGGCCCTGAGCGAGGCGTTGCAGCTTTACGAAGAAGAGGCGGAAGAGCCGTTTCCGCAGGACCCTGCGATCCAACTGGCCGAGATCCTGCGGTCGATGGCACGGGCGTGGGAAGGCACAACGGCGCGGCTGTTGCGTCAGGCCAAAGGCGCTCCCGTGGATGCCGGGCTGGGCCTTGTGGTGCAGGAAATGGCGCTGGGTCTGGGCAGTGGCGAATGCGGATCGGGTGTGCTGCAACTGGTCAACCCGTCCACGGGGCTGCCTCAGGTCACTGGCCGCTATCTGAGCCAGAGCCAGGGACGCGAGGCGCTGGATGGTGGCGCGGCGTCGATTTTCCTTGAGAAGGACCCGCGTGGTCCGTCGCTTGAGGAATTGGCGCCCGAGGCCTTTACCGCGTTGAAAGAGCATGCCGCCTTGATGCGGGCGCGGCTGCGCGAGGAAATGCAGATCGAGTTCACCATCGAGAACGGCAATCTGCATATTCTGGACGGTGTGCGCGTGGAGCGCAGCGCGCGGGCGGCGTTGCGGATCGTGGTGCGACTGGCCGAGGACGGGATCATCACCAAGCAGGAAGCCGTGATGCGGATCGAGCCGCGTGCGCTGTCCGAATTGTTGCACCGTCAGGTGGCGGCAACCGCCAAGCGCGATGTTCTGGGGTCGGGCATTGCCGCCAGCCCAGGCGCGGCAACGGGCAAGATCGTGTTCTCGTCCGAGGCGGCGCAGGCGGGTGCGGCACGGGGTGAGCCCTGCGTTCTGGTGCGGCGCGAGACCAGCCCCGAGGACATTCGCGGCATGCATGTGTCCTGCGCCGTGCTGACCGAACGCGGCGGCATGACCAGCCATGCGGCGGTGATCGGGCGCGGTTTGGGCCTGCCTTGCGTGGTCGGTGCGGCGAACCTGCGGTTTCATGTCAAGCGCAAGCAGTTGGTGGCGACCGATGGCCGTGTGCTGCGCGAAGGCGACGAGATCACGGTGGATGGCACCAATGGTCAGGTGCTGGCCGGGTCGGTCGAGATGATCGAGGCGACGCTGGACGAGACGTTCCGCACCTTCATGAGCTGGGCCGATGCCGAGCGCGATATTGGTGTGCGGGCCAATGCCGACACGCCAGCAGATGCCAAGACCGCGCTGCATTTCCGCGCGCAGGGGATCGGGCTGTGCCGGACCGAGCACATGTTCTTCGAGGCCGAACGGCTCACACCGATGCGCGAGATGATCTTTGCGCAGAACCCGCAGGACCGGCAAGCCGCGCTTGAGCTGGTGCTGCCGATGCAGCGGGCGGATTTTCTGGAACTGTTCCGTATCATGCAGGGCCAGCCGGTCTGTATCCGTCTGTTCGACCCGCCCCTGCATGAATTCCTGCCCACCAGCCGCGCCGGACAACGCGAACTGGCCGAAGCGCTGGACATTCCGGTGAGCGACGTGACGCGTCGGATCGAAAGTCTTGCGGAATACAACCCGATGCTGGGGATGCGCGGGGTGCGTCTGGGGATCTCGGTGCCCGAGATCTATGACATGCAGGCCCGTGCGATCTTTGAGGCCGCCGTCGAGGCCGCCGAGGAAGGCATCACCATCGTGCCTGAAATCATGGTGCCTCTGGTGTCCGCCAAGCGCGAGGTGGAACTGGTGCGCGGCCGGGTCGAGGCGGTGGCGGCGGCGGTGCGCACCGAACGCAGCGCCGATTTCACCTACCGTCTGGGCGTCATGGTCGAAACCCCCCGCGCCTGTCTGCGCGCCGGAGACATCGCCGAGCACGCCCATTTCCTGAGCTTCGGCACCAATGACCTGACGCAGATGACCTATGGTCTGTCGCGCGACGATGCGGGGCGGTTCATGTCGGAATATGTGCGGCAGGGTGTGTTCAGCGAGGACCCGTTTCACATCCTCGACACCGAGGGTGTGGGCGAATTGCTGCGCCTTGGCGTGGTGCGGGGGCGGGCCTCGAAACCGAATGTGGTGCTGTCGATCTGCGGCGAACATGCCGCCCATACCGAATCAATCGCCTTCTGTCGGGCGGCGGGATTCGACTATGTGAGCTGCTCTCCGTTCCGTGTTCCGGTGGCACGACTTGCCGCAGCACAGCTTGCGTTGGCTGACAAGATCAGGTAGACTTTGGCAAGTTTCAGCCTAAGTCTTGCCGAAACCTCTGTCAGGGCATCGGCCATGCAGTGCGTGCATGGCTGGTAAACTTGTGAAAACCGCAAAATTTATGTAACAGCCCGACGATTGCGCGGCGCTGCCAGTTTTTTGGGCATCTCGCCGCCACCCACAATACTGCGAGATAAACACTCGGCATGACTCGATTGTTTGCCCTTTTGACGGCCGCCCTTATCGTGGCCACACCCGCTCTGGCAGAGCGCACGAAAGACGCCGCGCAAGAGCTTCTCAATCAAGAAAAATCCGTTCTGGCGTCTGCAGGCCAATCTCATTTGACATCGCTGGTGACCCCCGTGTCCCGCAAAGGCGCAATCTACAATGCGTCGTGGCTGAATTCCCAAGATGCCCCCAAGGGCGGTGCGCAGTGGGAATGCCTTGCCGAAGCGCTGTATTTCGAAGCGCGCGGCGAAACCATCAAAGGCCAGTTTGCCGTGGCCGAAGTCATCATGAACCGGGTCAAGAGCGCACGCTTCCCCAACAGCGTTTGCGGCGTGATCAATCAGGGCACCGGCAAGAAATACCAGTGCCAGTTCACCTATACCTGTGACGGCATCCCCGAACGCATCCACGAGCCGCAGGCCTGGGAACGGGTCGGCAAGGTCGCGCGCGCCATCCTGGACGGTCGCGCGCCGATGAACCTGACCGACGGGGCCACACATTACCACACCACCGCCGTCCGCCCGCGCTGGTCGCGCACCTATACCAAGACAGCCGCCATCGGCGTACATGTTTTCTATCGTCATACCTGGCAAGTCAGCTCGAACGGCTGATCTGCGTCGGGACAGATGCACGTGATGTCGCGAGTGGTGCGTAAAATGCCCCTTCGCGGCATTTTCGTTTGTGCCCTGCTCTGCTAGCCCAGACACACCCGACAGGAGGATGCGCCATGAGCTCTGAAATTCGTCTTGCGTTTGCGCATCCGTCCGAACGGGCCATTGCGACAGCCGATGACGGCCCTGTCGACCGGATTTCCCTGCGCGACCATATCGTCGAGGTCGAGATCGGCGCATTTCAGGCCGAGCGTGGCACGCGGCAGCGCATCTGTTTCAATGTCGTGGTCGAGGTGCAGCCCATCGTCGGGCATATCGACGACGATGTGGACCGTATCCTGTCCTATGACCGGGTGACAGAGGCGATTGCGACCGAACTGGGCGCGGAACGGTTGAACCTGCTGGAAACGCTGGCCGAGCGCATTGCAGAGCGGATCCTGATGGAACCGCAGGCGCTGCGGGCCTTCGTGCGGATCGAAAAGCTGGATCGCGGCCCCGGTGCGCTGGGTGTGGAAATCGTGCGGTCCCGCAGCGATCTGGGCGGAGCTGTGCCCGATGCCAGCCAGGAGCGCCCACATCCGCGTGTGGTTTACCTGACCAACGATGCCGTGATGTCGGACCACCTGACATCCTGGATCGATCAGCTTGCGGCGGAACATGCGCCACTGATCTTTTGCGTCGGTCTGCCCGCCGCAGCCTCGCCCAAGGTCGAACACCGCATGGCGCAGCGCCGCATCGACCTTCTGGCGATCGAACAGAACGGCTGGACTCTGGCGGCCCGCGATGACCGCTGCAAGGTCGTGGCCACCCGCACCGAACTCGACTGGGCGATGAAGAACGGTCAGGTCTGCATCTGGGCCCCGTCGAAGATCGTGCTCGACGCGGTCGAAGGACCGAAGACCCCGGTTACGGACACGGTGGCGCTGACCGGGTGGTTTGCGCAGGAAATGGACGCCAGCGAGCTTCTGGTGATCGGAGCCGAAGCGCCTGCGTTGGCGAATGTTTCAGTTCGCAACAGCGCGATCGGCGAAAGCGTGCTCTAGCCGCTTGTCAAAGCGCGATTTGCGTTTCATGCACAGGCCATGAGCACGTATTATCGCCCCCTGCCCCAATCTGCCGGACCTCGCCCGCGCGAGGCGTTCGATCTTGCGGGCGGGCCTTTGTGGTTTACGCAGGCCGTTGCCCTGCGACGGGACGGAACGGCGCAGATCGTACCGGCCAAGACGATCCCGGATGATGTGCTGATGCGGCTGACCGCAGCGCGCGCACCGATTGCCGGGATGGACATGGGACACGTGACCCTGATGGGCATACTGAACGTCACGCCGGACAGTTTCTCGGATGGTGGTCGTTATCTTGATCCGGAAGCCGCAGTGGCGCAGGCGCGGCGCATGGCGCAAGACGGTGCGGGGATCATCGACGTGGGCGGCGAAAGCACGCGACCGGGGGCGGAAACCGTGCCGGTGGACGAGGAGATCCGACGCGTCGCTGGGCCGATTGCAGCGATCGCGGCAGAGCTGGATGTGCCGATCTCGATCGACACGCGCAAAGCGCCGGTGGCGGAGGCGGCGCTTGATGCGGGCGCGGCGCTGGTCAATGATGTGGCTGGGTTCACCTATGACGCGGGTCTCGCGCCGCTTTGTGCCGCGCGACGGGTGCCTGTCTGCGTGATGCATGCGCAAGGCGATCCGGAAACGATGCAGAACGCGCCGCGCTATGACGATGTGCGGCTGGATGTCTATGACTTCCTGTCCGACCGGGTCGAGGCGCTTGTGGCGCAGGGCATTGCCCGCGATCAGATCCTCGTCGATCCGGGCATCGGGTTCGGCAAGACGCTGGATCACAACCTTGCCCTGCTGCGCGACATCGCGCTGTTTCATGGGTTGGGCTGCCCGATCCTCTTGGGCGCGTCGCGCAAGAAATTCATCGGCACGATCTCGGGGGCTGGCACCGCGGACACACGTGTCGCGGGATCGGTTGCGGTGGCCTTGCACGGAGCGACACAAGGCGTGCAAGTCATACGGGTCCATGATGTGAACGAGACACGCCAGGCGTTGGCTCTGTGGCGTGCAATCGAGTGGGGTTACGAGAATGGGACGTAAGCTGTTTGGCACCGACGGGGTGCGCGGCACGGCGAATGTGCATCCGATGACGGCGGATATGGCGCTGCGGATCGGGGCCGCAGTGGGGCGGCATTTCCGTCAGGATTCCAAGGGTGTCCACCGTGTGGTGATCGGCAAGGACACGCGGCAATCGGGCTACATGTTCGAAAACGCACTGACCGCCGGGCTGACCTCGACCGGGATGAATGTGCTGCTGCTTGGCCCGGTGCCGACACCCGCTGTGGGTCTGCTGACCCCGTCGATGCGCGCCGATCTGGGGATCATGATTTCGGCCAGCCACAACCCGGCGGCGGATAACGGGATCAAGTTCTTCGGCCCGGATGGGTTCAAGCTGTCGGATGCGGACGAGGCCGAGATCGAAGCCCTGATCGAAACCGGGGTCGAATCCGCACAGGCCGACAATATCGGACGTGCGAAACGCATCGACGACGGGCGCTTCCGCTATCAGGAGCGGGTGAAGTCGACCTTTCCGTCGGATCTGCGGCTCGACGGGCTCAAGGTGGTGATCGATTGTGCCAACGGGGCGGCCTACAAGGCAGCACCCGAAGTGCTTTGGGAACTGGGCGCAGACGTGATCCCGCTGGGTGTCACCCCGAACGGAGTGAACATCAACGAAGGCTGCGGTTCGACACACCCGCAACTGGCCGCCGCTGCCGTGGTGGCGCATGGCGCGGATGTTGGGATCTGTCTGGATGGCGATGCCGACCGGGTGATCCTGATCGACGAGACCGGACAGGTGGCCGATGGCGACCAGATCATGGCGCTGATGGCCGCCCGCTGGGCCGAGGAAGACCGTCTGCGTGATGGGGTTCTGGTTGCGACGGTGATGTCCAATCTCGGGCTTGAACGGTTCCTGACCGCCAAGGGGCTGCGGCTGGAACGCACCGGGGTCGGTGACCGCTACGTGGTCGAGGCGATGCGGCGCGGCGGATGGAACCTTGGGGGCGAACAGTCCGGCCATATCGTGATGACGGATTACGCCACGACGGGCGACGGGTTGATGGCCGGGCTGCAGTTTCTGGGCGAGATGTGCCGCACCGGAAAACCTGCAAGCGCGTTGGCCCGCAGCTTTGATCCGGTGCCGCAATTGCTGAAGAACGTCCGGTACGATCCGTCGGTGGCACCGCTCGAAGTGGCGTCGGTCAAGGCCGCCATCGCGGACGCGGAAGCCCGGCTCAACGGAAGCGGGCGGCTCTTGATCCGCAAATCGGGCACGGAACCGCTGATCCGGGTGATGGCCGAATGCGAGGACGAGGCGCTGCTGGTCGACGTGGTGGACGGCATCGTGGCGGAGGTCGCGGCGTCAGTATGAGACGGGTGCGGATGGGTCGACCCATCCGGGGTTTGCATTGACGCAAACCCGGTGCGACGGGTGTTTCACCTCAGAGACCCAGCGCAGGCGTTCTGGTTTGGGCGCTTGGATGCGTCGACGCATCCCGCGTTTGCGTTGACGCAAACAGGGCGCGGGTTGTGGCAGATGCTGTCTATGGGGTACGGCGCAGGTCCCCTACCGGGCGCTTGGATGCGTCGACGCATCCCGCGTTTGCGTTGACGCAAACGGGCGCGGGTCTCAGCGGGCGCGCAGGATCGGCTCCAACCCGTCCGACAGCGCGTGGAACCGCGCAGGATCGGCCACCGGAGCGTCATAGCCCATCGCCGCCACCGCTCCAAACGGGGAAAGCACGGCAAAAGCCCCCGTCTTTGGACCGAAGGGGATCGAAATCGCCCCGGCATGGGACATGCGAAAGCCGTCTTCCGTGGCCTCGTAATTCATCCCCAACCCATAATAGCTGCCCTCGTCCCGAGCGATATGCGGCAGTGCCAGCGGATCGCGCCCCACCCGGCCCTCTGGTCCGAACCAGTGCCAGAGCAGCGCCGCATGATCCGCCATCGTCATCCTCCAGCCGCCCCAGGCCGCGAAGGCGCCAAAGCGCGGGGACAGCTCGCCGGACACGCCCGCCGGGGCCAGCACGCGGGACTGGCAGACCTCCGCATAGCTGCCCCCCGTGGACAATTCGATGATCCGGCCCAGCAGCGCGTAGTTCTCGTTGTTATACGCAAAGGTGCCCCGTGTGCCGCGCTGGCGACTGCGATTCAGGACGATCCCGGTGACATGGGCGTGCCGGGGCGCGTCTTCGTCAATCCAGAACCCCATGCGCATCTGGGTGGAGTCCGGACCGATCCCGGCGCTGTGGGTGACAAGCTCGGCCACGGTTCCCGGTGGCGCGTCCTGCCCAAGCGCGTCGGTGAGTGTCATGTCCCAAGCCAGCAGTCCGTCATCCACCAGCGACAGAACGCATAGCGCGGTGATCGCCTTGGAATTGGAGGCAAGGTCATGCAGCCTGTCCGCGTTCAGCGCCTCGGCGGCGCGTCCGTGGCGCATCACCTGCAACAAAGTCACATCTGCGCCGGCCTCGCGCGCCCAGGATTGAAAGAGCGCCACCGGATCGGACGCGGCAACCGGATTTGCTGCAGCAAAGCCAAACAGAAAAGCCAGAAGGCGTGTCATGCCCTCTGGCTAACAAATGCGGCCCGCCCCTTTCAAGGGGCAGGCCGAGATCAGGCGCTGGCCTTGCCGTAGATGGCAGCAATCCGCGCGATGGCCTGTTCGGGCGGCAGTTCCTCGCTCTCTCCGGTACGGCGCGAGGTGAGTTCCACCACACCGTTCTTGAGCCCGCGGGGACCCACGGTGATGCGCCACGGCAGGCCGATCAGATCCATCGTGGCGAATTTCCCGCCTGCGCGTTCGTTGCGGTCATCGTAGAGCGGCTCGAGGCCGATTGCGGTGAGGCTGTTGTAGAGCGCGTCACAGGCGGCATCCGCCTCGTCGTCGCCCTGCTTGAGGTTGACGATCCCGCAATGGAACGGGGTCACACCCTCGGGCCAGATGATGCCCTTGTCGTCATGGCTGGCTTCGATGATCGCCCCAAGCAGGCGGCTGACACCGATGCCGTGGCTGCCCATATGGACCGGCACCTTGTTGCCGTCCGAGTCGGCCACAGTCGCGCCCATGGCGTCGGAATACTTGGTGCCGAAGTAGAAGATCTGCCCCACTTCGATGCCGCGCGCGGTGCGGCGGCGCTCTTCGGGGACCTTGGCGAACTCGGCCTCGTCATGGGTTTCGTCGGTGCGGGCATAGCGCGAGGTGAATTCTTCCAGAACCGCCTGACACTGGGCCACGTCATCATAGTCGATGGCGCGGTCGCCGAATTTCAGATCGGTGATCTGGCTGTCATAGAAAACCTCGGATTCGCCGGTTTCTGCCAGCACGAGGAATTCGTGCGTGTCGTCACCGCCGATGGGGCCGGAATCGGCGCGCATCGGGATGGCCTGCAGGCCCATGCGTTCGTAGGTGCGCAGGTAGCTGACCAGATGGCGGTTATAAGCGTGCAGCGCGTCTTCCTTGGTCAGGTCGAAATTGTAGCCGTCCTTCATCAGGAATTCGCGGCCCCGCATCACGCCGAACCGCGGGCGGATCTCGTCGCGGAATTTCCACTGGATGTGATAAAGCGTCAGCGGCAGGTCCTTGTAGCTGCCCACATGGCTGCGGAAAATGTCGGTAATCAGCTCTTCGTTTGTGGGACCGTAGAGCATGTCGCGGCCATGCCGGTCGGTGATGCGCAGCATTTCCTGCCCGTAATCGTCGTAGCGCCCGGATTCGCGCCAGAGATCCGCCGATTGCAGCGTCGGCATCAGCATCGGGATATGGCCCGCGCGGACCTGTTCATCGTGTACGATGTTCTCGATGTTGCGCAGCACCTTGTAGCCCAGCGGCAGCCAGGAATAGATGCCAGCGCTGGCCTGCTTGATCATCCCGGCACGCAGCATCAGCCGGTGGCTGACGATCTGGGCCTCGGACGGGGTTTCCTTGAGAACGGGCAGAAAATAGCGGGACAGACGCATCTGGGACCTCGGATGGGTGGTTTGGCCCGTCCTAGCGGGTTGCAGCGGTACCGACAAGGGCCGGTCGGCGTCGCGGGTGACTGGTACGGCGCTTGCATGACGGATCGGTTGGTCTGTGCGACCGGAACAATCGGGAACGGAATGAACGAAGGCGTGACAATTGCTGTAGAGGTGCCAACGCCCCTTCTGCAGAGTGTCGGCGGTGCGGCTGGCGGTGTGCTGGCCGTTGTGATTTTCGTCGTTCTTTGGCGGCGCAGACGGCGCGCAGAAACTGCGCCCAACGGGTCTTTGCCTTGGCTGCGCGCGCTCATTGATCGTTGGCGTGCAACGCGACAACTGGCGCGGGCTGCCGCGCATCTGTCGACGCTTGCCGCGGCTGAGTGTCGATCCAAAGAAGACCTCGATGCGCGGATCGAGGCACTTCTGTCCCTCGGATCGCTTGCGCAGGACACCGCCCGCCGTGGCGCGTGGCAGGTTCATGTCACGGTGCTGAGCCTGCTCTGCCGCTATGTGCGGGACGTGGCACCATCGCAGAGTGCCGTCGATTTTCCCCTTGCCCCTTGGCAAAGCCTGCCGGACGGCGCAACCGCCGCCGAGAAAGCGGCCCATCTGGCCTGGCGCGAGGTCCGTTTTGCCAACCGCATCACGCCAAATGCCCGCGCCTGGGCTGCCTCCCTGCCCCCGCCCCGTGCGGATGTGGCCCTTGCGCTCCGGATCATCGGGCGGGGCATCCCGGACGAGATACCGGACAGACCGGGCGCACCTTCTGCGGGTCTTGTGGGCAACGCCCTGCCCTGCCCCACCTTGCCGGACATCCATGACCGGACCCCGCCCACCGCCGAGGCGATTGCGCGGTACAGAACCGCGCTGCACACTTGGCGCACGGCCCGTGCCGCCGCCGAGGGCTTCCGCCCGGACCTCAGGCGGACGAACCTGCAAGCCGCCGATCTGTCGGGCCTCGGGCTGAGCGGGTGCCGGTTGGACGGGGCGCGGCTGGAGGGCGCGCAGCTTTGTGCGACACGTCTGGACGGGGCCAGCCTGCGCGATGCCCGTCTTGATGGGGCAGACCTGACTGCGGCGCGGTTGCCGGGGGCGGACCTGCGCCGGGCGAGCCTTGAAGCGGCTGTTCTGCGCGGGGCGCAAATGCAGGGCGCGCGCCTGAGGAAAGCCCGGATGGAGTGGATGAACGCAAAACAGGCCCGGCTGGACGGTGCAGACCTGCACGAAGCCCGGCTTGAAGTGGCGTCTTTTTACCAAGCCTCCCTGATCGGCGCGGTTTTCTACAAAGCGACGATGGACGGCGCGGTTCTGCGCGGGGCGCGCTTGGACGGTGCCGATTTCACACGCGCCCGGCTGCCCTGGGCCAACCTGCGCAATGCCCGGCTCGACCATGCCGCGTTGTGTTGGGCCGCGCTGGAGGACGCGGATCTGAGTGAGGCGGTTCTGGACGGCGCGGACCTGTTCAAGGCACGGCTCGACAGGGCGGACTTGCGCCGCACCCATCTGACCGGGGTGATCTTGTCCAAGGCCGGGACGGCGGGGCATGTGTCGCTCAACGATGCGATTTTTCAACAGACCGTGCTTGGCCGGATCGACCTTGGCACCGTGACCATCACCCAGTCACAGATCGACCAGTGTCTGGGCGATGCCAGCGTCGTGCTGCCCGAAGGGATCGCCGCCCCGGATCATTGGTCACGGCAGGTTGTCCCGACAGACCCGCCCAAACATCAGGCGGCTTTGGTCAAGACCCGGCAGGCATAGTCCCATCGGGCACATCACCCGACGGCACCCCGGCGGGACGTGTGGACTCTGCACCAAAAATCGACCAGCCTGATCGGGGAAACAGTCTTGGAGACCCGCTGCAAAATGACAGGCGATCTGCATGTGTCCCAGGAAACGACCCCCCTGACAGACATCCTTGCCCTTGGGTTCGAAGCGGTGCCCTTTGCGGCACTGTTTTATCTGCCGGATGACAAGCTGACGCTTCTGTGGCGCAATTCGGCGCATGCGGTGATGTCTGGCTCGGTTGGTGCCGACATCAGCGGCATGGGCATGTTCGAAGCCTTTCCACCCAGCGCCGATGCCGAAGGGTCGGACGCGGTGAATTTCATCCGCAGCGCCACCGATGCGATCATGCGCACCGGGAAATCGCAGGAGGTGGGCCCGACCCGGTTCGATCTCTTGAGTGACGAGGGCCATTATGTGGAGCATCACTGGCAGATGCATTTCGCGCCCATCCGCAAGGACGGAGAGATCATCGCCATCCTGCAGACCGCGCGGGACGTGACCGAAGCGACGCTGACGGCGCGGCTGGCGCAAAGCCATCGTCGGGCGGCCACGTCGACCGCATCGGTGGCCTATTTCAGCTATGATCCGGTGACCGACCTTTTCCTGCGTCACGACGCCATCGACGCGATGTTCGGCTTTGCCCCGGACGAGGCCGGGCCATACGCCGCGCCCTTCTTCGATCGGGTCCACCCCGAGGACATCGCCGCCGTCCATGCCGAAGTGGCGCGGGTTCTGGCGGCACCGCATGGCGAAATCGCGTCCTTCGACTATCGCGTGCCGCTGCCTTCGGGCGAGGAACGCTTTGTGCGTATCCGGGGCGAGATCGCAACCGACCCGGTGGACCGGCGACCAAAGCTGGTCGGAACCTTTGTCGACCTGACCGACATCGAAACGGCGCGGCGCGATCTGCAACAGGCGGTGCAGGTGCGCGAGGCGCTGGTGGTCGAGGCCAATCACCGCATCAAGAACAGTCTCCAGATCGCGCTGTCGCTGCTGCGGCTGCAATCGAGCAAGCTGATGATGGCCGGCGGACCGGCCGCCGACCGGGCGCGCGAAGCGCTGCGGGCAGTCGAATCGCGGGTGCGGGCGGTGGCGGATGTCCACGCCGCGATCCAGATCGACGATGACGTGGCTCAGATCGACCTGCTGACCCTGTTCAACCGGCTTGTGCTGTCGACCCGCAAAAGCGCCGAACTGCCGGACGCGGCGATGGTCTTCACCCACCCGGACAACGTGATCCGCTTGCGCAGCGACACCGCCATCGCGCTGAGCCTGATGCTCAACGAGTTGCTGACCAACGCGATCAAGTACGGCGGGCCACGCGAAACCGCGCCGGTGACGCTGGATCTCGGGATCACCGGGGACGGCGTTCTGGAGATCACCGTCTCGAACGCCGATCTCAACGCGGAAGCGTCGCAGCTTGACATCGACTCGACCGGGACGGGTGAACGTCTGGTGCAGCAGTTTGCGGCTCAGATCGGGGCCACGATAGACCGGATGAAAGATGGCAAACGGGTGGTGGCGACGATCACCATGCCGCTGGAGCCTGCGCCCCCTGTCTCGGAAGCCGCGCGCTAAAGTGGCGGATTTTGGTGAATGCCGCCCGACGGGGCATTTTGCGTCACCGCAAAATACCGATGCGTCGACGCATCGATCGTCAACACGGGATGGCGTGCGACACAGCAAACCCGATTTGATCCCGCAGGGCTCTCTCCTGATCCCTTTTGGTGACCATTATCGGGCCTCATAGCTGAACGGTTCAGACTGGCACACCCGGACCAACGCTGCCCCTGACACAGTGTCGGGATGTCTCGAACACTGTCCAGGCGGCACACCTGCAAACCGCCCCGCCTCTTGAAACCCTCCCCCGGACAGGCGATGTAGGGACAGGATCACAGGGGCAGATCAGATGGCACTTCCCGCGCGGGAACAGGTGAAATACTGGAGCATTGCGGCGGCCGTCTTTGCGGTGGTTCTGTGGTTCCTCGGAGATGTGCTGCTGCCATTTGTGCTGGGCGGTGCGATTGCCTACTTCCTCGACCCGGTTGCGGACCGGCTCGAGCGCATGGGCTTCAGCCGCGTGGCCGCGACCGCGATCATCACCGTGATCGGCGTGGTTGCCTTTGTGCTGCTTCTGCTTTGGGTGATCCCGTCGCTGGTCAATCAGGCGCTGGACCTGTTCAACGTGGCCCCCACCCTGTTTGCCAACCTGCGCGATTTCCTGATCGAACGTTTCCCGGATCTGATGGACACCGAAAGCCCGCTGCGCCAGTCGCTGGTGTCCGTCGGTGAGACCATCAAGTCGCGCGGCGGCGAGTTGCTCAATACCGTGCTCAGCTCGGCGGCGGGCATTATCAACATCGTGATGCTCTTCGTGATCGTACCGGTGGTGGCGGTCTACCTGCTGCTGGACTGGGACAACATGGTCGCGCGCATCGACGAGCTTTTGCCGCGCGATCACGCGCCCACCATCCGCAAGCTGGCCGCAGACATCGACGCGACGCTGGCCAGTTTCATCCGGGGCATGGGCACCGTCTGTATCATCCTAGGCACCTATTACGCGGTTGCGCTGATGGTGATCGGGTTGCAGTTCGGGCTGGTGGTCGGATTTGTTGCCGGGCTTGTGACCTTCATCCCCTATCTTGGCGCACTGATCGGCGGGGCGCTGGCCATCGGCCTCGCGCTGTTCCAGTTCTGGGGCGACTGGGTGTCCATCGGCCTTGTCGCGGGTGTGTTCGTGCTGGGACAAGTGATCGAGGGCAATGTGCTCACCCCGAAACTGGTGGGGTCGTCCGTGGGGCTGCACCCGGTCTGGCTGATCCTCGCGCTGTCGATCTTCGGCACGCTCTTTGGGTTTGTGGGCATGCTCGTCGCGGTGCCTGTCGCCGCGTCCATCGGCGTGATCACGCGGTTTGCCGCGCAACAATATCTTCAAAGCCGCCTCTATCGCGGACTGAGTGACCAGGACCGGCAATAGATGGCCTTACAACTGAAATTCGACATTCCGGCGCGGCCTGCGCTGGGGCGCGGGGACTTTTACGTCACGCAAAGCAACGCGGTGGCCATCGGGCTGGTGGACACCTGGCCGAACTGGCCGAATGGCAAGCTGGCGCTGGTCGGGCCGCACGGATCGGGCAAGACCCATCTGGCCCATGTCTGGTGTACCGAAAGCGGAGGCCATCTGATCGCGGCGGCCGACATCTGCCCCGAAACCGTGCCTGCGCTGGCCGAAAGACCGATCTGTGTCGAAGACGTTGATGCCATCGCCGGGCACCCCGCTGCCGAAGAGGCACTGTTTCACCTGCACAATCTCGTGCTGGCGAATGGCCATTCCCTGCTGGTGACCGCGACGCGCCCGCCCACGGCGTGGTCGATCCGCCTGCCCGACCTTGCCAGCCGGATGTCGGGCACCACCGTCGCCAAGCTGAGCGCCCCCGACGACATTCTTCTGTCCGCCGTGCTGGCCAAACTGTTCGCCGATCGCCAGATCGTGCCCATGCCCGACGTGATCCCCTATCTCGTGCGCTGGATGCCGCGCTCGTTCGAGGCCGCCGGGCAGGTGGTGGCCCATCTCGACACCGAAGCGCTTGGCACACCCAAGGGCGTGACGCGCAGCCTCGCGCGCACCGCGCTGGCGGACCTTGAATTCCGCGAGGAAACGGCGTCAGACTGATCCATCACGGTGATGATCCCAGGCTGGCGTCACCGAACTGTCACGCGCCACCGCTAAGGGAGCATCATGAACAGCGCAGACTTTCTTCACGCCCCGCGTCCCGACCCGACCGAAATCGCCGACATGGACCTGACCGGCCCTGGTCGGTTTTTCAACCGCGAGATGTCGTGGCTGGGGTTCAACTGGCGCGTTCTGGAGGAAGCCGAAAACCCGCGTGTGCCCCTGCTGGAACGGCTGCGCTTTCTGTCGATCTCGGCCACCAATCTGGACGAATTCTACACCGTGCGCGTGGCCGGGCTGCGCGAGCTGGCGCAGGCGGGCAACGTGACCCCTGCCGCCGACGGCCTGACCCCGGCGGAACAGCTTGTCCTGATCAACGAGGATGCGCGCAAGCTGATGGCCTCGCAACAGCGGGTGCTGGCCGATCTGCGCACGAAGATGGAGGCGGAAGGCATCTCGATCCTGTCGCGCGACAGTCTGGATACTGACGACCTGACGTTTCTCGAAGACGTGTTCCTGAACCAGGTCTTCCCGGTTCTGTCTCCGCTGGCCATCGACCCCGCGCATCCGTTCCCGTTCATCGCCAACAACGGCTATTGCCTTGCGCTGCAACTGGAACGGCGCAAGGACCGGACCGGCCTGCAGGCGCTCTTGCCGATCCCGGCGCAGGTGGCGCGATTCGTGGCCCTGCCCCGGCGCGATGGCGCGGACCGGTTCCTGTTTCTCGAAGACCTGCTTCTGTTGCATTTCGACCGGCTGTTTCCGGGCTACAAGCTGCGCGACCATTTCGGGTTCCGCGTCCTGCGCGACAGCGACATCGAGGTCGAGGACGAGGCCGAAGACCTTGTGCGCGAATTCGAGGTCGCCCTCAAACGGCGGCGGCGCGGCGAAGTGGTGCGTCTGACCATCACCTCCGGCGCGCCGCAGGGCCTGCGCGAGACCGTGATGCGCGAATTGCGCGTGCGCGAAGACGACGTGATCGAACTGACCGGAATGATCGGCGCGGCGGATCTCAAGGAACTGGTGCTCGACAGCCGCCCCGATCTGCTTTGGCCCAGCTTTACCCCGCGCGTGCCGGAACGGGTGCAGGACCATGACGGCGACATGTTCGCCGCGATCAAGCAGAAAGACATGCTGCTGCACCACCCTTACGAGACCTTCGACATGGTGGTGCGGTTCCTCAATCAGGCTGCGCGCGATCCCGACGTGGTGGCGATCAAGCAGACGCTCTATCGCACCTCGCGCCAGTCGCCCATCGTGGCAGCACTCTGCGAGGCCGCCGAGGACGGCAAATCCGTCACCGCGCTCGTCGAACTCAAGGCGCGCTTTGACGAAGCGGCCAACATCCGCCAGTCGCGGCGGTTGGAACGGGCGGGGGCGCATGTCGTCTATGGATTTCTCGACTGGAAGACCCACGCCAAGATCTCGATCGTGGTGCGCCGCGAAGGTGACCGGCTGGTGACCTATACCCATTACGGCACCGGCAATTACCACCCGATCACCGCCACGATCTATACCGATCTCAGCTTTTTCACCTGTGACGCCGCGCTGGGGCGCGATGCCACCAAGGTGTTCAACTACCTGTCGGGCTATGCCCTGCCAGACGGGCTCGAAAACCTGAGCATCTCGCCACATTCGCTGAAACCCAAGATGCTCGAACTGATCGCCGCCGAGGCGGCCCATGCGCGTGCGGGCAAACCGGCGCAGATCTGGCTCAAGATGAATTCGCTGATCGAACCCGACATGATCGACGCGCTTTATGCCGCCAGTCAGGACGGCGTGCAGATCGACTGCGTGGTGCGCGGCATCTGCGGACTGCGCCCGGGCGTGAAGGGCCTGAGCGAGAACATCCGCGTCAAATCCATCGTCGGGCGGTTTCTGGAACATTCGCGGATCGTGTGTTTCGGCAATGGCTACGGCCTGCCTCACAAAAAGGCCCGCGTGTTCATGTCCTCCGCCGACTGGATGGGTCGCAACCTGACGCGTCGGGTGGAAACGCTGGTCGAGATCGAGAACGCCACCGTGAAGGCGCAGATCGTGAGCCAGATCATGGCCGCGAATCTGGCGGATGTGGCGCAAAGCTGGATCATGCAGCACGACGGCCGCTTTGTCCGCGCGACATGGGATGAGGGCGATTTCGCGTTCAACTGCCACCGGTTCTTCATGGAGAACCCGTCGCTGTCGGGGCGTGGATCGGCAGGCGCGTCGGACGTGCCCAAATTGACCCATACCGAAGAATAAGGCGCGCAAGAGCTTTCGAAACCTCTTGACCCCGCTTTTCGAAAAGCGGTCTCCCGGCACAGCCGAAACGTGCAAAGGCTGGCATGTTTTCTTGACCTTCGCCCGTCGCTTTGACACGGTGCGCGCAACTTGATCGGGAGAGCCTATGGACGGTACCGCCGACACCGAACACGATCCGATGGGCCTGTTCGGCAGACCGCTGTTCAACGATCCACAAGCCCGCGCTCTCAGCCGGGTTGGGGTTGTCGACATCGGGTCCAACTCCGTGCGTCTTGTGGTGTTTGACGGCGCGGCCCGCTCTCCTGCGTATTTCTACAATGAAAAGCTGATGTGCGCCCTGGGTGCAGGCATGTCCGACACCGGACGGCTGAACCCCGAAGGCCGCGCCCGGGCCCTGCAGGCCCTCAAACGGTTTCAGGCCTTGGCCGAGGGCATGAACCTGCCGCTGCTCACCGTGGTGGCCACCGCAGCGGTGCGCGAAGCCGAAGACGGGGCCGAGTTCCGGGACGATGTGCTGCGCGAAACCGGTCTGCAAATCTGGGTGATTGGCGGCGAGGAAGAGGCACGGCTGTCAGCGCAGGGCGTGATGCTGGGATGGCCGGGCAGCTATGGTCTGGTCTGCGACATTGGTGGGTCGTCGATGGAGCTGGCGGAAATCTCGGGAGGCCGCGTCGGGCGGCGGATTAGCTCGAACCTCGGGCCTCTCAAGCTGCGCGATCTGAAGGGCGGGCACAAAGGCCGGGATGAGCACATCAAGGCCGTGATGGCGAAACTGTCCGCCCATATGGGCCCACAACGCGACCGGCTGTTCCTTGTCGGTGGGTCGTGGCGGGCGATTGCGCGGATCGACATGCACCGCCGGGGCTATCCGCTGCATGTGCTGCACGAATACCGGATGGACAAGAAAGCCGTTTCCCAGACGGTGAAATACATCAAGTCCCATGACCTTGAAACGCTGCGCCTCGCCTGCGGTGTCTCCAGTGCCCGGATGGAGCTTGTGCCCTATGCGGTCGACGTTCTCAAACGGCTGGTGCAGACCTTCAAACCCAAGGACATCGCGATCTCGAGCTATGGCATCCGCGAGGGGTTACTTTACGAACAGATGCCTCAGGAATTGCGCGACCGGGATCCCCTGATCGAAGCCTGCCGCTTTGCAGAGGCCAAGGACGCGCGCCTGCCCGGATTTGGCAAGAAGCTGTTCCGCTTCGTCGCGCCGTTGTTTCCCGCCAACGACACACCGCGCATGCGGCTGGTCAAGGCCGCCTGCCTCCTGCACGATGTGAGCTGGCGGGCGCATCCGGACTACCGGGCTGAAACCTGTTTCGATAACGCCACCCGCGCCAATCTGGGGGGGCTGAAACACTCGGAGCGGGTGTTCCTCGGGCTGGCACTGCTGCACCGCTACAAGAACAAGCGCGAAGGCACGCGGTTCGAAGAACTGGGCGGGCTGATCTCTGCCAAGGCCACGCTCGAGGCCGAGGTGCTGGGCAAAGCCTTGCGATTTGGCTCCATGCTGTGGATGTCGGATGCCAGCGCGGACGGGACCGCGCTTGAATGGAAGCCGCGCAAAAAGCTGCTGCGGCTCAAGCTGACAAGGGATTCCGCTCCGCTCTACGGCGAAGTGGCCGAGGCGCGGTTCCTGTCTCTGGCGGCCTCGCTGGGGGCGGAAACCGAAGTTGTGATCCAGCGCTGACGGACGCGTCGACGCGTCCGGCGTTTCCGTCGACGGAAACGCGCACCCGGTTTTTACCGTTTGGTAAAATTCAGAGGTCAGGTCCGCCCTGCTCCACCACGCGGCGGATACGCCGGATCGCCAGCCAGACCAGCAGCACCACGGGAACGGTGGCCGCCGCCGTGACAGCGCCTTTGGAAATCCCCAGCATGTCGGCCACCGGGTACAGCAGATACCCCGCCAGCGACACGGCATAATAGCTGATCGCCACAACCGACAGCCCTTCGACCGTCTTTTGCAGACGCAACTGCATGTCCGCGCGCTGGTTCATGCTTTCGAGCAATTGCTGGTTCTGCGCCGACCGCGCCACCTCGACCCGTGTGCGCAGCAGGTCCCCCGCCCGCACCGCCCGCGCCGCCATGGCCGACAGCCGCTTTTCGGCCGATTTGACGGTGCGCATCGCCGGGTCGTAGCGGCGGGTCATGAATTCGGCAAAGGTCTGACGGCCCTGAAACCGCTCTTCGCGCAGCACAGACACGCGCTGTTCGACAATCGCCTCATAGGCCCCGGTCGCCCCAAACCGGAACGAGGTCTGCGCCGACAGGCTTTCAAGTTCTGCAGAGACCGCCAGCAGGGACTTGAGCCGGTCTTCTTCCTGTCCGTCGCCATGGGTCATCGCGGCCATGAGCAGGTTCAACTCGTTGTCGATCTCGCCCATGCGCGGTCCCATCTCGCGCACACGGGTAAAGCCCAGCATCGACATGGTCTTGTAGGTTTCGATCTCGCACAGACGCTGCACGATCCGGCCCACGCGGCGGCGTCCGATGCCCTTTTTGACGAAACAGCCGAACCGAAGGTGTCCCGCCGGGTCGATGCGGAAATCGCCTGCGACGATGGCGTCGTCATCCAGCACGCGGCTCACGGCAAGGCTTTCCGGCACAAACCAGTCCGAAAGATTCTGGGAAATGGTCTCTTCATCCGGGCGGCATTCGACGCGGATCAGCGCCGAGGTGATGCGCACGCCCGGAGCCGAGGCCAGCCAACTGTCCGGGAACACATCCATATCCGCGGGATCGAACGGCCGGTCGGTCAGCCCGTTCAGAAACACCGTATAGGTCACGAATTCCGTATGCTGTTCCCATTTCAGCGTGTGCTGACCGATCTGACCCGAGAAATGCGTCGCCCCCGGTTGCGGATGCGCGGTGCCATAACGGTCGAGCAGCACCTTGAGGTGATCGAGATCCAGCGTCTTGTCGCGCGCAGCGGCCGCCTTGGGCTTTTTCAACGCAAGATAGACCGCGCGACAGGGCGCTTCGAGCGAGGGAAACGGACGCGCGTGCAATTCGTTCGACAGGGCATAGCGCAGGGGATGGTCTTCGATGGGTGCCATGGGTCGGTCTTTCAGATTTCGCCAAGACTTAGGCGCGCGGATTTGCCAAGTAAAGGAAATTTCCTGAAATTTCAGTATTTTACCAGTATTCAACTGTATGCCGTCTTTTTTCAGAACGGTGTCGGCCCCCGTGCTCAATGATGAGGCAGAGGTGAAAAGCGTGACAGTTCAAAGACCTGACATTGGAGATGTGCTTCTGCAGAGCGGTTCCTTGATGGGCTGTACCGTCACCGAAGCGCCACAGCGATCGGGGTTCAGCAGCATCGGGACAGGGGCGGCACAGGCGCACGAAAAAACCCCGCATCCTGCGATGCGGGGTTTTTATGTCCGATCACTGATCCAGATCAGGAGATCTTGGTCAGCAGCGTATCAAGGCTGGCTTTCGCGTCGCCATAGAACATCCGCGTGTTGTCCTTGAAGAACAGCGGGTTCTCGATGCCGGAATACCCGGTGCCCTGACCACGCTTGGACACGAAGACCTGCTTTGCCTTCCAGCATTCCAGAACCGGCATGCCGGCGATGGGGCTGTTGGGATCGTCCTGCGCCGCCGGATTCACGATGTCGTTCGAGCCGATGACGATGGCGACATCCGTATCCGGGAAGTCGTCGTTGATCTCGTCCATCTCGAGCACGATGTCGTAGGGCACCTTGGCTTCGGCCAGAAGCACGTTCATGTGGCCGGGCAGACGCCCCGCGACCGGGTGGATCGCAAAGCGCACTTCCTTGCCCTTGGCGCGCAGGCGGCGGGTGAGTTCGGCCACGTTCTGCTGTGCCTGCGCCACCGCCATGCCGTAACCCGGGATGATGATGATGCTGTCGGCTTCGTCCAGAGCCTGAGCGACACCGTCGGCGTCGATGGCGATCTGTTCGCCTTCCACCGCCATCTGTTCGCCTGCTGGGCCACCAAAGCCACCGAGGATCACGCTGATGAAGCTGCGGTTCATCGCCTTACACATGATGTAGGACAGGATCGCACCCGAGGAGCCCACAAGCGCACCCACCACGATCAACAGGTCGTTGCCGAGGCTGAAACCGATCGCGGCAGCGGCCCAGCCCGAGTAGGAGTTGAGCATGGAGACCACAACCGGCATGTCCGCGCCGCCGATGCCCATGATCAGGTGATAGCCGATGAACAGCGCCAGAAGTGTCAGCAGGACCAGAGTCCAGCTTCCCGAACCGCTCAGATACATGATGGCCAGCAGAACCGACAGCGCCGCAGCGCCTGCGTTGAGCATGTGACCGCCCGGCAGTTTCTTGGCCGAGGTGTCGACCTTGCCCGCCAGTTTGCCATAGGCGATGACCGAGCCGGTGAAGGTCACGGCACCGATCCAGATGCCCAGCACCAGTTCGACCTTGAGGATGTTGATCTCCACATTGGTCTTCTTGGCGATGAGTTTGCCGAAGGACGACAGGCCGTCATAGACCTCTTTCGGCAGTCCGATGGCTGTGTAACCGTCGTCCGCAACCGCCCCCATCACGAGGTTATTGGCCTCGTAGATGTCGCCGATGTTGTTGATCATGATGTCGGCGTTGAAGCCCACGAAGACCGCCGCCAGACCGACGAGGCTGTGCATGATGGCCACAAGCTCGGGCATCTGGGTCATCTGCACGCGTGTGGCAAGCTGGTAGCCCACACCTGCGCCCAGCGCGATCAGCACGATAGAGGCAACAAACAGCCCCTGCCCCGGTCCGATCAGCGTTGCCAGAACGGCGATGGCCATGCCGACAATGCCGTACCACACCGCGCGCTTTGCGCTTTCCTGACCGCTCAGACCGCCGAGCGACAGGATGAAGAGAACCGCTGCGACCGCATAGGCCGCGATGGTGAATCCGAATTCCATGCTACCTGCCCCCTTAGGATTTCTGGAACATGGCGAGCATGCGCCGTGTCACGAGGAAGCCGCCGAAAATGTTGATCGAGGCCATGAAGATACCCAGCGCCGCCAGAAGCGTGATGAGAAGCGAACTGGATCCGATCTGGATCAGCGCGCCCAGGATCACGATGGACGAGATCGCGTTGGTGACAGCCATCAGCGGCGTGTGCAGCGAATGCGCCACGTTCCAGATCACCTGGAAGCCGATGAAGACCGACAGCACAAACACGATGAAGTGCTGCATGAAGCTGGCCGGAGCGACCAGACCGACACCCAGAACCAGCGCGGCCCCGATGGCGAGTAGAGTGACCTGCTGCTTGGTCTGTGCCTTGAACGCGGCCACTTCTGCGGCGCGCTTTTCTTCGGGTGTGAGTTCCTTGGCCTTTTCCTTGGGCTTGGCGGCAATCGCCTGAACCTTGGGCGGCGGCGGCGGGAAGGTCACGGCCTTGCCATGCGCGATGGTGGCGCCCCGGATCACGTCGTCTTCCATGTTGTGCACGACCTGCCCGTCTTTTTCAGGCGTGAGGTCGGTCATCATGTGACGGATGTTGGTGGCGTAGAGGTTGGAGGATTGCGTGGCCATGCGCGACGGGAAATCGGTGTAACCGATGATCGTAACACCGTTTTCGGTGACGATCTTTTCGTCCATCACGGTCAGCTTGCAGTTACCGCCCTTTTCGGCAGCAAGGTCGACGATGACCGAACCCGGCTTCATGGACGCCACCATGTCGGGGGTCCAAAGCTCGGGCGCTTCGCGGTTCGGGATCAGCGCGGTGGTGATCACGATGTCCATGTCGGGGGCCAGTTCGCGGAACTTGGCAAGCTGGGCTGCGGCGAATTCCGGCGAGGAGACAGAGGCATAGCCACCTGTTGCGGCACCATCCTGCTGTTCTTCCTCGAAATCGAGGAAGACGAATTCCGCCCCCATGGATTCGACCTGTTCCGCCACTTCGGGGCGGACGTCGAAGGCGTAGGTGATCGCACCGAGCGAGGTCGATGTGCCGATGGCGGCAAGACCGGCCACACCGGCACCGACGACCAGAACCTTGGCCGGGGGCACCTTGCCCGCAGCAGTGATCTGACCGGTGAAGAAGCGGCCGAAATTGTTGCCCGCTTCGATCACGGCGCGATAGCCCGCGATGTTCGCCATCGAGGACAGCGCGTCCATCTTCTGCGCGCGGCTGATGCGCGGGACCATGTCCATGGCGATGACGTTGGTGCCCTGATCGGCGGCCTGCTGCATCAGCTTTTCGTTCTGGGCGGGCCAGAAGAATGAGATCAGAAGCTGGCCTTCACGCGACTTCTTCAGTTCGGCCTCGGTCGGCGGACGCACCTTGGCGACCACATCGGCCTTTTTCCAAAGGGCTGCGGCGGTTTTGACAACCTCGACGCCGGCCTCTTTGTAGGTGTCGTCATTATAGCCTGCTGCGTCGCCTGCACCGCTTTCGATGATGCACTCATACCCCAGCTTCTGAAGCTGGCGGGCGGACTCCGGGGTCATGGCAACGCGTGCCTCACCCTTCATCACTTCCTTTGGCGTCCCGATTTTCACCTGAGCCGTCCCCCTTATGGTTCGTTGCGAAGTGCCGTAGCGGCATGTTTTCCGAAGATGGGTCTACAATGCTGACCTAAAGCGCACAATGCTCCCACCCCTGCGAACCGCCCATCTAGAACAGTTGCGGGCCGTCTTCTAGAGCCAACGTCGCGTTTGTTTCTCGTATCGGGCAAAATTCGCACGAAAATTTCGTCGCAGACGTTTTTCTTCCGCCAGAATGAAGTGTTTCTCGATCCACCAGACAAAGACCGGGATCAATGGGAGCGATAACACCGCGTCCCAGTAGAGGATCATGCCGGTCAGGATCAGCGAATCAGCCAGATAGATGGGGTTGCGCGAGCGCTTGAAGATGCCGCTGGTGACCAGCGCATCGGGGTCTCTGTGAGGGATGATCGTCGTGCGATGGCGGCGCATCTCGTAGGCGGCCAACGCGATCAGGACGAGTCCTGCACCGACCAACAATCCGCCCAGCAAATCAGCCCAGACCGGGCCGAAACTCAGCCCGTAGTCGAAATGGGTCTTCTGCAGCCAAGCTATGACAAGCGCCGCAGCCAGCCAGACCGGGGGGAGATCGACATAATTCTTCATGCACCGGACATAGCAAAGCCCGGTCGCAAGAGCGAGATGGATCAGATGGACAAAAGGCCGCCCGGACAGGACGACCCGCAGATCACATCTTTACGCAGCCCAGGATCTCGTTCTTGGGGAGCCGGGCCACCATCACGCCGCCATCGACGCGCTTCACGTGGTAGCCATAGCCGCGCATGCGGAATTTCCATTCGGTGTCCGACAGGGTCTTCTGACGTTCCGCCACAAGGAAGTGACGCAGTTCGCCCAGATCGGGGCCAGAGGTGGTTTCAGCAAACATGGGTGTGTCCTCATACGTTACCTGCCCCATTTGTCGCCGTCGATTATGACCAATTTTGGAACCAAACCCGGTTTTTTGCGGAAATCGAAACAATGCAGAGTCGATTGTTCGGAAAGTCCATGCAATCGGCGTTTTGGTCCGATTAACCTTTTGTTTCATTGACCAAAGGCGTGCGATGCGACTTGCGCAGCACGGCTTCCCGCCATGTGATGAACACCACCGCCGCCATGATTATTCCACCACCGAGGATCACCCAGGGGTCCACCGGTTCGGCAAAGAACAACGCACCCACAAGGACCGACCACACGAGCTGAAGAAAGGTGACAGGCTGCGTGACGGTCACGGGAGCCGCCGCAAAGGCCAGCGTCATGGTGTAATGTCCCGCCGTTGCGAAACAGGCAACAGCCGCAAGGATCGCCAGATCGGCAAGGCTCGGCGTGACCCAGACGGCAAAGGCAAAGGGGGCAAGCCCGATCGTCACCGTGATCGACAGTACCGCGACCACAAGGCTTGCGGGCACCTCACCCGACATGATCTTGGCGATCAGGTAGCTGCCCGCAAAGAACAAGGCCGTACCCAGCATCGCGAGGTGGCCAAGATCAAGTTCGCGAAAGCCGGGCCGCAGGATGATCAGCGATCCCGCAAGAGCCGCAATGACTGCCAGTACGCGCCGCAGGGCCATTTTCTCGCCCAAGAGGAACACCGCGAGGATCGAGACATAGACCGGATTGAGGTAATTCATCGCCGTCACCTCGGCGATGGGAATCCGCGCCATGGCATAGAACCACAGGATCACACCCAGCGTGTGTACGATGCCACGCAGGCCAAAGAGCTTTTTCTGCCGGGGCGTCAGCCTGATCGCCATCAGCTCGCGCCAGACCGGGATCAGGAACACCAGACCGATCACATACCGCAGAAACGCCGACTCGGCCGCCGGGATGCGCCCGCCCAGCGTCTTGACCAAGGCCGTGACCGCAACAAAGCACATGCCTGTCACGATCATCCAGAAGATGCCTTTGACGGGATTGCCGATGTTCTGGGATGACGACGCAGCGACCATGCCGACACTGGAACGGAAGGCTGCGGGAAGTGCAAGAGGGGCATCGCGGGAGTTTACCATCCTCCTCGGGCGCGATGTGAGGATCTTTTTGTCCAAATGTCCTCGGGTCGCACCCGAGAATGACAGCCCTTTCCCCTACATCAGCAGAAGTTTCGCCGCGATGGCCCACATGACGATGCCGATGATCACGTCCAGCACCTGCCATGCCCGCGGCTTGGCGAAAAATGGCGCAAGCAGGCGCGCGCCGTAGCCTAGCGAAAAGAAAAACACGAAGCTCGCAGTCATCGCGCCCAGCGCGAAGTTCAGCCGGTCCTCGTATTGTGCCGCCACCGCCCCCAGCAGCACCACCGTATCGAGATAGACATGCGGGTTGAGCCATGTCAGCGCGAGACAGGTCAGCAACGCCGTGCGGAGTGATCCCACCGCCTGCCCCGTCGGCATCACCTGCCCACCACGCCACGCGCTGAGCAGCGTGCGCGCACCGTACCAGATCAGGAACGCCGCCCCCAGAAGCCGCATCGCCAGTTCGAGACCGGGGATCGCCTGCGTCAACGCACCGAACCCGGCGACCCCCGCAGCGATCAGGATCGCATCGGACAGCGCACAGGTCAGGCAAACGGCAAACACATGGGATCGCAGCAATCCCTGCCGCAGGACAAAGGCGTTCTGCGCACCGATAGCAAGGATCAGGGACAGGCCAAGCGCAAACCCGGCCAGTGCGGTGGTCATATCAGAGCGCCCGCCAGCCGATGTCGCGACGGCAGAAGCCCTCGGGCCAGGTCACCTGATCGACCATCGCATAGGCGCGGTCCCGCGCCTCCTGCAGCGTGGCGCCCCGTGCGGTGGCGTTCAGCACTCGCCCCCCGGTTGCGGTGATCTTGCCGTCCTGTTCGGTGGTGCCCGCGTGGAACATCATCTGAAAGCTGTCCTCGGGCAATGCGTCCAGCCCGCCGATCACGCTGCCCTTTTCGTAGCTGCCGGGATAGCCGTTCGCTGCGAGAACCACGGTCATGGCATGATCGTCGGCCCAGTTCACCCGCGCCTCGGCCAGACGCCCCTCGGCACAGGCATGCATCAGGTCCATCGCCTGTGCGCCCAGCCGCATCATCAGCACCTGACATTCCGGATCGCCGAAGCGGACATTGTATTCCACCAGCCGGGGCTGGCCGTTTTCGATCATCAGCCCGGCATAAAGCACACCCTTATAGGGCGCGCCGCGTTTGGCCATCTCGGCCATGGTCGGCTTGATGATCTGGTCCAGCGCCGTCTGCGCGATGGCGTCGGTCAGCACCGGTGCAGGGGAATAGGCCCCCATGCCGCCGGTGTTGAGACCGGTATCGCCCTCGCCCACACGCTTGTGGTCCTGCGCGGAGCCGATGGGCAGCACGTCGGTGCCGTCACAGAGAACGAAGAACGACGCTTCCTCGCCCTGCATGAATTCCTCGATCACCACCTCGGCCCCGGCCACGCCGAACGCACCGCCAAACATGTCGTCGATGGCGGCTTCGGCCTCGGCCACGGTTTCCGCGATGATCACGCCCTTGCCGGCAGCCAGACCATCGGCCTTGACCACGATCGGCGCACCCTGTGCGCGGACATAAGCTTTGGCCGCATCCGCATCGGTGAAATGCCCGTAGGCCGCAGTCGGTGCGTTGGCCGCATCGCAGATTTCCTTGGTGAAGCTCTTGGAAGCCTCCAACCGGGCCGCTTCGGCGGACGGGCCAAAGACCAGCAGACCCGCGTCGCGCAGGCGATCCGCAACACCGGCCGCCAGCGGCGCTTCGGGGCCGACGATCACGAAGTCGATGCTGTTCTCTTCGGCGAATGTGACCACCGCGCCGCCGTCCTCGATGTCCAGGGCCGCGCATTCGGCGATCATCGCGACCCCGGCATTGCCCGGTGCCACGATCAGCCGGTCGCATTTGGGGTTCTGCATCACGGCCCATGCCAGCGCATGTTCACGCCCGCCGCTGCCAAGGATGAGAATGTTCATGGGCGCTCCGTCTTCACCTTCGGTTTCGCGCGTTCTAGGGTCAGGGTGAGTGAAGCGCAAGCGAGGCCATATGTCCGATCTGATCGACGATCCGCGTCCGGGGCAGAACATGCCGGAATACACCGTGTCCGAAGTCTCGGGTGCAGTGAAGAAAACGCTGGAGGATCAATTCGGCCGCATCCGCGTGCGCGGCGAGGTGGGGCGCGTGTTCACAGCGCGGTCGGGGCATCTCTACTATGACGTAAAGGACGACCGGAGCGTGCTAGCCTGCACCACGTGGAAAGGTCAGGTCTCGCAGCTTTCCGTGATCCCAGAGGAAGGGCTGGAGGTGGTCGTCACCGGGCGAATGACGGCGTTTGGCGGACAGTCCAAATACAACCTCAACGTCGACGAGGTGACCGTCGCGGGCGAAGGCGCGCTGATGGCGATGCTGGAAAAGCGCAAGAAGGCTCTGGCCGCCGAAGGGCTGTTCGATCCCGCGCGCAAGAAGGAACTGCCCTATCTGCCCGACATCATTGGCGTGATCACATCGCCCTCCGGCGCGGTGATCCGGGACATCCTGCACCGCCTGCGCGACCGCTTTCCGCGCAAGGTGCTGGTCTGGCCGGTGGCCGTTCAGGGTGCCGCCTGTGCGCCCGAGGTCGCCCGCGCGATTGCGGGTTTCAACGCGCTGACACCGGGCGGGGCCCTGCCCCGGCCCGACCTACTGATTGTCGCGCGTGGGGGTGGCAGCATCGAAGACCTCTGGGGGTTCAACGAAGAGATCGTCGCACGCGCGGCGGCGGCCTCGGACATTCCGCTCATCTCGGCGGTGGGGCATGAGACCGACACCACCCTGATCGATTTCGTGTCCGACCAACGCGCGCCGACGCCTACGGCGGCGGCAGAGATCGCGGTGCCGGTGCGGCTGGAACTGCTGGGCTGGGTCGGCGACCAACAGGCCCGCATGACCCGCGCGGTGTCGCAGCGGATGCAGACCCGCGACCAGCGCCTGCGCGATCTCGCCCGCGCCCTGCCCCGGCCCGATGCGCTTCTGTCCGGACCGACGCAGCGGCTCGACCTGATGGCGGACCGTCTGCCGCGCGCCCTGACCCGCTCGGTCGATCTGCGGCGCGGGCGGCTCATCGAGGCGGCTGCCTCTCTGCGCCCATCACTCCTGTCCCGCGCTTTGGCCGAGCAACGCAGGCGGTTCAATCAGAGCGCCATGCGGCTGGCCCCTGGTCTGTCGCGCGTGGTGGAGACCAAGCGCGAGGCACTGGCGCGACGGGCGGACCGGCTGACGCTGAAACCCATCGAACGGGATCTGGCGGTCAAACGCGACCGGCTGGAGGCGCTGACCCGGCGGCTGTCGAGTGCCGGGCAAGCACAGGTCAAGGATTGGCGGTCGCGGCTGACGGCGCTTGACCGGTTGCGGGAAACGCTGGGCTACAAGGAAACGCTCAAACGCGGCTATGCGGTTGTGCGCGGCGACGGCGCGGTGGTGACGACGCAGGTGGCCGCGCAGAAGGCCACGGCGCTGGAGATTGAATTCGCCGATGGGCGCATGACCGTCGGGGCGGCGGGCGCGAAACCTGCAGCGCGGTCCAAGCCGAAACCGCCGGAACAGGGATCGCTCTTCTGATCACCGCGCCGAAGCGATTTCGAAATCGCTACCAAGCGGCGTCGACGCCGCTTCAAAGCCCATTCGAATGGGCTTTTCCCACCGCGTTTCGAAATGCGGTGTCACCCGCGCCCGGTTTGCCTCTTTGCTTTCCCGGACCACCGCTCTAATCCTCTGCCTATGAGAACACTTTTCCTTGGCGACATCATGGGCCGCGCGGGCCGCACCGCGATAACCGAGCGGCTGCCCGAGCTGAAAACCCGGCTCAAGGTCGATTTCTGCGTCGTGAACGGCGAAAACGCCTCAAGCGGTGTGGGCCTGTCGGGGGCGCATGCCGACGCGTTGCTGAAAGCCGGGGTCGACTGCCTGACGCTGGGCGATCACGCCTTCGATCAGAAAGACATGCTGTCCTATATCGAGAACGAACCGCGCATCCTGCGACCCCTGAACTTTGCCAAACAGGCCCCCGGTCGCGGCCATCGCCTGTTCACCGATGCGCGGGGCCGCAAGATCCTCGTGCTGCAGGTGCTGGGTCAGGTCTTCATGAAACGCGCCTTCGACGATCCGTTCTCGGCGGTTGACGCGGTGCTGCGGGCGCACCCCTTGGGCGGTCAGGCGCAGATGATCCTTGTGGACATGCATTGCGAGGCGACGTCGGAAAAGATGGGGATGGGCCATTACTGCGATGGCCGCGCCAGCCTTGTGGTCGGCACGCACACCCATGTGCCCACGGGGGATGCACAGATCCTGCCGGGAGGCACCGGGTACCTCACCGATGCGGGCATGTGCGGTGACTACAATTCGGTGATCGGGATGGAAAAGACCGAACCGATGCGCCGCTTCGTGACCGGCATGGCCAAGGGCCGCTTCCAGCCGGCCTTGGGCGAGGCGACACTGTCGGGTGTTCTGGTGGAAACCGACGACCGCACCGGCAAGGCCACCGCGATCCACATGATCCGGGATGGCGGCCGTCTTCAGGCCAGCACCCCATGAGACCAAAGCCGTGACACGCGCCCTGCCGCTGATCGTCCTGATCCTCGCGGGCGCAGCCTGGGGGGCGACGCAGCCGCTGGCCAAGACCGCCGTCAGCGAAGGCTATCGCCATTTCGGCATCCTGTTCTGGCAGATGGGCATCGGCGCGGCGGTGCTGGGCCTCGTCTGTGTGCTGCGCGGCACCCCCATGCGCTTCACCCGACGGGACATGACGCTCTACACGGCGCTTGCCCTGATCGGATCGGTCCTGCCCGGCATCTCGTCCTATTCCGCCGCGATCCACCTGCCCTCGGGCGTGCTGTCGATCCTGCTCAGTTCGATCCCGATGATCGCCTTTCCCATCGCGCTCGCCTTCGGGCTGGAGCGGTTCCGCTGGCGCAGGCTGGCGGGGCTGAGCCTTGGCTTTGCTGGCATCTGCCTGCTGATCCTGCCCGAGGCCAGCCTGCCCGCCTCGGTTCCCGTGATCTGGGTCTTCGTCGCGCTGATCTCGTCGTTCTTCTATGCGCTGGAAAGCAGCGTGGTCGCCCGCTGGGGCCTGGGAGTGCTGGACCCGGTTCAGACGCTCTGCGGTGCCTCGCTGGTCGGCACGGTGATCACCCTGCCGCTGGCCGTGCTCACAGGCCAGTTCATCGACCCGCGTGGGCCGTGGGGTGCGCCGGATCTGGCCATCGTCGCATCATCACTTCTGCATGCTGCAGCCTATGTCGCCTATGTTTGGCTGGTCGGACGCGCGGGCGCGGTGTTCACCGTGCAGATCAGCTATTTCGTGACGCTTTTCGGGGTCACATGGGCGATGCTGTTCCTGAACGAAAGCTACTCGCCCTATTTCTGGGCAGCCCTCGCGGTGATGCTGGGCGGGCTGGCGCTGGTTCAGCCGCGCCCCAAAGCGGTGCTTGTTCCGCCACTGGAACCCGATCAGACTGGGACCGCCTGACATGAAGGACGTGCAGCCGTGCTCACCGCACTGATCGACCTCGACCAGACCACACAGGCCCTGCTGGCGCTTGGCACCGTGGCGGTCATGTTTGCGCTCTTCGTGCGCGAAAGCTACCCGACCGAGGTGGTGGCCATCGGCGGTGTGGCCTTCCTGCTGGCGACCGGCGTGCTACCCTATGCGGACGCGCTGGATGTGCTGTCGAACCCCGCGCCCTGGACCATTGCGGCGATGTTCCTCGTCATGGGGGCCTTGGTGCGCACCGGGGCGCTCAACGCCTTCACCAATGCGGCGCAATCGGCGGTGCAGAAAAGCCCGAAACGCGCGATGGCGGGGATCATCGGCGTGGTGATCGTGGCCTCGGCCTTCATGAACAACACCCCCGTGGTGGTGGTCATGCTGCCGCTCTTTGTGCAACTGGCCAAAACCTTGGGGCTGGCCCCGTCGAAACTGCTGATCCCGCTGAGCTATGCCGCGATCCTTGGCGGCACGCTGACGCTGATCGGCACATCCACCAACCTGTTGGTCGACGGTGTTGCCCGCGCGCAGGGGTTGGAGCCGTTCACCATCTTCGAGGTCACACCCCTTGCGGTGGTGCTGATTGCCTGGGGCATGTTCTATCTCTGGGCCTTTGGTCGCTACCTGCTGCCAGAGCGCACCAGCATGGCGGCCATGCTGTCGGACCGGTCGAAGATGAAGTTCTTCACCGAGGCGGTGATCCCGCCCGACAGCAACCTGATCGGCCGCGAAGTGCAGGGTGTGCAGCTTTTCAAACGCGACGGTGTGCGTCTGATCGACGTGATCCGTGGCGATGCCTCGCTGCGGCGCAATCTGGAGGGCGTGGCGCTGCAGGTGGGTGACCGGGTCGTGCTGCGCACGCAGATGACGGAACTCCTGAGCCTGCAGCGCAACAAGGAACTGCGCCGCGTGGATCAGGTCTCGGCGGTCGAGACCACAACGGTCGAAGTGCTGATCACCCCGGTCTGCAAGATGGTGGGACGGCGTCTGGGCGCGATGCGCCTGCGGCGGCGCTACGGCGTCTATCCGCTGGCGGTGCATCGGCGGAACCAGAACATTGGCCGGCAACTGGACGATCTGGTGGTGCGCGTAGGGGACACTCTGCTGATCGAAGGTGCGCCCGAGGACATCCAGCGCATGGCGGATGAACTCAACCTCGTGGATGTGGCCAAACCCTCGGCCCGCGCCTACCGGCGCAGCCACGCCCCCATCGCAATCGCGGCCCTTGCCGGTCTTGTGCTGCTGGCGGCGTTTGGGGTGACCCCGATCCTTGCTCTGGCGATCATCGCTGTTGCCGTCGTGCTGCTGACAAAATGTGTGGACTCGGACGAGGCGTTTTCCTTTGTCGAAGGGCAGCTTCTGGCGCTTATTTTCGCAATGCTCGCCATCGGGGCCGCGCTCGAATCCTCAGGCGCGGTGACGCTCATTGTCGAGGGCCTTGCACCCTACATGATGAACCTGCCGCCCTGGGCCATCGTCTGGGCGATTTACCTGCTCACCAGCCTGCTCACCGAACTGGTCAGCAACAATGCAGTGGCGGTGGTGGTCACGCCAATTGCCATCGGCCTTGCGCAGGTTATGGGGATCGACCCCCGCCCGCTGGTGGTGGCTGTGATGGTGGCGGCGTCCTGCGCCTTTGCGACGCCCATCGGATACCAGACCAACACGCTGGTCTACGGTCCCGGGGGCTACGCGTTTTCGGACTTCCTCAAAGTGGGTGTGCCGCTGAACCTGAGCGTGGGGATGCTGGCCTCAGCCCTCATTCCGCTGATCTGGCCGCTCTGACGCCGGCCGTTGCGTCGACGCATCGGAGGGGTCCGTCGACGGACCCCTACCCGCCGTAGCGCGCCACGAAGCGACGCAGGATTTCGACCGGGACAGTCACGTCGCTGGCGTGACACATGGCGATCAGATCATCGGCGGTTTCGGGCGCGAAATACCCTTTGTGGCGGTAAATCCGGATCCGCTCTTCGAACACACCCGCATCCGCCTCGGGGTGGAACTGCGTGGCATAGACGTTCTGCCCGTAGCGGATCATCTGGTAGGGGCACGGGTCGGATGCCAGAAGATGAACACAGCCCTCGGGCAGGTCCTGCACCGCCTCCTTGTGCCCGACAAACGCGTCGAATGCCCCCGGCAACCCGGCCACCAGCGGGTCCGCCGCACCCTCGACCGTCACCCGGCAGGTCACCGGACCCACCGGTTCGCCATAGCGGCGCTTGGACACCTCGGCCCTCAGATGATGGCCCAGAATGCCGATGCCATAGCAGCACCCCATGAAGGGCACATCCCGCCTGGTGATCTCGGGCATGAGCGACAGGATCTCCGCCTCGATCCGCGCCTCGACCGGGGCTTTGGTGGCCGGATCATCCGAAACGCAGCCCGGCCCGCCGCCCACGATCACCCCGGCATAATCCGACAGGTCCAGCCCCTCGGGCAGCGGCTCGCGGTCCAGACAGACGCGATGCACCTGGGCCTCGGTCAGCCCGCCCTTTTCGAGAAAGGCCGCGAATTCGCCATCGCTCGCTTCGGCCTCGGGACGCAGTTGCAGGATCAGAAATGGTTTCATACCGCTCTCATAGCCAAGCCCGCCCGCCGCGCAAACCTCGAAAACGCAACTTGTTCCCGGCCCGCCTTCTGCGCTAAAGACCCGCAAACCTCAGAACATCCGACAATTCAAGGACAGGACACCATGGCCGGCCATTCCAAATGGGCAAACATCCAGCACCGCAAAGGTCGTCAGGACGCGGTGCGCGCCAAGCTTTTCTCGAAGTTCTCCAAGGAAATCACCGTCGCCGCCAAAATGGGCGACCCGGACCCCGACAAGAACCCGCGCCTGCGTCTGGCGATCAAGGAAGCCAAGTCGCAATCCATGCCCAAGGACAACATCGAACGCGCGATCAAGAAGGCGACCGGTGGCGATGGCGAGGATTACGAGGAAATCCGCTACGAGGGCTACGGCCCGAACGGCGTGGCCGTGATCGTCGAGGCGATGACCGACAACCGCAACCGCACCGCGTCGAACGTGCGCTCCACCTTTACCAAGAACGGTGGCAACCTCGGCGAGACCGGATCGGTCGGGTTCATGTTCGACCGCAAGGGCGAAATCACCTACCCCGCCAGTGTGGGCGATGCCGATACGGTGATGATGGCCGCCATCGAAGCCGGGGCCGAGGACGTGGAGAGCAGCGCGGACGGACATGTCATCTGGTGCGCCGACACGGATCTGAACGAGGTCGCCACGGCACTTGAGGCGGAACTGGGCGAGAGCGATTCGACCAAGCTGGTCTGGAAACCGACCACGACGACCGAGCTCGACCTCGATGGCATGCAGGCGCTGATGAAGCTGGTGGATGCGCTGGAAGACGATGACGACGTGCAGCGCGTCACCACCAATTTCGAGGCCAGCGACGAGGTCATGGCCCAACTCTGACACCGGTGCCAAGGGCGGTCGACCGCCCTTGGCTGCGTTATCGAAAACGCGGCATGAAAGCGCCTTCGAAGGCGCTTCCCGCTCAGCAGCCCAAGGCGCGTTCCAAAGCCTCGGGCGAATACCTGCCCAGCACCTGCTGCGTCAGTGCCCCGTCCGCAAAGCGCACCGCAACCACGTTGGCCCAGCCGGCATCCGCGAGCACCATCTCAGGCCCCTGCCCGCAATTGCGCAGGCCACCCGCGATATAGTCCCAGCCGATCCGATGATTGGTCATGCCCTCAACCGAGGCTACCTGCGTCAGGGCTCCATCCGCCCCGTAGCGCCAGACCCGCAGCACCTTCGCCAGATGTGGCCGGTCCACATACGCCAGTTCCACCAGCCCATCGCCATCCAGATCGGCCACAGCCACCGGGGCCAGCCAGCGGAAGCGGGTGCCGATATGGGGAGTTGCCGCGATCTGTGCGAGGGTGCCATCCCGCATGCCCCAGATCGCCAGCCGTGCGCCCTGGGTCTCGTGGCTTTCCACCACCACCACCTCGGGCGCCCCGTCGCCATCCACGTCCACAACACGCGGCGACAGATCCTCGAACACGATGTCCTGCGCCCAGCGCGCTGCGATCTCGCGCCCGTCGCTCAGACGCACGACCAGCGTGTCATGTTCGATCTCGTCGCCCAGCACGCCGTGCGGGTAACGTGTGGTCGGCCCGTCATAGCGCGCCGACACGATTTCCTGTGCTGCGGCCTGCGATGCCAGCCCAAGCACCAGACCGGCAAGACAGGCCCACCGCATGATCAGATCTGCTTTTCCGGCATCTGGACGATCAACCCGTCCAGCGCGTCGGTCACCTTGAGCTGGCAGGTCAGGCGCGACCGCTCGGGGTTCGGCTCATAGGCAAAGTCGAGCATGTCTTCTTCCATGTCTTCCTTCGGCGGCAGTTTGCCCACCCAGTCGGGATGCACATAGACGTGGCAGGTCGAACAGGCGCAGGCACCGCCGCAATCCGCTTCGATGCCCGGAATGCCGTTGTCGCGTGCGCCTTCCATCACGGTCAGCCCGTTGGCGACCTCGACGACATGCTCCGTCCCGCCATGCTCAATATAGGTGATCTTTGCCATTCCAGCACTCTCCGTCTCAGAAATCGTGACATACCTAGTCTGGCTGGATCGAACCTGCCAGCCCGATTCGACCTCAAATCACCGTCAGTCCTGTACCTCTGACCCGTTCGCATCCAAGTTTACAGAGAAGACGGATCACCATAAGGATGTCGCACTCCGATGCAGCCGATGAAAATGACACGGCGGAACGTCACGCTTGGGATGATGACCCTTACGGCAGGCGGCCCGTCTTGGGCGCAACCTGTGCCGATTGTGCGGTATCTCGCGGATACCAACGGCGTGACTGTGACGGCGCAGGCCGCCTCGGCTGACACGGAGTTTGCAATTGCGTCGGTCGGCAAGACGATGACGGCAGTTGCTCTACTGCGGCGGGTGCAGGCGGGCGACCTGCGGCTCGCCGCCCCAGCAGCCGACTGGATCGCGCCGGAGATCACACAGGGTTTCGGCGGATTGCACAACGTCACCCTGCGACATCTTCTGACCATGACCTCGGGCCTGCCGGACTATTATACCGACGACTACCTTGCAGACGTCCTCGACGACCCGTCGCGTCAGACGGCGGAAACCGCGCTCAGCTACGCGTTCGACGAGGATCGCCTTTTCGCTCCCGGCACGGATTTCGACTATTCCAACACGAATTATGTGCTGCTGGGCCTGATCCTCGAGGCGGTCACCGGGCAAAGCTATGCCGAGGCCATGCAGACAGAGGTGTTCGGCCCCGCCGCGATGACCGACAGCTTTGTCTTCGGCAGCCGTCCGCTTCCCGCCAGTTTTGCGCAGGCACCTGCCCACGTGCGCGCCTACTACCAAATCGCAGGTTTTGGTGATGGCGCTGTGATTGCAACCGCACCGGATGTGGCGCGATTTTACCGTGCGCTCTTCCTTGACCAGACGCTCCTGTCGCCCGCCATGCTTGCCGAGATGACTACCGATCCTACAGGCGCAGGCTACGGCATGGGGATCGAACGCGACGGGCCCATCCTTGGCCATTCCGGCGGCGATCTTGGCTTTTCATCGGACGTGCGTCTGCACCGCCCCACGGGGACCCTCGCCGTGATGCTGGTCGCTGAGGAAGACGCCGATACAGGCTGGACCGACGATCAGATGCCCGACTGAGCCGCCTTCGCAGCCTCGCGGTACGCGGCGGGTGTCACGCCAAAGCGGCGCTGGAATTCACGGTAGAAATTCGACCGGGTGAGGAAGCCTGACTGCTCCATCACCTCGGCAACGCTGCTTTGACCTTCGGCCAAAAGACCTGCGGCATGGTCCAGCCGGAAGTCATTCAAATACTGGGACACGTTCACGCCCTTGGTCTGGTTGATCGCCAGCGACAAGGCACGTGACGGGACGGTCAGGCGCTTGGCCAGCCGGTCCACCGTCAGATCCGTGTCGAGAAAGAGCCTTCTCTCGGTCAACAGGGTCCGGGCGCGGGCCTCCAGGGCCTCTGCCTCAGGGTCCGACGTCGTTTTCGCGACCGTCACCTGTGTCGTCATCCGGCCACCGCCCTTGGAGACCGCGACGATCACCGCGATCAACCCGAAGGCCATCACCACCGCACCGGCCGAGATCACCGCCATGGCATCCCCGCTCCGTCGGGCCGCAAAGCTGAGCGCAATCGCCGTGTCGGCCAGCGCAAAGACCAGAAGCAGCCCCGCCCCCGCCAGCATCCACCGGCGCAGCAGCACCGCATCGCCCATCCGCGCATGGGAGAGATGGTTCGCCCCGCGCGACCACATCCAGAGCAACGCGGCCGCATAGACCACGTAGCTGGCGCCCACGACCAGATCGAGGTCCAGCAGATCGGGAAACACCCATGGCGCGACGGCAATGATCGAAACCGCCGCCCCCAGATGCCAGAGCGCCAGATCTGCAATCCGGTCTCGTGTGAAACTGGCAAAGCCCAGCCACAGCAGCGGCCCGGCGAACAGCGGCAGCGCGCGCTGCACCGGCACCAGCGTGTCCACGCCATAGCCGAACCGCAGGCCGACCATGAAGGACCCAAGCGCGAGCACCAGAAAGAACGCCGCAAAGAATCGCGTGGCCGCCACCCGGCCCAGATCCATCCGCCAGAGCAGCCCTGCGGCCACCGCCGACAACAGGACGGTGAGCATCGGCAAGGGGAAAACCGCCAGATCGCCCTGCATGTCCTGTCCTCTTTCGCGTTCCGCCTGTCCTAGATCATGATCAAGGACGCAGGAGGCGGGTTCAAGTCCTTGTTTTGCAACGCTCCCATGGGGATGTCTGGGCCATCACACACCCCCATGACGGAGACCGACATGACCCTCAGACACACCCTCACCGCCCTCTTGATGAGCGCAAGCGCCCTTGCCGCGCAGGACGCCACCACCGGGATGCAGACCCTGATGATCCCCGACACCCAAGGCACCCGCCATCTTGAAGGCTTCCTTTGGTATCCGGCAGAGACCGCCCTGACCGAACCTGCCCATGGCAATGCCGTGTGGGAGCCGATCCTCGTGGCCCCCGATGCCACCGCACGGCCCGGTCCGTTCCCGCTTGTGGTGCTGTCCCACGGCATGTTCGGCAACGCCCGCAACCAGGCGTGGCTGGCCGATCGGCTGGTCGCCCAGGGCTATGCCGTAGCGGCCATCGACCATCCCGGCACCTCGACCTTCAACCGCGATCCCGACCACCAGCGCCAGCTCTGGAACCGGCCCCGCGACATCTCGCGGGTGATCGACCACCTCGCAGACGATCCGCGCATTGATGCCAGCCGCATCTACATGGCGGGCCATTCGCTGGGCGGGTTCACCGCCGTGGCGCTGGCGGGCGGGCGCTATGACCCCGATGGGTTCGATGCCTTCTGCGCCGACATGCCCGATGATCTGGTCTGCGGGATCTTCGACCGCTGGCATGTTGCCAGGTCACCCGAAGACCGCGCTGCCATGGCGCAGGATCTCTCGGACAACCGCATCCGCGCCTTTGCCGTGTTCGATCTGGGCGGCACCCAGACCTTTTCGACCGAAAGCCTCGGCGCGATCGACAGCCCGATGCTGGTCTATGGCGCGCCGGTTGATCTGGAGGGCCTGAACCTCGACGTGGAAAGCCGCGCGCTGGTGGGGGCCCTGCCGCCATCACTGACCACCTATCACGAGCCGGAAACCCTCGCGCATTTCGACTTCCTGGGGGTCTGCACCGAAAAAGGTCTGGCGATCCTGAAAGAGGAAGAACCCGATGATGTGTTCGTCTGCGAAGAGGGCCGCGAGGCCCGACGCGCCGAACATGCGCAGATCGCCAGCGAGGTCGCCGCGTTTTTTGCCGCGCACTGATTTCAGCGCATCAGCCTGTCGACCGCCCGGCGGTGCGCTTCGGCGCGTTGCCGGGCGGCGATGAGTGTCTCGGGTGACGGTCCTGGCCGAGGAGACCGTTTCGTGACCAGCGCGGTAGCAAATTTTACCAAATGGTCAAAAACGCGACCCACAGCCAGAGCGACGGTTGCCCCGGCGGTCTTGCCCGTGTCGAAATACGCCATGATGCCCTCCTCAACCTTGCCTTCCCTCCTTAAGGCCCGATCCAGTCGCCCAAAGCGATCCGGAAGCTGCGAAATGCGCGGGGCTTGCAGGACACCGCAAATGTTCTATTTTTGCTCTCATGCATGTCATCACCCCCTGCACCCCCCAATCCGACTGGCCGCGTCCGCCGTCGTGCCTGCGCGCCGACCAGTTGCGCCTGCCGCCCGACAATGCGCGGATCACGGTGGCGGGGCTGGTGATCCTGCGGCAGCGGCCGGGCACCGCGAAAGGTGTGATCTTCCTGACGCTTGAGGATGAAACCGGCACGGTGAACATCATCGTCTGGCGCAAGCTTTACGAACGCTACCGCCGCGCGGTGATCGCGGGGCGCATGCTGCGTGTCACCGGGCGGCTGCAAAGCGAAGGCGATGTGATCCACGTGATCGCCGAGGTGATCGAGGACATCTCGCCCCTGCTCGACCAGCTTCTGGCCCCCGCCCCCGAGGCAGAGCCAGAGGCGCTTTCGCCAGAGGAGCAAACAGGTTAGACTGCGTTCAAGCAGAAACAGGCAAACAGGCGCACATCCTCCGTGACCCCCCTCCCGTCAGCGATCCGGGCTCTGTGGGCCGTGGCCTTGGCTGCTGCTGTTGCAGGCTGTGCGGGTCCGCAGGTCTACGGCGAAGACGCGACGGATGTGCCTGTACCCGATTTCGCCTCGGCCCAAATCGACCCGCCGCCGGGCGTCAACCCGGACGGATGCTGGGTGCGCGATGTGGCCCCGGCTGAATTGCAGACCGTCACCCGACAGATCGAAGTGGCCCCCGCGCAGTTCGACGCCGCGGGCCAAAAGATCGCCCCGGCCCGGTTCCGCACCGAAACCGCCCAGGTGATCCTGCGCGAACGGCAGGAGCTGATCTTCGAAACCCCCTGCCCCGATGCCCTGACGCCCGACCTGATCTCTACATTGCAACGCGCTCTGGACGCGCGGGGGCTGTACCGGGGGCCGATCAACGGGGTGATGGACGTGCCGACACGCCTGGCCATCCGCCGCTACCAGAACTCCAACGGGCTACCCAGCGGTCTGCTGTCGATCCAGTCGGCGCGCGGCCTTGGACTTCTGGCGACGCCGCGCGACCAGCTCTGAGTGTTGCGACTCGGTCCCGCCAAGTTTGCACAATGCAGTTTGCAACTTTGCAAAATCGCGGATCTGAAAAACCATGTCTGCATAACAGCGCAGTGTTTGCAAAAATTTGCAATTTGGTAGCGCCGGAACTGCAAAGTTTTTGCGGCCTTCTGCCGCGCGATGGGTCGTGAGGCTTGCCGCAACGTCCCGCGCGCCGTACCCACATGCCAACACGTCACAGGAGGAGATCGGGATGGGCTACCACGAGGTGTACGAGGGCTGGAAATCCGACCCCGAGGGGTTCTGGATGCAGGCCGCCGAGGCGATTGACTGGGACCGCAAACCCAGCAAGGCGCTCTTTGACAAAGGCAATGACCTCTACGAATGGTTCGCCGACGGTCTGACCAACACCTGCTGGAACGCGGTCGACCGCCATGTCGAAGCGGGGCGCGGTGGACAGGTCGCGATCATCCATGACAGCCCGATCACCGGCACCCTGCACAAGATCACCTATGCCGAACTGCGCAACCGCGTCGCCCGTCTGGCCGGTGCGCTGCGCGCCAAGGGGATCGAAAAAGGCGACCGCGTCATCATCTACATGCCGATGGTGCCCGAGGCGCTTGAGGCGATGCTCGCCTGCGCCCGTCTGGGTGCGATCCATTCGGTGGTGTTCGGCGGCTTTGCTGCCAACGAACTGGCTGTCCGCATCGACGACGCCAAACCCAAGGCAATCATCGCCGCCTCCTGCGGGCTCGAGCCGGGCCGCGTGGTGCATTACAAGCCGCTGCTCGACGGGGCCATCGAGCTTGCCTCGCACAAGCCGGATTTCACCGTCATCTTCCAGCGCGAGCAGGAAGTCGCCAAGCTGAACGACGGCTATGATTTCGACTGGCACGGTTTCCAGTACGGTGTCGAACCGGCGGACTGCGTTCCGGTCGAAGGCAATCATCCGGCCTATATCCTTTACACCTCCGGCACCACCGGCGCACCGAAGGGCGTGATCCGCCACACCGGCGGGCATCTCGTGGCGCTGAACTGGACGATGAAGAACATCTACAATGTCGATCCCGGCGATACGTTCTGGGCGGCATCGGATGTGGGCTGGGTCGTGGGCCACAGCTATATCTGCTATGGTCCGCTGATCCATGGCAACACCACCATCGTGTTCGAAGGCAAGCCGGTGGGCACACCCGATGCAGGCACCTTCTGGCGGGTCATCTCCGAACACAAGGTGCGCAGCTTCTTCACCGCCCCCACCGCGTTCCGCGCGGTCAAGCGGGACGATCCCAAAGGGGAATTCGTCGGCAAATACGATATTTCCTGCCTGAACGCGATCTACCTTGCAGGCGAACGCGCCGATCCCGACACGATCGAATGGGCGCAGAAAGTCACGGGTAAACCGATCTACGACCATTGGTGGCAGACCGAAACCGGCTGGACCATCGCGGGCATGCCTGCGGGCATCGAAGCGCTGCGTGTCAAGATCGGCTCTCCGTCGGTGCCGATGCCGGGCTATGATGTGCAGATCCTCGATGAGGCCGGCCACCCGATGAAGCCGGGCGAGCTGGGCGCGATTGCGGTCAAACTGCCCCTGCCCCCGGGTACGCTGCCGACGCTGTGGAATGCCGAGGACCGGTTCCGCAAATCCTACCTGTCGCACTTCCCCGGCTATTACGAGACCGGCGATGCGGGCATGATCGACGAGGACGGATACCTGTACATCATGGCGCGCACCGATGACGTGATCAACGTCGCGGGCCACCGCCTGTCCACGGGCGGCATGGAAGAGGTACTCGCCTCGCATCCGGATGTCGCCGAATGCGCGGTGATCGGGGTGAGCGACGAGCTGAAGGGCCAGTTGCCCATGGGATTTGTCTGCCTGACCACCGGTGTGAACCGGCCGCATGACGAGATCACCAAGGAATGTGTGAAGCTGGTGCGCGACAAGATCGGCCCGGTGGCGGCGTTCAAGCTCTGCGCCGTGGTGGACCGCCTGCCCAAGACCCGCTCGGGCAAGATCCTGCGGGCGACCATGGTCAAGATCGCCGACAGCGAAGAGTTCAAACTGCCCGCGACCATCGACGATCCGGCCATTCTGGACGAGATCAAGGTGGCGCTTCAGGCGATGGGCTACGCAAAAGGGTGATGCCGGATGCCGGATGCGTCGACGCATCCGGTTTTTCCGTTGACGGAAAAACCCGCTTTCACAGCAAGTTAAACACAAAAAAGGGCGCCCGACGAGGCGCCCTTTCTTTCTGGATGTCGGTTGACTTACTGGTCTTCGGCAATGCTCAGCGCGACAAAGCGCGGATCACCGGCGCGGCGCACCAGAAGCAGGATCGACTTGCGGCCAGCTTCCTGCGCTTCGGCAATCCGCTCTTCAAGGTCGGTCAAAGCAAGCACCTGGGCCTGACCGGCTTCGGTGATCACGTCACCTGCCCGCAGGCCCTTTTCAAACGCCTCGGACGCTTCGTCCACATCCAGAACCGCAAGTCCCTTGGCACTCTCGGGCAGGTCCAGTTGCTCGCGGATCTCGGAGGTGAGAGGGCTGAGGGTGAGACCCATCAGGTCCATCGACTGCGGCTCTTCCTCGACCGGGCCGGGCTGTGCGGCGGGCACGGCGCTTTCGGCTTCCTCGCGGCGGCCCAGCGTCACCAGCAGCGTCTGGGTGGTGCCGTCCCGATTGACGACGACGCGCACGGCCTTGCCAACCTCGGTGTTGCCGACCTGACGGACCAGACCACGGGTGTCTTCGACTTCGCGGCCATCAAAGCTGACGATCACGTCGCCCGCCTGCATGCCCGCGTCCATGGCCGGGCCTTCGGGCACGTCCGAGACCAGTGCTCCTTTCGCAGAGGCCAGACCCAGTGCTTCGGCCACGTCATCGGTCACGTCCTGGATGCGCACACCCAGCCAGCCGCGACGGGTTTCGCCAAACTCCTTGAGCTGGTCGACCACGCGGGTCACGACGTTCGACGCCATCGAGAAGCCGATCCCGATGGAGCCGCCATTGGGCGACAGGATCGCGGTGTTCACACCGATCACTTCGCCTGCCATGTTGAAGAGCGGACCACCCGAGTTACCGCGGTTGATGGCGGCGTCGGTCTGGATGTAGTCGTCATAGGTGCCACTGAGCGCGCGGTTGCGGGCCGACACGATACCTGCGGAGACCGAGAAGCCCTGACCCAGCGGGTTGCCCATCGCCATGACCCAATCGCCCACGCGAGCGGTGTCGCTGTCGCCGAAGGTGACGAATTTCAGCGGTGTCTCGCTTTCCACCTTGAGCAGCGCGATGTCCGTGTTGGGGTCGGTGCCAACGAGGGTCGCGGGCAGTTCGAACCCTTCGAAGAATTCGATCAGGATTTCATCCGCGCCTTCGATCACGTGGTTGTTCGTCACGATGAACCCGTCTTCCGAAATCACGAAGCCAGAACCCAAAGCCGACGAGCGGCGCGGACGGTCGCCCTGACCGTTGCGGTCTTGGAATTCGCGGAAGAAATCCTCGAACGGGGAGCCCTCGGGCACGATGCCCTGCGGCCCGGTGCGTCCGGCCACGGTGGTCGAGGTGGTGATGTTCACGACCGAAGGGCTGATCTTTTCAGCGAGGTTCGCAAAGCTTTCCTGCGCATGACCCATCAGCGACTGCGCGACGATGAGGATCATGGACAACGAGGTCAACCAGAACATGCGCAGCGGCGTGCTCTGGTCCCGTTGGATTGTTTTTGCCTGAGAGGTCAAGGGAAACTCCTTCGTCTTTGGTGCGGCCCGAGGCCCGTCACCTGCCTGTCATGGGAACAATGTAGGTGCGACTGCGCAACACGCAAACAGGAAAGCAGTGTTTCAAGCTTATGTGACTTGATCGTGACGGAACCAGAAAAGGTCGCGCCCGTCACACAGCGTTCAAAACCCACAGCATCGCCACACCGGCGGTCACAGCGGAAAGGCCGACCAGCCGCCGCATGTCGAGCGGCATGGCGCGCATGGCCTCGAGCATACGTTCGATAAGCGAAGGGGCCAGCGCGTATGCCAGCCCCTCCAGTATCAACACCAGTGCAATCGCGTGGATTACCGTCTCGATCAATTGGTGGCATCCCCTGCAGGTGCCTGATTTTCAAGCTCTTCCTCAAGCCGTTCGCGTTCCGCTTCAGGCAGGTTCGGCGAGATCGTCGCTTCGGGTGCCATGTCCCGCAGACGTTCCACATCGAACTCGGTCGCCGCGATCCGGCCCAAGCCATCGGCCCGGACGGCCCCGAACATCTGACCCAGGAATTCGCTGTCCGGCGAGAAGACCATGGTCGAGTTGTCCTTGTTCAGCGACCGCTCCATCGCTTCGAGAGAGCGGTAGAAGGCGAAGAATTCGGGGTTGTTGCCATAGGCTTCGGCGTAGATGCGGTTCCGTTCCGCATCGGCCTCACCTCGGGTGATGTTGGCGTCGCGTTCGGCGTTCGACACGGTTTCGACCACGGTCCGGTCTGCGGCCGCGCGCACACGCTGCGCGGCTTCGTTACCGCGGGCGATCTCGTCCGCCGCTTCACGTTCCCGTTCAGCCCGCATCCGCGCAAAGGTGGCGGCAAGGTTCTGTTCGGGCAGGTTGGTCTGTTTCAGACGCACGTCGACGATTTCAAGCCCAAGACCCGCCGCGCTGGTGCGCGCCTGATCCCGGATACGCAGCGCGAGGTCGCGGCGTGCGGGGGACAGGATGGTGTCGGATGTGACCTGATCGGCACCCAGCACTTCGCGGATCTGCGCGTTCAGAACCGAGGACAGACGGTCTTCGGCCACGCGGGTGCCGCCGATGCCGACGGCCTGACGGAACTGAACCACATCCGCGATCCGGTAGCGGGTGAAGGCGTCGACGACCAGACGACGGTCATCGGACGGCGTGACTTCGATCGTGTCGGTGTCGAGCGACAGGATACGGCCGTCATAGCGCACGACCTCCTGGATCACCGGGATCTTGAAGTTGAGGCCCGGCTCTTCGACAACCTGCTTGATCTGACCGAATTGCAGAACCAGCACTTTTTCGCGTTCGTCGACGATAAAGATCGACGACAGGATACCGACAACGGCCAGAACACCGATCGGAAGAAGGAAAGCGGATTTACGCATCAGTTCGACCCTCCGGCTGTCTGGCCAGAGCGGCGCAGTTCGTTGATCGGCAGATAGGGCAGCACGCCCTGTCCGGCAGCACCGGCATCGTCAAGCAGGATCTTGTCCATGTCGCCAAGGGTTCTTTCGATGGTCTCGAGGTAGAGACGGCGCTGGGTCACTTCCGGCGCCTCGTTGAATTCCTGCGCCACGGCGATAAAGCGGCTGGCTTCACCGATGGCTTCGTTGATCACGCGGGCGCGGTAGCCTTCGGCCTCTTCTAGGATCTGCGCGGCGGACCCGCGCGCCTCGGCGAGAACGCGGTTGGCATAGGCGTCGGCCTGACGCTGCAGACGGTCGCGCTCCTGTTCGGCGGCCTGCACTTCGCGGAAGGCGTCGATCACCTCTGCGGGCGGGTCAGCGGTGTCGAGGTTCACACGGACGATGGTGATCCCGCTCTGGTATTCATCCAACGTCGCCTGAATGTTCTCGCGCGCGGTGTCTGCAATCAGACCGCGATCCCGGTTGAGGATCGGGGCAAGATTGGTTGCCGCGATGATCTCGCGCATGACCGCCTCGGACACCGCCTGAACGGTGGTCTGCGGGTCGCGAAGATTAAACAGCAGTTTCGCCGGATCATTAATGTTCCAGACGACCTGGAAATCGATGTCGACGATGTTGGCATCCGTGGTAAGCATCAGACCATCGCCGCCGACGCTGCCGCGTCCGCTGCCGATGTTTTCGGTCCGTTCAGAGGTCACGTTGACGACTTCTGCGGTCACGAAGGGCCAAGGTGCAAAGTTCAGACCGGGATTGCCGATGGCATAGTATTCGCCAAGGAAAAGCTCCACAGACTGTTCTTCGGGCCGCACGGTGTAGAAGCTTGAAAACGCCCAAAGCGCCACGGCACCCAGTGCCGCCAGTCCGATTGTGCCGCGCGTCAGCTTGAAGCCGTCACCGCCATCGCCGCCGCCACCGGAGCCGTTGAAGCCGCCTCCACCGCGACCGCCCATCAGAACGCGCAGGCGTTCCTGGCCTTTCTTCATCAGCTCGTCGATTTCGGGTATCTGCGGTTGGTTGTCGTCACCGGGCCGCCGGCCGCCGCCATTGTTGCCGCCGCGCGGGCGATCGTCGCCACGGTTTCCACCGTTGTTACCGCCGCCGCCCCACGGGCCGCCACTGTTACCTGCCATCTGGTCTTTTCCCCTCTCGGAACATTCGGTCATTCATGTCACGTTCTTACCTGTGGGCAAAGCTTGGAAATTCAAGCCGTGCGCATCGGTTTGCGCATCGTGACGATCTCTTCGGACATGGTCGGATGCACCGCAACGGTGCGGTCGAAATCCTCTTTCGTGGCCCCCATCTTGACGGCGATGCCCGCCAACTGGATCATTTCGCCCGCCCCCGGCGCGACGATGTGACAGCCCAGAACCTTGCGCGTTTCCTTGCTGACGATGAGTTTCATAAGCACCCGGCCCGGCTTGTCGGCAAAAGCCGACTGCATCGGTCGGAACGAGGTGCAGTAGACCTCGATCTCTTCCTGATCGCCGGCCTGTTCTTCGGTCAGGCCAACAGTGCCCAATTCGGGCTGGGTGAACACAGCCGACGGGATCAGGTCGTGATCCACCGGTGTCGGGTTGCCGTGGAACACGGTTTCCACGAAGGCCATGCCTTCACGGATCGCAACGGGGGTCAGGTTCACGCGGTCCGTCACGTCGCCGATGGCATAGATCGACGGCACCTTGGTCTGGCTGTAGGCGTCCACCTCGATGGCCCCACCCCGCTTGAGCGTGACGCCAATGTCTTCGAGCCCCATGTCGTCGCTGTTCGGGCGACGCCCGGTGGCAAAGAGCACCTGATCGAACACCTTGACATGCCCGTTGGTGGACTTGACCCGAAGCGGCCCGCCGCGCGGCGCGTCGCTTGCGGGCATCGCGTATTGCGTGGCCTCGACCGGCGCATCAAGACCTGCGTCGGCTTCACCGCGATAGCAGTCCATTTCGACGATATTGGTGCCGGTGTGCAGATCGACGCCCAGGTCGCGCATCGATTCCGCGATCAGGCCGCGCGCCTCGTCGTCAAAGCCCCGCAGGATCTGCGCACCGCGATAATACTGCGTCACCTCGACCCCAAGGCCCGCAAGGATGCAGGCGAATTCGCAGGCGATATAGCCGCCGCCGATGATCAGGATCGACTTGGGCAGCTTTTCGAGATGGAAAATGTCGTCGGACACAATGCCGAGATGCGCGTTCGGCATGTCGGGACGCACCGGACGCCCGCCCGTGGCGATCAGGATGTGCTTGGCGGTGAAGGTCTCGCCGGTCGACAATTCGACCGTGTGCGCGTCTTTCAAACGGGCGCGGGCGTCGTAGGTGGTGACACCGGACCCGGCGAGAAGCTTGCGATATACGCCTTCAAGCCGATCCAGTTCTTTGTTCAGATGGCCGGAAAAGACCTGCCAGTCAAAGCCCCGGTTGAGCATGTCCCAGCCGTAATGAGTGGCCTCCTCGACCATGCCGCCATAGCCACTGGCAAAGACCATCAGCTTTTTCGGCACACAGCCCCGGATCACGCAGGTGCCTCCATAGCGGTCTTCCTCGGCCAGAGCCACCTTGGCCCCTGCCTCGCCCGCGGCCACACGCGCCGCGCGCACGCCGCCGGACCCGCCCCCGATCACAAAGAGATCGTAGTCGAATGTGCTCATGGTCGGCTCCTTCTGATGGTCGCGCGAAGATATTTCATATGGCGACGCAGAAGGCCAGAAGCGAGGTTCCTGAAATGCGGGTCTCTCACGCAGTCCTGACGCAGAAATGACCCGACGGTGCGGCTGCGGTCAGATGTCCGAGAACAGATTTTCAGTCTCTTCGACATCGATGCGATGCTGGCTGACCGTGCCTTCGTTGATGTCGCGGGTCTCAACCCGGCCATCGCTGTAGCCGATGATGACCTTGTCGCACAGATCGAGGAAAAGCCCGTTTTCGACCACGCCGGGCATCTGGTTCAGCGCCATCGCCAATTGACGCGCATTGCCGATGCGGGTCAGGTGCAGATCCAGAATGTGGTTGCCTTGATCCGTGACAAAGGGCTTGCCGGCATTCATCCGCAGGGTGATGCGGCGGCCCATGACGTCGGCCGAGACCAGCAGTTCCTCGATCAGCATCTGGGTTGTGGTCCAGCCGAACGGGATCACTTCCACCGGCAGGGGAAACGCCCCGAGCGTGCCCACCTCTTTGGCGGCATCGGCAATGATCACCACCTCTTCGCTGGCTGCGGCAACGATCTTTTCGCGCAAGAGCGCGCCACCGCCCCCCTTGATCAGGTTCAGGTCGCTGTCGAATTCGTCTGCCCCGTCAATGGTGATGTTGAGCGTGCCTGCGTCGTCCAGCGTGATCACGTCGATCCCGACCTGCTTGGCCAGATGCGCGGTGCGGGCCGAGGTCGGCACACCCTTGATGCGAAAACCTTCGTCGCGGACGCGGTCGCCGAGATGCCGGACAAGCCACGCTGCGGTGGACCCGGTGCCAAGCCCGACGCGCATGCCGTCCTCGACCATGTCGGCGGCGCATTTGGCGGCGACAAACTTGGCCTTGTCGATGGGCGACAATTCTCCGGGCATGTGCGGCTCCTCGGGCAGGTATGTGCATCTTATAGGACGTCACATGGCGCGGGGCGAGACCGAATTCACAAGCGGGCTGATCCGGAGCGACCAAAGATCAGCGCGGGGCTAGCTGTCCTGATCGGGAATGTTGGTGGACGGCACCGGCGGCAAGGGCATTGTTTCAACGGCGGGAATCGTCGGAAACATCACCGGATAGGCCATGGCCATGCGTGGCATGAACGCCCAGGCAAAGATGGTGAGCAAAGCGGCAAACCAGGCAAGTCGGTTGAGGTAGGTCGTCATCAGCATCCCTTTCGCATCATGTCTGCCGATCTCTTGCAGCATATGTGCCAACACTCTGGCCGACAGCGGTGAAGACACGGTTAACCGGATCGCTTTTTTACCGTCACGCGCCGCTTTCGCGTCGTCTGTGCGTCCCGCTTCGCGCTACACCCGCGCCATGAACTATGTCCTGCACTACGCCCCTGACAATGCCTCGCTGGTCGTCCGACTGGTGCTCGAGGAATTGCGCCCGCCCTACCGGACGGCGCTGGTGGACCGCAGCGTTTCAGCCCAGAGCGGGGCCGCCTACAAACGCCTGAACCCGGTGGGCCGCATTCCCGCGCTTGAAACGCCGGAGGGCCCGATGTTCGAGACCGCCGCGATCTGCCTCTTTCTGGCCGACCGCCACAGGGAGCGTGTGCAGCTTTCGCCCGATCCGTGCGATCCCGCACGCGCACCGTTTCTGAGTTGGCTGTTTTTCCTGTCGAACACGGTCCATGCCGAGATGCGCAGCCTGTTCTACCCGTCGCTGATCGCCGGTCCCGACCCGGAGCATCAGGACACTGCCAGCCAGCAGATCCGGACATCCCTGACCGCGCATTTCGATCTTCTGGACAGCCGATATTCCAGCGCCGACATGACGATCTGCGATCTTTATCTTGCCGTCCTGCTGCGCTGGCCTGCCTTGTATCCGGTCGCGGCAGATCGAAGCTGGTTCGACCTTGCCCGCTGGCCCAACCTGCACGCTCTTGCCCGACGGATCGAGATCCGCGAGTCTGCGCAGGCGGCGATACGCGCCGAAGGTCTGGGACCGACACCCTTTTCCAATCCACACCCGGCCACGCCACCTGAAGGGAGCGCGCTTTAATCATGTTTCTGTCTGTCTTCGACATGTTCAAGGTCGGGATCGGCCCGTCCTCGTCCCACACGATGGGCCCGATGGTGGCCGCCGCGCGGTTTCTGGACCGGTTGCGCAAGGCTCCGTTCACGGTGGCCGGGGTCAAGGCGTCGCTGCACGGATCGCTGGCCTTTACCGGAGTTGGTCACGCCACGGACCGCGCCACGATCCTTGGTCTCGCCGGGTTTGTTCCCGAAAGCTATGACCGGGACAAGGCGGATGCGGCACTGGCGCAAATCAAGGCCACCAAGACCGTCACCCCTGACGGCCTGCCTGCCCTGCGGTTCGATCCCGAAACCGACCTGACCTTCGATTTCGGCCCCAACCTGCCGGGCCACGCCAACGGCATGATCCTGAGCGCAACCGACCCGCAGGGCGACGTGATCCTGCAGGAGACATACTATTCCATCGGTGGCGGCTTCGTAATGACCCAGGCCGAACTGGACGCGGGCAAGGACACCGATGATGGCGCACCCGTGCCCTACCCGTTCAAATCCGCCGCCGAAATGCTCGAGATGGCGGCGATCTCGGGCCTCAGCATTGCCGAGATGAAGCGCGCGAACGAGCTGTCGCGCCGGTCGGTCAGCGATCTTGATGCGGGCATGCGCCGACTGTGGCAGGTGATGAACGATTGCATCAATCGAGGGCTGGAAAACGATGGGATCCTGCCCGGTGGGCTGAACGTCAAACGCCGCGCCAAGGGCATTCACGAGAAACTGCTGGCCGAACGCGGCATGAATCTGACCGCACCGCACACGATCAACGACTGGATGAGCGTGTATGCCATGGCGGTGAACGAGGAAAACGCGGCCGGCGGACAGGTCGTGACAGCGCCCACCAACGGCGCCGCCGGTGTGGTGCCTGCGACGATCCGCTACTACCTCGACCATGTGCCGGGGGCCACGACCAGCCGGGTGCCGGAATTCCTGCTGACCGCTGCCGCCATCGGCGGTCTGGTCAAGTTCAACGCCTCGATCAGCGGGGCCGAAGCCGGGTGTCAGGCCGAAGTTGGCAGCGCCAGCGCCATGGCTGCCGCCGGACTCTGTGCCGTGATGGGCGGCACGCCCATGCAGATCGAAAACGCCGCCGAGATTGCGCTGGAGCATCACCTCGGGATGACCTGCGATCCGGTCAAAGGGCTGGTGCAGGTGCCCTGCATCGAACGCAACGGTCTGGGCGCGATCAAGGCCGTCAGTGCAGCCAGCCTCGCCCTGCGCGGCGACGGCACCCATTTCGTCCCGCTCGATTCGGCGATTGAGACCATGCGCCAGACCGGCGCGGACATGCACGAGAAGTACAAGGAAACATCTTTGGGTGGACTGGCAGTGAACGTCCCCAATTGCTGAACGGTCCGAAAACCCCGACAAACCCAAGGTTTCCGCACATCATCGCGCATAGCCTAAAGAGAATATTGACAGAAAAACTCAACCAAGGGTAGCGTGCATCATGACACAAGACCGCCCCACCCTTGGAATCGCGCTTATGCTGGGTTTCTGCGTCGTGGCTCCGATGGGGGACGCGCTTGCGAAAATCCTGTCGAACAAAGTGGCGCTGGGACAGTTGCTGTTCGTGCGGTTTGGCGTTCAAGCACTCGTGCTCATCCCGATTATTTCGGCAACCGGGCGTGTCTGGCGCATGTCCCGGCGGGTGTTTCTTTTGACCCTGCTGCGGACGCTGATGCACATCGTCGGAATCGGGATGATGGTGTCCGCGCTCTATTACTTGCCGCTGGCCGACGCCATCGCGATTGCCTTCGTGATGCCGTTCATCATGCTTCTGCTGGGGCATTACGTGCTGGGCGAAGAGGTCGGCATGCGCCGGATGATCGCCTGTGCCGTGGGGTTTCTTGGCACGTTGCTGGTCATTCAGCCGTCTTTCCAAGAGGTGGGTTGGCCTGCTTTGCTGCCCCTCGGGGTTGCGATCAATTTCGCCCTTTTCATGCTGGTCACCCGCAAGATCGCCAAGGAAACCGACCCCATCGGGCTGCAGGCCGTGTCGGGTGTGATCGCGCTTGTGATCATGGCCCCGGTTCTCTTTCTGATCCCCGACAGCGTTGTGCCGATGCTGGCATGGGACACGTTGCTGCCCTCGAGCACCTGGACGCTGCTTATCGGGATCGGCCTTTCCGGCACGCTGGCACATCTTCTGATGACATGGTCGCTAAGGTATGCGCCATCGGCCACTCTGGCGCCGATGCAGTACCTTGAGATCCCCATCGCCACCATCATCGGCTTTGCGGTCTTCGGCGACCTGCCCAATACGATGGCATCGGTTGGCATCCTGATCGTGATGGCGTCGGGGCTTTACATCGTGTTCAGAGAGCAGGCCATGAGCCGCAGGCCTGAACCAGTGCCCGTTGCAGAACGGCCCGTTCAGACACCGGCAGAATGATCAGCAGACCCGGCGACTGCACCGTCAGTGTGATGGGGCCATCAGCGCGGTTCGATGTCCCAACCCGTCCACCCGGCGACAATTCCAGCCCGTCGATCGGCCAATGCAAACCCGTAGACTTCCCTTGGACAGGCCGCATCGGATAAAGCGAGACGCGCGTTCCTGCCTCCAGAGGCAGATCAATGCGGGGCGGCAGATGGGCCACGACATCCTGTTCCCCGACGAGAACAATCGCCCGGTCCGGATAGCGCGCCATAACGGTCATGGCCGCCAGCAGATGATCCACCTGGCCGCCAAGAAAACCGATCCCCAGTATAAGGGGAGCCGAGATCGACCGGATCGCCTTGTCGAAATCGGTGCTGTCCTGTTCGGAGATCAGATGCACCACCTCTGCGGGGATCGCGGAGCGCGTGGCATCGGACACCGAATCAAGGTCCCCGATCAGCGCGTCCGGCACACGCCCGACCGCACCCAGCCAGTCGGCCCCGCTGTCAGCAGCGACTACGGTGCGCACCTCGTCCAATAGGGACAAGAGCTGTGCATTGTCGCCATGCGCGCCACCGACAAGCAGGACTGGTTCCTGCGAAAGAACAATTGGATCATTCATGGCCGATTAATGGCGAAAGGCGAAACAGATCACAATCAGGTCATGAAATGATACCGTGACGGGCACAGATTCGATGCGCTTTGGTCTTGGTAACCATGTTAGCAAGACCATCGCAGAAGTTTGGAAAGCGGGTGATATTATGGTGAGTTCAAACAAGATACTCACGGTATCCTACGGGACCTTTTCATGTACGCTCGAAGGGTTCGACAACTCCTTCGACACGATGAAGGCGATTGCGGAGTATTTCCGCGATCTGGCTCAGGATGACCGATATTTTGGTGCCGAACCCCCGACACCCGATGCAGAAATGCTGGCCCGGATCGCCGAGCGGGAAATCGCCCGTCGCGTCGAAGCCCGTTTCGAAAAGGGAAATCTGGTTCTGCGTGCCTCAGAAGACGCCGAGCCGCCGCAAGGGGATGTCGCGCCGGCCCCATCGAGGCACGCAGCCAAAGAGGACGCGACAGCCGGAGTGGCTGCCACTGCACTGGCTGTCGCGGCCCTGACGGAAGACGCTGAAGCCGCAAGCACAGATCAGGATGCGGCTTTGCAGACCGAAGCTGTCGAGCTTGACCTGTCCGATCTCGACCTGTCCGACGTTCCAGAGGTCGCGGCAGAAGACACGTCCGAGGACATGCCCGAGGATGTCGAGATCGACCTTTCGGACCTGTCGTCCGAGTCCGGACTCGAAATCGAGACCGAGATCGAAGACACCGAGATCGAAGACGATGTCGCATTCACAGCCGATGACATCCTGAATGACGAGACGGACGCTTACGAAGTCTCCAGCATCGACGATCTGATTGCCGCGCAGGACGAAAAAGCGACGCGTCGCACCGAAGCCACCGCAGAAGCGGCGCAGCCCGTCGAAGAGACTCCGGTTGTGACCGACAGCGTTGCGGAAAAACTCCAGCGCATCCGCGCCGTTGTTGCTTCCAAAGCGCAGGCGGCCCCGGAATATATCGAAGACGAACACGCCATGTCCGGCCCGGATGGGGACGGCATCGACGAAAACGATGCCATCGACGCCACCGACAATGCCGCGCTTGACGACAATCTCTTCACCGACACGATCGCCGCCGTTGTGTCCGACCAACTGGACATGGACGACGAGGACGACGAACTGCTTCCCGACCTTGGCCATGACGACGAAGACGTGGTGGCGGAAAAAGCCGCCGAAGACCCCCGCACGGAACTCGAGATCCTGCGTGCCAAGATCGCGGAACTCGAAGCGCAGGCGGCTGTCACACAGACGACCAGCGCGGCTGACGACGACACAGACATCGCTTTTGACGACGCTGACGATAGTCTGGCGGATCAAGACGACCTGCACGCCTTCGATGACGCGGATGAGGACGAAGACGACGATGCTCCGTTCATTCTGAACGACGCTGCTGCCAGCGAAGCGGATGACGCCCCGAAGCCCTTTGTCGCCCGTGTCACCAAGGCCAGCCGCGCCGATGTCGAGGCCGCTCTGGCAGCAGGCAAGATCGAGGAATATGACGACGAGGACGAAGACGACTTTGTCCCAGCCCCTGCCGCAAAACGCCTCCCCGGTCTGGAAGACAGCTCTTTGACACCGGAACAAGAGGCAGAACTCGCCCGTGAACTGGCCGATCTGCATGCCGAGATCGAAGACGACGATGACTGGGATTTCGAGGAGGGTGAAGAAGACGAAATCGAAGCCCTGACCGAAGCCGAACAGCAAGCCGCTGACGCCAATATCCGCAAGGCGGTCAAGCTGACGAGCCCGGCCCGTGCGCTGCTGACAGACACATCCATCGAGGAAGACGCCGACTCCGTCGAACGTCTCGCGGACAAGACCGACAGCGCGATGGAAGAGCCCGAGGGCAACCGCCGCCGCAGTGCAATTGCGCATCTGCGCGCCGCTGTCGCGGCCACCAAGGCGGACCGGCTTCTGGGCTTCGGCAAAAAGACCGAAGACGAGGAAGTTCCCTATCGCGAAGATCTGGCAGACGCCGTGCGGCCCCGCCGCCCGCAGGTCAGCGAAGCGCGCTCTGCCCGTCCGGCACCTGTCCGCCCGGCCCCGCTCAAGCTGGTTGCCGAACAGCGGGTCGATGTCGAACAGGTCGCCGACGCTTCCCCTGTCCGCCCGCGCCGTGTGGTGCGCACGGCAGATCCGGTAGAGATGGCAGATCGGGCAACCGGCGACGACACAGGCTTTGCCGAATTCGCCGAAAGCCAGGGTGCACACACCCTTCCCGAACTGCTTGAAGCAGCAGCCGCCTACATGTCTTTCGTCGAAGGTCGGGACCAATTCTCGCGCCCGCAATTGATGACCAAGCTTTTGCAGGCCGAGGGTGCCGCAAGCTCGCGCGAGGAACGCCTGCGCAGCTTTGGCCAGCTTCTGCGCGACGGCAAGATCGAGAAAAAAGGCGGTGGCCGCTTTGCCGCCTCCGAAAGTATCGGTTTCAAGCCCGGTGCGCGCGCTGCCGGTTGATCAGACCGGACATCAGACATGAAAAAGGCCGGACATCGCGTCCGGCCTTTTTCATGTCTGCGGCATCAATGCGTCAGTCCTTGGCGTCCGGATCGGCCTGACCGATCCCCTTGAACACGAATTTGAACGGCAGCGCCCAAAGGATGCCCAGCACGACATAGACCAGCAGTTCGACAAGGAATGACGGGCGTTCCAGCATGTTGATCACGGTCACGCAGACCACCACATAGGCGGGCATGCCCACCAGCAGGATCACCAGCGCCCACCGTCTCCGGGCCTTGTAGCTCAGCGCCATCCGCGCCTCCTTTCGCTCAATCCGCGAACGGATCGGTCACGAGGATCGTGTCCTCCCGCTCGGGTGAGGTGGAAAGTAGGGCAACCGGGCATTCGATCAATTCCTCGATCCGGCGCACATATTTGATGGCTTCGCCGGGCAGATCGACCCAGGACCGCGCGCCTTCGGTCGATTCCGACCAGCCGGGCATTTCCTCGTAGATCGGCGTGCAACGGGCCTGCTCCTCGGCGGCGGTCGGCAGGTAGTCGTAACGCTGACCGTCCAGTTCGTAGCCCACGCAGATCTTCAGCGTCTCGAACCCGTCCAGCACATCGAGCTTGGTCAGGGAAATCCCGTTCACACCGCTGGTGGCGCAGGTCTGGCGGACAAGGCAGGCATCGAACCAGCCGCAGCGCCGCTTGCGCCCGGTGGTGGTGCCGAACTCGTGCCCACGCTCACCAAGACGCTGCCCGTCTTCGTCGTGCAGTTCCGTCGGGAACGGGCCTTCGCCCACCCGGGTGGTGTAGGCCTTGACGATGCCCAACACGTAATCAATCGCGCCCGGCCCAAGGCCGACCCCCGTCGCCGCCTGACCGGCGATCACGTTGGACGAGGTCACAAACGGATAGGTGCCAAAGTCGATGTCCAGCAGCGCGCCCTGCGCCCCTTCGAACAGAATGCGCTTGCCTGCCTTGCGCTTCTCGTTGAGCACCTTCCAGACCGGTGCGGCAAAGGGCAGGATCTGATCCGCGATCTCGGTCAGTTGCGCCAAGAGCGCGTCACGGTCCACCGGGTCGAACCCCAGACCCTTGCGCAGCGGGTCATGGTGCTGCAACGCGCGGTCCACCCGCGCCTCCAGCGTTGCGCGATCCGCCAGATCCGCGACGCGCACGGACCGACGGCCCACCTTGTCCTCGTAGGCCGGGCCGATACCGCGCCCGGTGGTGCCGATCTTGGTGCCCTTGCTCGCCGCCTCTTCGCGCGCCCGGTCCAATTCGCCATGGATCGGCAGGATCAGCGGCGTGTTCTCGGCGATCATCAATGTTTCGGGCGTGATCTCCACGCCTTGACCGCGAATGGTCTCGATCTCTTTCATCAGGTGCCACGGGTCCAACACCACGCCATTCCCGATCACCGACAGCTTGCCGCCCCGCACCACGCCCGAGGGCAGCGCGTGCAGCTTGTAGACCTTGCCATCGATCACCAGCGTGTGCCCGGCATTGTGCCCGCCCTGGAATCGGCAGATCACATCCGCCCGCTCCGAGAGCCAGTCCACGATCTTGCCCTTGCCCTCGTCGCCCCACTGGGCACCCACGACCACCACGTTCGCCATGTCTTTAGACCTTTGCTGGAGTTTCTTCCGTCAAACCCGCGCCCGTATAGTGCGCAATCCCGACGGGGGGAACCGCTTTTCACGTGATCTGCGCGACATATCCTCTCGCCACGCAAGCCTGCCCGTTTGCCACAGCCGCACCCGGCTCTTGCTCTACCCTCTGGACAGGCCGCACCGCTTTGGGCGATCAAACGGCACTCACGGGACGAAAGGCAAAAGATGATGGGATTCCTGCTGCGCTGGCTGTTTGCCTTTGCCCTTGTCGCCATCACCTACAATCCGACGGACTACAATTTCGTCAGGTGGGCCGCGACCGACGGGCAGAACCAGTTGTCTGTGACGGTGCTGGCCGGTCTGGTGCTGCTCGTGGGTTACATCATCTACCTGCGCGCCACGCTCCGCTCTATCGGGGCATTCGGCATGTTGCTGATCCTCGCCCTTGTCGGCGCACTTCTGTGGGTTGCCTATGATTTCGGCCTGCTCGATCTGCAGAACCGGGCGCTGACCATGTGGATCGGGATCTTTGCTCTGTCGCTGGTGTTGGGCATCGGGCTCAGCTGGTCCATCGTGCGGCGCAAGCTTTCGGGTCAGGCGGATGTGGACGACGTCGACGAATAGGCGCGTCCGCATTTTCCAACCTTGCCAACACACGGCCGAGGGCACGTGCATGGATCGTCCATCACGGGTTGCACCACGCCCCACTTGGCCTTAGATACCCCCCATTCACGAAGAGATCCGGGACAGCCATGGAAAACGTCGTTCTCATCATCCACCTCCTTCTCGCGCTCGCGCTGATCGGCGTTGTGCTGCTGCAGCGCTCTGACGGCGGTGGGCTTGGCGCCATGGGCGGCGGCGGCGGTGGGGCGATCAGCACCCGCAGCGCGGCCACAGGCCTTGGCAAACTGACCTGGATTCTCGCCATCGCGTTCATCTGCACCTCGCTCACCCTGACGGTGATCGCCGCGCAGAACGCCTCGGGCAGTTCCATCATGGACCGCCTGACCACCGGCGGTGACGCGTCCGAAGAAACTGGCACGAGCAACACCCTCGACGCCGATGGCCTTCTGCCGCCGCCGTCATCGATCGATCCGAACGCGCCGCTCTTGCCGCGCGCCGACTGATCCGGCATCAGCCTTGAACCAACGCGCGGTCCTGCGGGCCCGCGCGTTTTTCTTTGCGCCAAAGACCCACCACCCCTTGAGGCGCAGCAATCTGACGTAACATCATCTTGGGGTTCGGCCTTGCCTTTTTCCGCCGAATCCTCTACCGCTCAAATCCCGTGATGCTGCGTGCCAATGGCTGCGCAGATTGCATGATTTGCAGCGCTTCGCGGGAGGTTTCCACACATGGCACGCTTCATTTTCATCACCGGCGGCGTGGTGTCTTCCCTCGGCAAAGGCCTTGCCTCGGCCGCTCTGGGCGCGCTTCTGCAGGCGCGTGGCTTTTCCGTCCGCCTGCGCAAACTCGATCCTTATCTGAACGTCGATCCCGGCACGATGTCGCCGTTCGAACATGGCGAGGTGTTCGTCACCGACGATGGCGCGGAAACCGATCTGGACCTCGGCCATTACGAACGCTTCACCGGCGTGCCCGCGCGAAAGACCGACAGCATCTCGTCAGGGCGCATATACACCAACGTGCTCGAGAAAGAGCGCCGTGGCGATTACCTCGGCAAAACGATCCAGGTGATCCCGCATGTCACCAATGAAATCAAGGACTTCATCTCCATCGGCGAGGACGAGGTCGATTTCATGCTCTGCGAAATCGGCGGCACCGTGGGCGACATCGAAGGCCTGCCCTTCTTCGAGGCGATCCGCCAGTTCTCCCAGGACAAGCCGCGCGGCCAGTGCATCTTCATGCACCTCACGCTGCTGCCCTACATCAAGGCCTCGGGCGAGCTGAAGACCAAACCGACGCAGCACAGCGTCAAGGAACTCCGCTCCATCGGCCTCGCCCCCGACATCCTTGTCTGCCGCTCCGAAGGGCCGATCCCGCAGAAGGAACGCGAGAAGCTCGCGCTCTTCTGCAACGTGCGCCCCGACAGCGTGATCGCCGCCCAAGACCTCAAGTCGATCTACGAGGCCCCCCTCGCCTATCACCGCGAAGGCCTCGATCAGGCTGTGCTCGACGCGTTCCAGATCACGCCCGCACCCAAGCCGAACCTCGAGAAATGGGAAGACGTCGCCGACCGCATCTACAACCCCGAGGGCGAGGTGAATGTCGCCATCGTGGGCAAATACGTGCAGCTTGAGGACGCCTACAAATCCATTGCCGAGGCGCTGACCCATGGCGGCATGGCCAACCGGGTCAAGGTCAACATCCAGTGGGTCGATGCCGAGATTTTCGAACGCGAAGACCCCGCGCCGCATCTTGAAGGTTTCCATGCTATCCTCGTGCCAGGCGGCTTTGGCGAACGTGGCACCGAAGGCAAGATCAAGGCCGCGCAATTCGCCCGCGAACACAAGGTGCCCTATCTGGGCATCTGCCTTGGCATGCAGATGGCGGTGATCGAAGCCGCGCGCAACGTCGCCAAACTCCCCGATGCCGGGTCCGAGGAATTCGACCACGAGGCCGGGAAAAAGCGGTTCACGCCCGTGGTCTACCACCTCAAGGAATGGGTGCAGGGCAACCAGACCGTCAACCGCAGCGTGGCCGACGACAAGGGCGGCACCATGCGCCTTGGTGCCTATGACGCGGTGCTGGCCGAAGGCTCAAAGGTGGCCGAGGTCTATGGCACCACGACCATCGACGAACGCCACCGCCACCGCTACGAGGTCGACATCAAGTACCGCAAGGCGCTTGAGGAAGGTGGCCTCTGCTTCTCCGGCATGAGCCCCGACGGCCGCCTGCCCGAGATCGTCGAATGGCCCGACCACCCGTGGTTCATCGGCGTCCAGTTCCACCCGGAGCTGAAGTCGAAACCGTTTGACCCGCATCCGCTGTTCAAGGATTTTGTCCGGGCGGCGAAGGATGTGTCGAGGTTGGTTTGACTGTCGGCGGAGTTCAGGAGCATATGCGCTTGTTCGCGCTAATTGGCATCATACCCCTCCAACCGCCTCGCTACGCTGGGATGAATTGTTGCTTTCACGATAGGTGACTGAGCAACTTCTATTTTAGGAACGTCTGATTTACCGTTTTGGCTGCGCCGATTTCCGTGCAATCGGGCTTTGATTGAGCAGACAGGAACCGATTTTGGGCTCGTAGCGCCAGAATTGGCTGTTCTGAGGCCCCCAACGCCT
>JAUIBL010000022.1 GCA_030428355.1 Alphaproteobacteria bacterium | reverse complement strand
CGACACCACCGGGCATCCGGGTGATCCAGCCATCGGCATCCAGAACACCCATCCGGTCCAGATCCTCGGCCCTGTAGGCCCCCCACTGGCTCGGCGTATGCCCATGCCACTCCCGCGCCGTCTTGAACACGTCCAGAAACGGCTGCTGGACACTCCAGTCCGCAACGCCGCTCAGGCCAAACGACACGCCCGCAGAAGACGTCTGCGTCCCGAATACATCAACCAAAGGTTCCATACCCCACACCCCTCATTCAAAACGCCCCCAAAACGGGAGATGCGGAATGAGGTGTGAACGCAGAGTTAAGTGTCGGATTTGCCGTAAATGCGAGGTTCAGCTTTGGGGACGCAGGACCGGCCTTCCGGCATGTCTACCTGCCCTAAAGCGGTGGAAAAACAGGTGGTTCAGTCAAAGTGGCCAAGGTGTCTCGCCTCGAGCGCCCGGAAAAAGGAAGTGGTGAAAATTAAATGTAATCGCAATCAGTACGCATGGCTTCGCGCGCTGCCGATACATTTCGCGGCCGCGAGAGCCTGCTGTCCCAATTGCTTGGCCGCTGGCAGACGTGCCTGAAGGCTTGACGCCGCATCCGGCGATGTCCGGTTTGGTGATCTGACGATCTTCAGGTCCGGCGCAGCTTAATCACCACGTTCACGCTCGAGATTTCAGCCCCCTCGGGTGGGCCGGGGATACGGGCGATTTCCAGTTCGTCCGCAGGCGCATCGGTCAAGCGGCCCTCGTCTTCCCAGAAGAAATGCGGGTGGTCATGGGTGTTGGTGTCGAAATAGCTGCGCGCGCCGTCCACTGTGACTTCCTGCATCAATCCGGCATCGCAGAACGCCCGCAGCGTGTTGTAGACCGTCGCAAGGGACACCTGTTCCCCAGTTTTCTGAGCCGAGGCGAACAGGCTTTCGGCCGTAACATGCCGGTTCTTTCCGTCGCCCACCAGAAGCGATGCCAGCGCAACGCGCTGGCGCGTCGGGCGTATACCGCCTTTCGTCAGCCACTCGGTTCCGCGTTCGATGGATCGTGAAGACATGCCAAATCCGCTCCTTGTTCCGATAGTATATAGGGTGCGAATGGCTCGCAGTTCAATTAAATTTCTTGCAACAACTTGTCTCAGCCCCGGCAGAGGCGCGGGCTTGCACGCTGGTTGTGCAGGGTGCTAGAGGGTTCGGACTTTCGCCAATCACCATGGGAGCCTTGTCGATCATGTCGAACTATCCAAGCAGTTTTGACCGTGACGAGCTGTTGAAATGTGCGCGGGGTGAACTGTTCGGACCGGGCAATGCCCAGTTGCCTGAGCCTCCGATGCTGATGATGGACCGGATCACCGACATCTCGGGGGACGGTGGCGCGCATGGCAAGGGGCATGTCGTGGCCGAATTCGACATCACGCCGGACCTGTGGTTCTTCGACTGCCATTTTCCCGGCAACCCGATCATGCCGGGTTGTCTGGGTCTTGACGGGCTGTGGCAGTTGACCGGCTTCAACCTGGGCTGGCGCGGCTGGCCGGGGCGGGGGTATGCGTTGGGTGTGGGTGAGGTCAAGCTGACCGGCATGGTGCGCCCCGATCGCAAGATGCTGACCTATTACGTGGATTTCACCAAGGCGATCCAGACCCGGCGCTTGACCATGGGTGTCGCCGATGGCCGGGTCGAGGCGGATGGCGAGACCATCTACCAGGTCAAGGACATGAAGGTCGCGCTGTCCGAAAGCTGATCTCTGGCTCGGACGGGGTCAGGTCCTGGGTCCGCGACTGAAGACCATCTTCTGATTGGCGAGTTTGTCGCGCGCGCCGGTCCACGCATAGAACAACAGAGCCGGGTTCTGATCGGCAACCGTGATGCGGTGGCGCTGTTCGGGTGGGTTGAAGATCAGAGAGCCGGGCGCGTAGACGCCCTGATCGTTCTCGGACACCGCCCCGGACAGGCAGATGTAGCTTTCGGAAATCCCGTCATGGGCATGGGCGGGATAGGTGCAGCCGGGTGCGAAGAGCACAAGGCCCAGGATCACCTCGTCAGTGATCACGGGGCCTGTGGGGCCGACCAGTTCCGCATAGGCATAGGTGCGTTCCAGACCGCGCGGCACTTTTTCATAGCCGTATTGCCAGACCAGATGCGCCTGCACGCTTTCCAGCGCCCGGATGAACGGGGCGTGGCGTTCCATCCGGCCATTGTCGAGCGCGCGACGCCAATGCGCCGTGACGGGTTTTGACACCGCTGCATGTTCTTCAACTGTTGCATTCGCCTTGATCACCCGGCTGATGCTGTCGCGCACGGTTTTCTGATGGCTGCGGATCTTGGAACTGCCGCCGGCCGACAGGCGACGGTACAGCTCGTAACTGTCACGCAGAAGGTACAGCCAGTCGGGGCGGTCTTGCAGGCGGGGGTGGTCGGTCATGGCGCATCCGGGGTCAGGGTCGGTCTTTGTCTGGTGTCTGCTGTGTCGCGACTCGGGCGTCGGGGTGCAAGGCCGAACCGGCCCCGTTCGCAGATGTGATCGCCTGTTTTCGCGCCCGTTCGCCGCAGATGTGTCCGATCTACGCCAAAGCGCCACCATTATGGGCGTTTTTCGGGACGTGCGCAGGTCTCATGCTGCAGCAATTCGGTCCCAATCTGCTTGCTCCTCCCCCCCGGCTTCCCCTACACACGCATGCAACAATTGTAAGGAGCCGTGATGCGCCGTGTTGTCGTGACAGGATTGGGGATTGTTTCGTCCATCGGGAACAATGCCGAAGAGGTGGCCGCGAGCCTGAAAGCTGGCCGGTCCGGGATCACCGCAAATGCCGATATGGCCGAACATGGGTTCCGGTCACAGGTCGCCGGATCGCTCAAGCTGGACGTGTCGGACCATGTCGACAAGCGCACGCTGCGCTTCATGGGGCCGGGTGCGGCTTATGCGCATATCGCCATGGGTCAGGCGATTGCCGATGCGGGGCTCACGCCTGAAGAGGTGGTGAACCCGATGACCGGCCTCATCGCAGGATCGGGTGGACCTTCGACCAGCGCCATGCTGACTGCGCATCAATCCGTGCTGAGCACCGGGGCGACCAAGCGGATCGGGCCGTTCGCGGTGCCCAAGACGATGTCCTCGACAGTAAGCGCCAACCTTGCGACGGCCTATCAGATCAAGGGCATGAATTTCTCGATCACCTCGGCCTGTTCGACCTCGTTGCATTGTATCGGCATGGCGGCGCAGCAGGTGGCGCTTGGCATGCAGGATGTGATGTTCGCGGGCGGTGGCGAGGAACTTGACTGGACGCTGTCCTGTCTCTTCGACGCGATGGGCGCGATGTCGTCGAAATACAACGACACGCCCGAGAAAGCCTCGCGCGCGTTCGATGCCGGTCGCGACGGGTTCGTGATCTCGGGTGGCGGTGCGATGGTGGTGCTGGAACCGCTGGAGCGGGCACTCGCCCGCGGTGCCACGATCTATGCCGAAGTCACGGGGTTCTCGGCCACGTCGGATGGTGCCGATATGGTGGCGCCGTCCGGCGAAGGGGGCGAACGTGCGATGCGCGGCGCTTTGAAGACGCTGCCAGAGGGGCGCAAAGTCAGCTACATCAACGCGCATGGCACCTCGACACCCGTGGGCGATGTGGGCGAGATCGAGGCCGTGCGGCGCGTCTTTGGCGAAGGCAAGACTCCGCCCGTCAGCTCGACCAAGTCGATGACCGGCCACAGCCAGGGTGCCACCGGCGCGCAGGAGGCGATCTACTGCCTGCTCGCGCTGCGGGACGATTTCATCATCCCATCGATCAACGTGGAAACGCTCGATCCGGCGCTGAAGCCCGAAGAGATCGCCACGGAATTGGTGGAAAACGCGGGGCTTGATACGGTGATGACCAATTCCTTCGGGTTTGGCGGCACCAACGGGTCGATGTTGTTGTCCAGGTACGCAGGTTGAAGATGTCGGGACAGTTGCAGGGCAAACGCGGCCTGATCATGGGCGTCGCCAATGAACGCTCCATCGCGTGGGGGATCGCCAAGGCAATGGCAGAGGCCGGGGCCGAGCTGGCCTTTACCTATCAGGGCGAAGCCTTCGGCAAACGTCTTGAGCCGCTGGCGCAAAGCGTCGGGTCGGATTTCATGGTCGATGTGGACGTGACCGACGATGCCTCGCTTGATGCGGCGTTCGAACAGCTTGCCGGGCGCTGGCCGACGATTGATTTCGTGGTCCACGCCATCGCGTTTTCCGACAAGTCGGAACTGCAGGGCCGCATCCTCAATACGAGCCGTGCCAACTTCAAGAACTCGCTCGACATTTCGGCCTACAGCTTCATCGACGTGGCGCGCCGGGCGCATCCGCTGATGGTGGAAAACGGCGGCACTCTTCTGACGCTGACCTACATGGGCTCTACCCGCGTGACACCCAATTACAACGTGATGGGCGTGGCCAAGGCCGCGCTGGAAGCGTCGGTGCGCTATCTGGCGAACGATCTTGGTCCCGAGGGCATCCGTGTGAACGCCATCAGTCCCGGTCCGATGAAGACGCTGGCCGGTGCAGCCATCGGCGGTGCGCGCAAGACCTACAAGCACACCGACATGAACGCGCCTTTGCGCTCGAACGCGACGCTAGACGCGGTGGGCGGGACGGCGGTGTATCTTGCGTCGGACGCTGGTGCGTGCACCACGGGCGAGATCATCCGCGTCGATGGCGGGTTCCATGTGCTGGGCATGCCGCAATACGACAATCTGTAGATCTCAGAACCACTGACCCGATTCCATCAGGCCCAAATCCAGCAATTGCCGCGAATGCCATTCGAACGGCACGGAATTGTGCCAGCGGAATGTCTCGATTTCGTAGGCTGACCCGGGATTGCGCTTCAACGCCTTTGCCGTCCGAAAGGTGGCGACCACTGCAGTCAAATTGTGGTGCCACGGACAGGCATAGGTGTTGTATTCCTCATCGTTGAACGTGTGGTCTGACCGCAGCTCCAGCCCGGGTTTCGCGCGGAACAGCGCGATGCGGTCGATCTTGCGTCGCTCCGGCGGCACGTGCTCTTCGTAGCGCCAGCGCAGACCGCCAAAAAAGTCGAGCTGCCGTTCCTTGGGGTAGGTCGTTGCGGGATCATTGCGCCCGAGGGCATAATAGCCGGATCGGTCGATATAGGCGCTGTCAATATCCACCGCAGTCGGGTGCGCATCCAGATCGCCGGCATAGAGATCAATCGCATAGCACAGCATTGCGTCGCGCCGTTCTTCAGTATGAAACGCGAGCATTTCGCCGATGGTCCGCGTTTCGCAGAATGGAAAGAACAGATATTCCGCATTGTAGCAGACATACATCCAGACATCCGGAGCCTTGGCGATGATCGCATTGACGATCTCTTCGCGGTTGCCCTGCCGGACAATGTCGGCATCGACCCGGATCACCTGATCCGCGATGTCCTGCGCCAGATCGAATTCCTTTGGCATGAACAGGATATTGGTCTTGAATCCGAGGTGCAGATTGTGCCGCACCGTCGTATCTATTTCGACAGCATCTTCGACAAAGACCAGCGCAATCGGCCCCTTGGCTAGGGCGGCCGGGGCCTGAGACAGAAATTCGGTGATACCTGCATGGCGCATGAGGGGACCTATGCGGAAGTTTTGCACAGAGTCGATGAAAAATCCGTGCATTGCAAGACAGGGGTGACATGCGCTATCGCCACGCCCTGAACCCTGCCGCGGAGGATTGGCCCATGTCCGAACCGAAGAAGCTTTATATCAAGACCTATGGCTGTCAGATGAACGTCTATGACAGCGAACGCATGGCCGAGGCGCTGGGCGGGCAGGGCTATGTCGAAACGCAATCACCCGATGACGCGGACATGATCCTGCTCAACACGTGCCATATCCGGGAAAAGGCGGCGGAAAAGGTCTATTCCGAACTGGGCCGCTACAAGGGGCTGAAGGCCGCCAAGCCGGATCTCAAGATCGGTGTCGCCGGATGTGTGGCGCAGGCCGAGGGCGAAGAAATCATGCGCCGTCAGCCGATGGTCGATCTGGTCGTCGGCCCGCAAAGCTATCACCGCCTGCCCGAGTTGGAGGCGAAGACCCGCAGCGGGGAAAAGGCGCTCGACACCGATTTCCCCGAAGAGGACAAGTTCGAGGTCCTCAAGAACCGACCGAAAGCCAAGCGTGGACCAACCGCGTTTCTGACGGTGCAGGAAGGCTGCGACAAGTTCTGCGCCTTCTGCGTTGTGCCCTATACGCGTGGTGCCGAAGTCAGCCGCCCCGCCGACCGCATCCTGACCGAGGCGCGCGATCTGGTTGAACGCGGCGTGCGCGAGATCACCCTGCTGGGCCAGAACGTGAACGCCTATCATGGGGCCGGGGAGGGTGGCGACTGGTCGCTTGCCCGCCTGATCTGGGCGCTCAACGACATCGACGGGCTAGAGCGCATTCGCTTCACCACCAGCCATCCCAACGATATGACCGATGACCTGATCGAGGCGCATGGCACCTGCCCGAAACTCATGCCCTACCTGCACCTGCCGGTGCAGTCCGGCTCGGATCGCATCCTCAAACGGATGAACCGCCAGCACACGGCGGAAAGCTACCTCAAGATCATCGAGAAACTGCGCGCTGCGCGTCCTGACCTGCTGTTGTCCGGTGATTTCATCGTCGGCTTCCCGGAAGAGACCGAAGAGGATTTCCAGGCCACTTTGGACATCATCCGCGCGTCGAACTACGGTTATGCCTACAGCTTCAAATACTCGACCCGCCCCGGCACCCCGGCGGCCGAGCGTGACCAGCTTCCCGAAGACGTCAAGGATGACCGCCTGCAACGCCTGCAGGCCCTGATCGCCGAGCAGCAGAAAGCGGCACAGGACGCTATGGTCGGCAAAGAGGTCGGCGTGCTCTTCGAAAAACCGGGGCGCCTGCCGGGCCAGATGGTGGGCAAATCCGATCACTTGCACGCCGTCCATGTCGAAGCGGATGGGCTCGCCCCCGGTGACCTGCGACGGGTGCGGATCATCGAGTCCGGGCGCAACTCGCTCAGGGGCGCGTTGGTGGAAGGACACATCATCTAAGGGTAAACCGCGATATATAGAGGTTTGCTCTTTCCTGAACCGCTGTCTTTGGTAGTATCGCGGTGATTCATGTTCCCGCGATCCAGCGTGGGGGCACTCACGGTTTAAGGATGCGGAAATGATTGGGCGCCTGTCCGCAATTGTGTTGAGTGTCGTCTTGACCCTTCCTCAGGCCGCTTCGGCGCAGCAGGGCGAACGCTACGTGCCCGGCATCTGGATCGACCCCGATGGCTGCGAGCATTGGGTGATGGATGACGGCGCCGAAGGGTTCATGAGCCCGCATCTCCGCCGTAACGGCACGCCTGTCTGCCACAAGGTCAGCCGCTGTGCGATTGTGCCCACGGACACGATGTTCGCCACCGGCAGCGCCGCGATTGCGCCGGGTGGCGTGGACAGTCTGCGCAGCTTTTTCGCATCCAATCCGGCCAATGGCTTTGTCATCGAAGGTCACACCGACAGCCGTGCATCCGACGCCTCCAATCAGGCGCTGAGCGAACGTCGCGCCCGCGCCGTGGCGCAGGTCGCACAACAAACAGGCGCGCGTGTGTATTCCGTGCGTGGCTTCGGGGAAAGCCGTCCCGTCGCGACAAATGCAACCGCGGCCGGAATGGCCAAGAACCGCCGGGTGGAAATCCTGTGCCTGCGCTGAGGAGATCCCCCATGTTCCGCGCCCTTGCTCTTGTCGGCCTTTGCGCAACACTGGCCGCATGCGAGAGCGTCGGCGAAGACAAGAGCTTTGACCGCGGTATCGACAGCGGCCCGCTCAGCCAGCTTCAGGCGGGCATCTGGATCGATCCGAACGGCTGTGACCATTGGATCATCGACGATGGCCTCGAGGGCTATCTCTCCCCTCGGCTCGATCCGACAGGCAGGCCGGTCTGTTCGGGCAACAGCTCCGAGCGGAACACCGCCATCGGGGACTTCAAAGGCGGTTCGTCCTTCGGAGACGCATTGTGACGGAAAGGGTGACCGCTTGCACTGCGTGACGGAACTTGACACCCTGTTCTTGACACCCTTGCACCGGAGACCCGCGTGACCACAGACACCTTGTCACAAGCGCTTGTAGAATTTCCAGATAACCGTTTGCTCATCGACCTTTGCGGCGAATATGACCGCAACCTCACCGAAATCGAAACCCGGCTTGGCGTGCAGATCCTGCGCCGTGGGAATCAGTTGGCCATTCACGGCGAGGCCGACGCCCAGTCCGAGGCCCGCGATGTGCTCATGGCGCTCTACCAGCGGCTCGAACAGGGGCGCAGTGTCTCACCCGGCGACATCGACCGCCAGTTCCGCATGGCCCCCGACGAGGTCGGCCCCGATGCGCAGATCGAAATGTTCGAAGGTGGCCCGGTCGAGATCAAGACTCGCAAGAAACTGGTCGAGCCGCGCACCGATGCGCAGAAAGCCTATGTCCGCTCGCTCTTCGATCATGAACTGGCCTTCGGCATCGGCCCGGCGGGCACCGGCAAGACCTATCTGGCGGTCGCCGTGGGCGTGAACATGTTCATCACAGGCCAGGTGGACAAGATCATCCTCAGCCGTCCTGCGGTCGAAGCGGGCGAAAAGCTGGGCTACCTGCCCGGCGACATGAAGGACAAGGTCGATCCCTACATGCAGCCGCTCTATGACGCGCTGAACGATTTTCTGCCGGGCAAGCAGCTTGCCAAGATGATCGAGGAAAAGACCGTCGAAATCGCACCGCTTGCCTTCATGCGGGGACGTACGCTCTCCAACGCATTCGTGGTTCTCGACGAGGCGCAGAACGCCACGTCCATGCAGATGAAGATGTTCCTGACCCGTCTCGGCGAAGGTTCGCGCATGGTGATCACAGGCGACCGCACCCAGATCGACCTGCCGCGCGGAGTGGCTTCGGGGCTGGCAGATGCGGAACGTCTGCTGAAATCCATCCCGAAGATCAGCTTCAACTACTTCACATCGAAGGACGTGGTGCGCCACCCGCTTGTGGCGGCGATCATCGAAGCCTACGAAAAAGACGCTGAAACGCCCTGATCTTCATCTTGCCGAATAAACTCCGGGGGTTCGGGGGCAGAGCCCCCGATCAATAAGCATTGACCACTCTGACCGACATCGTGATCGAAGACCCCCGCTGGGAAGCAGCGGGGCTTGTGACTGTTGCCGAGGTGGCAGCCGTCAAGGTCATGGAATACTTAAGTTTTCCGATTGACGGCTACGAAATCGCGATCCTCGCCTGCGACGACGACCGCATCGCCGAACTGAACGCCGAATTCCGCGGCAAACCGATGCCCACCAATGTCCTGAGCTGGCCCGCCTTCGACCTCGCAGCGCCGGAAGACGGCGCAGAGCCAACACCCCCGCCACCGCCCGATCCGATGATGGGGGAAAGCCTTGGGGACATCGCGATAGCCTATGACACCTGCCAGCGCGAAGCCGAAACTGCGGGCAAAACCATGACCGATCATGTCACCCATCTGATCGTTCACGGCGTGTTACATCTTCTGGGATATGATCACGTCCGTGACCGCGATGCCACGCTGATGGAAGGGTTGGAAACCCGGATACTTGGCAAAATGGGTATCGCGGACCCATATAAGGGGTAATATGGGCCAATCGGCCTTCACTGGAACGGGAAACATGGGCGACAACGACGACTCGTCTAACGCAGCGCATCGCGCGCACGAGATGACTGAAAAACAACCGGGACGTGGATTTTTCGCACGCCTGAGGCACTGGATGGGCGGCACGCCGAAGGTCGCTGAAACCGCGCCAGCGGCTGAAATATCCCGGTCAATGTCTCCGATAGATGGCATGATGAACCTGCGGCGCATGCGCGTCTACGATGTATCCGTGCCTCGCGCTGACATCGTGTCGGTTCCGGACACCATCACCAAGGCAGAACTGGTGAATGTTTTCCGCGAAAGCGGTCTGACCCGGCTTCCGGTCTACACAGGCACGCTCGACACACCCATCGGAATGGCGCACCTTAAGGATCTGGCTCTGAAACACGGGTTCAACGGCAAAGGGGCCGATTTCGATCTCAAGCAGATGCTACGGCCCCTGCTGTTCGTGCCCCCATCCATGCCGATCGGCGTGCTCTTGGCCAAGATGCAGACGGAACGTCGGCACATGGCACTGGTGATCGACGAATATGGCGGGGTTGACGGCCTTGTGACCATCGAAGACCTGATCGAACAGGTGATCGGCGAAATCGAGGACGAGCATGACCTTGATGAGGCCAACAACTTCACCCGAGAGAAACCGGGCGTCTACATGGCCTTTGCCCGCACCCCGCTGGAAGAGTTCGAAGCCGAAATCGGCCTCAACCTCACGGATCACGACGACATCGACGGTGAAGAGATCGACACGCTTGGTGGGCTGGTCTTCATGCTGGCAGGGCATGTGCCCGCCCGGGGCGAAGTCGTCCCGCACCCCGAAGGCCCCGAATTCGAGGTGATCGACGCCGATCCGCGCCGCATCAAACGGATGCGCGTCAGGCTCAAGGCGACAGCGGCAGGCGATGCCGCCCGCGCCCGCGAAGCCTCCGACGTTGCAAGAGTCACCGCACAGTCCGCCTGAACCGATGCACGTACTCCGCCGCCTTGGCGCACTTTGTCTGGGGGGCGTCTTTGCACTGGGTCAGCCCCCGTTCGATCTCTGGGCGCTGGCCTTTGCCGCGCTGGTCGCCATCCTGTCTCTCGCTTGGCGCGACCCGGACGCGCGATCGGCGGGGTGGACCGGCTGGTTGTTCGGCCTTGGCTATTTTGCCGCGTCGATGCACTGGATCGTCGAACCCTTTGCAGTCGACCCGGAGGCAACAGGATGGATGGCACCCTTTGCTCTGGTCGGATTGGCTGCGGGACTGGCGCTGCTCTGGGCCGTGGCGTTCTGGGCTGGCCGGCGTCTGCACCCAAGCGCATTTGGCATTGCGCTGTGCTGGGCGGCCATCGAACTGGCGCGCGCCTATATCCTCACCGGTTTTCCCTGGGGTCTTGTCGGGTATCTCTGGTCGCTTACTCCTGTGGCGCAATGGCATGCGATCATCGGCCCACATGGGCTGACGCTTCTCACCCTTGGTCTGGCCGCGCTCTTGGCCAGCGTCACCACGGCCAGAACGGTGAAACACGGATTGACCGCCGTGGCGGCTCTCATCGTGCTCTGGATCGGTGGCACCGTGATCGTACCGCCTGTGCAGGATCTGACAGAGCGTCCCATCGTGCGCCTGATCCAGCCCAACGCGCCGCAGCACCAGAAATGGGACCGTGACTACATTCCGGTCTTCTTCAACCGCCAGGTGGATTTCACCGCGCAACTGCCGAAACCCGATCTGATCGTCTGGCCGGAAACGGCGGTGCCGAACCTGCTGGACACTGCAGGTCCGGCGCTCGAAGTGATCGCGGATGCCGCCGCTGGCACGCCCGTGGTTCTGGGCATCCAGCGCGAAGAAGAGGGACGCTACTACAATTCTCTGATCACGCTTGACGCGGCGGGGCAGGTGGATGGTCTATATGACAAGCACCACCTCGTACCGTTCGGTGAATACATGCCCGCAGCGTCCCTGTTTGCGCGGTTCAATATTCTGGGCCTCGCCGCACGGGCCGAGGCAGGGTATTCCCCCGGTCCCGGACCCGCGCTGATCGACCTTGGTCCGCTTGGCACAGCCTTGCCGCTGATCTGCTACGAGGCGGTGTTCCCGCAGGACGTAAACGGCGCACCCGCACGCCCCGACATGCTGCTTCAGATCACCAACGATGCATGGTTCGGCATCAATGCCGGTCCGCAACAGCACCTCGCTCAGGCCCGTCTCAGGGCCATTGAACAGGGATTGCCGATGATCCGTGTCGCCAATACCGGCATTTCGGCGGTGATCGACCCGGCGGGGCGGATCGTTGCTGACGTGCCATTGGGCCGCGCCGGGTTCCGGGATCTGCCGTTGCCATATCCGCTTGCGCCGACGCCCTACAGCCGCACTGGCGACTGGCTCGCGCTGGCCGCCCTGATCGTGGTATTTGCGGCGCTGCTTTTCTGGAAACGGCGCAACCCCATTGACCCCGCGCACGCGCAGGCGTAACGCAGATCATCATTCCCGTCACAACGGCTTCCTGACGTGACGGCAGACCCTAATGGAGCACCTATGTCCCGACAGAACTACACCTTCACCTCGGAATCCGTGTCCGAGGGCCACCCGGATAAGGTCTGCGACCGTATCTCGGACGCGATCCTTGACGCCTTTCTTTCCGAAGAACCCGAAGCGCGGGTCGCCTGCGAAACCTTTGCCACGACCAACCGCGTCGTGATCGGTGGAGAGGTGGGGCTGTCGGACCAGAACCGTCTTGCCACCTATATGGAGCGTATTCCGGACATCGCCCGCGCCTGTATCAAGGACATCGGCTACGAGCAGGACGAATTCCACCACGCCACCTGCGAGATCACCAACCTTCTGCACCAGCAGTCGGCCCATATCGCGCAGGGCGTGAACGCCAGCGGTGACAAGGACGAAGGCGCAGGCGATCAGGGCATCATGTTCGGCTACGCCACGAACGAGACCGACGCGCTGATGCCCGCGCCGATCCAATTCAGCCACGCGATCCTGCGTCGTCTGGCCGAGGTGCGCAAATCGGGGCAGGAACCGCTTCTGCGCCCCGATGCGAAATCGCAGATTTCCGTGCGCTACGAAAACGGCAAGCCGGTGGGCGTGACCTCGATCGTTCTGTCGACACAGCATGCCGATGAAGGCCAAAGCTCCGCCGACATCCGTGCGATTGTGGAGCCGTATATCCGCGAAACGCTGCCCGAAGGCTGGATCACCGACGCGACCGAATGGTGGGTCAACCCGACCGGCACCTTCGTGATCGGCGGCCCGGACGGCGACGCAGGCCTCACAGGCCGCAAGATCATCGTCGACACCTATGGCGGTGCGGCCCCGCATGGTGGCGGTGCATTCTCGGGCAAAGACCCGACCAAGGTGGACCGCTCTGCCGCTTACGCTGCGCGCTATCTGGCCAAGAACGTCGTCGCGGCGGGTATGGCCGAACGCTGCACGATCCAGCTCTCCTATGCGATTGGTGTCTCCAAACCGCTGTCGATCTATGCCGACACCCATGGCACCGGCGATGTCGATGCCGCCGCCATCGAGGCAGCGATCCCCAAGGTGATGGACCTCACCCCGCGCGGCATCCGCACGCATCTGGAGCTGAACAAACCGATCTATGAACGCACCGCAGCCTACGGCCACTTTGGCCGCGCGCCCGAAGCGGATGGCGGGTTCAGTTGGGAACGCACCGATCTGGTGGACGCGCTCAAGGCGTCTGTCTGAGACTATTCGGGTCGGGCTGAAAAGCCCGGCCCGATTTTCCTTTTGCAGCACAAGCCTATGTCCCGTGGTGAGATCATCAAACGGGGCCGGGTATCCTTAAACATCTACTCTTTCTGATCTTGATGCTGCCGGGTGCAGCACTTGCCAATGACTGGGAGGCGCTCGACACCCTCGGTGCGTTTGCCATCATGCGCCACGCGCTGGCCCCCGGCACTGGCGATCCAGCCAACCTGACCGTGGGCGATTGCAGCACCCAGCGCAATCTAAGCCAGCAGGGCAGGGATCAGGCCACCCGCATCGGTCAGGCATTCCGGGATCGCGGCCATGCCTTTGACATCGTGCTGACCAGCCAGTGGTGCCGCTGCCGCGAAACCGCCGAATTGCTGGCCCTTGGCCCGGTCGAAGAGGTGCCCGCCTTCAATTCCTTCTTTCAGGATTTTTCGACCCGCGACAGCCAGACCGCCGAGGCGCTGGAACTCTTGGCGGATCGCACAGACCGCCCTTTCATCGTCACACATCAGGTCAACATCCGTGCGCTGACCGGCCAGACCACGCGGTCCGGCGAAGTCCTGATCGTGCGCCATGCAGGCGACACACTCGATGTGCTGGGTTCGATCCTGATCGACCCATAAGCCCCACATCAGAAAAGACCGCCGTTGCGAGACCCTGTCGCAATCGCTAAACCGCGCGCCATGAATGATACCAAACACCCCTCGGGCGCGCCGTGGCGCAACTTTTATGGCCGGTTCAAGGGCAAGACCCTGCGCCCGAACCAGAAAGATTACCTCGAACACGACCTCGACGCGCTCAGCCCCGGTGCCGTGTCTTGGGAGGAAAACCCGGAGCGAACGCCTCTAGACGTCGACGCGGTCTTCGGGGACAAGCCGCTCTGGGTCGAGATCGGGTTCGGCGGGGGTGAACACCTCGTACATCAGGCGCAGACCTATCCGGATGTTGGCATCATCGGCTGCGAGCCGTTCATCAATGGCGTGGCGATGCTTTTGGGCAAGATCCGCGAAGCTGGCGTGACCAACCTGCGCGTTCATCCCGGCGACGCTCGCGATCTCTTCGATGTGCTGCCCGCCGGATCGGTCGAGAAGGCGTTTTTGCTCTACCCCGACCCGTGGCCCAAGAAACGTCACCACCGCCGCCGCTTCGTCACGCAGGAGCATCTCGTTCCGCTGTTCCAGGTACTGAAGCCCGGCGCGGAATTCCGCGTGGCCACGGACATCCCCGACTACGTCCGCCAGACCCTGATCGAAGTGCCGAAAGCCAGGTTCGACTGGCGCGCCGAAGGCCCAGGCGACTGGCGGCAGCCTTGGGATGACTGGATCTCGACCCGGTACGAGACCAAAGCCCTGCGCGAAGGACGAACGCCGCATTACATGACATTCCGGAAACCGGCATGATGTCCCCGTTCACAGTCGCCATCGATGGCCCCGCCGCCGCCGGCAAAGGCACGATCAGCAAGGCGGTCGCCGCGCATTTCGACCTTGCCCATCTCGACACAGGTCTGCTCTACCGTGCGGTCGGCGCGCGGATGTTGCAGGGGGAAGACCCGATTGCGGCAGCACAGAACCTTGTGGCGGGGGACCTCGAAAACACCGATCTGCGCACGGCCGCCGTCGCGCAAGCCGCCTCCAAGGTCGCGGTGATCCCCGAGGTGCGTGCCGCCCTTCTGGATTTCCAGCGCGCCTTTGCACGCCGCTCTGGCGGGGCTGTTCTTGATGGCCGCGACATCGGTACGGTGATCTGCCCACAGGCCGAGGTGAAGCTCTTTGTCACCGCCAGCGCCGAAGTAAGGGCGCAACGCCGTTTGGCCGAACTTGTCGCAAACGGGTTCGACACCGATTTCGATACCGTCCTCTCAGACGTCAAAACCCGCGACGACCGCGACATGACTCGTGCCGATGCCCCGCTGCGTCCGGCCGAGGATGCCGTGGTGATCGACACCTCCGAACTCGATGTGCAGGCCGCGATTGCGGCGGCCATCGAAGCCGTGAGCGCACGTAAAGCCACCTGAAGCGCCTCTCTTGCGCTGAAACAGGCCAATCGAGGGCGGTCCCGCGTGTTTGTCTTGCGCTGCGCGGTCTACTCTGCTATCGCCCCCGCGTCGCTAGAAGGCAAACAATGCCGCGCACGAAGATCGAGCAGGGGTCGGCACACACCGGCCCTCTTTGTTTTGCGGATGCCTTGACCAATCGCCTCACCGCAAGCGTGGGCACCAACCCCAGACCGGCGGAGACAACCGCTCGGCCAGAAAATGATACGTAAAGGAAACAGACGCCACATGGCTCAGAACGCATCTATGGAAGAATTCGAGGCACTGCTGAACGAAAGCCTCGAAATGGACACACCGGACGAAGGGTCCGTTGTCAAAGGCAAGGTCATCGCGATCGAAGCGGGCCAGGCCATCATCGACGTCGGCTACAAGATGGAAGGCCGCGTTGATCTCAAGGAATTTGCAAACCCCGGCGAAGCGCCCGACCTGAGCGTCGGTGACGAAGTCGAGGTGTTTCTGCGCTCTGCAGAAAACGCGCGCGGCGAAGCGGTCATCTCGCGCGAGATGGCGCGCCGTGAAGAAGCATGGGATCGCCTGGAAAAGGCCTATGCCGACGACGCCCGCGTCGATGGCGCGATCTTCGGCCGTGTCAAAGGCGGCTTCACTGTCGATCTCGGCGGTGCCGTGGCCTTCCTGCCCGGCTCTCAGGTTGACGTGCGCCCGGTGCGTGACGCTGGCCCGCTCATGGGTCTCAAGCAGCCGTTCCAGATCCTCAAGATGGACCGCCGCCGGGGCAACATCGTTGTGTCGCGCCGCGCGATCCTCGAGGAATCCCGCGCCGAACAGCGCGCCGAAGTCATCGGCAACCTCACTGAAGGTCAGGCAGTCGACGGCGTGGTCAAGAACATCACCGAATACGGTGCGTTCGTGGACCTTGGTGGCGTAGACGGCCTGCTGCACGTGACCGACATGGCATGGCGCCGCGTCAACCATCCGTCCGAGATCCTGACGATCGGCGAAACCGTCAAGGTTCAGGTCATCAAGATCAACAAGGACACCCACCGCATCAGCCTCGGCATGAAGCAGCTTCAGGAAGATCCGTGGGATCTGGTGGCTGCCAAGTATCCGCTCGAGTCGGTGCATATGGGCCGCGTGACCAACATCACCGATTACGGCGCATTTGTTGAGCTGGAGCCGGGTGTCGAGGGTCTCGTGCACGTCTCCGAGATGTCCTGGACCAAGAAGAACGTCCACCCGGGCAAGATCGTGTCGACCTCGCAGGAAGTCGAAGTCATGGTTCTGGAAATCGACGGCGCCAAGCGCCGCGTGTCTCTGGGCCTCAAGCAGACCATGCGCAACCCGTGGGAAGTGTTTGCAGAAACACACCCCGAGGGCACCGAGGTCGAAGGCGAAGTCAAGAACATCACCGAATTCGGTCTGTTCGTTGGCCTCGACGGCGACATCGACGGCATGGTTCACCTTTCGGACCTGTCATGGGACGAGCGTGGCGAAGACGCGATCCAGAACTACCGCAAGGGCGACATGGTTCAGGCCGTGGTCACCGAAGTGGATGTCGAGAAAGAGCGCATCTCGCTTTCGGTCAAGGCACTGGGTGGCGACAAGTTCGCGGATGCCGTGGGCGGCGTAAAGCGCGGCTCGATCATCACCGTTCAGGTCACAGCCATCGAAGATGGCGGCATCGAAGTGGAATACGAGGGCATGAAGTCCTTCATCCGCCGCTCCGATCTGTCGCGTGACCGTGCCGAACAGCGCCCCGAACGGTTCTCGGTCGGTGACAAGGTCGATGTGCGCGTGACCAACGTGGACAGCAAGACCCGTCGTCTGGGCCTGTCGATCAAGGCCCGCGAGATCGCCGAAGAGAAGGAAGCGGTCGAGCAGTACGGTTCGTCGGATTCCGGCGCATCGCTGGGCGACATCCTTGGCGCGGCGCTCAAGTCGGGCGACGACAACTGATCCACGTGATCAGATGAGACACCAGAACCCCCGCATCCCGGATGCGGGGGTTTTTCGTTTCACGGACTCACGCTGGGCGGAAGATGCGTCGACGCATCTTCCGCGTTCCATTGACGGAACGCTTTGGCGCGATGATCCGATGCCCGCGTAGCGATGCGTCGACGCATCGCCTGTTTCCGTTGACGGAAACAAGGATCACAAAATGAGTCAGGTCATGGCGGGACAGCGACGCGTCAACGCATAGCTTGTTTCCGTTGACGGAAACAGCACCCCCGCGCCATCCGCGCAACGTGGACTTCCCAAAATTTGTCTTTACCGGAGAAGGCCCGGTCCCTGTCAGGCGACCTCGCGCAGGCCCAGCATCTCGCGCGCCTGCTGCCACGTGGCGACCGGACGTTCGTACTTTTCGCAGAGCTCAACCGCACGTTTGACCAGCGCCGCGTTCGACGGTGCCAAGGTGTTGCGATCCAGACGGATATTGTCCTCCAGCCCCGTCCGCGCATGGCCACCCGAGGAAATCGCCCATTCGTTCAGCACGATCTGGTTCGGCCCGATCCCCGCCGCACACCAGGGCGCATCCTCTCCAAAGAGGCGCTTGACGGTGTGGATGTAGAAATCGAACACCTCGCGGTCCACCGGCATCGCGTTCTTCACACCCATGACGAATTGCACATAGGGCGTTTCGGCGATCTCTCCCGCCTCGTACATCGCGGCGGCGCGGAAGATGTGCGACAGGTCAAATGCCTCGATCTCGGGCTTGATGTCGTAGGTCTTCATCTCGGATGCGAGCCACGCGACAAGATCGGGCGGGTTCTCGTAAACCCGCGTTGGAAAGTTGTTTGACCCAACCGACAGCGACGCCATGTCAGGACGCAGCGGCAGCATCCCGCCCCGCGTCTTGCCCGCACCGGACCGCCCCCCGGTGGAAAGCTGAATGATCATGCCTGGGCAGTGCTTTTCCACACCCTCCTTGAGCAGGGCGAACTTGTCCGGATCCGAGCTGGGGGTTTCATCGTCGTTGCGCACATGGGCGTGCATGATCGTGGCCCCCGCCTCGAACGCTTCATGGGTGCTTTCGATCTGTTCGGACACAGCGGTCGGAACGGCGGGATTGTCCGCCTTGGTCGGCAAAGATCCGGTGATGGCGACGCAGATGATGCAGGGGGTGGTCATGGGATCGGTACGTCCTCTGGTGTTCGTTGCGCGCACTCTGGCAGGAAACGCAAGCGTGTCAAATGTCTCCGCCGAGGTCCTCCCAGATCTCCCGGACCCAGCCCTTGATCACCTGCGCCTCGTGCCAGCGGTTCGACATCTCGCGCCCGTCCGGCCCGGTCATGGCGTATTCCGGCGGGCCCAGCTCGCAGACGAAAATGCAGTCACCCGACGCGTTCCGTGCGCGCCAATCGGCCATGCCTGCGCGCCACCAGCCCTTGAAAAGCTCCACCCATTTCTGGTGCTGCGGGAAATCCAGTTGCAGCTGGATCTGCTGACGGCTGGCCACCCGGCCCTGAAAACTGTCCGAGCGTTTCAGGATGCGAGAGATCAGCCCGAGGTCATGCTCTGACAGCGGAAACCAGAATTCCCGGTCCACCACATAATGTGACAGGTCCGCGCAAATCCGCATCTCGGGGATGCGGTCGAGCAGTTGCAGCGTCGTATAAAGATCGTTGGTGATGCAGTTGCGGTGGGTTTCGAACTGGATCGGCATCCCGATGCGATCCGACATCGCCATCCAGGTTTCGATCACCGGAACCATATCGTCCAAGGCAATGGGCATCACCTGCCCGATCACATCCACAAACGGCGCGCCGAAATCGACGGCCATGTGCAGCGTGTCCTCAAGGCTTTCAATGGTCTTCGGAAACGCCACGATGAGCGGCGTCAGGCCGTTGGCCTCCATATGCGGGCGCACGGCGTGGGCGACCGCCACATCCGACGCGCCCAGATCAATCGCCATCCCGTCAAACCCGGCCCCGGCGACCATCTCGCAGACCTGATCATAGGGCAGTTGGACCCCGGTCTGGTCATGCGGCTGCATCGCCCAGAGCGAGGTGTAGACCTGCAGCCTCCTCACTCGGCAGGCACCCGGCGGGTGCGGCCGCCCGACATGGGCACGATCCAGACCTCGTTCATCGGGTACTGGCTTTCATCCTTGGCCAGCAGCTTCTTGATGACTTCGATCTGGAACTCGATCCAGCCCATGCGGTGCACGTCTCCCGCCTTGTCTTCGATCTTGTCGTTCAGCGCGCGCAGCTTCCAGAACGGCACGGCGGGGAATGTGTGATGGGCTGTGTGGTAGGGCATCTGCCAGCAGAGCCAGCGGAAAAACGCGTTGGTGCGAGTGGAACGGGTGTTTTCCAGAATGTCGTTCTCGTGGCTCAAGCCCAGATGTTCGATGGTGTTCTGCAACTGGTGCACCGGCTTTGTCAGCACCATCGGCAGAATCCAAAAGGTCAGCGCGGCCCAGCTTCCCGTCACCACCGACACGAGCGCGATCAGCGCATATCCCGCCAGGTGAATCCGGCTTTCCCGGATCACCTTGGCCTCCTCCTCGGGCCGGATGAACGGCTCCACGATCACCCCGCGCGCGCGGCGCACCACGCCGAACACCCGGTTGCGCCAATATGTGATGCCAAACAGCCAGAGCAGGTAGGTGGTCAGAGTATAAGGCTCGCGCACCAGCTCGCCGTCGCGTTCCCAGTCCTGCGTGTACTGGTGATGCGCGAAATGCATGATCTGGTCATAGTCGCGCGGGAAGATTTGGATGAACCCGATGATCCGGCCGAAGAGCTCGTTCAGGCTGCGGGTCTTGAACACCGTGGCATGGCTCAATTCGTGCTGCGCGGCATAGAGGAAGTTGATCAGCACCCCAAGGGCGAACCCGGTGACCCAGACCCACCCCGTGCCCATCGCCTGCGCGTGCAGAACGCCCACCACAAGGATCGCCCCCACATGGCTCGCCATCTGAAGCGCGCCCATCAGGTCCGACCGTTCGGTGAGGCTGCGCAACTCGGTCGGCGTCAGCAGTTTGCGGCGCGAGAAACTGGCTTCCATCACTCCCTCCGGATCTGTTTGAGTAAGACTGGCCGGGATTGCTGCAAAAGAAAAGTCCCGAGCGCTGCTGTCCCCGGGCGGTTGACGCAGTTGCCGGATTTGCGGGCATCCGCGCAAAACCGTGTCGGGCCAAGCCAGCCATTGTGCGGCGGGCGACTTGGCCTCACAATGGCAGCAAAACGCATCACAGAGGTGAGCAGACCGATGCAGATCAATCGACGCCTATTCGGGCTGGGGCTTTTGGGCCTTGGCCTTTCCGCATGTTCACGTGCCATGCCGGCGGGCAACGTGAGCACAAGCACACCCACCGGTCTGCCCGCCGATCTGAGGCCCGTGCCCAACGCCGCCTATGACGCATGGGTCGCGGCGTTTCAGGGACGCGCCGCAGCGCAGGGGATTTCGCAATCCACGCTGGCTGCGGCCTTTCGCGGTACGGGATACCTGCCAGGTGTCGTGACGCGCGACCGCAACCAGACCGAGTTCAGCCGCAGTCTCGAGGACTACCTCGCCATCGCGGCGTCCGAGGAACGCGTGGCAAAAGGCCGGGCGGCCTTTGCCCGTTATCGCGGCACGCTCACCGAACTCGAAAGCCGCTATGGCGTCGATGCGCGGATCATCTGCGCGATCTGGGGACTGGAAAGTTTTTACGGCGAACGGCGCGGCGAGGTGCCGGTGATCTCGGCCACCTCGACGCTGGCCTTTGACGGGCGGCGCGGGCGGTTCTTTGAGCAGCAACTGATCGCGGCGCTGCGAATCCTCCAGAACGGAGACATTCCCGCCTCGCGCATGACCGGAAGCTGGGCGGGGGCCATGGGGCACACACAGTTCATCCCGACCTCCTTCCTGCAATTTGCCGTGGATCACGATGGCGACGGCCGCCGCGACATCTGGTCGGACGATCCGACCGACGCGCTGGCCTCTGCCGCTGCCTACCTGCAGCGCAATGGCTGGCAGCGCGGTGTGTCTTGGGGGGCTGAATCCCCCAACGGGTCGCTTCAGCCGCAACCGGGCGGGCCGCGCTTTGCCACCACGGCGAATTTCAGGGTGATCAAGCGCTATAACAATTCCGACGCCTACGCGATTGGCGTGGGCCACCTGTCCGACCGGATCGGCGGCGCCGGGCCGCTGCGCACGCCGTTCCCGCCCGATGCCAATGGGCTGACCAAAGAGGATCGGATCGCGCTGCAGCAACGCCTCACCGCACGGGGGTTCGACACGCAGGGGGCAGACGGGGTGATCGGGTCGAATACCGAAGCCGCGATCCGCGCCTATCAGGCCAGCCGGGGATTGCCGGTCACCGGCACGCCGTCGCAGGCGCTGTTGCAAAGCCTCCGCTAGCCCGGTGTTCCGCGTGCTCAGGTGGCTGCGCAACACGGTTGTGCTGATATGGCTCTGCGCGGCCCTTCTGTTCAGCACGGTGGCCCTCGCGGTGCAGGCGGTGACGCTAACGGCGCAGGTGGCCACCGTCACCGCAAGCGCCTCAGCCGCTGCACTGAGCCATCGCAAGGATCTCGCCAAGGCCATCGCACGTACCAAAGCCAAGGCGCGTCTGCGCCGGATGCTGGTTGCGGTTCCCGTGGTCGGTGCCGGGGCCGCCGTCGCGTTCGAGGCGCAGGATTTCCGCGACTGGCAGGTCGACAATCCCGACGGCACATTTGCCGACTATTCCTGCGAGGTGGCTTCGCTGAGTGCCGAAGTGGTGGACGAGGTGCTGCAAGACCTGCCGGACGGGTTTCGCCCGTCCCGCGACATGGTGTTGAACCAACTGCCCGAATGTGCGCCAGAGTCCTGATTTCGGCGATTCATTTTTGATGAATTTGTGGGCATTTATGACCTGATTGCCCATTTATCGGGCGCAGAGTTTTGATGCTGGCCGCTTTCTGCGATGCTTTCGCTCAGTTGTGGTGCGCTTCCAAGAAATGCGTTGGAACTCGGGTCACACCGATTGCTAGCGTTTCGCCAAGATGACTCACCTGACCGCCCTCACCACCTTGCCGCCGCGTTCCCATGGCAAGCTGACCATCGCCGCCAAGGCGCGGGGCGACGGGGTGTCGGCGCTGGCCGATCTGCACCAGACGGGGTCTGCCAAGATCCTGATGACCCCGGCCCGCGATGCGGTAGAAGGCGTGATCCTCAACACCTCCGGTGGCCTGACCGGGGGCGACACCCTGTCCATCGCGGCAACGGCCCAGACAGGCGCACGGCTGCGCCTGACGACGCAGGCCGCCGAACGGGTGTATCGCACCGCCGACGACACCACCGCACGGGTGCGCAACATCGTGACGGTCGAGTCGGGCGGACGCGTCGACTGGCTGCCGCAGGAAACCATTCTTTTTCAGAACGGCGCACTGCGCCGGTCGTTGACCATAAGGATGGCGTCCGATGCCCGCGTGCTGGTCGTCGAACCCGTCCTCTTTGGCCGTCTGGCGATGGGCGAAGTGGTCACACAGGCCCGCTTTGCCGACAGCCTGACGCTGGAGCGTGACGGCGAACTGGTGTTCCGCGATGCCAGCACCCTGAATGGTGACATCACGGCGATCCTCGACAAACCCGCTTTGGGCGGCGGTGCCCGTGCCATGGCTCTGGTCGTTTTCGCCGCCCCCGAGGCCGAGGCGCATCTTGATCCGATCCGTGCCATGCTGCCGCCGACCGCAGGCGTGTCGCTGGTGCAGGACGGCGTTCTGGTCCTCCGCGCACTGGCGAAAGACGGCTACGACCTGCGCCGCACCCTCATTCCTGTTCTTGATCGGCTGAGCGGTGACGCCCTGCCGCGATCCTGGAGACTGTAAGACATGAACCTGACCCCCCGCGAAAAAGACAAGCTGCTGGTCGCCATGGCCGCGATGGTCGCGCGCAAACGCCTCGAACGGGGTGTGAAGCTCAACCACCCCGAAGCGATTGCGCTCATCACCGATGCGGTGGTCGAAGGCGCGCGCGACGGGCGCAGCGTCGCCGACATGATGCAGGCGGGCGCGCAGGTGATCACCCGCGATCAGTGCATGGAAGGCGTGCCCGAGATGATCCACGAGGTGCAGGTGGAGGCGACGTTTCCGGACGGCACCAAACTGGTGACCGTGCACAATCCGATCCGGTGACTTTGCATATTTGGAAAAAGAAGAAGCGAAAGGGTTTCGAGATGAAAAAAGGTCTGGCTTTGACGGCGGTGACACTGGCTTGGGCATCCTCCGCGATGGCGCATCCCGGTGCCCATGTGCACCCGCATGATGGCGCGCACTGGCTGGCGATTGTCAGCGCTCTGGGTCTGATCGCCGTCGCGGGCGGGCTGGCCTTTGGCAAAATCCGGAAGCGCAAATGATCCCCGGAGAGCTGTTTCCGGCGGAAGGGTCGCTGACCCTGAACCCCGACCGCCCGGCGATCACGCTGATGGTGGCCAACACCGGCGATCGCCCTGTGCAGGTCGGCAGCCATTACCATTTCGCCGAAACCAACCCGGCACTCGATTTCGACCGCGACGCCGCGCGGGGCCACAGGCTTGACATCGCTCCGGGCACCGCCGTGCGGTTCGAGCCGGGCCAGAGGCGCGAGGTGCAGTTGATCCCGCTCTCCGGCGCGCGCCGGGTGATCGGCTTCAACCAACAGGTTATGGGAGATCTCTGATGGGCCGTCTGTTCACTCCGATGGATTACTGGGCCAACGCCATGCAGGTGGGGTGGGTCATCGCCGAAGCGCAGGGCGTGATCGCCATGCGCATGATGGGGGCGATGGGGCTCTGGTCGGTGCCCAAGTCCGAAAACAGCCGGATGTTGAACGAAAAGATCTTTGCCTTTGTGAAAGGGGGGACGGATGCGTCTCTGGCCATGTTGGCCGGGAAAAGCCCCGATGTGGTGGCGTCCCTCGCGATCAAACCGATCCGGCAAGCCACCCGCTCCAATCACAAACGCCTCACCAAACGCGGACTGAAAAGGGCCTGATATGCCAGCACAGATCAAACGCGCCGATTATGCCGCCATGTTCGGCCCCACCGTGGGCGACAAGCTGCGGCTGGCCGATACCGACCTGATCATCGAGGTCGAACGCGACCTGACCGCCGAGGCCGTTGGCGCTGCAACCGCCGGAGGCAGCGGTGCAAATGCGCTGGTCTACGGCGAAGAGGTCAAGTTCGGCGGCGGCAAGGTGATCCGCGACGGGATGGGGCAGTCTCAGGCGACCCGCGCAGAGGGCGCGGTCGACACCGTCATCACCAACGCGCTGATCGTGGACTATACCGGCATCTACAAGGCCGATGTCGGACTGCGCGACGGGCGGATCTACAAGATCGGCAAGGCGGGCAACCCCGACACCCAACCGGGGGTGAACATCATCGTCGGTCCGGGCACCGAGGCGATTGCCGGCGAGGGCCGCATTCTGACGGCAGGCGGGTTCGACAGCCACATCCACTACATCTGCCCGCAGCAGATCGAGGACGCGCTTCATTCCGGCCTCACCACGATGCTGGGCGGCGGCACCGGCCCCGCACATGGGACGCTCGCCACCACCTGTACGCCCGGCCCGTGGCACATCGGGCGCATGCTGCAGGCGGCGGACGCCTTTCCGATGAACCTCGCCTTTGCGGGCAAGGGCAATGCCTCGCTGCCCGCCGCGCTCGAGGAACAGATCAAGGCAGGGGCCTGTGCGCTCAAGCTGCACGAGGACTGGGGGACGACCCCCGGCGCCATCGACTGCTGCCTGTCGGTGGCCGATGCGATGGATGTGCAGGTGATGATCCACACTGACACGCTGAACGAGTCGGGCTTTGTCGAGCACACCGTAAAAGCGATGAAAGGCCGCACGATCCACGCCTTCCACACCGAAGGCGCAGGCGGCGGGCACGCGCCGGACATCATCAAGATCTGTGGTGAGGAGCATGTGCTCCCAAGCTCCACCAACCCGACGCGCCCCTTCACGGTGAACACGCTGGAAGAGCATCTCGACATGCTCATGGTCTGTCACCACCTCGACAAATCCATCCCCGAGGACATCGCCTTCGCCGAAAGCCGCATCCGGCGCGAGACCATCGCGGCCGAGGACATTCTGCACGATATGGGGGCCTTCAGCATCATCGCCTCCGACAGTCAGGCGATGGGCCGTGTGGGCGAGGTCATCATCCGCACCTGGCAGACCGCCGACAAGATGAAGAAGCAACGCGGAGCGTTGCCCGAGGAAACCGGCGACAACGACAACATGCGCGTGCGTCGCTACGTGGCGAAATACACGATCAACCCGGCAATCGCGCATGGCATCAGCCGCGAGATCGGCAGCATCGAGGAAGGCAAGCGCGCCGATCTGGTGCTCTGGCATCCGGCCTTCTTTGGCGTGAAGCCCGAGATGGTCCTGATCGGCGGCACGATTGCCTGTGCGCAGATGGGGGATCCGAACGCGTCCATCCCGACACCGCAGCCGGTCTACACGCGGCCCATGTGGGGCGCCTATGGGCGCAGCGTCGAGAACTCTGCCGTGATCTTCGTCTCCGAGGCGGCGCAGGCCGACGGCATCGGGGAAAAGCTCGGGATCGCGAAGAAAACGCTCGCGGTGCAGAACACACGCGGGATCGGCAAGTCGGACCTCAAGCTGAACACCGCAACCCCCAAGGTCGAGGTGAACCCCGAAACCTACGAAGTGCGGGCGGATGGGGAATTGCTGGTCTGCGAACCGGCAGAGGTGCTGCCGATGGCGCAGCGCTATTTCCTGTTCTGACAGATGATGATGCAAAGAGGTCCGCATATGCATTCCGTGCAATCCCGGCATGCCGTCATGGTGCTACTGGTGCCGGAGCCGCCGTGTTACCCGCACCTTCAGGGAGGAGACAGTCTGACCGATTCCAAGGACCTGTCTCATGGCACACACACTCGACCACGTTCCGTCCACCTCGCTTCTGGCACGCATCTGGAATGCGATTGTTCGGATGGGCGAAAATTCGTCGCGCGCGCAGACCGTGAAACGTCTGAACGCCGTGTCGGACGAACAACTGGCCTCCATGGGCATCACGCGCGCGCAGCTTGTCCAGCGCGCCCTGTCCGGCGGCGCACTGTAAGCCACACTCTGCGGGGGGCGCTATGACGGCCCCCGATCGCATCGCACAGGTCTATCACGACCATGCCCACCAGACCCCGGTGGGGCAGGTCCAGTTGACCTATGAGGATCGCTTCCTGCGTCGCAAGGTGCTTGATCTTGTGGATGGCAGCCGCGTTCTGGTGGACCTTCCCAAAACCACGTCTCTCAACCATGGCGGCGTGCTTGTTCTGGAAGACGGGTCCGAAATCGCCGTCGTTGCCGCTCCGGAACCCTTGCTGGACGTCAAAGGCAAGTCCCTGCACCGGCTTGCTTGGCACATCGGCAACCGCCACACCCCCTGCCAGATCGAAGAGACGCGATTGCTGATCCAGCGCGATCACGTCATTCGCGACATGCTGAACCTCTTGGGCGCGGATGTGACAGAGGTCGTGGAACCTTTCACCCCGGAGGGAGGAGCCTATGGCCATGGACGGACCCATTCGCACGCCCACTGATCCGATCCTCACGCTGGCGCAATGGCTGTCGCCGGGTTTCCCTATCGGGGCTTTCGCCTATTCCAGCGGGCTGGAGCAGGCGATTGCCGACAAACTGGTGACACCCATCAACGTGGAGGACTGGCTGTCCGACATGCTGCGCGAGGGCAATGGCGTGAGCGATGCGATCCTGATCCGTGCTGCGGCCAGCGGGATGGACCCAGATGAGGTGGACCAGACCGCGCGCGCTTTCTGTCCCAGCCGCGAACGGCTGTTGGAGATCGACGCGCAGGGTGCCGCCTTCTGCGACCAGTTGCGCGCAAACTGGGGGATCGACGTGACGAACCTCACCTATCCGGTGGCGCTGGGCGTCGGGATCATGCACCTGAACCTGCCTGTGACAATGGCGGTGCAGATGTACCTGCACGCCTGGGTCGCCGCCGTGGTCGCCGCCTGCCAACGCCTGATGGCGCTGGGCCAGACCGAAGCGCAGCGCATCGTCGCGGCCCTGTCGCCGCTCTGTTCAGAGATTGCCGCTCAGACCGAGGCCCAAACGCTTGACGATCTGACCAGCCAGAGCTTTGCTGCCGACATCGCAGCGATGCGTCACGAAACCCTCAGCCCAAGGATTTTCCGCACATGAGCCCCCGCAACGGACCCCTTCGAGTAGGCATCGGTGGCCCTGTCGGTGCGGGGAAAACCTCGCTCACTGCAGCCTTGGCGAAACGGCTCAAGGACACCCATTCGGTGGGTGTGATCACAAATGACATCTACACGCAGGAAGACGCCGAGGCGCTGATGCGGATGCAGATCCTGCCGCAGGATCGGGTGATCGGGGTCGAAACCGGCGGCTGCCCGCACACCGCCATCCGCGAGGACGCGTCGATCAACCTTGCGGCCGTCGCTGAGATGGTCAAACGTCATCCCGATGTCGAAGTCGTGCTGATCGAAAGCGGCGGTGACAACCTCTCGGCCACGTTCAGCCCGGAACTGGCGGATGTGACGCTCTATGTGATCGACGTGGCGGCGGGTGAGGAGATCCCCCGCAAGGGCGGGCCCGCGCTGACCCGGTCGGACATCCTTGTGATCAACAAGACCGACCTCGCGCCGCATGTCGGTGCCTCGCTCGAGGTGATGGACCGCGACGCCACCAAGATGCGCGAAGGCCGTCCCTTTGTTTTTGCCGCCATCCGCCACGATCAGGGGGTGGACGAAATCCTGGGCCACCTGAAACGGGTGTCCGGCCTCTGACCGCGTCATTCATTTGTTACGTGGATTTGTAAAATAGCGGGTTCTGGCGTATGTTGTATATGCAGCAGCAAGAACAACAATAATTTCCGGGGGCAAACATGCCCGAAATCGGACGTCAAATCGCCGCCCTTCCGATGCGTTGGAAGAAGGACGGGACCTTTCAGGTTCTCATGGTAACCTCGCGGGAAACCCGCCGTTGGATCATGCCGAAAGGCTGGACGATGGATGGCAAAAAACCCTGGCACGCGGCCGAGATCGAGGCCTTGGAAGAAGCCGGTGCGCTTGGGTATATCGGGACCGAGGTGATCGGCACCTACACCTACAAGAAACGGATGGCGGACGGATCGCTTCTGAAATGCGAGGTCGACGTCTATCCGATGGTGGTCGAGACGCTCAAGCGGAACTGGAAAGAGCGGCATCAGCGCAAACGACGGTGGTTCAGCCCGAAAAGTGCTGCAAAACGGGTGGTCGAGCCCAAGCTAGCAAAGCTGCTCAAGGGGTTGGCGAAAAAGCCCGCGCAACAACCGGTGATCCGGGAATTCCTCGAGGCGTCCTGAGCCGCAAAGGATTCGCCAAAACGCGCCATCGCGTTTTGGCGCGTCAATCCACCGGCAGCCCGCTGGGCACCCGATCCGGACGCCCCAATGGACGCTCCAGTGCCGTCACCCCGGTGAGGCTTTCCAGAAACGCCACCAGATCGTCCACCTGCGCCTCGGTCAGGGACACGGGGCGCACATCCAATGTGGCTGCATGGCGCTCCATCTCCAGCCGGTCGGACTGAATGACATAGTCGATCTGCTGCAACCACGGCACCTCTGGCAGCGCCGCGCGCGCCGGTGTCCAGTCGGCGCGCATCGACACGGGATCGGCCATGTGACGCACCATGTCCCGCAGGCTCGCATAGGCACCGTTATGCCCATAGGGCGCGGTCAGCGCCACATTGCGCAACGGGGGCGTGCGGAACCGATAGGCGTCCTCCAGATCATCGGTCGCGCCCATCCGCCCGACATCGCGCGGGATCGGATCCCACTGACGGGTCCGACCGGGGCCAAACGGGGGCAGGGCCATCGCGTGAAAGTCTTGATCCGTCAGCAGCGGGCCGTTGTGGCATTGCGCACAACGCGCCTCGCCAAAGAACAACTGCCGCCCGCGTTCGGCATCCTCGGGCAGGGGCGTGCCGTCGGTCAGGAACACATCATAGGGGCTGTCGTAATTCGCCCATTCGGTGCCTATGAACGCGGCCAGCGCATTGCCGATCTCGACGATGGTCACGTCCTCGGGTCTGTCGATATGGTCGAACGCGTCAACGAACATCTGCCCGTATTCCGGGATCGTCCGGACCCGTTTGGCAAGGATCGGCCAGCCCAGGTCGATCCGGTCGGTCACCGCGCCGATCACCTCGTTCTCGCCGGTATTCCCGGCCATTTCGAACTGCGCCGTCATCGGGAACAGCGCCTGCGCGGCAAGGATCGTCTCCAGCCCTTGCGGCAGCCATTCCTCAGCGGGGCTGTCGAATCCGTTGCCGTAGATGTCCGAGATTTCCAGCCGCCCGTCATGGAACAGCACCCGCACGTCCTTGTGCCCGAGGTTCCACAGCGCCGGCGCGTTGCGCGGGATGCGCTTGCGGATGCGATCCGCGCCGTCGCCGGGTGTGCGCTTGGGCCCCAGCCCGACGCCGCCCTCGCCAATACCCAGCGAGAGACCATCGGTCCCGCCAAGGTCGTGATGATGGCATGTGCCGCAGGAGATGTTCTTGTTCCCGCTTAAAATCTTGTCGTAGAAAAGGAGTTGACCCAGCCGCGCCTGATCGGCATCGAAGGCGATGAAATCCTCGGCGCTGATCGGTTGGGCCACGGCAGGTGCGGCCAGAGACAAAGAGACGAGCAAACCAAGATGAAGCTGACCCATTGGATGTTTGCCCTCACCCTGCTCGCGACCCCGGTGCTGGCCGACATCGAAGACGCGCGCGACCTGATGGAAGAGGGCCGCTTTGAAGAGGCCTATGACCGCCTCTGGCCCGCCGCGCGGTCGGGCAATGCCGAGGCCGAGGAACTGATCGGCGTCATGTACGCGCTGGGTCTGGGCGTCGATCAGGACTATGTCCGCGCCTTCGACTGGTATCTGCGGTCGGCCATGAAGGGCCATGCGGGCGCACAATCGGGCGTCGGCTGGTACTATGAAACCGGCCTCGGCCTGCCCGCCCCGGACCTCGTCCGCGCGTTCCTCTGGTACCAGCTCAGCACCATCGGCGGAGACCCCGACGCGGCCATTTCGGTCGAGGAGGTGGTCAAGAAAATGACGCCGGATCAGATCGAACATGCGCAACAGCTCGTGGATGACTACAGGGTCTGGCTCTACCCGTTTCGGTAAGTGTTGCGGATTGCTCTAGCAGGGGCAAGTGGCAGGAGTGTGGCGGTTGCTTATCCCGTCGCAGAACTCACGTCGAACCAGCAATTCGGTGCATAGGTCTGCCCCGTCATAGCGTCGACCACCACATTTATCTTGGGGCTAATGACGGCGTCAGATTCGATGTTGAGAAAACCGGCACAATTCGCTTCTGTTGCCATACCATTGAAATATTGAAGGCGCAGCTTCATCTCAAACGGCTTCAGGCTGTCTTTGCTCTCGATTTTGCCAAAACTAAATTGATCAACGAAATCGTTTCGAAAAACATCATCACCGATTTCGAGACGAAAAGTGCTTGCCGAGAAGTTGACGACATCGGGGTAAAACTGAAACGGCGTGAACCCACCAATTCCGTCTGGTTGATACAGAAGAACGGTTGGGCCATTCGCATGAATGACAAGCGTGTTTGAAGATGTCGTCTCCGAGTTCGGAACATCTTCCGCGGACCCGCAGTAGACGTTCACGACATTCGACGATCCCCCCGATATCGTTGCGTTGCAGTTGCCTTTTACGTCAACCGAAGGTGTTGCATCTTGAGCTATGGCAATGGAACCGAGCCCGCAGAACAGAAGTCCGCAAACGGATGCCTTAGTTACAAGCCACGGTAACTGTGTTGCCTGAGGCATCGACCGTTGTCGCATTACAATCTCCAGTCACCGAAACAGAGCCGTCGTTTGATCCCTGCATTCCTTGCTTAATCCAATCTTGCACCAACGGGCTGTAATGGTTGAAGACCATAAGTCGGCAGTCTTGGGCCGACTGGATCTGATTGGCCAGTTCACCATCGCGTAGCGCGTTTACGTAGCTGATTTGTTTGTCGAGGAATTCGGCGGAAGCGCCCGCTCCGACGAGTGACTTCAATATTTTTGCAACCTCGACTTCTGCATCGGCGCGAACAAGGGTTTCTGAATAACTCCCGGTGTTCTGTGGAGCTATGCAGACAACTTCCGTCAGTTCGGTCATCACAGCGATAGGGTCGGGCACCTCGTCAGCCAAAGCAGACGTCGCGACTGGGCTTGTTGCTCCGAGAGTCAGAGATAATACAAGCGTTGAAAAATGATAACGCATCTCAAATTCCTCTTTTAATGAGCTACCATACCATGTTGTGGCATGTCGGCATAGACGCTTGTTATTCGAGAATGCGAAAGTATGGCCAACAAGAGTGTGACAACCGACTGCCATGTCGCAAGTGGAATAGTCTCGTTTTCACCGCACGCCCCATTTCCGCCCCGTTAACCAACCTTCCCCCATACCCCCGCCCACGATGCGCATCGAGCGGGTAGGGTCACTCCCAGGCCGCGTGGACGACAACTGACACCCTCTCACACGCCGGAAGGCTGACCATGAGAGACCGGTTTCCGTACAGGCTTGGGTCTCCCCCAAGTACAGGTCGCCCGTTGAATCGGGGATGTTGAGAGAACCGTCAGGCCCAACGGGGCGGCGCCGCTTCTTCTCGTTTACACCGTCATCCTCGGGCTTGACCCGAGGACCTCAGGACCCGGAGATCCTCGGGTCAAGCCCGAGGATGACGGCAAGATGTGCAACACAGTTCCTCGGGTCAGGCCCGAGGATGACGATACCCTGTTCCGGCACATGAAAAGGCCCCGGAGTGTCCTCCGAGGCCCCATCGCGCTATCCGAACCTGATCAGTTCAGGTCAGCTTCGTATTCTGCCGCCAGATCGGCCTCGGCTTCAGCCACGGCTTTCATCAGCGCCTCGAAGATTTCCGGACCGCCGTCGACGTTTTCCTGGAACCAGTCAAAGACCGGGGCGGCTGCCTCGCGGAAGGCTTCCTTTTCCTCCGGCGTCGGCACGTAGAGATCACCGCCACCCGCGACGAATTCCTCGTAGGCCTGGATCGACTTGCGCTTGGGCGAGGCGAAGGTCGCCTGCTGGAGTGCTGCAAAGCCGTCGACCACGACGCGGCGCAGGTCTTCGGGCATGTCCATGAACTTGGCGTTGTTCATCACCCAGATGGCGCCCATATAGGCGTGGCCGTCGAGCGTCAGGTATTGCAGACCCGCATCCGGGAACTTCATCCCCATGATGTCGGTGATGCCGTTCTTGGAGCCGTCCACCACACCGGTCTGGATCGAGGTGAAGAGTTCCGGCCAGCTGATCGGGGTCGGGGCGGCACCCAGCACCTTGACCAGCTCCTGCGGCAGGTCGGCGACGACGGTGCGGATCTTGAGACCGGCCAGATCCTCGGGCTTGGTGATGCGGCGCTGCGTGTTGGCAAAGTTACGCCAGCCGCCGGTGTTGCCGATGGTCATGATGCGGATCGTGTCGCCCGAATCCTCAAGCGCCATGTTGCGCATGGTGCGGGTGAAATCGCCCGACAGCACGTGCTCTGCCACGCGGTCATCCGACATCAGGTAGGGCAGGTCGAGCACCTGAACGTAGGGGAAGATGCCCGCCGCACCGCCCGAGGTTGTCACGAAGACGTCGATGGAGCCGTCGGACACACCCTGCAGACATTCCGCACCGCCCGAGCAAAGCTGCGTGCCGATGAACAGCTCCACCGCGATGCGGCCGTTCGAAGCGTTCTCGACATGGTTCTTGAAGACCACGAGGCCGTCATAATCCTCGTCGTTTTCGTTCGAGTTGGCCGTGGCGCGGATGGTGAAATCCTGTGCCGCCGCTGTCATTGCGCTTCCGGCGAGCAAGGCCGCCGTCAGTGCCACTTTTGTAAGACCTTTGAGCATGGTGTACTCCCTGTTGCTTTCTCGTGGTCGGTTACACGGGCCGTGTGACCCGCAGATGTCAGTCCGCGAACCCGGTCAGGCGCGGAATGGTCATGGAGATTTCCGGGATGAAGGTGATCAGGAAGATCACCACGATTTCGATGAAAAGGAACGGCAGGATCGCCTTGGAGATGGTCTCGACCCGTTCGCCGGACACGCTTGAGGCGACGAAAAGAACGAGTCCCATCGGCGGTGTGGCCAGACCCACTGTCAGGTTGACGGACATGATGATCGCGAAATGGATCGGATCGACCCCCAGATCGACGAAGATCGGCCCGAGGATCGGCCCGAGGATGATGATCGCCGGACCTGCATCGAGGAACATGCCCACGACGAACAGAAGCAGGTTGATCAGGAAGAGCAGGATCAACGGGTTCTGGCTCAGGCCCAGCACGAATTCGGCCAAGATCTCGGGGGTGTGTGACAGCGACACCACCGTCTTGAACGCCATCGCAGCCCCCACGAGCAGAAGAACCGTGGCGGATGTCATGGCGGCGCGCATGAACACATCCGGCAGATCGCGGATCGACAGGGTGCGCAGAATGAACATGCCGACGATGATCGCATAGCCCACAGCCACGGCAGCGGCCTCGGTCGGGGTAAAGACACCGCCCAGGATGCCGCCCAGGATGATCACCGGGGTCATCAGCGGGAAGAACGCCTTGAGCGAGGCATTGCCGCGTTCGCCCCAGCTTGCCTTTTGGCGCGAGGCGGGGAAGTCGTATTTGTCGGCCATGAACTTGACCATGATCATCAGGCCGACACCGACAAGGATGCCCGGGACGATGCCCGCAAGGAACAGGGCCGCGACGGATTCGCCCATGACGTAGGCGTAGATGATCATGATGCCCGAGGGCGGGATGATCGGGCCGATCACCGAACTTGCGGCGGTGATCGCGGCGGCGAATTTGCGGGTATAGCCTTCTTTCTCCATCGCTGGGATCAGCATCGACCCAAGCGCCGAGGTGTCCGCTACGGCAGATCCGGACAGACCCGCAAACAGCATCGAGCTGAGCACGTTCACATGCGCCAGACCGCCGCGGAAATGGCCCATCATCGCCTGGCTGAATTCGACCAGCCGCATGGTGATGCCGCCGCGGTTCATCAGCTCGCCCGCCAGCATGAAGAACGGGATCGCCATCAGCGGAAAAGACGCCATGCCGTTATAGACGTTGCGATAGAGCAGGATCAGATCGCGGTCCTGACCATTAAGCCAGAGCAGAATGCCGGGGGCCGCGAGCATGCCGAAGAACACCGGCAGGCCGATCATCAGGAACAGCAGGAAGAGAGGCAGGAACCAGACCAGCATGGGATCACTCCACCGTCAGCTCGGCATCGAGAGGCGAGCGCAACCGGTCGCCCCCTCCGGCCAGAGTGATGAGGTTGCGCAGGATCAATTCGATGTTGACGATGAAGAGCAGCCACAGCCCGGTCACCAGCGACGCAATCTGCCAGGAGTTCGGCATCTTTTCCCAACCCTCCAGCGTGGGATATTTGAGAGAGGCGCTTTTGAACTTGCCGGCCAGGCCGCTCATTTCGGTCAGCCCCATCTGTGCGCCGATATAAAGCACCATGCCCGAGATCAGCAGTAGAACCAGCGCCAGCACAGCCGCGCCGCGTTGGGGCAGCGCCGAGGACAGGAACTCCAGCGCGACAAAGCCACCCCGCCTGTAGGCCGAGGGCGCGATGACGGCGGTCATCCAGAGCATCAGGAAGATGGCCGCTTCCTCGGGCCAGGGCAGGGCGTTGCCGAGGACATACCGACAAAAGACCTGCAGGAGAATGGCGCAGACCATCATCCCAATGGCGACCACCGCAATCCAGCGACCGACCCGCAGAACGATGTCGAGCATGGCTTCCAATGGCTTCAAGAGCCAAAGCAAAATGGCCATCAGGCCTCCTCCCAGTCCCACACCGGTCTCCCGCCGGTGGCCCCGTTTTTTGTGTTTTCTCGGGGCGGTTTATGTCGCTTCGGTAAATCCTCCGTAGCGTCCGCTGAAAAACAGAAGCGGGTCTCCTGCCCGCGTGGTCACCCGGCGCACACGCGCGACGACGATGGAATGATCGCCGCCGTCATGCTCGGCCACCTTGGTGCATTCGAACCGGCTCAGACAGCCGTGAAGCAGCGGCACGCCCTTGTCGCCTGTGTCCCAGTCGCACTGATCGAACGCGTTGCCGTTGCGGGCAAAGGCGGTGCACAGCCCGGCCTGCTCTGCCCCTACGACGTGGATCGCAAAATGATCGGCCGCCATGAAGAAGGGATAGCGGCTTGACGATTTCGCCGGCGACCACAGCACCAGCGGCGGGTCAAGCGACACGCTGGCAAAGCTGTTGGCGGTGATGCCCAGAGGCCCGTCGCCCGCATCGCAGGTGACGATCGTGACCCCGGTTCCGAAACGGCCAAGCGCATCGCGAAAGTCGCGGCTGTTGTCCTGTGCGGGATCGAAGCTATGCGTCAAGGCGTTCATCGCGTGTCTCAGGCCACTTCATGGCCAAGGGCGTGGGTGTAAAGGTCAAACCATGTCTCCCGGTCGATCTGTATCTTCGCAGCATCGCCGATGCGGGCGATGCGGTCCAGATTGTTGGTGCCGAGGACAGGTAGAATGCGCGCCGGATGCGCCAAGAGCCAAGCGACCGCCACGGCCGCTTCATCGACACCGTGATCATCGCCGATGGTCTTGAGCGCGGTGCGCAGCGCCGCGTTGTGCTGTTCGAAAAGCGCACCGCCCCCCAGCGGCGACCACGCCATCGGCGGCTGGCCGTTCTTCTGGTGGAACGCGATGTCGCCATTGGTGAAGGGCGCGTGATGCAACAGGCTGATCTCGATCTGATTGGTGACGAGCGGGGTCTTCATTGACGCCTGCAACAGCTCCCAATCCCAGGGACGGAAGTTCGACACGCCAACCGCGCGGACCTTGCCGCTTGCCACAACCTCGTCCAGCGCCGCTCCGGTTTCGCAGGCATCCATCAGCGGGTCGGGGCGGTGGATCAGCAGAAGGTCGATATGGTCGATCTTCATCAGCCGCAGCGAATGGTCGACTGAAGACAGGATGTGCGCGCGTGACGTGTCGTAGTATTTGACCCGTGCGTTTGAATAGCGCCCCACCGGGGCCACGATATCGCATTTGGTGACGATCTCGATCCGGTTGCGCAGCTCGGGGGTGAGCGCGGTGCCCAGTATTTCCTCGGCCTCGTAGCCACCATAGATATCCGCCTGATCCATTGTGGTGATACCCTGATCGAGGCAGGCGCTGATCTTGTTGCGGATGTGGTCCACGCTGGTGTCGGCATCGTCACCCAGCCGCCACATTCCATAGACAAGGCGGCTCATTTCAAGGGCGTCGTTGAGTTTTACGCGGTCCATGGTCATCCTTGTGCGTTCGTAGTTTTCGGTTTGTGGAGCTGAGACATGCCGCGCGCCGTTGCTTGGGACGCATTTGCTTTGCGGTTTGATTTGCGCCTTGTGGCTAGATTCTTCGTAGAAGAATCTAAACGCGCTCCATAAAATTCTGGTAAACCGTGCAGCGGCATCAGCGACGCTCCCCGGCGCCCAGAGGCGTCATCGGCGTGCCCGCGGGCACACGGCCGTAGGCATGGTTCAGTTGCACGGTCTTCAGTTGCGGCAAGACCCGGCTGCCGAAATGGCGGCATTCGTCCAGATGCGGATAGCCCGACAGGATGAAGGCGCGGATGCCCATCTTCTGGTACTGCTCCAATTCGCTCAGCACCTGATCGGTGGACCCCACCAGCGCCGCACCACAGCCCGACCGCGCCCGGCCCACACCGGTCCAGAGATGCGGCTCCACAAAGCCTTCCATATCCGCCAGTTCGCGGTTCTTGGCCTGATGCGACACGCCAAGCGAGGTCGCGTCCAGTGCCCGTTCGCGGATCGTCCTGCCCTGTTCGTCGTCCAGCTTGCTCACGATGTGCTGCGCGTATTCGCGCGCTTCGGCCTCGGTGTCGCGGACGATGACATGCACGCGCAGACCGTAATCCAGCGTGCGTCCATAGCGTTCGGCCACCGCGTTCACGTCTTTCATCCGCTGGGCCAGCGCCTCTTTCGGCTCGGGCCACATGAGGTAGACATCGCAATGCTGGCCACAGAGTTCCAGTGCGTCGGGGGAATAGCCGCCGAAATAGAGGAGCGGGCCACCTGTCTGATACGGCACCGCCGGATCGGTGGTCAGCCCTTCGAAATTGTAGACATCGCCCTTGTAGGTGATCTCGCCCTGCGTCCAGGCCTGCTTGAGGATCTCCACCACCTCGCGCGACCGCTGGTAGCGGAGCTTGCTGTCTTCCTTCTCGCCCGGGAAGTCCGAGGAGATGATGTTCACCGTCAACCGCCCTTCGAGCATGTGGTCGAGCGTGGCAATCGTGCGGGCCAGCATGATCGGTTGCATCTCGCCGCAGCGCACGGCGGCCAGCATGTTGATCTTCTCGGTGATCGGCGCGCAGCCGGCGACAAAGGACAACGTGTCCTGTCCAACCTGATAAGACGACGGGCAAAGGATGTTGCGGAAGCCCTGCGCCTCGGCCTCTTTCACGATGGAGGAGCAATGCGCAAAGCTGGAGCGCAGTTTTCCGTCAGGCACGCCGAGGAATTCGTAGTCATCCGAACACAGCGCCGCGAACCACGAAACCTCCACCGCGTCGAGGTCGGGTGAGGTGATCGGCACGATGGTCATAAGGTGTCTCCGGGGCGCATCATTTCCTCTTGCGTAGCACTGCCAAAAATGTAGATCAATAGTGTATCAATTTTTGGTGCGAGAAATGTCCGACACCCACGCCCTGCCGAAATACGTGCAGATCAGCGAATTGCTGATCCGCGACATTCAGGCTGGTCGTCTGGTCGATGGTGAACGCCTGCCGCCCGAACGGGACATGGCGGCGCGGCTTGGCATTTCGGTGGGCACCTTGCGGAAATCGCTGGATGAATTGACGGCGCTGGGCCTGCTCGAGCGGGTGCAGGGGTCGGGCAATTATGTCTGCGCGCAGGAGGACACGCAGTCGGTCTATGCCTTCTTCCGGGTCGAGCTGATCGAGGGGGGCGGATTGCCGACGGCAGAGCTTCTGTCGGTGACGCGGCTTGCCAAACCTGACGGCTTGCCGCGCTTTGGCAGCTCTGACGAAGGCCACCGGATTCGCCGCTTGCGGCGGTTGAATGGTGTCCCGGCGGTGCTCGAAGAGATCTGGCTTGATGGCAGTTACGTCGATCAGATCGACGCCGTGGCCCTGCGCGAGTCGCTCTACCTCTACTACCGGGAATCGCTGGGTCTCTGGATCACCAAGGCGGTGGACCGGCTGGATCTGGATACCGTGCCGGACTGGGCCCCTGCCAGTTTTGGCCTGTCCGCCGGACAACCCTGCATGCGGGCCACGCGCGTCAGTTACGGCCCCGAGGGCGAGGCGGCCGAAGCCTCGTGGAACTGGATCAACACAGACGTCGCGCGCTATGTCGCGCGCATCACTTAAGTCGCGCGATGTCGCGCGCATCACCTGAAGGACAGACATGAAAGTCATCAACTACGGCATCATCGGATGCGGCATGATGGGACAAGAGCACCTGCGCAATATCGCCCTGCTTGACGGCGCGCGGGTGGCGGCGATCTATGAGCCGGACGAGATCATGGCGGCCGCGGCCAAGGCGATTGCGGTGAACGCAACGCTCGAGGCGTCGATAGCCGATCTTCTGGCGCGCGATGATCTTGACTGTCTGCTCGTAGCGAGCCCCAACCATTGCCACATCGACGCGCTGGAGCAGATCGCGGAACTCAACCCGCTGCCGCTCTTGATGGAAAAGCCGCTTTATACCGACCCCGCCGACATCGCGCGCATCGACGCGATTGCGGCGAGCTACCCCGCACCGATTTGGGTGGCGATGGAATACCGCTACATGCCCCCGATCCAGACCTTTGCCGAGGAGGTGCAGCGCGCCACCGGTGGGGTGAAGATGCTGACCATCCGCGAGCACCGCTTTCCCTTCCTGCACAAGGTGGGGGACTGGAACCGCTTCAACCGGAACACCGGGGGGACTTTGGTCGAGAAGTGCTGTCACTTCTTCGACCTCATGCGACTGATCCTTGGCTCGGACCCGGTGCGGGTGACGGCCAGCGCGGGGCAGGAGGTGAACCATCTGGATGAGGCGTATAATGGCGAAGTGCCCGACATCTGGGACACCGCCTACGTGATCGTCGATTTCGCCAATGGCGCGCGGGCGATGCTGGAATTGTGCATGTATGCGGAAGGCTCCAAGTACCAGGAAGAGATCAGCGCGGTGGGGCCGAACGGCAAGATCGAGGCCTTTGTGCCCGGTCCGGGCCGGTTCTGGCCGACCCATCTGGGCGCGCCCCCGGTGGCGCAGGTGATCATCAGCCCGCGCCATCCGAAAGGGCCGCAAGCGGTGGATATTCCGGTCGATCCGACCATCCTTGATGCGGGCGATCACAATGGATCGACCTTCTATCAGCATGCGCGGTTCCTGGATCTGGTGCGAAATGGTGGGGTTCCGGAAGTGTCGCTGCAAGACGGTGCATGGGCTGTCCGAATGGGGATTGCGGCGCAGGAATCCGCACAAAATCATAGCGTTATCGACGTTTTCTGACCACTTTCAATGCGGGTTTTTCTCGCAACACTTTGTCGTAAAGGGGAATAAATCTTAATTTCGCCATAATCTCCGCTTTGACCAAAATGTTTTTTCATCTATCAAAAGATAGAGCAAAAATAAGCCGAACCCGAAAACGGGCGGCGTTGAGGTAGAGCGGTGTCGTTATGAATGCGATTAATTTCGTGGTCCGTACACGTACGGGTGGGGTTGAGCGTGGTGTTGTTGGTGAGAGCGATCTGGGCTACCTGATCGACGCGTCCGGCGGCCGCGAAGTTTCCCTGAACCTTCACAGAAGTGATCTGCGCAGCTACGACCGCGCCGAAAACGACCTGCACATCCTTCTGGCAGACGGACGTGTGATCGTCCTCGAGGATTATTTCGGATCGGGCAGCCGACTGTTCCTCAGCACCGACGGGGTCCTGAGCGAAGTGGCCTTTGCCGAAGGCGACGGCGGCGCGCTGTTTGCGCAATATGCCGATGTGGCGGCCTGGGGCAAATGGAGCCCGGATGACAGCCTGATCTTCTTTGACCGCGCCGAAGTGGTTGCAGCCGATTACGTGGCCGCCGAAGACGAAGGCGGTGTGTCCATGCTGGCGGCGGGCCTTCTGGCGGGTGGCGGGATGCTGCCCTGGCTGGCAGGCGGTGCGGCGGTTGCCACGGGCGCGGCTGTTCTGGGCGGCGACGGCAATGGCGGCGGAGGCACTGGTGGCGGGAGCCTGACCGGCAATGACGGCGAAAGCGGTGGCCCCCGGACGCCCACGGTGAATGACGGCGAATACGTGATCGGCGGCGATGGCCTGACCGAAGAGGACCGCTCGGTTTTGGTCAGTGGCACGGCTGAGTCCGGGGATACGGTTGTCGTCGTGATCGGCGACAAGACACAGACCACCACCACCGGCACAGATGGCACCTGGCAGGTGATCTTCAACGGTCCCAACTTCCCGGCGGATGGCAGCTATACAACAACCGTCACCGTGACGGGCGGCGGCGGAACAAAAACCGATCTGACCGGCCCGACCGTGATCATCGACACAACGCCTCCACCGCTTGTGATCACAAGCGGCACCACGTCCAGTGGTGACATCATCACCGAGATCGAATTCGACGGCGGTGCGACGGTGACCGGCACCACGGAAATCGGCGCGAGTGTTGTCCTGATTGCCGGTGGCGTGAGCCATGTGGCAGAGGTCGATGCCCAGGGCAACTGGAGCGTGACGCTGACCAGCTCGACCTTCGAGCGGGGTGAATATATCGAAGACATCCGCGTTATCGCAACGGACAGCTTCAACAACTCGACCACGATCAATGACGGGATCGAGATCGACACGGTCTCGGGTGTCACGATCAACACCACCACCATCGAAACCGATGGCATCATCAACGCGGACGAGCGGTCGGACGGTGTCCAGATCACCGGGACCACGGATGTGGGATCGACTGTCGTCGTGGAAATGAACGGCTATACCCGCACCGCCTTTGTGGATGCGCAGGGCAACTGGTCGGTGACCTTCATCGCCACGGAAATTCCGGTGGGCGAACAGAACCTGACGATCAACGCGACCTCGACCGACGAGGTGGGCAACACCAGCAGCGCGACCGGGCAGGTCGTGCTTGATACATGGGTGCGCAATTTCGACATCACCAGCCAGGCGGGCGGTGCCGACGGCATCGTGAACGCCGAAGAGGCCGCACAGGGCATGGTCGTGACCGGCACAACCGAGCCGGGCGCGTCGGTCTCCGTCATGCTGGGCGGCGTGTCGCGCAGCGCCAGCGTCGATGCGCAGGGCAACTGGACCGTGACCTTTACCGCGAACGAACTGCCCAGCGGCGAACAGACCGCGACGCTGACGGCCAGCTCGACCGACCTTGCGGGCAACACGGCCATCGAGACGCGCAACGTCGTGTTCGACACCGATGCGGGCCTTCTGACGATCAGCCCCGCGCCGATCGAAACCGATGACATCATCAACCAGGTCGAAGCGTCCGATGGCGTTGTGATCACCGGCACCTCGACCCCGTTTGCGATGGTCGATGTCACGCTGGACGGCGTCAGCAAGACCGTCCAGACCGACGGGTTCGGCACATGGCGCGCCAATTATGCCGCCGGTGAAATCCGCCCCGGCGAATACGAGGCGCAGATCACCGCCTATACCGTCGATGCGGCGGGCAACGAGCTGACACGCTCCGACACCGTGATGGTCGATACCTTCGTGCGGAACTTTGCGGTCAGCGCGAACCCGGTCACTGCCGACAATATCGTCAACGCCGCCGAACAGGGGCAGGGCGTCACACTGAGCGGCACTACCGAACCCGGTGCAACCGTGACCGTGGTTGTCGAAGGCGTGAGCCGCGTGGCAACTGTGGACGCTGCCGGCAACTGGACCGCGCGCTTCTCGGGCCTCGATCTGCCGGATGGGACATACACGACCACCGCACAGATCAGCACCGAAGACCGGGCCGGCAATACGGCGACCACCTCAAAGACGTTCCAGGTCGACACCGAAGTGGTGCCTTTGACCTCGACCAGCCGACCGGGTGGCGCGGATGGTGTCGTCAGCGAAGCCGAGGCCGAACAGGGCTTTACCCTGACCGGTCAGGTCGAGCAGGGCTCGACCGTGCAGGTCACGATCGGCGGCCAGCGCATGACCGCGCAGGTCAGCGGCAGCACATGGTCCGTGGCGGTTCCCGCCAGCGTGATCCCGACAGCCGATGGCGACACCGTGTCGATCCAGATCGCCGCGACCGACCGGGCGGGCAACACCAAGTCGATCACCGAAACCATGGTGGTGGACAACGTGGCCCCCGACGCGCCGGATATGACGGCGATCCTGTGGGATCAGGCACAGGCTCCGCGCGGAATTTTCCTCGAAACCTCGGATCATGATGTGTCCATCGTGCGGGTCGGTGCAGGTGGTGTGCAGACGGTTGGCTTTGACGATCAGGATATTCGCGCCTCCGGCGAGACCAGCTACACCTTCAACAACGTGGTGCCCGACGGATCGCACCTTGTGGTCACCGCAACCGACAGCGCGGGCAACAGCACCGGCACTTACGTGGTGCTGGGCGATCCGGATGTCAGCCGCAGCAATGTGAGCCTCGCCAGCAATATCGGCGGGCGCGAGATCGACGTGATCGACCTCGAGTTCACCGAAGAGGCGACGCTGACCATCACCGAGGCGCAGATCGTTGCGATGACCGGCGAGGACAACACCGTCCGCGTTCTGGGCAACCGGGACGAATCCGTACGCATTACCGGCGCCACGCGCACCGGAAGCCGGACCGAGGACGGCCAAAGCTACGATGTTTATGAACTGGGCGATGCCACGGTTCTCATCGACGACGACATCAACAACGTCACAATCTGAGCAAGAGGATAGACTGTTCGGGCCATTCAGCGATGGCCCGGGCCCCGACACAAAAACAAGCCAAAGGCGGGGGCTCGATCGAGATGAGGCAGAAAACACGGGTCATGGCAGGAGCGGTGCTTGCCGTTACGGCTCTATCGGGATGTATGCAGGATATGGGGGACGGGGCCGTGTCGCGGTTCCTGTCTGCGCAGCCCGACACCACCTCGGACATCACAGGCGAGACAAAAACGGCCGCGCCCAAATCGGATGCGGTGCAGGATGTTTCTCCGGTCATTGCGGATCTGGCGGCACGGCAAAGCGTGCTGATCCCGGGCACGCCCTATGCCGAAGTGGCAGCGGGTGTGCTGGCGGCCGACGCGCGCGTGGCCGAGGCCGAGTTGCAGGTCGCCCAGTTGCGCGCAGAGGCCGCGTCGAAGAACTGGTGGCCGACGATTTCACCGCGCATCTCTCTCACGTCTTTGGGTGATGTGGTCGCTGATCTGGTGATCAATCAGGTGCTGTTCGACAATGGCCGCAAGAAAGCGGAACGGGATCTGGCCAAGGCCGATGTGGAACTTGCGGCGGTCAGGCTGTCGGAAAGCAGCAATGACCGGGTCTATGACGGGTTGGTTCTGTATCTGCAGGCCGAGGAAGGCCGCGCGGCGGCGGATCTTTACGGTCAGGCGCTCAAGGATATGGGCCATTTCGAATGGGTGATGAACGAACGCGTCAAAGGCGGCGTGTCGGATTTCTCGGATCTCAACGTGCTGAAACAGAAACTGGCCGATCTGCGCGCCCGCGATGCGGCGGCGCGCGAAAAGACCACCCGCGCGGTGGCTGAACTCAACGCGATGTCGGCGGTGTCTCTGGCGGACCTGCGCGGATTGCGCGGCATGGGCACGGCATCGTCGGATCAGTCGCTGGACGTGCTGCGCGCGCAGGTCGAACGTGACCGGCAATTGGCGCAGGCCAAGATCGCCCGCGCGGCGCATCTGCCGGGGCTGTCGGCAGGTGGCAGCATCCGCAATGGCGGCGAGGGTCTCGGCCTGAGTGCCAGCACCGAACAGATGCTGGGCCTTGGCACAGGCGCATCTCTGCAGGCCATCGAGGCCACCAAGATCACCGCGGATCGCAAGGTGACCGAGGCCGAGGACATCTCGCGCCGCGCCATCGAAGCCGACCAGCGGAGCATTGCCGCCCTGAAGCGACAGGCCGCCGAGGCCGAGGCGCTGACGGCGCAGGCCAAGACCAATCTCGACCTCTTCCAGCGCCAGTACGATGCGGGCACGCGTCAGGTGATGGATGTGGTCAGCGTGTATGAAACCTTCCTTCGGGCGCTGGAAAAGCAGCTTGACCTGACATTCCAGGCCGCACGGGCCGAACTGGACGCCGCCAAGCGGCTGGGCGTCCTTGCCGATGGAGCAAAGATTTGAGCGGCGTCAGCAACATTACCCTTCTGTCAGGCCGCGCCAAAAACGCCGTTCTGCGCATGGTCCCGCAGGGGATCAAACCGGCCAACGAACCGAAACGCGTCCCGCGCTATTCGGACCGCGTGCGTGCCCGGACCGAGCTGATCCGCACCTATGCGGGCCGTCTGGGCCTGACCACGGTGGCCAGCGACATCACCGAGGCGATCAGCCTGCATCAGGAACCGAACGGCCTTGTGGGCGAGGCGGCGCTCATCGCCGGGGCCAAGGCGGCCGGATTGCTGGCGCAGGGGCTGCATGTGCCGCGCCCGACGCCCGACCACTGGCCCGCAATTGCGCTGATGACCAACGGGCAGGCGGTGCTGGTGCTGAAACAGGACCGCATGACCCTGTCGATCTGGGACCCGTCCGCCAAGGACAAGACCGAACGCGTCGATGTGGCTGAATTCGCGCCGTTCTACAGCGGCGTTCTGGTGCGCGGCGAAGCGCCCGTGCAGACGCTGGTCGACACGCATGCGCAGGACGGGCGCAAGTCGCATTGGTTCTGGGGCAGCTTCACCAATTACACCCGCCAGTTCGGTGAGGTGGCGCTGGGATCGTTTGTGGCCAATATCCTTGCCGTGTCCGTCGCGCTGTTCTCGCTTCAGGTCTACGACCGGGTGATTCCGCATCAATCTTCGGCCACGCTTTGGGTGCTGGCTATCGGGGCCGCAATGGCGCTGATGCTGGAGGCGTTTCTCAAGGTTGCGCGGTCTACGCTTCTGGATGGGGCCGGGCGGCAGATCGAAACGGGTGTGCAGCAGACGTTGCTGAACCGTCTTCTGGGCATGCGGTCGGATGCGGCCGGTCGGTCGCCCTCGCAGCTTTTCGCGTCGATGCGCGAGTTTTCCTCGGTCCGCGAGTTTTTCACCGCAGGCACGGTTGGCGCGTTGGCGGACATCCCGTTCATCCTGCTTTTCCTTCTGATGGTCTGGTCCATCGCGGGCAGTGTAGTCTGGGTGCTGGTGGCCGGTGCCGTTCTGATGGTGATCCCCGGCTTCTTCCTGCAGAAAAAGATGATCCGCATCACCCGCGAGATGCAGGGCGCGTCGACCAAGCAATCGCGTCTGCTCAATGAAACGGTGACCGAGCTTGACACGATCAAGACCCAGCGCGCCGAAGACCGCTTTGCCCGCCAGTGGGAAGAGCTGACCTCGGTTCAGGCGCTGAAGTCGTCCGAACAGCGCCGCCTTGCCGCGGCACTCACCTTCTGGAGCCAGGGCGTGCAGCAGGCCACTTATGTGGGTGCGGTGATCGCGGGCACCTATCTGGTCTTCGCGGGTGAATTCACGGTCGGCTCGATCATCGCAGTCGGCATCCTGACCTCGCGCACGCTGGCCCCGCTGACACAGCTTGCGGGCATCATGGCGCGTTGGGGCAACGTCAAGGCCGCACTGGATGCGCTGGACGGCATCGCGGCACTGCCGCAGGACCGTCAGGAAAACCGCAAGTACCTGCGGCGCGAAAAGCTGGAAGGCCGGTTCGAACTGCGCGAAGTGACGTTCCGCTATGATCCGGAAATGCCTTCGGTTCTCGACATTCCAAGCCTCGTGATCCAGCCGGGCCAGACGCTCGCCATTCTGGGCACCAACGGGTCGGGCAAATCCACGCTGCTCAAGATGCTTGCGGGGCTTTATGCGCCCACCTCCGGGTCGATCCTGATCGACGGCACCGACATGAACCAGATCGACATGCGCGATGTCCGCCGGTCGCTGGGCTATCTGGGGCAGGACGTGCGCCTTTTCCACGGCACGCTGCGCGACAACCTGAACCTCAACATGATGGAGCGTGACGACGATCGCCTGTTCGAGGCGCTGGACTTCGCCGGGCTGGGCCAGTTCGTGAAAGGCCATCCGCAGGGGCTGGACCTGCCCATCCGGGACGGTGGCGAAGGTCTGTCGGTCGGCCAGCGCCAGTCCATCGGCTGGGCGCGGCTGTGGCTGCAGGACCCCGATGTGTGCCTGCTGGACGAGCCGACCGCGGCGCTGGACCAGACGCTGGAAAAGACGCTGATTTCGCGGCTTGAGACATGGCTTGCCGATCGCACCGCGATTGTCGCCACCCACCGCGTGCCGATCCTTGCGCTTGCGGATCGGACCAGCGTTCTTGCCTCGGGGCGGCTGGTGGTCGATGGCCCGCGCGATCAGGTGCTGAACCACCTGCGCACCGGACAGGGGGCGTAAACGATGGCCGTCAGCACAACCGATCTCAACGCCCAGCTTGGCCGCCGCCTGCGTGGCCCGTCGATGGTGATCTGGCTCTCGGGGGCGGCGGTGTGGCTGTTCATCGTCTGGGCCGCCTATGCCTGGATCGACGAGATCGTCCGCGCCGAGGGGGAATTCATCTCGACCTCGCGTCCGCAGATCATCCAGAACCTCGAAGGCGGCATCCTGGCCGAATTGCTCGTCAAGGAAGGCGACGAGGTGATGCGCGGCGATGTGCTGGCGCGGTTGCATGGCACGCAGTTCCGGTCGTCGGTGGATGATCTGGAAGACCAGATCACCGCACTCGAAATCCGCCGCCTGCGGATCGAGGCCGAGATGGCCGGTCTGGTGCAGTTCGAAGTCCCATGGGACCTGCGGCAGCGCAGCCCGGAAATGGCCGCGTCGGAACAGGCGCTTCTGGCGGCGCGGCAGCTTGATTTCAACTCGCGCCATGACGGCGCGCGCAAGGTGCTGGAACAGGCGGCGCAGGAAAAGAAACTGATGGAGAACCTTCTCGACAAGAAGGTCGTCGCGCTGATCGAAGTCACCCGCGCCCGCAAGGCGCATGCGGATGCGCAGATCAAGATGGATGAGATCATCACCCAGACCGAACTGACCCGCGCGCAGGAATATTCCGACACGCTCAAGGAGTTGGCGACCCTGCGGCAGAACCTACGGGCCAGCCAGGACCAGTTGAACCGCACGGTGCTGGTCAGCCCGATGCATGGGGTGGTGAACAAGCTGGGGGTCACCACCATCGGCGGCGTTGTGCGCCCCGGCGAGGAGATCCTGCAGATCATTCCTCTGGGCGAAGAGCTTTTTGTCGAGGCCAAGGTTGCGCCCGAAAACATCGCGGGCATCCGTCCGGGTCAGCAGGCGACGATCAAGTTGTCGGCCTATGACTTCACCGTCTACGGATCGCTCAAGGGTCGTGTCGACGTTATATCTGCCGACACGTTCAAGGACGAACGCCGCCCCGATGCGCCCGCGCATTACAAGGTGACGGTGCGGGTCGACAGGATCTCTCTGACCGACCGGCAACGCCAATTGGAAATCCGCCCGGGCATGCAGGCCACGGTCGAATTGCACACCGGCGAACGGACGGTGCTGCAATACCTTCTCAAACCGCTCTACAAATCCCGCGAGGCGCTGCGCGAGCGCTGATGCCCTGCCTATGCTAGCCGGGATGACGTGCCTTCGCAGGAGGCAACGGTCAGTCGCATGACGCGAACCAGTCCGCCAGTATCCCCGCAAGACGCGCGGGCTGGGTCAGTTGCGGCACATGACCGGACGCGATGGATCTTGTCAGAACATTGGCCGCGCTTGCGGCCATTGCCTTTTGTGCCTCCGGGATGACGGACTTGTCCTGCTCGGCCAGAATATAGAGTTTGGGCAGAGCGTCGAACCGCGCCGAGGTTTTCGTGCGCAACCGATGCCCGGTGGCAGGCTGCGCTGTCAGCCGACGCGCGGCGTCTACGGCGGTCTCAGGTGAGGCGTCCTGAAAGAAAAACCGCACGGCCTGTTCCGGAGGCACCGAGGAGGTCAGGCCGTCGGCGGAGGGCACGACATGGTCCGAGACACCAAAGCGTTTGCCGGGCCCGGCGATGTCGTGCTGGATGTCGTCAAAGCTGCGCCCGTCCAGGATCAGCATGCCCGCGATCCAGACACCGTGACTTACCTTGTCCGGAAACGCCTCGGCCCCGGCAGTCACCAGGGTGCCGCCCCCGGAATGCCCAACCAGCGCAACCGGTCCCGGTTCGGCGGTGATTGCCTCGGCAAGGCAGGTGTGGAAATCCGCCTCGGTGGCGTCTTCTGCGGCGATGGGATGGGTGCCATCCCCCGGCAGGGCCAGTGCCTCGGCCCGCACGCCGCGTGCGACCAGTTCAGGGATGAGCGCATCCCAGACCCACGGCCCTGCCCAGGCGCCGTGGATCAGGATCAGGCGATCAGGACGCTGCGGCATAGGTGCGGGCATACATCGCGCGCAGGTGGTCCTGAACGCGGACGGGCGGATATTTCGGCTGTTCGCCTTCGGCAAGGCAGGTGGGCAGGCACCGCACCTCGTGATCGGGATTGCCGCTGTAGAAGAACGGGATCGAATACCGCTCGTTGCCGGATCGGTTGATGACGCGGTGCAGGGTCGACCTGTAGCGGTCATTCGTCCACCGCGCGATCATGTCGCCAAGGTTCACAACATAGGCACCGGGCACAGGCGGGGCCTCGATCCAGCCGTCCTGTCCCATGACCTGCAACCCGCCATTGTCGTCCTGCAAGAGGATCGTCAGCCCGCCGAAATCCGTATGCGCGCCTGCGCCCAACTCGTCCGGAACCTCGGGGCGGGACGGCGGATAGTGCAAAAGACGCAGCGTTGCGGCGGGGTCTGTGGTAAAAGCCGAGAAGTGATCTTCCGGCAGTTCCAGCGACAGGGCCAGCCCCTGCATCAGACGCGCGGCAACCACGTTCAGCGCCGCGAAATAGGCGACCATCACAGGCCGGAAGGCAGGCAGGTCATCGGGCCAGAGATTGGCCCCCGCGTTGAACGCGCCTGCTCGTACCCGCGGATGATCCGGCCCGAGATCTTCGCCGATGTAGAAGCCCTCCTTGCGATCCGGCATCGCCCCCGGCTGAAGGGTCTGCCCACCCAGATGTTCATAGCCCCGATTGGCGGGGCTTTGCGCCTTGTCCAGCGCAAGCTTGGCAGTCTCCGGCAGATCGAACAACGCCTGCGTCTGTGCCATTGCCGCGTCGATCAGACCTTGCGGCACACCATGGCCCGTGCAGTAGAAAAAGCCGTGTTCCAGACAGGCGGCGCGCATGGCGTCCCCCACCGCGCGCCGCGCGGCAGGGTCGGATGCGGCCAGCCCCGAGATGTCGATGACCGGAAGTCCCATCACGTCTTCCGGAAATTCGCGCCCAGACGCATCTGGATATAGTCATGGCCCGTCATCGGTTCGTATTTGCCTTCGGGACCGGCCAGCAGCGTGTCCATATTGGCCTGTGCGAAATAGGCGATCGAATAGCGCGGCCCGAGATATTCCTGCGGCTTGGGCATCCGCACCCGGTGCAGGTTGGACAGAAGCTTGTCATCGGACCAGCGCATCAGCATGTCGCCGATATTGCAGGTGATCACTCCACCGATGGGCGGCACATCCGTCCATTGCGTCGCGCGGCCCTTTTCATCCTTGCCCGGGCACAACTGAAGCCCGCCCTGACCGTCCTTCTGGTGCAGCAGCGTCAGGCAGTCGAAATCGGTATGCGCCCCCGCCCGCCAGAACTTGAAATCCTCGGGCTTGGCGTCCTCCATCCCGAGGTAATGGATCAGCCGCAACGTGGATTGGTACTCCGGTGTGTCCGGGTTGTGGCCCTCGGTAAAGAACCCCGGCGGAAAGCTGAGCCGTTCGGCAAAACAGTCCAGCACCTTCATCGCCACGGCCCAGTTGTGCCGCTCAAACGCGAGCATCGTTTCCTTGAAGCCGAAAACCTCTTCGCCCGTTGGCCAGAGGTCTCGCATCCTGGGCAAAGTGATCTGGTAGCTTTCCTTGCGATCCGCCGTGCCGGTCGAGGGACGGACCTGCGCCATGTATTCCCAGCCTGCATTGGTGCCCGGCTTCAGGGGGTATTTTTCCTTGGTCTCGGTCGGTAGGTCAAAGAACCGGGCGGACAGCGCAAACGCGTCGTCGATCAGCGTCTGCGGGATGCCGTGGCCCGTCAACTGGAAGAACCCGATGCCGGTGGCCGCCTCCCAGAGGGCGTCGCTGATCTCGTCTCTGCGGTTGAAATAGTCGGATATGTCGATCTGCGGCACCTCGCGGTCGATCTCTTCGCCATAGGCGCCAATGCCGGCTTCCTTGTTCAGTTCGGCCAGGCCGTAGTCTTGTGTCGTCATGGTTCGGTCTCCTTTTGTTGGAAAGGGGAGCAATGACCTGCGCAAGGCGCTGACAGCTTCTACTCCGGGTGTGAAATCGAGTGTGACTTCGGGGTTTGAAATCAGGCGGGCACGGCCTCCTTTCGGGCGGCAAGCCGCGCGGTGACGCGGCGGGCATCCTCGGCCAGATCGGCCAGATCGAGATGCGGCAGACGTCCGTCGCGCACCACGATCCGCCCGCCGACAAGGCTGTGCCGCACCGTTGCGGCCCCAGTGATCATGGGGGCAAGTGCCAGGTCGTGCAGGCCGAAATTGCGGGGCGCGGTCAGATCGAAGAGCGCAATATCCGCAGCCATGCCGACGCGCAGGCCGCCAATGCCGGTCAGACCCAGAGCCTTTGCTCCGCCCATCGTGGCCCAGTGCAGCACGGTTCCGGGCGCGGTTGCGTCGACGCCGCCCGCCGCGCGGTGCAGCGCGAAGGCGGCATAAAGGGCTGCCCCCATATCGGCAGCTTCGTTGGCCCCCGCGCCATCCACCGCCAGCGACACCGTCCCACCAGCGAGGTGCATCGCCGGGGCAGGGGCAATGCCGGATCCCAGCCGGGCATTGGCCTGCGGGCAATGGGCCATGGCGGTGCCCGTGTCGGCCAGCAAGGCGATTTCATCCGCCGTGATGTCCACCAGATGCGCAAACCACACATCGTCCCCCAACCAGCCGCAATCGGCGAGCCACGGCACCGGGCGCTGTCCGAACGCGCCAAGCGTCTGGGCGGCGTAAGCCGTGTTCTCGGACAGATGGGCATGCAGCCGTAAACCCTGACGGCGCGCCTCCTGGGCGATCTCGGGCAGCGCCTCGGGGGCGAAATTGAAATTGGGGGTGGTCGGCGCGCAGGCCACACGGGTCAGGGCGTGCGGTGACGGATCATGCCAACGCGCGGCAACGCTTGCGATGCCATCAAGGAAATCCGCCACGCGTTCCACCGGCGGCGGGGGCACCTCCCCGCCGAAATCGCGGCCCCTTGCCATGCCGCCACGGGCAAGAACAAAGCGCAGGCCGAACCGCGCAGCTTCTTCGAACAGCACCTCTGCCGGATCGTAGTCGTAGCGTTCGGAGAAAACGTAGTGATGATCACAGACCGTGGTTGCGCCGGTCAACGCCAGTTCGGCCAACCCGATCCGGGCCGAGATGCGCAGCGCCTCTTCGTCCAGACGCGGCCAGTAGAAATAGGGCACCCGCGCCAGCCAGTCGTCGAGCGCGCAGTCGATGGCGATGCCCTTGAGTACCGACTGGAACAGATGGTGATGCGTGTTGACCAAGCCCGGAGTGACGACACAGCCCGCCGCGTCGAGCACGTCCTCACCGGGGCGCGGGGCAAGATCACCGATCTCGGCGATCAGGCCGTTTTCGACCCGGATGGCGCCCGCAAACCGCGTGCCGAAGGCGTCGCCGGTCCAGCCATGTGCAATCCCGGTGATCAGCATCAGCGCCGCTCTTTCGGCAGGGACCACGGGAAGAACACGCGCTGCGCGATGCTCACGGCCTGAAACAGGGTCAGCGACATGGTCACCAGAACCAGCAGCCCGGCCCAGGCCTGCGGCAGCTTGAACATCGAGGTCGAGAACTGGATGAAGTACCCGATCCCCACCTCGGCGGCGACGAATTCCGCCACGACCGCTCCGATGACCGCCAGAGTGATCGAGATTTTCAGCCCCGAAAAGATGTAGGGCACGGCATAGGGCAGGCGGATCTGGGTGATCTCGCGATGCTGCGGTGCGCGCAGGCTTCGCGACAGCTCGATCAGTTCCGGCGGGGTGGCCATCAGCCCGGTGGTCATTGACACGACCAGCGGAAAGAACGCGATCATGAAGGTGATGACCACGCGCGGTGCGTCGTCTGTGCCCAGCACGACGATGATGATCGGGGCCACCGCCACCACCGGAACCGACTGGATCACCACGAGGATGGGATAAAGCGCGCGGCTCAGCAGTCTGGACTTGGCGAGGCCCACCGCGATCGGCAGCGACACCGCGATGGCCACGGCGTAGCCGATCAACGCCACCCGCAGCGTTGCCCAGACATGCTCCACCCAGCGGCCGGCCTCGACAGCGCCGAAACCCTGCAGGATGCGGGTGGGTGCGGGCAGGATGTAGGTCGGGATCGCAAACACACGGGCCGAGGCCTCCCAGAGGATCAGCAGCGCCGCGAAGGTCAGCAGCGGCAGGGCGGCGGGCATCGCGGTCAGACGGTCGGTCAACGACCGGGCGGGCGCGGTTTCCTTGGTGTCGCGCGGCGGCGCGAAATCGGCATCGGCGGTCAATGCACGGCCTCCTTGGTGATCAACAGGTCCCGCAGGTGACCGACGAAGTCCTGAACCTCGGGCGCGCGCAGGGCGCGGTCGTCACGGGGACGCCCCAGCGGCACGGTCATGTCGGCAATGATCCGGCCGGGGCGCGCGCTCATCACGACAATCCGGTCGGCGAGCAGCACCGCCTCGGGGATGGAATGGGTGATGAACATCACGGTCTTGGGGCTGGCCTGCCAGAGCTTGAGAAGTTCGAACCCCATGGCATCGCGCGTCAGCGCGTCCAGCGCGGAAAAGGGCTCGTCCATCAACAGAATGTCCGGGTTCAGAAACAGCGCGCGGGCGATCCCGACGCGCTGCTGCATCCCGCCCGACAGTTCGGCGGGCAGGCGCGTCTCGAACCCTTTGAGGCCCACGGCTTCGATCACCTCGGCGGCGCGGTCCCGGTCGAGCGCATCCACCCGACCGCGCTTGTGCCTGGCCGGGAAAGTCACGTTGTCCAGCACATTGGCCCAGGGCAGAAGGGTCGCCTGCTGGAACACGATCCCCACATCATCGCGCGGCGCATCCACCGTGTGGCCAAAGACGGACACGCGCCCCCTGCTGGGTGCCATCAGCCCGGCAGTCAGCCTGAGCAGGGTCGATTTCCCGCAGCCTGACGGGCCGAGGACAGCCACGAATTCATGCCGCGCAATCGAGACATTCACCCCGTCGAGAGCGGTCAGCGAACCGCTCTCTGTGGCGAAGGTCTGGCCCACAGCGTCGAACTGGATGGCGTCCGGACCCTGACCCATGGGCTTAGTCCGCCGGCATGAAGCTGCGGTCGACCACCGTCTCGGGATCAAGCGCCGCCGGGTCCAGACCCTGCGCCGCCGCCACACGTGTCCAGGTCGCGGCCAGCCGGTCGGCATCGAACGCGCCCAGTCCGAATGTGGCGGTCACGTCGTTGAAGGCCAGCTTTGACGCATCGAGCCACGACCCCTTGACGTCTTCTGCCTTGAGTTCGGGAACGATGGCGGCCACGGCCTCGGCGGCGGCATCGGGGTTTTCATTGGCGAATTCCAGCGATTGCTTGAATGCCGCGATAAAGCGTTTGGCCACGTCGGGGCGTTCCGTCAGGAAGGTATCCGACGCCACGAGAGATGCGGAATAAAGCTCGAGTCCGGCATCGGCCCAGGGCAGGATCACCAGGTCCTTGCCCGCCTCGTTGGCCTGACCCTGATAGCGCGACACGTCGGTCAGCCAGGCGATGATCGCATCGCTTTGCCCGGTCATCAGCAGCGGACCCAACGCGCCCGGATCGGCCTTGGTCAGGGTGATGTCGGCCTCGGTCATGCCGTTCTCTTCCAGAACCAGCGGCAGGAACACATTGGAGGACGTAAAGGGCGAGGTGGCGACCGATTTGCCCTTCACATCGGCCAGCGTCGTGATGCCCGACTCGGTTGTCGTGTAGAACGCATGCGGCCCGGTGTTGAAGATGTTCATCACTGCCGTGACCGGCACGCTTTCGGTGACGCGGGCAGCCATCAGGGCCTCGATACCTGCGCTGCCGATGTCCGAGGTGCCGGTGGCGATCTTGGTGATCGCCTCGGAGGACCCGCGCCCCGGTTCGAGCGTCACCTCGAGACCGGCATCGGCGCAGAAGCCCTGGTGGATGCAGACATAGATCGGGGCCTTGTCGCCACCGGGCAGCCAGTCAAGCTGATAGGTGACCTTGTCGGCGGCCATCGCGGGCAGCGCAACACTGGCCAGAAGGGCGGCAGAGGCGAGGAGTGACCGGGGAGTAGATGTCATCAGGTGTCCTTTCGGGTACAGAAAAACATGGGGGCAGGCCGTCACCAGAACCCGTCATGCGAGCGGATGATTTCGTCCTCGAGCTCGGGGAAGGGGCCTTCGACTTTCACCTGTCGTTGCCCTGCGGCCAGCACATCGCGGCAGGACAGCGCCATGGTCGGGTTTTCGGGATTGTCGCCCGTCAGTTCGAGCAGGCGTGCCTCGGTCACGCCAAAGACGACCCGGCCGATCCCGGCCCAGTAGATCGTGCCGGCGCACATCGAACAGGGCTCGAATGCGGAATAGATCGTGCAGGTCCTCAGGAAGGCCTCGTCATAGGTCACCGCGGCCTTGCGGGCCAGATTGGTCTCGGCATGGCCGGGGCCCTTGTCCGTCGTATAGGCATTGCCCATCGTCATCAGGATAGTGCCATCGGCATCGGCCAGAACGGCACCAAACGGGTGGTTGCCCTCGGCGCGCGCGGCCTCTCCGACACGTATGGATTCCTTGAGAAGAGCGATGTCGTCGGGCACGGTCTGATTCCTGTTCTGCGTTGCAGAAAAACTAGACAGGCCTTGTGTGTTTCAAAAAGTAGAAAGAAGTTCACATAGCGTTGCAAAAAACCTTACACTCACCTCATGTCCGCATTTTCTCGTGAAATCAGGTCTTTCCTTGTCGTGTCGCAGTCCGATTCCATCCGTGCTGCGGCGGAACGCCTCAATATTTCGGCCCCTGCGCTGTCGCGGCAGTTGCAGATGCTGGAACGCAGCTACGATACGACATTGCTGGTGCGCAGCGCCGGGGGCGTTGCCCTGACCGCCGAAGGCGAGGCGTTGCGGGACGAGGCGATGCGCTGGCTGGCTGCTGACGCGGCCTTGACCAAGCGGCTGCACCAATCCCGGAAAGTGACCGATCTGCGCCTGCGGCTTGGCATCATGGAAGGCCTTGTGGGCACGTTGATCCCCAAGCTGACCGAACGGCTGCAGGCGATTTTCGGCGAGGTCGAGCTGGAACTGGCAGTCGGCACAACCGGCGACATCATCAGCCGGGCCGAGGCGCTTGAGTTGGACATGATCGTCGCGTTCAACATGCCACGTCTGTCGCGGCTGATCGTGGTCGAAACGCAGGAATATCACCTCGGCGCGGTGTTTGCCCCCAGTCTGTCGCTGGCCGGTGACGGGCCGCTGCCGCTGGAACAGGCACTCAGGTATCCGCTGTGCCTGCCCTCCTCGGCGCTTTCGATGCACACGCGGTTGCTGGCTGAGATTCTGAGCGAGCGGGTCAATCCGCAGGTCAGGATCAGCTCCAACTCCATCACCGCGCTTCTGACCTTCCTGCGGCAGGGGGCGGGCGTGGGGTTTCTGACATGGCCCGACATCTGTGACGATGTCCACGCCGGACGCCTGAACTTCAGGCCGCTTGCCAACCGCAGGCTGACCGAAACGCTCAGTATTTCGATCTGCCGCGGCAACAATCTTGGCGATGCGACAGGCAAAGTGGTGCAGGAGGTGTCAGACGTTCTGGCCGCGCTGGGCCGCTAGCGCGGCTCAGGTCGTCGGTTGGCCGTCAGGTCAGTCCGCAGTATCCATCCAGATCGTCACCGGCCCGTCATTCAGTAACCGGACTTTCATATCCGCGCCAAAACGACCCTTTGCGACGGGGATGCCCTGTGACGCCACCTGACCCGCGAAGTATTCGTATAGACGATTGCCATCGTCCGGCGCGGCGGCTGTAGAGAACCCAGGGCGGTTGCCGCGTGAGGTGTCGGCGGCAAGGGTGAACTGGCTGACCACAAGGGCGCTGCCGCCGATGTCGAGCACCGAGCGGTTCATCCGGCCCTCGTCATCCTTGAAGATGCGCAGCTTGGCGATCTTGGCGGCAAGCCTGTCGGCCTCTGCCTCGGTATCGCCTTGCATCGCGCAGATGAGGATCAGAAGGCCCGCGCCGATCTCGCCAAGAACCTCGCCATCGACGGAGACCGAGGCCTCGGACACGCGTTGGATCAGCGCGCGCATGTCAGGCGGCCAGTCCCTTGGTGCCGATGTCGAGGAACTTGCGGCGGCGGTCCGCGATCAGCTTCTTCGGCTTTTGGTCGGACAGGTCCTTGAGCATGCCGCGCAGCGCGTTGCCGACCGAGCGGATGGTTTCCTCGCGCCCGCGATGTGCGCCGCCCAGCGGTTCTGAGATCACCTGATCGGCCACGCCGAGATTGAGCAGGTCCTGAGCCGTGAGGCGCAGGGCTTCGGCCGCTTCGCGCATCTTTTCGGCGTCTTTCCAGAGGATCGACGCACAGCCTTCTGGGGAAATCACCGAATAGACCGAATGTTCCAGCATCGCCACGCGGTTGGCGGTGGCAAAGGCCACGGCCCCGCCTGATCCGCCTTCGCCGATCACGACAGAGATCACCGGCACACCGATCTGCAGGCATTTCTCGGTCGAGCGGGCGATGGCTTCGGACTGACCGCGCTCTTCGGCGCCCTTGCCGGGATAGGCGCCGGGGGTGTCGACAAGGGTGATCACGGGAATGCGGAAGCGGTCGGCCAGATCCATCAGGCGCACCGCCTTGCGGTAGCCTTCGGGGCGGGCCATGCCGAAATTGCGCTTGATGCGGCTTTCGGTGTCGTGGCCCTTTTCATGGCCGATGATGACCACCGGTTTGTCGTCGAACCGGGCAAGGCCGCCCATGACCGCATCGTCATCGGCAAAGTTCCGGTCTCCGGCGAGCGGCGTGTACTCGGAAAACAGCGCGTCGATATAGTCTTTGCAATGCGGGCGTTCGGGGTGGCGGGCGATCTGGCATTTCCGCCAGGGGGTCAGCTTCTTGTAAAGCTCCTTCAGCAGCGCCTGCGCTTTGGCGTCAAGCGCGCGGGCCTCGTCCTCGATGTCCATCTCTTCGTTCTTGCGCGCCATCGCGCGCAGCTCTTCGGCTTTGCCTTCGATCTCGGCCAGCGGTTTTTCAAAATCGAGATAGTTGGTCATGGTCCGACGGTGCCCTGTTGCCTGCGGCTGGCGGTTTATATGACCGTCCGGGCGGGGATTTGCAATCGCAACCCGGTCAGGTCCAGATCACGGGGATCAGTGAGGCCACCAGCAGCGCCGCCATCGCCCAGTTGAACACCCGCAGGCGCGCCGGGCGGTTGAGCAGGCGGCGCAGTTGCTGGCCGATCACCGTCCATGTGGTGGTCGAGATGCACCCCATCGCCACATAGGTCCCCGCGACCCAGAGCACGGCGGCGATGTCGCGCCCGGTGGCGTAGAGGGTGATCGCCCCCAGCGCCATCGACCATGCCTTGGGGTTGACCCATTGAAATGCGGCGGCCTGAACAAAGGACAGAGGTTTGCTGCCCGATGTCGGTGCGCCATCGGGCGGCGCGGCATTTGCGATACGCCATGCGAGGTAAAGCATGTAAAGCACGGACAGCACCTTGAGGATGGTGTAGGAAACCGGCCACAGATCGAAGATCTGCATCACGCCCAGACCCACCGGAACGATCATCATCGGAAAGCCAAGACCCACGCCCAGCATGTGCGGGATCGACCGGCGGAATCCGAAATTCGCGCCCGATGTCATCAACATCAGGTTGTTCGGTCCCGGTGTTATCACGGTGACAAGGGCAAAGCCCGCAAGGGCAAGGAAAAGATCAGGTGTCATGCCGGGCAATATGTGTCGACAGCGCTGCGCAGAGATTGCTTTATTGTGTTGAACTGACGTAAATTGCGCAATGAATGACCAATATTGACAGCACAGATCGCCAGATATTGCGTGTTCTGTCCCGTGACGGGCGGATCAGCAATCTTGCCCTTGCCGAACAGGTGGGGCTGTCGCCCTCGGCCTGTCTGCGCCGGGTCAGCGCGCTGGAGCGGGCCGGCGTGATCACGGGCTATCGCGCGGTGCTCAGCCCCGAGAAGACCGGGATCGGCTTTGTGGCCTATGTCACCGTCGGGCTCAGCCAGCATACCAAGGCGGCGCAGGAGGCGTTCGAGCGGGCGATCTCGCGCAGTCCCGAGGTGCGGGAATGTCACAACATCACCGGATCGGTGGAGTATCTTCTGCGGGTCGAGGCGCGCGATTTGGCCGCCTACAAGCATTTCCACACCGAAGTGCTTGGGGTCCTGCCGCAGGTGAATGCGATCACCTCATATGTGGTGATGGGATCCCCCAAGGACGAGCGCGCCTGAGCCATGCGTCTGTCGCATGGCGAGGCTGCTGTCCTGTCTCTGGTGTCCGGAAATGGGGCGCATAGGTTGCAAGCCACGGGAGGCACAGAACAGATTGGAGTGACCCCATGGCACAGACATCCCGGCCAAACCCCCGCCCCGTTGACCCGCAGGAGGCCCTGCGCCTGCTTGACGAAGCCTGGGCCTATTACACCCCGCGTCCGCGTCTGGTGACAGCGCAGAACAGCCAGCCTTCGCCGGTCTTCGAGGAATACTACGCCGCGTGATGCGGCTTTGCGCACCGGCGGCCCCTGTCCTGAGCGGAGGGCCGCCGATGGCACATTTGCAGAATTGCCTTGGGCGGAAAGTCGGCGCAGAGCTTTGTTCATGAGAGTTCTGCGTGTTCCCCTGATCTGCGTGTGTCTGGTGGCCGGTCTGGCCGCCTGCAGCACCCCGACGCCCGACGCCGCCTCGTTTGCGGCGGCCCCGGTGCATGACCTTTACCCCAACGAGACACCCGAGCTGCGGGCGCTCATCCTCGAGGCCGCCGCGCGCAATGATGTGCCGGTGTCGTTGGTCCAGCGGGTCGTGATCCGCGAAAGCACGCACCGGCCCGAGGCGCGCAACGGGCCTTATTACGGGTTGATGCAAATCCTGCCCGCCACGGCGCGGTCGATGGGGTTTCGCGGGGAGCCGTCCGACCTTCTGGATGCGGAAACCAACCTGAAATATGCGGTGCGCTATCTGCGCGGGGCGTGGCTGGTCTCGGGCGGCGACGAGGCCGAGGCGGTCATGTGGTACGCACGCGGCTATTACTACGAGGCCAAGCGCCTGGGGCTGCTGGACGAGACCGGGGTCCATGGCCGCAAGGACTGGTCCGAGTGAGGTCAACCCTTTCGTAACCTTTGGCTGAGAATCTTCGTACGAAGATTCTTGGCCCCGCCCATAAAATTCTGGCAACGGCGGATAGGGAAAAGGGCCCGCGCCGGATCACGCGCAGGCCCTTGGTGCTTGTTCCCTGAGCATTGTCGTCTCAGCGCCGATAGGGCTCTGACACCCCCAATCAGGCTGGCGTGGCGATCATCTCGGACTGGCGCACAATCACCTCGGCCTGTTTGATCGACGCGATGTCGACCAGACGCCCTTTGTAAACCGTTGCCCCTTCGCCCTTGGCCTTGGCCTCTTCCATGGCGGCAAGGATCTCGCGCGCCTCGGTCACGGCTTCCTCGGACGGGGTGAAGACCTCATTGGCCAGCGCCACCTGTTTCGGGTGGATCGCCCATTTGCCGACCATCCCCAGCGTCGCCGACCGCAGCGCCTGCGCGCGGAAGCCTTCGTCATCTGAAAAGTCGCCGAACGGCCCGTCGACCGGTAGCACGCCATGGGTGCGGCAGGCGGCGACAATGGCGGTCTGTGCCCAATGCCACGGATCGGACCAGTATTTCGCGCCCTCATGCAGCATGTAGTAATTCGCCTGCGTGCCCCCGATGCCGGTGGTCTGCATGCCCATGGATGCGGCGAAATCGGCGGCCCCGAGGCTCATCGCCTGAAGGCGCGGCGTGGCAGAGGCGATCTCTTCGACATGGGCGATGCCGGCGGCGGATTCGATGATCACTTCGAAACCGAGCCGCTTTTTGCGGCCCTTGGCGGCCTCGACAGCACTGACCAGTGCGTCAACAGCGTAAAGATCGGCCCCGCAGCCCACCTTGGGGATCATGATCTGATCGAGCCGCTCGGGCGCGCGTTCCAGAAGGTCGACCACATCGCGATACCAGAACGGCGTATCAAGGCTGTTGATGCGCACGCTGAGCGTCTTGTTGCCCCAGTCGATGTCGCCGATCGCCTGAATGATATTCTCGCGCGCGCTGTCCTTGTCGGTGGGGGCGACGCTGTCTTCGAGATCGAGGTTGATCACATCCGCGTCCGATTTAGCCATCTTCTCGAAGATCGCCGGGCGCGAGCCGGGGCCGAACAACTGGCAGCGGTTCGGGCGGGATGGCGGGGTGGGCTGGATGCGGAAGGACATGGGCGCCTCTTGGTAAGGATATTTCGTTTCGTGCTGCTGTGGGGTTATGAAATTGCGCGTCTTTCTGCAAGCGCATTTTGCACATGCGGAATCGTCGCTGCTGTGCAGCGCGGTTTGCCTGCGCAAGATTCTCCCATCAGTTCGGCCGTTTGCGGGGAAATTTTGTGCAAACGGGGGGCAGGGCGCGTGTAAAGCGATGCAATTCACGTGGCGGCCTGCCATTCTTCGAGGGAACACGCTGCTTCATGGGGAACCGCAATGATCAAGACACCTTATCTTTTGTTTCTGGGCGACGCGCCCGACGGGCTGGCTGCCAAGGTGGCACAGGGCATCAAGGATTGGCGTCCCGAGAATTGCGTCGGTCAGTTCCGGATGGAGGGCTGCAAGGCCGATATGAAACTTCCGGACATGACCCTTGCCGAGGCGAAAGAGGCCGGTGCGAAGACTCTTGTGGTCGGCGTGGCCAACCGGGGCGGCAAGATCAGCCAGGCGTGGAAAAAGGTACTTGTGATGGCGCTCGAGGAAGGGTTCGACCTGGCGTCGGGCCTGCACAACCTGCTGCGCAATGAACCCGATCTGGTGGCGGTAGCACAGGCGACTGGGCGGTCCCTGCATGATGTGCGGGTGCCGGAGGTCGATTATCCCATCGCCGATGGCGTGAAGCGCACGGGCAAGCGTGTGCTGGGTGTCGGCACCGATTGTTCGGTGGGCAAGATGTATACCGGCCTGGCTTTGGACAAATCCATGCGCGCCATGGGGATGAAAAGTACCTTCCGCGCCACCGGGCAGACGGGCATCCTGATCACCGGCGACGGGGTGCCGCTCGACGCGGTGATCGCGGATTTCATGGCGGGCTCCATCGAATGGCTGACGCCGGACAATGACCCCGACCATTGGGACGTGATCGAAGGGCAGGGAAGCCTGTTCCACGTCTCCTTCTCGGGTGTGACGCTGGCCCTGATCCATGGCGGGCAGCCCGATGCGCTGATCCTGTGTCACGAGCCGACTCGGACCCATATGCGCGGTCTGCCGGGATATGACCTGCCCTCGCTCGAGGCGCTCCGCGACATGGCGCTGCCATTGGCGCGGATTGCGAACCCGGACTGTGTGGTGGCGGGGATCTCGATCAACACACAGCATATGGGAGAGGCCGAAGCGGTGGCCTATCTCAAGGAATTGGAGGACCGGATGGGGTTGCCCGCGGTCGATCCCTATCGCCACGGGGCGGATCGGCTGGCCGAGGCGCTGGCCGCGCTTTGACGACCATTGGCGCGGCGCTTCTGAAGGCGTCGCGTCTGCATATTTGAGAAAAGAAAAAGCAGGGGGAGCAGCCCATGATCGAGGTCACGCGCGATGTCTTCCGACTGGCGCAGGTGTTCACCATTTCACGCGGTAGCCGGACCGAGGCCAAGGTTTTGACGGTGCGGGTGACGCGCAATGGCGTGACCGGCTGGGGCGAATGTGTGCCCTATGCGCGGTATGACGAGACGTTGGAGAGTGTCGAGGCGCAGATCCGGTCTTTGCCAGAGGGCATCGACCGGAGGGCATTGCAGGAGGCCTTGCCAGCAGGTGCGGCGCGGAATGCTGTCGATTGTGCGCTGTGGGATCTGGAGGCCAAGCAGACCGGTCGTCGGGTGTGGGAGCTTGCCGATTTGGCGGCGCCGGGTCCTGAGGTAACGGCCTACACGCTGTCGCTGGACACACCCGAAGCGATGCAGGCGCAGGCGGCGAAACATGCGCATCGGCCCTTGCTGAAGATCAAGCTGGGCACACCGGATGACATGCCGCGACTTGAGGCGGTGCGCGCGGGTGCGCCTGATGCGCGGATCATTGTCGATGCCAATGAGGGCTGGTCGGCGGAGGTCTATTCCGATCTGGCACCGCACCTCTTGCGGCTGGGCGTGGCACTCGTGGAGCAACCCTTGCCAGCCGGTGAGGACGAGGCGCTTCTGGGGATCGACCGTCCGGTGCCGCTCTGTGCGGATGAAAGCTGCCATGACCGTGCCTCCTTGCCCAAACTGAAAGGCAAGTATGACATGGTGAACATCAAGCTCGACAAGACGGGTGGTCTGACCGAGGCGCTGGCGCTGCGGGATGCGGCGCGGGCCGACGGCTATGAGGTCATGGTGGGCTGTATGGTCGGATCGTCGCTGGCGATGGCGCCTGCGGTGCTGGTGGCGCAGGGGGCGGCGATCACCGATCTCGATGGTCCGCTCTTGCTGGTCGAGGATCGAAAGACGCCGCTGACCTTCGATGCCGCCGGGGTACATCCCTCCGCGCCCGAGCTTTGGGGATAACGCTCAGTCGGTGCGGTGCTGGATACAGACGGTGTTGCCATCGACGCGCAGCCCGTAGCCTTCGATCGCGGGGGGAAACTCGACCTCTGTGCACAGGGTATATTCGGTCGGCCCGACCCGGCTGAACCGAACGCTGCTTGCAAATCCGGTCAGGCGCGCCGGGTTGCTGGCGCAGGTCATTGGATCAAGGGTTTCCGGCAGATCCGTCCGATCAATCCCGGGGCACAAGTGGATGTCCTCTGACAGGGTCCGAAGGTCGGACAGACGCCATTGGTCGCGTTGCTCCATCTGCCCCTGAGCCGGACCGCCCACCGCGCGAAAGGTCAGGACCAGAGCGACCGCCGCAAGCGCGATGAGGCCCCAGGCGGCGGGAAGGGGCAGGTGGGGCAGCGGCACATCCCTGTCTTCGCGGAAATAGGCCAGAACGATCAGCGCCATGACTGCGACTGTCGCGGATTTCACCAGAAAGCGCAGGGTGATCTGACCATCGAGCCATGTGTAGATGAGATAAAGCGCGTCGCCCAGAAGCGTGATCACCGCCACCAGCATCGCGATGGCCGAAAGCCAGCGGCGCATCGTGCCGTGCCTGCGAGCGGGGTCGGTGGCGGTGGCGCGGCGGTCGGTTCGGTCGATCCACCAGAAGACTGGGGTGAAGACGATCAGCGCCGCCATCGACCAGCGCAGCCCGGCCAGACGGGAATAGCGCGCGGGTTCGTCCGGATCGGGCAGCCAGAGGTTGATCTGGGCAAACAGCAGCGTCAGCGTGTTGCCCGCAACCATGGCGAAGACCACGAACAGAAGCGCGTAGAACAGCGCATCCCGCGCCGCCGAAGACCGGACCGGGCGCGGAACCGCGCCGATGTCGTCCGACACCATCCAGCCGGACAAGGCCGCGTCGATCTCGGTTTCGGTCCATCCGGCGGTGTGCAGGCTGGCGCGGATCTGTGCTTCGGACCGTCCGTCGCGCAGGGCGTCACGGACAAAATGGGCTAGGTCTGAAGAGGGCGACATGGTGGTCCCGGACTGCGATGTGCTACTCCAAAGGGACGGGCAGAGCGTGGCCGCGTCAATGGCTTTTTGCCGCTGGTGCCCGATGGGCCGCGAATTGCCTTGAATCCGGGGCGTTGGCCCCGCTAAACGAAACCGCAACTGACCCGTGTTATCCCTGCCGCAGGAAGGACCCGCCCATGACCCGCACCGTATATGTCAACGGAGAGTATCTGCCCGAAGACGAAGCCAAGGTGTCGATCTTCGACCGCGCCTTTCTGATGGCGGACGGGGTCTATGAGGTGACATCCGTTCTCGGGGGCAAGCTGATCGACTTCGCAGGGCATGCCAAGCGGCTGGAACGGTCTCTGAACGAGCTCGACATCAAGAAACCGGCGGTGTTCGACGATCTGCTGGAAATTCACCGCGAATTGGTGCGGGTGAACGGGATCGAGGATGGTCTGGTGTACCTCCAGGTCACGCGCGGCGCGCCGGGTGATCGGGATTTCGTGTTCCCTGATCCGGAAACGACCGAGCCGACTGTCGTGCTGTTCACGCAGAACAAGCCCGGTCTGGCGGACAGCCCGGCGGCGAAGACCGGCATGAAGATCATTTCCATCGAAGATGTGCGCTGGGGGCGGCGGGACATCAAGACGGTGCAGCTTCTCTACCCGTCGATGGGTAAGATGATGGCCAAGAAGGCGGGTGCGGATGACGCGTGGATGGTGCAGGATGGGCATGTGACCGAGGGCACCTCGAACAACGCCTATATCATCAAGGGCAACACGATCATCACACGCGCCCTGTCGAACGACATCCTGCACGGGATCACCCGTGCCGCCGTGCTGCGCTTTGCGCGTGAGGCGCAGATGCAGGTGGAAGAGCGCAACTTCACCATCGACGAGGCGAAAGAGGCGGATGAGGCGTTCATCACCTCGGCTTCGGCGTTTGTGATGCCGGTGATCGAGATTGACGGTGTGTCCTTGGGTGACGGGACGCCGGGTGCCCGGACCGCGCGCCTGCGCGAGATCTACCTTGAGGAAAGCCGCAAGGCCGCTGTCTGATCCATGGGGACACCCGCGCGGGACAGCTATGATGTCGTGATCGTCGGCGGCGCGATCATGGGATCGGCTGTGGCGTGGTACCTGACCGATCTGGGGTTTGACGGGCGTATTCTGGTTGTCGACCGGGATATGAGCTTTGAGAAGACGGCGACGGCGACCTCGACCTCTTGTATCCGGCAGCAGTTTTCGACCGAATTGAATGTGCGGATCAGCCAGTTCGGGGCGGAATTCGTCACCCATCTGCGCGACTACATGGGAGGCGATGTGCGTGTGCCGCAGTTGGGCATCCGCAATTTCGGCTATCTCTATCTGGCGGACACCGACGCCTTTGCCGACGACCTGCGCGCGCGGGCTGCGGTGCAGCAAGCGGCTGGCGCTGCGACACGGCTCTTGTCGCGGGACCAGATCGCGCGGCTTTATCCGTTCTACGCGCTGGACGACATTGTTCTGGGGTCGATCAACACGCGGGACGAAGGCTATTTCGACAGCATGGCGGTCTTTGAATGGCTGCGCAGGCAGGCGCAGGAGCGCGGTGTCGAATATGTCGAGGCGGAGGTGATCGGGATCGAGGTTGCGGGCGAGCGGGTGCAGTCGGTCACGCTGGCGGATGGGACGCGCATTGCCTGCGGGCAGATAATCAACGCCGCCGGTCCCCGCGCGGGGCATGTGGCCCGTATGGCAGGGATCGACCTGCCGGTGGAGCCGCGCAAGCGCTATTCCTGGGTGTTCAAGGCGGAACAGCCGCTCGACCGCGATTTGCCGCTGACGATTGATCCGTCGGGCCTGCACGTGCGGGAAAACGGTGGGGGCACCTATCAGGCAGGGGGGCATTTCGGCACCGACCCGGCGGTGGCCTTCGACGACTTCGCAATGGATCACGGGCTGTGGGAGGCCGAGGTCTGGCCGCTTCTGGCCGCGCGTATTCCGCAGTTCGAGGCGATCAGACTGACCCATAGCTGGGTGGGGCATTACGAGATGAACACCTTTGACCATAACGCGGTTTTGGGGCCTCACCCGGATTTGGGCAACTACCTGTTCATAAACGGGTTTTCCGGTCACGGGCTGCAGCAGGCCCCGGCGATGGGGCGCGGGCTGGCCGAGTGGATCTGCCATGGTGGATACCAGTCGCTGGATCTGACCGAGTTCCACTTTGACCGCCTGCTGAGCGGTGCGCCCAAGGTCGAAAAAGCCGTGATCTAGAGCGGCTCGACCTCGAGCCAGACACCGCCTTCGGGGCGCAGCGTGATGATCATCACCGGATCGGGATCGACGCCCTTAACCGATTTGAAACGGAATCGCCTTAGCAAGGTGGCAAGGATGATCACCGCCTCCTGCAGGGCAAAGCTGGCACCGATGCAGATGCGTGGACCATCCCCAAAGGGCAGATAGGCGTATCGGTCGGGCTTTGCGCCATTTGCCCAGCGGTCGGGGTCGAACCTGTCAGGGTCGGTCCACAGAAGATGTGACCGGTGCAGGGCATAGATCGGGATGATCACGGTGTCGCCGGGATTGATCTGTGTGCCGCAAAGAGTGTCCTTCGCCATCGCCGTGCGCGAGATGATGGCGGCGGGCGGATACAGGCGCAGCGCTTCGTCAATGATCTGCCGGATATAGGGCAGGTTGGGCAGGTCATGGGCGGTGGCGGCGCGGCCTTGCAGTACCGATTGTGCCTCGGCGCGGGCGCGGTCCTGCACATCAGGGTCGAACGCGCACAGGTAGAAGGACCAGGCCAGCGTCAGCGCGGTGGTTTCGTGCCCGGCGACGATGAAGGTCAGAAGGTTGTCGCGGATTTCTTCCGTCGTCATGCGGCGGCCGGATTTCGGATCCTCGGCGTGCAGAAGGAGGTCAAGAAGATCGGGCGTATCATGGGTGCCCTTTGCCTCGCGGGCGTCGATCACGCGGTCTGCGGCGGCTTTCATGTCTCCCATGCCGTTGGTGGCCAAGTTGCGTCCGGGGCGCGGAATCCAGTCGGGCAGGCCCAGAACGTCGAACAGCGACACCTTGCCGGCGTCAGAGATATAGAGGTCGATGGCCTTGTGCACAGCATCGCGGTCGAACCCGCTGTCACCGGAAAAAGTGACGTCCGAAATCACGTCGAAGGTCGCGGTGATCATTTCGTCGAGCATGTTGACGGCACGTTTGCCCGCCTGAGCTATCCGGTCCGCAGACCGCTCAGCGGCGCCGGTCATCACCGGGGCAAGGGCGGTGACGTTGCGATGCGAAAACGCGGGGGCCGCAGTGCGCCGCTGCCAGCGCCAGTGCTTTCCCTCGGCGATGAACAGCGACTCGCCGATCGCGGGGCGCAGCAGGTTCTTGGTCACGCGCGACTTCGGATAGCTGTCGACCTGCTCGAGCAGCACATGCCGGATGCCGTCGGGATCAGTCAGCATGTGCCAGGGCGTGCCTGTCCGGCCCGACACGATGGGCATCCTGGTCGAGACCTCTGGAATGATGCAGAGCAGGTTCCGCCGCGAGGCCTGCCAGCTTTGCAGCACGTTAAGCGGTTCGCGCACCAGTTCCGCCCGCACCGGCAGGGTGCGTCTGGATGTTGTGGGATCGGATGTCGGGCGGTCTTGCATATCACCGGAAAGTTAGGTCTGCGCCCGCCGGATGCCAGCCTGCCCGCGTTGCACCGGTGCGCCCGCTGCGATAGACAGAACCGGATGACAGCCCGGGGGACCGCGATGCGCCGCTTTCTTTTCGCCTTGCCAGTGCTCCTGGCGCTTGCCGCCTGTGGCAGCGCCACCCGCGATCTTGCCGAACCGACCGAACCGCTGGGCGATTTCCGCATCGGGCATATCGGCGTTGTGGCGCCGAATCTGCAAAAGCTGCTGGTGTCACGCGATGCCACCGAAGACGAATGGATCGCCGCCGTGACCAAGGCGCTGGGCGACCGGTTCAGCCGGTTCGAGGGCAACAAGTACTATCACCTCGGCGTCAGCGTCGAAGCCTATTCGCTGCCCCCGCCCATCATTCCGGGCAAATCCGCGCTCGCGCTGAACGTGACCCTGTGGGACGATGCCGCGCAGGCCAAGATGAACCCGGAGCCGAAACAGATTCAGGTGATCCGGGTCTTTGAATCCCGGATTTCCAAGAATCGCGAACAGCAATTGACCGGTCTGGCCGAAGAGGCCGCGCGCGAAATCGAGGTCTGGCTGCGCGAAATGCAGGCCTCGGATGGCTGGTTCACACGGTCCGAGAATGCGACTCTTCCGGGTGCCCCCGAGGTGTCGGGTGCGGCGTTGCCGCAGGCTGCAACGACTGCAGGTTCGGCGGTGTCTTCGGTCTCTGCGCTGCGCTGATCGGCGCCGGTCACGCCACCCTGAACCGACGGCGCGACGCCGCGTGCGTTTGGGCTTGATTTTCCGGTTTTCTGCGCATATCTGGCCCGCGATGAAAACCGGGTCGGGTGGACCCCCCAATTCACGAGGCGTCTGAAGAGATGGGCAAGGAAAAGTTTGAGCGCGGCAAGCCGCACTGCAACATTGGCACGATCGGTCACGTTGACCACGGCAAGACGACGCTGACGGCGGCGATCACGAAGTATTTCGGCGACTTCAAGGCGTATGACCAGATCGATGGCGCGCCCGAAGAGAAGGCCCGCGGCATCACCATTTCGACCGCGCACGTGGAATACGAAACCGACGCGCGTCACTACGCCCACGTCGACTGCCCCGGCCACGCCGACTATGTGAAGAACATGATCACCGGTGCGGCGCAGATGGACGGCGCGATCCTCGTGGTGAACGCGGCTGACGGCCCGATGCCGCAGACCCGCGAGCACATCCTGCTGGGCCGCCAGGTGGGCATCCCCGCCATGGTCGTGTTCATGAACAAGGTCGACCAGGTGGACGATCCGGAACTGCTGGAACTCGTCGAGATGGAAATCCGCGAGCTGCTGTCGGCCTATGACTTCCCGGGCGACGACATTCCGATCATCGCGGGCTCGGCCCTGCACGCCATGAACGGCACCGAGCCGGAAATCGGCGAGAACAAGATCCGCGAACTGATGCAGGCTGTCGACGATTACATTCCGCAGCCGGCGCGTGCGATCGACCAGCCGTTCCTGATGCCGATCGAAGACGTGTTCTCGATCTCGGGCCGTGGTACCGTTGTGACCGGCCGTGTGGAGCGTGGCGTGATCAACGTGGGCGACTCGATCGAGATCGTCGGCATCCGCGACACCCAGACCACGACCTGCACCGGTGTGGAAATGTTCCGCAAGCTGCTCGACCGTGGTGAAGCGGGCGACAACATCGGCGCCCTGCTGCGCGGCATCGACCGTGACGGCGTTGAGCGTGGCCAGGTTCTGTGCGCACCGAAATCGGTGAAGCCGCACACCCGCTTTGAAGCCGAGGTCTACATCCTGACCAAGGAAGAAGGCGGCCGCCACACCCCGTTCTTCGCGAACTACCGTCCGCAGTTCTACTTCCGCACGACCGACGTGACGGGCACCGTGACGCTGCCGGAAGGCACCGAGATGGTGATGCCGGGCGACAACCTGAAGTTCGACGTGGAATTGATCGCCCCGATCGCCATGGAAGACGGCCTCCGCTTCGCCATCCGCGAAGGCGGCCGCACCGTCGGCTCGGGCGTCGTGTCCAAAATCGTCGAGTAAGACAGGCCGCACATGCGGTGACAAAGGGCCATCCCAGCGGGTGGCCCTTTTGTTTTGCGCGGCTTTCAGGTAAGACGTCTGTGCAACCGATGGAGGGTGACGTGACCAATCTGCTGATCTGAGCCAATTTTCCGCAACCAGATCAAGAGGTCCATCATGCCTGTCGCTTTTGCAGATCCCGACACCCTGCACCCTGTTCCGTTGCCCGATGGCAGCGCCCACACTGGAACCGTTTTCCTCGGACCCGCCCTGTCGCATCCCCGGATCGAAGCGGGGGCCTATACCTATGCCAGCGCGCATCACCCGCCCGAGGATTGGGCTGCGCATCTGGCACCCTATCTCTATCCGTTCTCGCCGGAACGCCTGATCCTTGGCAAATTCTGCCAGATCGCCCACGGCGTGCAGTTCATCACCGCATCGGCCAATCACCGGCATGACGGGTTTTCGACCTTCCCGTTCATGATCTTCGGGGGCGGCGATCCGGTGGGGCGGCCCAGCATGCCCCGGGCCGGTCGGGATACGATCATCGGGAATGATGTCTGGATCGGCACCGGAGCCAAGGTGCTGCCCGGCGCGCGGATCGGCAATGGCGTGATCGTCGGTGCGGGTGCCGTCGTTGCAGGAGAGATCCCGTCTTATGCGGTCGTGGCGGGCAATCCTGCCCGGATCGTGCGGATGCGGTGCGACGCTGCGACGGTTGCGCGTCTCGAGCGACTGGCGTGGTGGGACTGGCCGATCGAGGCCGTTCTTGCCGCCGAAGCCGAGATTTGCGGTGGCAACATCGCGGCGCTGGAGCGTCGTGCCCCCTGACCGATTGCAGGCCGCCCGGGTTGGGGCGGCCTTGTCATCGTCCGCGACGGGCCTCGATCAGAGGGTCCGTCGCGGGATGTGGTTCGGGACCGTCAGCGGTCCATGCTGTCTCAATTGAGCAGCGACCAGATCTGCGAGCGCTTTTCGCCTTCGCTGTCGCCGGAGTGAATGATGGTCAGAAGCAGGTTCTGCTCGGCTTCGGTCAGGCTGGAGACGTCTGCGCCCGGGACGTATTGATCGACGGCGGAGGTGTCGACCATGGCGGAGGCCGAGAACGCTGTGAGGGCAAGAGCGGTTGCTGCGATGAGGGTTTTCATGGGTTTGGTCCTTTCAAGTGTGTCTGTGTGATGCGCCTTTGGCGCGGTTGGGTTGGGGGTGGCTCAGTTGAGCAGCGACCAGATTTGCGAGCGCTTTTCGCCTTCGCTGTCGCCGGAGTGGATGATCGAGACGAGCAGATTCTGTTCGGCTTCGGTCAGGCTGGAGATGTCTGCGCCCGGGACGTACTGATCGACGGCCGAGGTGTCGACCATGGCGGAGGCCGAGAAGGCTGTGAGGGCGAGAGCGGTTGCTGCGATGAGGGTTTTCATTGGGTTGGTCCTTTCAGGTGTTTGTGTGATGCGCCTTTGGGGCGCGGTTGGGTTTGTGTCTTTCGTCGGGCTGTCTGTCCGACACCAATCAAGCTAGGCGGGGTGCGGCGGGGTTTGAATTCACAGGTCGTGCACAGCGGCTCTCGCAA
>JAUIBL010000021.1 GCA_030428355.1 Alphaproteobacteria bacterium | reverse complement strand
GTCCGACTTGGCGATCAGGTCCTGCAACTTGTCGTCGATGGACGCGGTCTTCATCCGCTCCTGCCGCATTGATTCGGACTTTCCAGCCGAGAAGATCCCGACAAAGCTTTCCCAACCCGTCTTCGACCGCATCTCGTCGAAATCCTTTGAAAACGCGGCGGTCACGTCGTCCAGCCCCATGATCAGTTCCGCGATATTCGCGTTCATCACATCGGTATGGGCGTGCACGTCTTCCAATGTTGCGTTCTCGATGTCGAAGGTGACGTCAGTGCCATCCTTCATCTTGGCGCGTGCGGTTTCAATGCGGCTGGTCAGTTCCGCGATCTTGGCCTGTGCTTCGGCCACCTGTGCCTGGCTTTCGCGCACTTGAGTGTCGAAATCCGCCATTCCAAATCCTCCAATCAATCCATCCGGTGCGGCATCAATGGCAACTTGGGGGTCGCCGAACCGGGTCTGGTAAAACAATCGCAAAACCCCGGTTGAAAGGGAAGCGAAGATCGCGCTTAAAGTTGCGTAAGGCGCGGCGCTTTGCCGGGTCGCCAGGACATCCGAATGGAGACATTACAATGAACAGATTTTTGACGATCGCCCTGAGCGCAGCACTGACCCTGCCGCTGTCGGCTCAGGCCGACGAGATTTCCGACACGCTGCAAGCCGCCATCGATGCGTATAATGACGGCGACATCACCTATGCTCTGGAAGAACTGGATTTCGCGCGCCAGAAACTGATGGCCCTGCGCGCAGAGGCCTTTCAGCAATTCCTGCCCCCGGCGCCCGATGGTTGGACCCGCGACGTGGAAACCGAAATGCAGGCCGGTCTTGCCATGATGGGTGGCGGTATGGGGGCCAGCGCCGAATACCGTGCGCCGGACGGCTCGCAATACTATTCGATCACCATGATGGCCGACAACGCGATGGTGGCCAGCATGGGCGCGATGGTCGCCAATGCGGCCGCCATGGGCATGAAGGTCGAACGGGTGGGCCGTCAGCGCGTTGCGATCAATGACGGTCAGGCGATGGCGCTGATCAACAACCGCATCCTGGTCACAGTCGAGGGCGGCGACGAGGCACTGATGATGCAGGCGATGGAGGCGATCGACTTCGACGCGCTGTCGAATTTCGGCAACTGAGGAATTTGACCATCCGGTAAAAAACCCGAAAGGCGTCCCTCTGCGACGCCTTTCGTCGTCTTTGGGCTTGCCGCTGCGCCAAGCCTCGCGCATCCCTAGCGCAACCAAACACCGGGAGCCTGCCATGTCCGATCTGTTCCTGCGCGTCCTGACATCGGTCGCACCCGAAGAAGACGCGCCACCCGCCGACCGTGTGATTTCGGGCACGCCCAGATTCACGACATGGAACCACGAAGACCGCGACGGTCTTTACTGTGGCATCTGGGAATCCACACCCGGCCACTGGCGCATCTCGTATGATGAATGGGAATTTTGCCACATCCTGTCCGGTCATTCGATCATCACCGATGCCGATGGCACCGAATACGAGCTGAAGGCGGGCGACAGCTTCATCCTGCGCCCGGGCTTCACAGGCTCTTGGAAGGTCATCGAAACCACCCGCAAGGAATACGTGATCCGCACGTAACCCCCCCAATCAAGGAAGAACCGAATGAATTGGTCGCCCGACAAGACCCAGGTCAAAAGCTGGAACGAATGGGACACGCTGCGCCACGTGATCGTGGGCCGCGCCGACGATTGCCATATCCCGCCGGAAGAACCCGCGCTGGATGCGAAAGTCCCCGAAGACAGCGACATGCGCGGCCAGTGGGGCCGCCGTCCGCAGGAAACCATCGACCGCGCGAACGAGCTCTTGGACAACTTCGCCGACATGCTGCGCAAGCGCGGGGTTCGGGTGGATCGCCCGACGCCGACGGATTTCTCAAAGCCCGTGACAACCCCGGATTTCCACACAGACAGCCAGTTCGGTTGCATGCCCCCGCGCGATGTGCTGCTGACCGTGGGGCACGAGATCCTCGAGGCGACGATGTCCTATCGCTGCCGGTGGTTCGAATATCTCTGCTACCGCCCTTTGATGCAGCAATACTGGGAAGAAGACGTGAATTTCCGCCACGAGGCGGCCCCCAAGCCGCGCCTGACCGATGCGGATTATCACGCCGATTACTTGTCCGAGAAGATCGGCATCGAAAAGCGTCTCAAGTGGACGGCCGAGAAGTTCTTTGTCACCACTGAGGAAGAACCTCTCTTCGACGCGGCCGACGTGCTGCGCTTTGGCAAGGACCTGATCGTGCAGCACGGGTTCACCACGAACCTGAAGGGCATCGAATGGCTGCGCCGTCACTTCCCCGACCACCGCGTCCGCGCGGTGAACTTCCCGGGTGACCCGTACCCGATCCACATCGATGCGACCTTCACACCGCTGCGCCCCGGTCTGATCCTGAACAACCCGAACCGCCGGTTGCCCGAGGAACAGCGGGAATACTTCAAGAAGAACGATTGGGAAATCGTCGACGCCGCCCAGCCCGCGCACAACACACCGCCGCCGCTGTGCTATTCGTCCACATGGCTGTCGATGAACGTGCTGGTGCTCGATCCCAAGACCGTGTGCGTCGAGGCGTCCGAAGTCTACCAGATGGAGCAGATGGACAAGCTGGGGATGGAGGTTGTCCCGGTCGATCTGCGCGACGCCTATGCTTTTGGTGGCGGGCTGCATTGCTGTACGGCGGATGTCTACCGGGAGGGCGACTGCGAGGATTATTTCCCGGTTCAGTAAGGCTGGGTGCCACGTGTTTTAGAAAACACGTGGCACGACATTTCGAAATATCGTGCCGCCCCGACCCGTACGGTCAGCCTATCCGAACCGTACGGTCGAGCAAATCCACACCCTGCTGCGCCCAGAGGTGCAGCAGGTCGATGAAGATCCAGTTCTCGGCCAGTTTGTCCCCCTCGCGGCGGTAGAAGTCGATCACCCGGAATTCCACGCGTTTCCCGGTGGCAGGCATCCCCATAAAACCCCCGGTGAATTCGGCGGTGAAGTTGGGCCAGCCGAAGAACCCGCCGAAATGCCCCTCGGCCATCCGGCAGAGGTGACCGGTTTTTGACCGATTGGTAAAACTTTTCCGGAACGGCCCGGAATGCTGTTCGGCATAACGCGGGATCGTGTAGGTCGCGCCAATCCCGGCGGGCCCCCACCAGATCATATCCTCGTGCCAGGTGCGGCGGAGTTCTTCCTCCAAAGGCAGGCCAAGGTTCCAGTCGCCCAGATCGCCCACCATCGCGTTGATCGCGTGCAGGGTCGCGACGCCTTCGGCCACGGGCGCGTCGTCGTAGAGCAACCCGTCATGGGTGATCGGCCCCGGCTGCACCAGATGCGCGCCGGTCTGCGGGCCGAAGGGGTTTTGCCCGGCCTGCATCATTAGGTGAGGCAGGTCGAAATACATCACCTCTTCGGTGATCTGGCCGCCCTCGACCTTATGGAACGTGCCAAACCGCAGCAGCGCGATCTTGCGGGTGGGGCGGATGCCCCAGAGCGGCTGGTCGAACAGGCCCATCAGATGCCCCATCGACGCGACCCAGACGGCACCGTCCTCGGCCATGTGGTTGCGCCCGGCGAAGAAGAGGTCGGTGCGGCGTTGCAAGGAGGTCAGCGCTGTCTTGATCGGCGTCCAGAACTGCGCCGCCACAGCCTCGGGTCCGGTCAGCTGGCCGACGGGATGATAGCCCCGCCAGATCAGGTCGGGATGGCAGAACTGCGCCATCACGGTGGCGCTGTCTTCAGTCCCCGACAGAGCGGCGTAGTAGTCGCGGACAAGCTGTTTTTCGGAGTGGAAGCCGGGCATGGCGGGCCTTTTTTGCAATCGTATGCATTCATCCCGCACAATGCCCGAATTCAGCGTTTCGGCAAGCCGAAAGTCAGATGTCGAGCGTGTTGTCTTTCTCCCACTGGGTGAAGTGCGACACATAGGAATTCCATTCCTGCCGCTTGAGGTTCAGGAAGGCGCTTGAGAACTCATCCCCCATCGCCGCTTTCAAGTCTTTGTCCTTGTCATAGGCGCGCAGCGCGTCGAGCATGTTGAGCGGAAGCTGCGGTGCGCCGCGCACCTTGTGGCCTTCGGCATACATATCGATGTCGTAGCGCTTGCCCGGATCGGCCTTGGAGCGGATGCCCGACAGGCCCGCCGCAATGATCACCGCCTGCAAGAGATAGGGGTTCGCCGCGCCATCGGCCAAACGCAGCTCGAACCGGCCGGGGCCGGGGACGCGCACCATGTGGGTGCGGTTGTTGCCGGTCCATGTGACGGTGTTGGGCGCCCATGTGGCCCCCGAAATGGTGCGCGGCGCATTGATGCGTTTGTAGCTGTTCACCGTCGGGTTGGTGATCGCGGCCAGCGCACTGGCGTGTTTCATGATGCCGCCCAAGAAATGCTTGCCGCGTTCCGACAGCCCCACCTCTCCGGTCGGGCCGTCGCCGTCCCCGGCAAAGACGTTGGTTTTCGCCTTGTCGCCGGGCGCGTCCCAGACCGAGACATGCACGTGACAGCCATTGCCCGTAAGCCCTTCGATCGGCTTGGGCATGAAGGTTGCGCGGAAGCCGTGTTTTTCGGCCACCGATTTGACCATGAACTTGAAGAAGGAATGTTTGTCGGCGGTGCTCAGCACATCGTCGAATTCCCAGTTCATCTCGAATTGGCCATTCGCGTCTTCGTGGTCGTTCTGGTAGGGACCCCAGCCCAGATCGAGCATGTAGTCGCAAATCTCGCGCACCACGTCATAGCGGCGCATCACCGCCTGCTGATCGTAGCAGGGTTTTTCGGCCGTATCGAAGGGATCGCTGATCTGGGTGCCTTCGGGGGTGACCAGGAAGAACTCGGCCTCTACCCCGGTCTTGACGTGCAGGCCTTCGTCCGCCGCTTCGGCAATCAGACGGCGCAGCACGTTGCGGGGGGCCTGGGCGACCTCTTCGCCCTCCATCACGCAGGTGGATGCGACCCAGGCGACTTCGGGTTTCCAAGGCAGTTGGATGACCGAGGACGGGTCTGGAACGGCCAGCATATCGGGGTGCGCGGGCGTCATGTCGAGCCATGTGGCAAAGCCCGCAAAGCCAGCGCCGTCTTGCTGCATGTCGGCAATCGCCTGCGCCGGGACCAGCTTGGCGCGCTGGCCGCCAAAGAGGTCGGTGAAGGAAATCATGAAATATTTGACGCCCTTGTCTGCGGCGAATTTGGCGAGATCCGTGGTCATGCGATCTGTTCCCCGTTGTCTGTTTCTGAATTGAAAAAGGCGCAGCATCGGGGCCGCGCCTTTGGGTGTCTCCTAGAATGTCGTGCCGGGCTTGCCGGGCCACCAATCCGTTCCGGCGAGCGGCACCTTGGCCATCGCCGCCGCCTCCATCGTCAGGGCGCACAGATCCTCGGGCTCGAGGTTGTGCAGCTTGTTCTTGCCGCAGGCGCGGGCGATGGTCTGCGCCTCGAGCGTCATCACCTTGAGGTAGTTGCGCAGGCGCCGCCCACCTTCGACCGGGTCCAGCCGCGCGGCGAGGTCCGGGTTCTGGGTGCTGATGCCTGCCGGATCGTTGCCTTCGTGCCAGTCGTCATAGGCCCCGGCGGTGGTGCCCAGCTTCTGGTACTCGGCTTCCCATTTCGGATCATTGTCGCCCAGCGCGATCAGGGCGGCGGTGCCGATGGACACGGCATCCGCCCCAAGCGCCATGCATTTGGCCACGTCAGCCCCGGTGCGGATGCCGCCCGACACGATCAGTTGGACCTCGCGGTGCATGCCGAGGTCTTCAAGCGCGCGGACCGCTTCGCGGATGCAGGCCAGCGTCGGCATGCCGACATGTTCGATGAACACGTCCTGCGTGGCGGCGGTGCCGCCTTGCATGCCGTCGATGACTACCACATCAGCGCCTGCCTTGACCGCCAGCGTGGTGTCGAAATAGGGACGCGCTCCGCCGACCTTGATGTAGATCGGTACCCGCCACCCGGTGATTTCCCGCAGTTCGAGGATCTTGATCTCAAGGTCATCCGGCCCGGTCCAGTCGGGGTGACGGCAGGCGGACCGCTGGTCGATGCCTTTGGGCAGGTTGCGCATCTGGGCCACGCGGTCGGTGATCTTCTGACCCAGCAGCATGCCACCGCCACCGGGCTTTGCGCCCTGACCGACGACGACTTCGATGGCGTCCGCCTTGCGCAGATCGTCGGGGTTCATCCCGTAGCGCGAGGGCAGGTATTGGTAGACCAGCGTCTTGGAGTGCCCTCGTTCCTCGGGCGTCATGCCGCCGTCGCCGGTGGTGGTGGATGTTCCGGCAAGCGTGGCGCCGCGCCCAAGGGCCTCTTTTGCGGCACCGGAGAGCGCACCAAAGGACATGCCTGCGATGGTGATCGGGATGTCGAGCTTGATCGGGTTTTTCGCGTAGCGCGTGCCGAGCGTGACAGAGGTGTCACACGCCTCGCGGTAGCCTTCGAGGGGGTACCGCGAGATCGACGCACCAAGGAAGAGCAGGTCGTCGAAATGGGGCACCTTGCGCTTCGCGCCACCGCCGCGGATGTCGTAGATGCCGGTGGCGGCAGCGCGCCGGATTTCGGCGTTGACCGGGTTGGAGAAGGTGGCGGATTGGATCGGAACGGTGCGCGGGGCGCTGCTGTGGTCGTCTTTCATCGGTCCGGCCCTCAATACGCGTTGTCGATGTTGAAGTTGTAAAGCTGCCGGGCCGAGCCGTAGCGCTTGAACTCTTCGGGTTTTGCGTCGCATCCGCCGCGTTCCAGAAGGTCGGCGAGAAGCGCGATATGTTCGGGACGCATCTCTTTTTCGATGCAGTCCGCGCCCAGCGACTTGACCGAACCCCGCACGAAGAGCCGGGCTTCGTAGATCGAGTCGCCCAGCGCATCGCCCGCATCGCCGCAGACCACAAGGTTGCCCGACTGCGCCATGAAGGCGGACATGTGGCCCACATTGCCATGCACGATGATGTCGATGCCCTTCATCGAAATCCCGCAGCGGGACGAGGCGTTGCCCTTGATGATGAGCGTGCCGCCATGGCCCGTCGCCCCCGCGTATTGCGAGGCGTCGCCGTCGATGATGACGGTGCCGGACATCATGTTCTCCGCAACACCCGGCCCGACAGACCCGTTGACTGTGATCGTCGCCTGTTTGTTCATGCCAGCGCAGTAGTAGCCGGTGGAGCCTTTCACCGTGACCTCGATGGGGGCATCAAGCCCGACCGCGATGGCGTGGCTGCCCTTGGGGTTCACGATTTCCCATGCGGTCTGGTTGGTCGCCTCGGCCTGCGCCTGAAGCGTGGCGTTCAGATCGCGCAGGGAGGTGGTGGCCATGTCGATGGTCTGCATCTCAGGCGGCCTTTTCGGTTGGGGTGGAGGTGTGATCGTGGCTCCAGAAATAGACGGTCGCGGGTTCCGGTTCCCAGACGCGGGCATCTTCGATGCCCGGCAAGCTGACCAGCGCGCGGTATTCGCTGCCAAAGGCCACGTATTGATCGGTTTCGGCCATGACGGCGGGTTTGCAGGCAATGGGGTCGCGGACCACGCCGAACCCGTCCTTGGTGCCGACGAGGAAGGTGAAGAAGCCATCGAGATCGTTCAGCGAGCTTTCCAGCGCCTCGCCCAATGTGGCACCTTTCTGCATGCGCCATGTGAGATAGGCCGCGCCGACCTCTGTGTCGTTCTCGGTTTCGATGTGGATTCCCTCGCGCTGGAGCTTGCGGCGCAGACGGTTGTGGTTCGACAGCGATCCGTTGTGGACAAGGCACTGGTCCGGCCCGGTGTTGAACGGGTGCGCGCCCATGGTCGTCACCATCGATTCCGTCGCCATGCGGGTGTGGCCAATGCCGTGTGTGCCGGACATGGACCGCAGGTCAAATCGCGCGGCGACGTCTTTGGGCAGGCCGACCTCTTTGTAGATTTCCACAGTATCGCCCGAGGACATCACGCGGATGTTCGGGTTCACCGTGCCAAGGGCCGCGCGCGCGGCGGTCAGTTGACCGCGCGGGATATGCAGTACCGCATGTGTGTCTTTGCGGCGGAGATGAACGGGGCTTCCAAGAGCTGTGCCCAGATCGGTTTCAAGCGTGGCGAAGTACTGATCGGGGGTGTCGGATTGCACCGTCAGCTTGGAGATATTGGGGTTGTCATCGCCATAGATGGCGATTCCCGCACTGTCTGGGCCGCGATCGGTCATGGTGATCAGCATGTCGGTCAGCATCGACCCAAGCTGCGGTTCAAGCGAACGATCCTTGAGGAATAATCCGACGATTCCACACATCCCGCGTTCCTTCTGGTTTGTCGGGGTTCAAGACGATGGCACTGGATAGCACCGGCTTTGAGAGCCGACAACAAGGGGAATGAAATATTCCCCTCAGGAATATTGCGAGTGCCTAATTTTTCAGCTTTGGGCGTAGCTGATGATCGACAGATACCGGGCGGGCAGTTCCACAAGCGTTTCCGGCCCATGCGGCGCGTCGGCCTCGAAGAACAGGGTGTCACCGGGGCGCAGCGGATAGATCCTGGACCCGTGTCGGTAATCGACTGCGCCTTCGAGCATGAAGATCGTCTCAATGCCATCATGCTGAAACGTCTGAAACGTGTCCGATTCCGAGGTCAGCACGATCAGGTATGGCTCCACGATCACGCCGCTGGTGTTGGCACCGATATGGCCCAAGAGGTTGTATTGATGCCCGGCGCGCGTGCCTTCGCGTTCGATGGTGACGCCTTGCCCCGCGGGCGTGTGCACCACTTCGCGCTTTTCCTCGAACCCGCGGAAGAACGCTGTCAGCGGCACAGAGAGCGCATTGGCGAGCGTTTGCAACGTGGTCAGCGACGGGGATGTGTTGCCGTTTTCGATCTTGGACAGCATGCCAACCGAGATGTCGGTCTGTTTCGACAGGTCCGCCACGGTCAGCTTCTGCTGCTTGCGGAACGACCGCACGGCGCGCCCGATGGCGACCTCAAGCACCTTTTCCTGAATGCCGGAGGTGCGATGCGGATTCTGCGTGAGTTTGGCCAAGGATTACCCCGTGAAGCAGCGGGACAGTCATCCCGATGGCGGCAGTGTTGCCAAATGATCAGCAGGGTCAAGCCTGTGGCCGGATCACCGCAACAGCAAACACCCTGCGCGTTTCGAATGACATCCGCGATTTCTTCCCCATCGCGTTGGAACCCTTCGCAAAATGGGGCGTTGAGGACGCGATCTTGATCAACGCAGGTACATGGGGTGGCAATGTCTTCGACACGACGAACCGAGCTTTCGAAACCGGGTCGGGTGCGTGACGATGTCCCGATCCGTCCCGGCCCTGCACGCATCCTGACATAGGGTCCATGCGAGGCCCAACCACTCATAGTGCCGGATCGCAAAGCCGTGACGGCCGACTTAAAGCGCTCAGCCAGATGCTGGTTGTGCGCATTGCGTTCCTGTTGTCTCTGGCCCTGTTGCCCATCGGGCTGGTGGCGATGGGACAAAGCTGGCGGGCTTTGCACATCACCAACGAAAACCTCGAAGCGTCGATCCATGCCCGGACAGCCGCGCTGGTTGCGCCCGAACGTCAAGCCCTGTTGTCCAAGATCGGAATTGCCCGCGCCTTGGCCGATACATTGGGGGCCACCGATCTGACCAATGCGGCCTGCACTGCGGTCATGCAGCGGGTGCGGGACAGCAATCCAAGGATGGCTTTTGTCGGTCTGCTTGAACCGGGGTCGGTTTCGGCCTGCAACAGCATGGGCCGTGCATTTGCCTTTCTTCCCGACGCGCGTTCCGAAAAGCTTTTCGCCGATCCGGAACCCTACATCACCTTCACCCCGCAAGGCCCCGCATCGCAATTGCCGGTGAGCATTGTCGCCTATCCAAGCCATGCGGCGGACGGCGGGCTGCGGGGTTTTGTGACGGTGTCCTTCGAAACAGAAGCGCTTGTCGATCTGGAAACCGAGGCGGGACCAAACGGAGATGTCGCCCTTCTCACGTTCAACAAGTTCGGCGAAACCTTGTCGACCTATGCCCCAGAGAGGCCCATCTCGGACTACCTACCCGAGGGGCTGGCACTCGATGGCTTTGTCAATCAGAGGGGGTCCTTTTTCACTGCGACCACGCAATCGGGGGAAACCCGTCTGATTTCGGTCGTGCCCATCCTTCCGGGCGAAGTCTATGCCTTGGGCAGTTGGGGCCGGGCCGCGCTGCAACGCACCAGCGCACCGTGGTTCAGCATCTCGACCCTGCTGTTTCCGTTCCTGATGTGGCTGGTCGGGATCATCGTTGCGGTGGTGTCCCTGAATCGTCTGGTATTGCGGCACATCAGCGATCTGGGGCGTCGCATGCGCCGGTTTGCGACCTATCGCGATGTCGAGACATCGGACAGGATCGACGACGCGCCGAGCGAGATCCAGACGATCAACGAGACCTTCGAAAGCATGGCCGACCAGTTGCTGCGCGATGAGGCGGACCTCGAAAATGCGGTGTTTGAACGCGAGGTGTTGCTGAAAGAGGTGCATCATCGGGTAAAGAACAATCTTCAACTGATCTCGTCCATCATCAACATGCAGATCCGGCAGGTCGCCAGCCCCGAGGCGGTCGCAGCCCTGCGCCAGTTTCAGGATCGGGTGAGCAGCCTCGCCTCGGTGCATCGGGCCTTGTATCAGGAACCGTCGCTGACCCGTATCCGGTTCGATGTTCTGCTGGGGGATCTGGTCGATCAGGTCACCACTCTGGGCGGTGCGCAGGACAAACCTGTCGAGATCGACCTTGATCTGGATGCGGTGACGCTGTTGCCGGACCAGACCAGCCCTCTTGCCATGGTCACTGCCGAAGCCTTGTCCAACGTGTTCAAATATGGCGGACCGGGCAAGGATGGTGTGTTCCGGTTGGTCGTTCGTCTGAAAGAGATGACTGAAGATGATGTCACCCGTGTTCAGCTTGTCATCGAGAATACCGTGAACACCGAGGCCCGTCCGCCACAGGGAACCGGCCTTGGCAAGCGCCTGATCCTTGCTTTTGCGAGCCAGTTGGACGGGGAGCTTCGGCAAGCCGAAGAAGGCGGCTTTTATACGCTGTCCATCCGCTTTACCTGCCATCCGTTCACACCGGACTGACCGGCAGAGACTAAAAAAACGCGCCCCTGCCGGAGCGCGCTTTGTGATGTCTTGCGAATGTCCGGGCCTCTCAGTGGTCGGGCGCGTCCTTGGCCAGTCGCGATTTCGGGGCGTTCGGATCGTGAAGCCTGTCTTCGGTGCGATGCTTGCTGACGAGTGCGAAGATGATGAAGGCCAACAGTGTCATCAAGGCAAGAAGCGGTACGAGGAATTCTGCTGTCATGTGTGTCTCCTTTCACCGTCTCAACCCTTCGGGCGGTATCGGGTTCCCGGGTCAGGGCCTCACGACCCTGTCACGTCGAACCGCTCCCGAAAGGCGTCCAACGCGCTGCGTTCGACCGCGAACAGCAGGCAATCCCCGGCGCTGAGCACCTCGTCGTCGGACAAAAGTCGTTCGCTATCCTCGGTGATGACGGCGATGCCGCGCACCCCGTCCGGCAGGTCGATGTCGCTGAAGGTCGTGCCGTCCAACCGTTTCGGCACTTTGACACGCTTCAGGCAGAGTTCGTTCTGGAACACCGGTTCGTTTTCCAGTGCGCTTTTATCTTCCAGCGCATCGGCGATGCTTTCGGCCACTGTCGCATGGGGGTTGATCACGTCATGAAGTTCAAGCTGGCGGCAGACATTGACCAACTGCGAGGTGACGATCTGCGGGATCACCCGGCCAAAGCCGATGGATCGCGCCACCAGTGCTGCAAGGATGTTGTCCTCGGAGGCGTTGGTGACGGCGACAAAGGCGTCTTTCTTGTCACGGAAGGTCTCTTCCAGCACCGAAGGCATGGTGCCGTCGCCTTCGATCATGCCGCAATCCAGCCGCTCGGACAGCTTTTCCAACCTGTCGCGATCCTTGTCGATCAGAACGACCTCGTGGTTTTCTTCGATCAGTCTCTCGGCAATGGCCGCGCCAAAGCGTGACGCGCCCAGAATGACTACCCGCATGGGTCAGCTCCTTTTCAGCCAGGTGTACGGGGCCAGCAGAACCAGCACCGCGATGAATTCCAGTCGGCCCAGCCACATCGCGAAGGTGAGAGTGATGATCAGGTCGGGGGGAAGATCGGCATTCACGATGCCGCTCGATAGCCCGACAGTGGACAGGGTCGAGATGATGTCGAAGAGCGCAGGCAATGCCGGTAGACCATGGGCAAGGCATTGCAGCCAGAGAAGGGTCAAAGTCGCGAAATAGAGCAGCAACAGCGCCAGCAGACTGATCAGCGTGTCTGGTTCAACCTTCTTGCCGTTCTCCATCAGCGGATTGACCGCCCGCTTGGGCAGCCGCACATCGCGCATGGCATGCAGAACGGTGCGCAGCACTATGCCGAACCGTGCAATCTTGAACCCGCCGGAGGTGGAGCCGACATCGCCGCCAAGCAGCATTGCCAGAAGGAAGATGATCAGCGCAGGCCCATAAACCGGCATCGGGCCCGTCGAATATCCCGCCGTTGTCATGCCCGAGATCAGGTTGAGCATCTCGCCATAGAGCACTTGTGCTGACGTGACACCGGTTGCCAGAAGGATCAGCGCATATGCTGCGCAGAGCGCCACAAGCGCGGTCATCACCCGGCGGATGGATCCAAGCCACCACGCATCGCGCGGTTTCCTCTGGCTCAGCAGAACGAAGGTCAGGAGAGACACCGATCCCAGAACGCAGGTCAGCATCACGATGCCCTGACCGGCGGCGGAATAGGAAGCGAGGCTGTCAGGCCGGGGTGCAAATCCGCCGGTCGAGATGGCGGACAGCGTCAGCACGAACCCTTCGCGCCAATCCGAGAGGATCAGCATTGTCGGGATCACCATGAGCACCGTCAGGCCCAGATAGACGCTCAGCAATTGCCGCGCCTGCACGCGGGTCGATGCAATCCGGTCGCCCTGGTCGATGCCCGCCCGACCCAAGCGCTGGGTCGGGACGCCAGCGGGCAGCAGCAGCGCCAGCACTGCCGTCGCCATCACCAACCCGCCGCACCATTGCAGCCATGCCCGCAGGAAATGCGCGGCGAAGGGCCAGTCCTGCGAATGTGAGGCAACCGAATGCCCGGTGGTTGTGATGCCACTCATCGCTTCGAACAAGGCCGCGTGCCATGGCATGCCCAGCGTGACAAACGCAGGCACCGCAAGGAGCGTGCCGATCAGCATGATGAGGGCGACCGTCACCATTGCTTCGACCCGCCGCAGATCATTGGGCAGGGCAAGCCGATACGCGGTTGCGAAGACCAAAAGCGCCCCCACGGTCGGAACCGCAAGCGCGATCGTCACGTCCCACACACCCTCCAGCGCGGCCCACAGGACAGGTGGCGCACAGAGGATCAGGAAGATGGGGGCATGTTTTGCTATTGTCAGCGCAATCACCCGGGGACGGGCGCGCTGAGCAAGACTGTCGGCACCAGAAGCAAAGGCCGACGCTGGTCGGATGGACATGATACGTCTTTACGAGCACCGTTATTTCCGAATGACCGGAAAACGCGGTGCGCCGGGAAAGGTTCCCGACTTAAAGCGCGGATTTCATCGCGGTCAGCAGCGCATGGTGCAAAGACCCGGCGGACGAGCGCCCGCCAAGGATCGACAGCGCATCCGGCGCGCTGCGCAGGACATAGACCCCCATATAGTGGATCACGCTGCGCGCGGCGGCCCCCACCGGCATCTTTTCGATGTCGATATTGGCGCAAAGCTGCATCACCTGTTCGACGCCGTCCCCCTGCATGTCGAACCACACCCAGGCGTCGGTCTGTTCGGTGATCGACGCGCTGGTGCCGAAGCGTTGGATCAACTGCGCGGCAAGGTCTTCATGTGTGGCGAAGGGCGCGCTGACCATCCACTGATCCGGCCCCATCCAGAAGGCCGACATCGGGTCCGACCGCACCCAGGCCCCCACGCCGGGCGCATCTGAGCCCAGCAGCGTGCCAAGGTGATCGGCACAGGCGGTTTCCTGTCCCAAACGGGCGGCGACAGAGGCCAAGCCATGACCGGGATTTTCGGTCAGGGTGACACCCGCCACCTGATCGGTGTGCGGTTCTGCGCCGCCAAGGGCGCACAGGGGGGCCAGATCATGCACGGAGCCGCTCTCCTTCCGGATCAAAGAAATGCGGGCTGACCACCTCGACCTCGTGATCGACACCGGTCAGCGGGCTGACAAGACGGATGGTTTCTCCGATCCGCGTGTCGCCCGATTTCAGGAACCCAAGCGCGATGTGGCAGCCAAGGTTCGGGGAGTAGCAGGCCGAGGTCACATAGCCCTGATCGTTGGACGCCGTAACTTTGTCGCCCTTGGTCATCAGATGCGCACCTGCGGGCACCTTGTGGTCTGGGTTCACCGGCTTCAGCCCCACCAGTTTCAGCGCGTCGGGTTCGGTCAGGCCCGGACGTTCCGACAGTTTCGATCCGATGGAGTCCTTGGCCTTGGACACCATCCGGCCCATGCCAAGGTTCAGCGCCGTAGTCGTGCCGTTCAATTCATTGCCGGTCACATGCCCCTTTTCGATGCGCATGACGTTCAGCGCCTCAAGGCCATAGGGGACCACGTCGAACTCCTCGCCCGCCTGCATCAGCCGCCGCACCAGTGCGTCGCCATAGCGGGTCGGCACGGCGATTTCATAAGCCAGCTCGCCCGAGAACGAGATTCGGAACAGCCGCGCGCGCAGGCCGCCGCAGATGGTGATTTCCGCGCAGGCCATGAAGGGGAAGGCGTCATTCGACAGGTCCACGCCGTCGTCCACGATCTTTTCCAAAAGCTTGCGGGAATTCGGACCGGCGACCGAGAACTGCGCCCAGGCGTCGGTGGTCGAGATCAGCTGCACGTCCATGCGAGGGCAAAGACATTGCCGCACAAACTCGAGGTGGCGATAGACCTGAACCGCCTTGGCGGTGGTGGTCGTGACGACGAAATGATCCTCGGCCAGCCGCGCGGCGGTGCCGTCATCCATGACGATCCCATCCTCGCGCAGCATCAGGCCATAGCGCACCTTGCCGACGGGCAGCTTGGCCATGCCGTTGCAGTAGACTTTGTTGAGGAACGCGGCGGCATCCGCGCCCTGCACGTCTATCTTGCCCAGAGAGGTCACGTCGCAGATGCCCACCGATTTTCGGGTCTGCATCACCTCGCGGTCGCAGCTTTGCCGCCAATGGGTTTCGCCCGGTTTCGGGTACCATTGCGCGCGCAGCCAAAGCCCGGCTTCGGTGAAAACCGCACCCTGTTCTTCGGCCCATTTGTGGCTTGGGGTGAGGCGCGTTGGGCGCACCTCCATCCCCCATGCGCGGCCTGCGAACACACCCATCGCCGTTGGCGTATAGGGCGGACGGAACATGGTGGTGCCCACATCGGGGATCGCCTTACCCGCCACCTCGGCCATGATCGCCAGACCCGCGATGTTCGAGGTCTTGCCCTGATCGGTCGCCATGCCCAGCGTCGTGTAGCGCTTGAGGTGCTCGACCGAGACATAGTTTTCCTGATGCGCCAGCTTGATGTCTTTGGCGGTCACGTCGTTCTGCTGATCCACCCATGCGCGTTTGGCGGTTTTGACGTGCCAGAACGGGGTGATCCTGACCGGGGTATCCTCGGCCTCGGGCAGGGCCGGGGCGCTGGCCTTGATACCAAGATCGGCAAGGATCGCCTTTGCTCCGTCCGCGCCGGACTGCAGCGCGCCATGGGTTGAGAAGACGCCATTCGCAGCCCCCGCCACGGTCATGCCTGGCGGCAGCGTTCCACTGGGTACGAAGGCCGCAAGCGCCTCGTTCCAGACGGGCCGGCCACCTTGGTGGCAGGTCAGGTGCACGTTCGGGTTCCAGCCGCCAGAGACACCCAGCGCGCCGCACTTGATCCGGCGGATGCCGCCCTTGGGCATCTTCACCTCGATCTGCGACAGGCCCAGCCGCCCCCATGTCTGGTCGATCACACCGCGTGCGATCACGTCATAGTCCGAAGATGTCGGTGCATCGGCGCGGGTGTCGATCACCGACACGACCTCAACGCCCTTCGCCACCAGATCGGAGGCGGTGCGGTGCCCGTCATCATTGTTGGTGAAGATCGCCACCTGCTGTGCCGGGGTCGTCGCCCAGCGGTTGGTATAGGCGCGAATTGCGCTGGTCTGCATGATGCCGGGGCGGTCGTTGTTTTCGAACACGATGGGGCGTTCCGTGGCCCCGGCGCAAAGCAGCGCGCGCTTGGAGGTGATCCGCCACAGGATCTGACGCGGCTTGCCGTCTTCGGGTACGGCAAGGTGATCGCTCACCCGCTCCACCGCGCCATAGATGCCGTGGTCGAACGCCCCGATCACGGTGGTCCGGGGCATGACGCGGACATTCGGCATCGCCTGCAAGCGCGCGACGGTTCCCGCCGCCCAGGCCGCGCCGGTCATGCCGCCCACTTCGTAGGTCTCGAGGTTCAGACGGCCGCCGATCAGGAAATCTTCGTCACAGAGGATCACCCGCGCGCCGCTTTCCCCTGCGGTCAGCGCGGCAGCCAGACCGGCAGGACCACCACCGATGATCAGCAGATCGCAATGCAGGAAGCCCTTGTCATAGCCGTCGGGATCGTCCTGAAGGCTGAGTGACCCAAGGCCTGCCGCGCGGCGGATGATCGGCTCGTAGACCTTTTCCCAGAACGCGGCGGGCCACATGAAGGTCTTGTAATAGAACCCGGCGGCAAAGAAGTTCGAAAGAAGGTCGTTCACCTCCATCGCGTCAAATGCCAGCGACGGCCAGCGGTTCTGCGAATTGGCGCGCAGCCCGTCGTAAAGCTCGATGGTCGTCGCCCGCGTGTTCGGTTCCTTCCGCGCGCCTTCGCGCAGTTCGACAATCGCGTTCGGCTCTTCCGATCCGGCGGTCATCGGCCCGCGCGGACGGTGATACTTGAACGACCGCCCCATCAGCCGCACACCGTTGGCCAGCAGCGCCGAGGCCAGCGTATCGCCCTTATGGCCCTTGTAGTACTGGCTGTCGAAGCGGAACGACCATGTCTCGGACCGGTCGATCAGCCCGCCGTCCAAACGGTTCTTCTGGCTCATTTCGACCGCCCTTCTGCCCGGGCCACATCGCGGGCCAGTTCCACCTGCGTGATCTCATGCGTGACGGTGTTGCGGGTCACCACCAGCCACGACCGGTCGCCCTGTTCGTGATACCAAAGCTCTCGATGAAGCCCTGCCGGGTTGTCGCGGGTGTGGCCATACTCGATGAACTGGTCCAGCGCATCGTCGGCCTGCCAGTCGGGACGGTTTATGAGGCACGCATCGCCCAGATAGACGAATTCGCTGGAATCGCGCGGGCCGAGAAGCGGATGGTTGATGATCATCAGTGCAGATTGGGCTGATTGCCCATCCCTTTTTCGTCGACCATGTGCCCGGTGTGGAACCGGTCCAGTCGGAATGCTGTGGCGGTGTGGTGCGGAGTGTCGGTGGCCAGCAGATGGGCATAGACAAAGCCCGAGGCAGGGGTCGCCTTGAACCCGCCATAACACCAGCCACCGTTGAAATAGAGCCCGTCGATATGGGTCTTGTCGATGATCGGCGTGCCGTCCATCGACATGTCCATGATGCCGCCCCAGGATCGCAGCAGACGCGCGCGGCCCAGCATCGGGAACATGGCAATCGCCTCTTCCATGACGTCCTCGACCATCGGCAGGTTGCCGCGCTGGGCGTAGGAATTGTAGCCGTCGATATTGCCGCCAAAAACCAGCCCGCCCTTGTCGGACTGGCTGCAGTAGAAATGCCCTGCGCCAAAGGTGATGACACCGGGCAGCACCGGTTTCAAACCTTCGGACACAAAGGCCTGCAGCACATGGCTTTCGATGGGCAGGCGCATCCCGGCATAGGCCATGACCTTGGACGACGATCCGGCCACGCAGGCGCCGACCTTCTTCGCGCCGATATAGCCGCGCGAGGTCTCGACCCCGAGGATCTTGCCACCTTCAATGCGGAACCCGGTCACTTCGCAATTCTGGATGATGTCCACCCCGCGCTGATCCGCTGCACGGGCATAGCCCCACGCCACCGCATCGTGCCGAGCGGTCCCGGCCCGCGCTTGCAAGAGGCCACCCATGACAGGGAAACGGGCGTTCTTTACATTAAGGAACGGGTACTTTTCCAATACCTGCTTCTGATCCAGCAACTGCGCATCCGCGCCGTTCAGGATCATCGCGTTGCCGCGCCGGATATAGGCGTCGCGCTGGGCGTCGGAATGCATCAGGTTGATGATCCCGCGCTGGCTCATCATGGCGTTGTAGTTCAGGTCCTGTTCCAGCCCTTCCCAGAGCTTGAGCGAGAATTCGTAAAACGGCTCGTTCCCGTCGAGCAGGTAGTTCGACCGGACAATCGTGGTGTTCCGCCCCACATTGCCGCCACCGATCCAGCTCTTTTCCAGCACCGCGATCCGCGCCTGCTTGTATTCCTTGGCAAGGTAATACGCTGTCGCCAGACCATGCCCACCGCCGCCGATAATGACGTAGTCATAGTCGGGTTTGGGGTCAGGGTCGCGCCACGCAGGCCCCCAGCCGCGATGACCGGTCAGGGCTTCCTTGATGACCCGAAATCCAGAATAGCGCATGTCCATCGACTCCTTCCCGGCGACACTCGCACGGGGTTCAGCACCGCAGCCCGCCTTTTTCAGTCAAATCGAGGTCCGAAAAAGACATTTCGCGTCGGAAGCTCTTTCCGAAATCCGGGAAGTGTCAAGACGGGGTGTCGAGAATTGCCCGCATCAGGGGGCTGTCCACCTCGGTCATGCCATTTATGACGTCAAAATGATGCGTGCCCGCGTCGATGACGATGGGACATCCCCAGGCATCGGCCAGCCATTGCGCCTGATCCAGAAAGGCGGGGCGCTCGTCGCTGCCAACCCAGACCGTGACTGGAATATCGGGCGGAGTCATTGCAACCGGGCTTTCGGCAAGGGCCTGCGCCTCGTCCAGCTTGAAGTCAGTGTTCATCGAGGTGCGCAGCAGCGGGCGCAGATCGGACAGGGGCGAGATCGGCACACATCGGGCAATCCGTGTCCGCACATCCTCGGGCAGAACACCGGGGTCCAGCATCCGCGCCACCAGATGCCCGCCCGCAGAATGTCCGGCCAGCCGGATCGGCCCGGACACCTCGCGCGCGATCACCGAAATGGCTGTGGCCACCTGTCGGGTGATGTCCGAGATGCGCACGCGCGGGCACAGGTCATAGGTCGGCATCGCCACGGCCCAGCCGCTGTCCACCGCGCCCTGCGCCAGATGCGACCAGAGCGATCCGTCGGTCTGACGCCAGAATCCGCCATGCACAAAGACGACCAGCCCCTTGGGCACGCCATCCGGCAGGAACAGATCGACGATCTCGCGCGTTCCGTGACCGTACATCACACCCAGCCGGGCGCGCCCGAGAACGGACATGCGTTGACGGTAAGCATCCGCATCCGTCCGCCAGATGGCTGGGAACCCGTCCCCGTTGGGGATATGCTTGCTGTTGGCGTAGGCGTCGTCCAATTCCACGTCACGGCTCCGAAAGATCAGCACTTGTCATTGTATCTGGCAAATGTTCCACCTTTGTCAGCAAAATTCCGGAGGGATCTTATGCTCGACCAGACAACAAACCTTGCCAGCCTTCTCAAGGACCCATCGCTGCTGGAAACCCGCGCCTATGTCAACGGCGCTTGGATCGACGGCGATGATGGCACCTTCCCGGTGGACAACCCGGCGCGGGGTGACACGATTGCCGAAGTCGCCGACCTGTCGCGCGCGCAGGTGGCCGATGCGATTGCCGCCGCCGAAAAGGCGCAGAAAGACTGGGCCAAGTGGACCGGCAAGGAACGCTCTGCCGTTCTGCGCAAGTGGTTCGACCTGATGATGGAGAACCAGGACGATCTGGCCACGATCCTGACCGCCGAACAGGGCAAACCGCTGGCCGAGTCCAAGGGCGAGATCGCCTATGGCGCATCCTTCATCGAATTCTTCGCCGAAGAGGCCAAGCGTATCTACGGCGAAACCATCCCTGGCCACCAGCGTGACAAGCGCATCATGGTGATGAAGCAGCCCATTGGCGTCGTCGGCTCGATCACACCTTGGAACTTCCCGAACGCGATGATCACCCGCAAGGCCGGCCCGGCGCTGGCCGCCGGATGCAGCTTTGTCGCACGTCCTGCTGCCGAGACACCGCTTTCGGCCATTGTTCTGGGTGTTCTGGCCGAACGCGCGGGCATCCCGGCGGGCGTGCTGAACATCGTGCCATCGTCCTCGGCTTCCGAGGTCGGCAAAGAGATGTGCGAGAACCCGGCGGTCCGCAAGATCACTTTCACCGGCTCCACCGAAGTGGGCCGCATTCTGCTGCGGCAGGCCGCCGATCAGGTGATGAAGTGTTCGATGGAGCTGGGCGGCAACGCGCCCTTCATCGTGTTCGACGATGCCGATCTCGATGCGGCGGTCGATGGCGCGATCATGTGCAAGTTCCGCAACAACGGTCAGACCTGCGTGTGTGCGAACCGCATCTACGTGCAGGCCGGTGTCTATGACGCCTTTGCGCAAAAGCTTAAGGACAAGGTCTCCAGGATGAAGGTCGGCGACGGTCTTGAGGCAGACACCGATCTTGGCCCGCTGATCAACCCCGAAGCCCTCGACAAGGTGCGCGAGCATATCGCCGATGCCAAGTCCAAGGGTGCGCAGGTCATTTTGGGCGACGAGTCCGGCAGCAACGATGGCAATTTCATCGCGCCGACCATCGTCACGGGTGCCACCCGCGACATGGCCTTCTCGACCGAGGAAACCTTCGGCCCGCTCGCCCCGCTCTTCAAGTTCGAGACCGAGGATGACGTGATCGAATTGGCGAATGACACGATCTTCGGGCTGGCCAGCTATTTCTACGCCAAGGATCTCAGCCGCGTGTATAAGGTCGCCGAGGCGCTGGAATACGGCATCGTCGGCGTGAACACCGGCATCATCTCGACCGAGGTCGCCCCCTTTGGCGGCGTCAAACAGTCCGGTCTGGGCCGCGAAGGCAGCCACCATGGCATCGAGGAATTCCTCGAGATGAAATATGTCTGCATGAGCGTCTGACTTTGCGTTGTAAGAGCAACCGCAGGCCGGGCTTATGCCCGGCCTTTTTCTTTGAACGCCAGACCCCCTCTTTGATGACCCAACACGACAAGTTCACAAAACTGAATCAAATCTGTCATGCCCGTGTCGCGCAGTCGCGGCACCTCCCTTGGTGTCAATCCAAGGGGTGATTTCCATGACATATCGTGCGCTGTGCCTGACATCGGCCATAGCTCTGACTGCCTCGGCCGCTGCCGCCGAGATGAATTTCAACCGCATCGCGTCTTTCCCGGTTGTGGCCAACATGGCCGAGGGCGAGGACACCGCCCGCGAATCCAGCGCCGAGATCATCTCGGCCAGCGCGGATGGCATGACGCTGGTCTATTCTGACAGCCCGCTGGGCGTGATCGGCATGATCGACATCACCGATCCGGCGAACCCGCAGCCCAAAGGCAATGTGACGCTTGAAGGCGGTGAGCCGACGGCGGTGTCCGCGCTGGGCAACACGGTGTTTGTCGGTGTGAACACATCGGAAAGCTACACCGCGCCGTCCGGTTTCCTGCTGCATCTCGATATGGCGACCGGGGCCGAGGCCGCGCGCTGCGATCTGGGCGGTCAGCCCGACTCCACCGCGCTGGCACCTGACGGGTCTTTCGTCGTCGTCGCCGTTGAAAACGAACGTGACGAGGACGCTGGCGATGGCCGCGTGCCGCAGATGCCCGCTGGCCATGTGTCGATCATCCCTCTTGATGCCAACGGCATGATGCAGTGCGACGCCCAGATCCGCGCCGATGTCACGGGTCTTGCCGACATCGCGCCCGAAGACCCCGAGCCGGAATTCGTCGACGTGAACGCGAATGGCGAAATCGTCGTGACGCTGCAGGAGAACAATCACATCGTGGTTCTGTCCGTGACAGGCGAGGTGCTCAGCCACTTCTCTGCCGGGACCGTCGATCTTGAAAACGTCGACGCGACCGACGAACGCGCCGCCCTTCTTTTCACCGAAACCCTGATGAACGTGCCGCGGGAACCCGATGGCATCCAGTGGATCGACACCGATCATTTCGTGACCGCCAACGAAGGCGATATGGATGGCGGGTCGCGCGGGTTCACCGTGTTCCACAAGGACGGCACTCTTGTCTACGAAAGTGGTCCGTCTTTCGAACATGCCGTGGTCCAGATCGGTCACTATCCGGACCGCCGTTCCGATGCCAAGGGTGTTGAGCCTGAAGGCATGGAGGCCGCTGTTTTCGGTGACACGCCCTACGTGTTCCTGCTGGCCGAACGTGCGTCGGTCATCGGTGTCTACGACATGACCGACCCCGCCAACCCGGTGCTCAAGCAGGTGCTGCCCTCGGGCATTTCCCCGGAAGGTGCCGTCGCCATTCCCGGCCGCAACCTGCTCGCCACCGCAAACGAATATGACGGTCTCGAAGACGGTGCCGCGCGCGCGCATGTCATGATCTACGAATATCAGGATGCGCCAGCCGCCTATCCGCATCTGACATCCGCTGGCATGGACACGCTGACTGGCTGGGGCGCGAATTCCGGCATGGTGGCCGACACCGACGGTACGATCTGGGCGGTCAATGACAGCTTCTACGGCTTCCAGCCGACGATCTTCCACATCGACCCAAGCCAGACCCCGGCGCAGATCGTCAAGGCAATCCCTGTCACCCGTGGCGGTCAGCCCGCGCAACTGATGGATATGGAAGGCATCACGCTCGACGGGGAAGGTGGCTTCTGGGTGGCCTCCGAAGGCCGTCTGGATCGCGGCATCCTGCACGCGCTCTATCACATCAACGGGGATGGTGAGATCGAAACAACGATTCCGGTTCCATCCGACCTGCTCGCTGTCGAACGCCGGTTCGGGTTCGAAGGCATCACCAAAGTCGGCAACACGCTCTGGATGGCGGTTCAGCGCGAATGGGCCGATGATCCGGCAAACCACGTCAAGCTGGTGGCCTACAACCTCGACACCGAAGAGTGGGGTGCCGTGCGCTACGAAAAAGCCGAACCCGCCACCGGTTGGGTTGGTCTTTCGGAAATCACCGCGCATGGAGACCATGTCTACATAATCGAACGGGACAACCAGATCGGCGATGCGGCTGTCACCAAGAAGGTCTACCGCGTCGCCCTGTCCGAGATGGTGCCTGCACCTCTGGGTGGCGACCTGCCCGTCGTGGCCAAGGAAGAGGTGGTCGATCTGCTGCCCTACCTGACCTCGACCGGTGGCTATGTCCTCGACAAGGTTGAAGGTCTGGCCATCACCACCGACGGCACGATGTGGGTGTCCACCGACAATGACGGTGTCGATGACCATTCTGGCGAGACCATGTTCTTCGCCGTTGACGGCAAGTACTGAATCCCGTCCAAGAAAGCAAAAAAGGCGCGGGTCCTCCCGCGCCTTTGACGTTTCGGATCAGGGAAAGATCAGTTGACGGCTTTCGCGTCAACCACGTCTTTCTCGACCGCATCGGCCTTTGCAATCGCGATCCGGCGCGGTTTCAGCGCTTCGGGGATCTCGCGTTGCAGGTCGATATGCAGCATGCCGTTCTCGTGGCTGGCGCCAACGACGCGCACATGGTCGGCCAGATGGAACCGGCGCTGGAACGCGCGGGTGGCGATGCCGCGGTGCAGATAGGTGCGGCCTTCATCCTCGTCGACCTTGCGGGCCGAGACATGCAGCGCGCCATCCTTGACCTCGACGGTCAGGTCGTCATCCGAGAAGCCGGCAACGGCAATCGAGATGCGATAGGCATCGTCAGCGGTTTTTTCGATGTTATAGGGCGGGTAGGTCGGTTGGCTGACCTCGGTGGTCAAAACCCGATCCATCAGGTCGGCGATTTGGTCAAAGCCGACAGTTGCGCGGTAAAGCGGTGCGAAATCATATCCTCGCATAGGTCATCCTCCATTGAGCGATACCAGATGTAAAAGCCTTCCGATGTGGACAGGCTCAGTTCCGTGTCAGGCCCCGTCCGGGCATCCCGACACGGTTGATTTGGGAAGAGAGGATCAGGGTTTCAAGAGGCCAGATGCGCCGTCTTGCGGGCGTACGAATTTCGCCCCGGTGTCCTTGCGTGTGTCCTTTTCGGCGCGCAATGGGCGAAACACCGATCCTTCGGGAAACCCGGCGCCATGCGCCATCATGCCAAGGATCGTGTCGATCTGGGATTCCAGCGGCGCGCCCAGCGACACGGGCTGATCACCGCTCTTGGCCTTCGAGGACACCACGGACACGATGCGCGCGCCGTCTGGCCCGAAGGCAAAGACAGGCGATCCCGAACTGCCGAAATCCACCGAACAGGACATCACCAGGACCGTGTTCTGTGCCGACATCACATCGCAGGTGTCCTGCATCGACGGCGCTTCGGACCGGTTATGCGCGTAGGACACCACCCCGACACTTTCCCCGACCTTCGGCCTTACGCCGGTCGCGAACGGGATGATCGTGGTGTTGCGGATCGGGTGCTGCAACTCGATCAGGGCGATGTCGAAATAGACCCGTTCCGGGCTCGGCTCGGCGGTAAAGTCGTAGTCCGGATGCGCCACCGCGCGCCGGACACGGCGATAGGCTGTGGCCCGCCCGTTGCGCCACCCGGCAAGGAACTGAATGTTCTCCGGCGCAAGCAGCGCACCATCTTCGCCGTAAAGGCAATGTGCGGCAGTCAGGACAAGATCGGGCGTGATCAGGGACCCGGTACAGAATGCGGACCCGGCCAGTTCCAGCCGCCCGACCGCTTCCCAAGCGCGACCATCCTGGCGGCTCTCCATCGAGAACAGCCCGGTGCCTTGTGCTGCAGCGAAGGCCGGCAGCAATGAAAACAATGCCCCCCGGAGCATTTGGCGCACAGATCACCTCCGTTTGAGGGACTGAATTACGCACCAAATGGGGCGAATTTATGTCACTGATGCCGTTTGTGCCTCGGCCAGTGCCGAGGGCCTTGGCCCCCCGGTTGCCCAGTCCAGCAATTCCACCGTGTGTACGATGGGCACATCCGTCCCTGATCCGATCTGCATCATGCAGCCGATATTGCCCGCCGCGATGATGTCGGGGTGCTTGGCCTCCAGCGTCTTGACCTTGCGCGCCTTCAACTGCTTCGAGATCTCAGGCTGCATCAGGTTGTACGTCCCCGCAGACCCGCAGCAGAGATGGCTGTCCGCCGGTTCCACCACCTCGAACCCCGCCGCCTTGAGCAGCGTCTTCGGATGCGTCTTGATCTGCTGCCCGTGCTGCAGGCTGCATGCGGCGTGATAGGCCACTTTCATCCCGCCATGATGCGTCCGCGCCTCTGCGACGCTGGCCTCGTCGATCAGGTCGATCAGCACTTCGCTCACGTCTTTGGCAATCGCCGACACCCGCGCCGCATCCGCCGCCAACGAGTCATTGCGGAACATATGCCCGTAATCCTTGACGGTGGTGCCGCAGCCGCTGGTGTTGATGACAATGGCATCCAAGCCCGCGCCATCCATCTCGCGCGCCCAGGCTTTGATGTTTGCCGCCGCCGATCCGTGGCTCTGGTCGACCTTGCCCATGTGATGCGTCAGCGCCCCGCAGCAGCCAGCCCCCTCCGCCACGACCACCTCACAGCCCAGCCGTGTCAGCAACCGGATCGTCGCATCGTTGATGTCGGTGTTCAGCGCTTTCTGCGCACAGCCCGTCATCAACGCTACCCGCTTCTTGCGCGGCACAACTGGCGCAAAGCTCTGCGGATCGTCATTGCGGCTGACCGGCGGAATGGTCTTCGGCGCCATTTCCAGCATCGCCTTGACCCGCGCATCGGGGATCAGCGGTGCAAACGGCTTGCCGATCTTCGCAAGGAGCAGCGCCACCCGGAACCGTGTCGGATAGGGCAGGATATGCGCCAGCGCCCAACGCAGCGCCTTTTCATGCCACGGCCGGTCGTAGTGCTCCTCGATATAAGCCCGCGCATGATCGACCAGATGCATGTAATGCACACCCGACGGGCAGGTCGTCATACAGGCCAGGCAAGACAGGCAGCGGTCGATATGCTTGACCGTCTTCTCATCCGGCTTGCGCTCGTTCTCGAGCATGTCCTTGATCAGGTAAATCCGCCCGCGCGGGCTGTCCAACTCGTCGCCCAGCACCTGGTAGGTCGGGCAGGTCGCGGTACAGAACCCGCAATGCACACACGTGCGCAGCACCTCGTTCGAGCGCTTGAAATCCGGGTCGCGGAGCTGGTCTTCGGTGAATGTCGTCTGCATCGCTTACCCCATCAGCCCTGTGTTCAGGATACCCTTCGGATCGAACTTCGCCCGCAACCCGCGCGACAGCGCCGCAATCGGTGCCGGATCCGGCTGGAACTTTGCCTGCCCACTGCCGCGCACGAGCGTAGCGTGTCCGTCGAACGCACCAAGCTGCGCCCGCACGTCCGTGCCTTCGGCCACGCGCGCCCAGACAAGCCCGCCGCCCCAATCATAAAGCAGCGCATCGGCCCCGATCCTTGCCGCCAGACCAGCCGCCTCGGTCGGCGTGCAGGACACCCGCCACACATCTCCCGGCTGGCCGTGAAACGCTTCCACATCCCGCACCCGGCGCCAGCCCTTGGCCACCGCATCCGGGTCACGCTCCACACGCACCGCCATGCCGCCAAACAGCCCGGCCACCTGATCCGCGCGATACGCCACCGACCCGGCAAAACCTTCGACCCGCAGCATCGTTACTGGATGCCCGTCCAACCCAACAGGGATATGTGCCGCGCCCGACACCTCGAACGGTGATCCCAATGCCTTGGCCATCGCCTGCACCGCATCCGCATCGCTCAACCCGTCAATCATCACGCAGGCCGCCGTTTCCGGCTTCGGCAACACTTTCAGGCTTACCTCGGTCAAAACCCCCAACGTGCCCCACGACCCGCTCATCAGCTTCACGAGGTCATAGCCGGTGACGTTCTTCATCACCCGCCCGCCATTCTTGACGACCGTGCCTGTGCCGTCGACATAGCGCACACCCAGCATGAAATCCCGGCACGCGCCGACACTCACCCGACGCGGCCCGCTGACATTGGCGGCCACAACCCCACCAATCTTTGGCGCGCCAGAGGTGCCCAACAACCCGCGATGGTCCATCGGCTCGAAGGCCAGCCGCTGCCCTTCCGCATCCAGCGCCGCTTCGATCTCTGCCAAAGGCGTGCCCGCCTGCGCCACCAGCGTCAGCGATCCCGGCTCATAAAGCGTGATGCCGGACAGTCCACCGGTCTCCAGCACATCCCCATCAAGGGCAACGCCCCGCGTTCCCCCGCCTCGCACGCAAATCGGTCCATGCGCCGTGGCAATCGCCTCGGCCAGATCGGTCTCGGATTCCGGTCGTATCTTCATCTTGCCCATAAACTCCGGGGGTTTGGGGGCTGGCCCCCAAGTTTCACTCAGCCGCCAGCGCCACGCTGCGGCGGCTTTCCGACGCCGCCAACGGGAACACCTTGGCCGGGTTGAGCAGCCACGCCGGATCGAACACGTCCTTCACCGCCATCTGCGCCTCCAGATCCGCAGGCGCGAACTGATCGACCATCAGGTCGCGCTTCTCGATGCCGACGCCATGTTCTCCGGTCAGGCATCCTCCCACTTCAACGCAAAGACGCAGGATGTCGGCGCCGAACGCTTCGCACAGTTCCAGATCACCTTCCTTGTTCGCATCGAAGAGGATCAGCGGGTGCATGTTGCCGTCACCCGCATGGAACACGTTGGCGACATCCAACCCGTATTCCTTGGACATCTCGCCGATGCGGCGCAGCACATACGGCAGTTCCGACACCGGGATCGTGCCGTCGAGACACATGTAATCGTTGATCTGCCCCATCGCGCCAAAGGCCGACTTGCGGCCCAGCCAGATGCGTCCGGCCTCATCGGCATCCTTGGCCTCGCGTAACTCCACCGGGTTGTGCCGCCGCGCGATCTCGAGGATCAGCGCAAGCTGCTCGTCAATCTCGGCCGGGCTGCCTTCGACCTCGACGATCAGCAGAGCCTCGCACATCGGATAACCCGCCTTGGCAAAGGCTTCGGTCGCTTCGATGCAGGGGCGGTCCATGAATTCGATCGCCACGGGCAGAACGCCCGCCTTGATGATGTCGGCCACACAGGCACCGGCCACTTCGTTCGAATCGAACCCCATCAACACAGGCCGTGCGCCTTCGGGTTTCGGCAGGATGCGCAGCGTGGCCTCGGTGACGACGCCCAACTGACCTTCCGACCCGCAGATCAGACCGAGCAGATCATAGCCACCCGCATCCAGGTGCTTGCCGCCGATCTCCATGATCGTGCCATCCATCTGCACCATCGTGACGCCCATAAGGTTATTGGTGGTGACGCCATATTTCAGGCAATGGGCCCCGCCCGAGTTCATCGCGATATTGCCCGCGATGGCACAGGCGAGCTGCGACGAGGGATCGGGCGCGTAAAAGAACCCATCCGCCTCCACAGCACCCGTGACGCTCAGGTTGGTGCGCCCGGTCTGCACCCGGATGAAGCGGTTGTCATAATCGGTTTCCAGCACGTCATACATCCGCGCCACACCCAGAAGCACACAATCCGCCGTGGGCAACGCGCCCCCCGCAAGCGACGTGCCTGATCCGCGCGGCACCACCGGTACGCCCATCTCGTGACAGACCCGCAGGACGGCTGACACCTCTTGGGTCGAAGACGGCAGTACAACCGCGAGCGGCGGACACCGGTACGCGGTGAGCGCGTCACACTCATAGGCGCGGGTTTCGCTCTCGTCGGAGATCACCGCATCCTGCGGCAGAACCTCCTGCAGGCGGGCGACGATCTGGGCCTTGCGGGACAGGACATGGGCGTCTGGCGTGGGCATCTGCATGGTGAATCCTCCGAATTGGTAAAAAGATATAACCAATATGGGTGGGTTGACCAGAGAAAAATTCATCCCAAGCGACATCTGCGCCTCTTGCCTTTGGCGCAAAGCCCCGTCACCAAGCGAGCATGGACTGGATCAAGATCATTCATATTCTGTGCGTCATGGGGTGGATGACCTCGATTTTCGCCGTGCCGCGTGCCCTCATCTATTGGAAACGGGAATTTGACCGGATCGGCGAATTCGGTCCCCTGGGGGATCTGACAATCCGGCTCTACCGGTTTTCCGCCGGGTTGGGTGTGATTGCAATCATCACCGGCCTCTGGCTGGGGGGTCTCTGGGGGATGCCGGGATGGGTCTGGCTCAAGCTGGGTCTCGTGTCACTGCTGGCGCTGCATTACACATGGACCGGGCGACTGGTGCTGCGTGCGAAACGCGGGGTGTTTACCGAATCCGACCGCTACCTGCGCATCTTCAACGAGATCAGTGTCTTCGGCGCGATCGCGATCCTCTGGGTTGTGGTCGTCAAGCCGTTCTGAGCGATGGACTGGCTTGACCGCCTGTCGCTGTTCACCACGCTGGATGCGGTGGGACTGGGGTTGTTGATCGCCTGTTGGGTCGGATGCAGCCTGCTGATCGAGAACGCGCCCAAATCCTTTCCCTCGACCTCGCAGATCATGGCCGAGTTCCGCCGCGACTGGATGCGCCAGTTCGTGCAGCGCGATCCGCGCATCTTTGACAGCCAGATCATTTCCAGCCTGCGGCAGGGCACGGCCTTTTTCGCTTCGGCCAGCATGATCGCCATCGGCGGGGGCTTTGCGCTTTTGGGCAATGCCGAACGCCTGCGCGGCGTGGCGCAGGATCTGACGCTGGAAAGCGATCCGATCTTTCTTCTTGAGGTGAAACTGCTGGTCCTGCTGCTGTTCGCCGCGAACGCGTTTCTGAAATTCGTCTGGTCGCACCGGCTCTTTGGCTATTGCTCGGTCATCATGGCCGCCGTGCCCAATGACCCGGACGATCCCAAAGCCCTGCCGATTGCGCTACAGGCGGGCGAGGTGAACATCACCGCCGCGCGCGGGTACAATCGGGGATTGCGGTCGGTCTATTTCGGGATCGCCTCGTCGGCCTGGCTCTTGGGGGCAGGGCCGTTGATCCTTGCCACGTTGGTCACGCTTCTGGTGATCCTGCGCCGGGAATTCGCGTCGCAATCGCGGCATGTGTTGTTGCACGGGGCACCGGACGCGAAAACGTGACCGCAGGGTGAAGATGGGTCTGCTAGTCTGCGTCCATGTTAACCCGTTCCCTGATCGCTTTGTGCTGTTTCGCAGCGCCCGCTCTTGCCGATCCGCCTCAGATTGTCGGGGTCGAGATGTCCGGATCGCGGGTGTCCGTCACTTTGGCCCATCCGGACACGGGGTGGGATCACTACGCGGATGGCTGGCGGATCGAGACCGAGGATGGCACCGTGATCGGGACGCGGGAATTGCTGCATCCACATGTGGAGGAGCAGCCCTTTACCCGCAGCCTGACTATAAGCGACCTGCCTGACGGACCGCTTTTCGTCCGGGCGAAATGCTCGGTCGATGGGTGGTCGGACTCGCGTGTCGCGCTGCGGCGGTGATCCGTTTTGTGATTGGCAAAACCGTCGTCGGGGTATAGCCGTCCCGTCCCCAAAATTTTATGGTGGGGCCGAGATTCTTCGTACGAAGAATCTTAGTCCAGACCCCATAAAAAACTATGAACGGGAAAGGGCACAAAACCTGACCCAATGTTTCGCATGCGAAACAATAGGGCCGGTCCGGACCTATTCACGTTTCGTCAACCACATCCGCATGCAGATGCCGCTCGCCCCGCGCTTCGGCAAGTCGGATCTGCTTTTGCCGTTCGCGGAACCGCGCCTTGTCTTCGTCCGAGGTCTCATTGATGCACAGATGACAGGACACGCCGTGCTCGTAATCAGGGCGACTTTTATCATCCGGTAAAATCGGGCGGCGGCAGGCATGGCAAAGCAAATGCGGCCCTTCCTTGAGTCCATGTCCAACCGACACCCGACCATCAAAGACAAAGCACTCCCCCTGCCAGGTGCTTTGGTCCGCAGGCACCTCTTCAAGGTATTTCAGGATGCCACCCTTGAGGTGATAGACCTCTTCAACCCCCTGACTGATCAGGTAGTTGGTGGATTTTTCGCAGCGAATGCCGCCGGTGCAGAACATGGCGATCCGCTTGTTGTGGAAGCGGTCCTTGTTCTTTTCCCACCATGCGGGGAACTCGCGGAAGCTGTCGGTCTCGGGATCGACTGCACCCTCAAAAGTGCCAATGGCGACCTCGTAATCGTTGCGGGTGTCGATCACCGCCACATCCGGGCTTTGGATCAACTCGTTCCACTCGGACGGCTGCACGTAATGGCCCACCTTCGCGCGCGGATCGACATCGGGCACGCCCATCGTGACGATCTCTTTCTTCAGCCGCACCTTCATGCGGGCGAAGGGACGGTCCTGCGCGGTCGAAAGCTTCCATTCCAGATCGGCGCAACCGGGCAGGGCGCGCAGATGGGTCAACAAGGCATCGATGCCAGCCTCGGGTCCGGCGACGGTGCCGTTGATGCCTTCCTTGGCCAGCAGCAGGGTTCCGGTGATGGCGTTGTCGCGGCACATGGCGAGCAGCGGCTCGCGCAGCGAAGCCGGGTCATCAAAGCGGGTGAAGTGGTAAAGTGCGCAAACCGTGAACATGGGCGCGCACTTACGCCTCGAATCCCCGTCAGGCAAGGTTCCTGAATGCCGCAACCCTTGACCCCTGGGGACAGGGTTCTTACCCAAGACATATCCAAGAGGAGGCTTCCCGATGTCCGGGCTGATCGTCATCGACGTGCAAAACGATTTCTGCCCCGGCGGTGCGCTGGCCGTGCCCGAGGGCGACCAGATCGTCCCCGGCATCAACGCGCTGATGGACGGGGCCGAGGCGGTGGTGCTGACACAGGATTGGCACCCGGCGGATCATGCGAGCTTTGCCTCGCAGCATGACGGGCAGGATCCGTACGGTCTGATCGACATGCCGTACGGTCCGCAGGTGCTCTGGCCGGATCACTGTGTGATCGGGTCGGAGGGTGCGGCATTTCACGCGGACCTGCATACCGACCGTGCCGAGATGGTGATCCGTAAGGGTTTCCGCCGTGCCATCGACAGCTATTCGGCGTTTTTCGAGAATGACCACACAACGCCGACAGGGCTGGAAGGCTATCTGCGCACACGGGGCATCACAAAGCTGACGATGGTGGGCCTCGCCACGGATTTCTGTGTTGCCTATTCCGCGATTGATGCGGCGAAACTGGGGTTCGATGTGACCGTGAAACTGGATCTCTGCCGCGCGATTGACCTGAACGGATCCTTGGAGACTGCCAAGGCGGATATGCTCAAGGCCGGTGTGACGCTGGCATGAGCAAAACCCCAACGCTGCTTGACCGTCTGAGCAAGGCCCGCTCGGGCAGTGCGCCCGAGGTGACCGACCGCGCGCGGCGGGGGTTGATGGCCTATGTCGGTGCGCAGGCGGATGTTGCCCGCGCCGGCAAAGAGCTGGCCGATGGGACCGCCGCAACCGGTGTCGGTCGGGTGGCGCTGTCCGCCCTGTCGCCGCAGGGGTTGGCCTGTGCCGATGGCTGTGCGTTCTGCTGCATCCTGACGGGTGAGGATGGCGGAACGATCACCGAAGCCGAAGCGACAGCTTTGCACATAGCGCTTGCGCCTTTGGCCGGGCAACCCGATGGGCGCGCGTGGCACCCAAAGGCCTGTCCGTCGCTGGACCCGGGGACGCGCAGTTGTCGGGCTTATGACGCGCGGCCGATGATCTGCCGGGCCTATGTGTCCACCGATGTGGCGGCGTGCAAAGCCGTGTCCGAAGGGCAGGCGGCCAGCGGGCCGGGAACGCTTGGGCCCTACCATACTTATCTTGCCGCCATTGGCCTGAGCCGGTCGGCCCTCAAAGGGGTGAAACGTGTGTCGACCTATGCCCTTGCCCGTGTTGCCGCGGCGGCGGTCGAGGGCAAAAGCCTTGAAGAGGCTTTGGCCACAGCCCGCCACAAGCCCGCCGAACTGGATGCGGAACTGAAGCGCAGCAAGCACGACCTGTCCCGTGCCTGACGGCATTGCAGTTTCGTCCTTTGTCCGCGCGGGCGACTTGCGTAGACTGACGCCCAAACCCCTGTTCAAAGGCCCCTTGCCATGCATGCCATGATCGAACGTGTTCTGTCCCTGTTTGACACATCGACACCCACGACACCCCTGCCGCCTGCGGATGCAAAATATGCGCTGGGGGCGCTGATGGTGCGGACCGCGATGGCGGACAAGGCCTATCTGTTTCAGGAGGTCGAAGAGATCGACCGGGTTCTCGCCAAGATGAACGGGCTGAAACCGCTGGAGGCCGCGAAGATGCGGGCGCAGTGCGAAAAGCTGGAACATGCCTTGCCCAAGACCGCCGATCTTGCGGCGATCCTGACCGAAAATATCAGCGAAGAGCAGCGCGAAGCAGCCGTCGCGGCGCTTTGGGATGTGGTCTATGCCGATGGCAACCGGCACGCCAAGGAAGACTTGCTGGTTGGCGAGATTGCCGGGTTGCTGGGGGTGGACGAGGCGACCTGTGAACGCATCCGCGATGAAGAGCTTGCCAATTGGGACAAGACCCACTGACACTGGACAAGTCCGGGCCGGATTGGTCTAAGCGAGGCGCCTGCGCCTTTGGAGACCCTCATGGTTGATATTGCCACCCGTGTCTGGAACCACAAATGGAAGATCGACCCGATTGTGCGGTCGCTCATCGACACGGATTTCTACAAGCTGCTGATGTGCCAGTCGGTGTTCCGCAACAAGCGCGACACGCAGGTGACGTTCAGCCTGATCAACCGGTCCTCGCATGTGCCCTTGGCCAAGCTGATCGATGAGGGCGAATTGCGTGAGCAGTTGGATCACATCAGGTCGTTGTCTCTGCGGCGCAATGAAAGCACATGGCTGCGCGGGAACACGTTTTACGGCAAGCGCCAGATGTTCCGCCCGGATTTCATGGAGTGGTTCGAGCAGTTGCGCCTGCCGCCCTATCATCTCGAACGGGTGGGCGATCAGTACGAGCTGACATTCGAGGGCGCATGGCCCGAGGTGATGCTGTGGGAGATCCCGGCGCTGGCCGTGCTGATGGAGCTGCGCGGGCGCGCGGTTCTGAACGATATGGGGCGGTTTGAGCTGCAGGTGCTCTATGCCCGCGCAATGACCAAGCTGTGGGAGAAGATCGAAAAGCTGCGCGAGGTTCCGGAGTTGCGCATCGCCGATTTCGGCACGCGGCGGCGGCATTCGTTCCTCTGGCAGGACTGGTGCGTGCAGGCGATGTACGAAGGGTTGGGCGATAGTTTCGTCGGTACGTCGAACTGCCTGATCGCCAAAAACCGCGACCTCGAGGCGATTGGCACCAACGCGCATGAGTTGCCGATGGTCTATGCGGCCCTGGCCGAGGATGACGCGGCGCTGGCGAAAGCGCCTTATGATGTTCTGGCCGACTGGCACGAAGAACACGAAGGCAATCTGCGGATGATCCTGCCGGACACCTATGGCACCGAGGGTTTCCTGAAAAATGCGCCCGATTGGCTTGCCGGTTGGACGGGCATCCGGATCGATTCCGGGGATCCGGCAACCGGGGCCGAAACCGCGATCCGCTGGTGGAAAGAGCGGGGTGAGGACCCGACGAAGAAGCTGGTGATCTTCTCGGACGGGCTGGATGTGGACAAGATCCTTGAATTGCAGTCGCAGTTTGCCGGTCGCGTGCGGGTCTCGTTCGGGTGGGGGACGCTGCTGACCAATGATTTCCGGGGTTTGACCCCGGATGACCGGCTGGCCCCGTTCAGCCTTGTCTGCAAGGCGGTTGCGGCGGATGGAAAGCCGACGGTCAAGCTGTCGGACAACCCCAACAAGGCGATGGGGCCGCAGGAGCAGATCGACCGCTACAAACGCGTTTTTGGTGTCGGCGCGCAGGATCGGCTGGACGTGGTGGTCTGACAGCGGTCGCGCGACAGAGGGTCGATACGACGACGCCGAAAAAACATGCATGCGGGATGTTGATTAACGTAGGGGCAACTCTAGATGACGTGTGTCCAATTGACGCAGTCACAACCTTGACCTGCGTCCTCGGAGGAAATTGGACAGTCCATAATTCAGGGAGGAGTTTATGGGTCATCTGTCTCGAACAACCGCAATCATGGCGCTTGTGCCACTTATGACAGGGGCATTCGCAAGCCTTTCATCGGTGTCCGCGCAATCAATCAACACAAGCAGTCTGCAACACACGGTTGTTCTGTCAGATCTCGACGAGCCGTGGGATATGTCGTTCCTCGACGATGGAACGATGTTCTTTACGGAAAAATGCGATGGTCTTTCGGTGCGTCTGCCCTCGGGTGAGGTGAACGCGCTCTTGGGCATGTCCGGGGCTGAAGGGTACCCTGCGACTGCCGATGATCTGTTCTGCGACGGTCAGGCAGGGATGATGGGGGTCGCGGTCGATCCGGACTTTGCCACCAACCGTCAGGTTTACGTCTATTCGACGTCGAACATGGTGACGCCGCACACCAACCGTTTGATGCGTCTTGTGGTGAACGAAGACTTCACCGGGGTGTCGGATCGCACCGACATCGTGGCGGACGTGCCCTACAAGATGGAAGCCACGGATCACCCCTTCGGCGGCACCGGTGCGCATAATGGCGGGCGGGTTCGTTTTGGGCCGGACGGGTATATCTATCTGACGACGGGCGACACGCATAATGGCGAAGTGCCGCAAAGCCCGACGATCATGGGCAGCAAGGTGCTGCGCATCGACCGCGACGGCAATGCCGCACCTGAGAACACGCCACCCGAGGGGTTCGACAAGCGCACCTTCACCTATGGCCATCGCAACGTGCAGGGTATCGCGTTCCACCCGGCGACCGGTACGCCGATCACGGCAGAGCATGGCCCGTGGCATTCGGACGAGATCACCGTGCTGCAGAATGGCGGCAATGCGGGCTGGGATCCGCGCCCGAATATGGCCGGTCGTGGCGACTGCCCGGACGATTATTGCGGCTACAGCCCGAACCAGATGGAAGGCATGAACCGCTATGAGCGCGCGGCCTTCATGCCGATGACCGATCTGGAAACCTATCCTGACGCCATGCCGCCGATCTGGGACAACAATGGCTGGTCACAGGGCACATCCTCTGCCGCGTTCCTCGAGGGCGAGCAGTGGGGCGACTGGAACGGTGCGATGGTGGTCGGGATCATGGGGATCGGCTTTGGCGGCACGCCGCTGGGTCAGCGCATCGACGTGATCGAATTGACCGATGACCTCAAGGTAAAGGATGTCACCGAGATGACCCTGCCGATGGAAACCGGGCGGTTCCGGTCGGTTGTTCTTGGGCCGGATGGCAGCCTTTACACAGCAACCGATGAGGGCTTTATCCACAAGCTGACACCGGGAAGCTGAGCTGGTCATTGAACGAAAAACCCCTGCGTCGGAGGCCCGGCGCAGGGGTATTTTCGTGCTGGTCCTGTCAAGGCCAGAAACCTGAGTCAGCCTTTTTTCAGCGCATCCCGGATTTCAAGCAGAACCTCGAGTTCGGTCGGACCCGCCGGTGCTTCGGGCGCGGCCTCTTTCGGTTTTTCGGCGGCGGATTTGATCCGGTTGACCATTTTCACCAGCAGGAACACCACGAAGGCGATGATCAGGAAGTTGATGACGGCCATGATGAAGCTGCCGACTGCGAAGACCGGCGCGCCCGCTTCCTGAGCCGCGGCAAGCGACGCGTGGGTGCTGCCATCCAGCGTGTAGAACCAGCCCGAGAAGTCGATCCCGCCGGTAAAGAGCGCGATGATCGGGTTGATGATGTCTCCTACAAGCGATGTCACGATGGCGGTGAACGCCGCGCCGACGATGATCCCCACCGCCATGTCCATGACATTGCCCTTGGCAATGAAGTCCTTGAATTCTTGAATCATTACTCTGTTTCCCTCGTGTTGGCGTGCCGCGACAAATTCTGCGTGGCGTATGTTTTGATAGCATCGCCTTGGTCTTTGTCACGTATTCCGAAACAATCCACGGGGAAAATGGCGGCGGCTTGCCGCAAAAATGCAGCATGCCGGAGTCATCTTTAATTCGGGTCAGCCCGGCAGCGAACCGGTCAGCACGTAACGCAGGATCTGTGCCACTTCCTGAGGGGTGCGGGTCATCGCCAGCGCGGCCGCATCCACCTCTTTCAGGGCGTGGTCATGTTCGGGCTGTTGCAGGATGATCAGCGACTTTCCCAGCGCGGCGGCATAGCCTGCATCGAAAGCGGCGTTCCACTGTTTGTACTTCTCGCCAAAGCGCACCACCACGACATCGGCATCGGCAATGCCCTTGCGGGTGCGGATCGCGTTGACCATCGCGCCCTTGTGGTCGTGCCAGTACTTGTTCTCTTCCGCGCCAAGGATCGCCACGCCGCAATCGTCGCTGGCGGCATGATCCGTCACCGGGCTGTCGAAACTCACGTCAAGACCGGCACAGGCGTCGATGATCTGTTCACGCCAATCGGTGTGGATTTCGCCGGACAGGTAGACACGCAGGGCCATGGGATACTCCTTTTGTTTGGGCAAAGGGGTAGCGCAGATCGGCGGAAAGGCCAATCAATAGGCGCGACGGGCGATGATTGTGCGGCGAGGATCCTTGCCCGGGGCCATCGTTGTTTCAACGATGGTGAACCCGGCCTTCGTGATGGCAGCATCAAGATCAGAGGTCGACAGCTCGGCAAAATAGGGCGCTTTGCCAATCGCCTGCATGACGGGCAGGCCAAGCTGGATGAACCACCAGATCATGTTGCGCTGTTCTGGCATACAGAAGGTCTTGGAGATGAAAAGACCACCCGGTTTGGTGCGTTTCGCGATCTCGGCCAAGGCGTTGTCCATCTCGGGGATCAGGTGCAGCAGGTTGAAGGCCAGCACTGCGTCGAACGGGCCTGCGGGGGCATCCGCCGCGTCGGATTGGAGGAATTCGACATTGGTGGTGCCCGCCGCCTGCGCCTTGTCGCGGCCTTTGTCCAGCATCGCGTCCGAGACATCGGTGGCTGTGATGTGCTGAACACTTGGCGCAAGGGCGAGGGCGGTCGTGCCGGTGCCGCAGCCGAGTTCGAGAACGGTATCTGTCGGCGAAAGAAGGTCGCGCATCCGGTCGAGCGTGGCCTCGTAGGCGGCCTGGTTGCGGATGGGCGAGGCCGCGTATTTGTCCGCGATCCGATCCCAGAACTTCGCAGACTTGTACATGGTGGCCCCGCCTTTTTCGCTATGCTGTTTTAGCCGCGCAGCACGCCGCCGGTGGCTTTTTCGACCTTCTCGATGATCTTCTTGCCGACCGCTTCGATGTCGGCTTCCTTGAGCGTGCTGTCGGTCGGCTGAAGCCGCACGGTGATGGCGAGGGATTTCTTGCCCTCACCCAGCGACCCACCGATGAATTCGTCGAACAGACGCACATCCGAGATCAGCGCCTTGTCGGCCCCGGCTGCGGCGTTCATCAGGTCGAGTGCTGCGACTTGAGCATCGACAACAAAGGCGAAATCGCGTTCCACCGCCTGCAGGTCATTCAGCACCAACGCCGGGCGCGTTGCCCCCGTCTTGCGCGGCAGGGGGATTTCCTGCGGCCAGAGGGTGAAGCCGACAACCGGACCTTTGACATCCATCGCCTTGAGCACCTTGGGGTGCAACTCGCCAAAGACACCCAGCACCTTTTTCGGGCCAAGGCAGATCATGCCATGACGGCCCGGGTGCCACCAGTCGCTGGCACCGCGCAGGATCTGGGTCTTGGCGGGTGCGCCCATCGCGGCAAGGATCGCTTCGGCATCGGCCTTGGCGTCGAAGACGTCAACCGGGCGGGCGGTGCCGTGAACGTTTTTGGGGCCGGTCTTGCCGATCAGGACACCGGACAGCATCAGGTGTTGCTCTTCCGGTTCTCCACCGTGGAAGGCGTGGCCGAGTTCGAAAAGGGCAAGGTCCATGAACCCGCGCGCCTGATTTCGGGCGGCGGCCTGCAACAGACCGGGCAGCAGGGCAGGGCGCATGTGGCTCATGTCAGCGCTGATTGGATTGGCGAGCATCGTGGCGTCATCGCCACCGCCGAAGAGCGTGGCAGAGGCTTTGTCGATGAAGCTGTAGGTCACACATTCGTTGTAGCCAAGCGCCGCCGCTGTCCGGCGGGCGGCGCGTTCGCGGCGCTGCATCGGAGACAGGATCGGTTTGGGCACACCGGGGTCCATGCGGCGCATCGGCTTGCCCTGCAGCTTGGTCAGGGAGGCGATGCGGGCGACCTCTTCGACCAGATCGGCCTCGCCCAGCACGTCGGGACGCCATGAGGGCACATGCGCCATGTTGCCTTCGAGACGGAACCCAAGGGCGGTCAGGGTCTGACGCTGCTCGGCCTCGGGGATCTCCATGCCGACAAGCGAGATCACCCGCGCCGGATCAAGCTTGTAGGCGCGGGAGGTGTCGGGCACGGCACCGGCCTGGATCAGATCGGACGACTCACCGCCTGCGTGATCGACGATCATGCGCACGGCGAGTTCCAGACCTTCGGGTGTGAAGGCCGGATCGACGCCGCGTTCAAAGCGGTAACGCGCATCGGAGTTGATCTTGAGCGCGCGGCCCGTGTAGGCGATCTGGATCGGGTCCCAATAGGCGCTTTCGACAAAGACATCCGTGGTCTCGTCGGTGCAGCCGGTTTCCTCGCCGCCCATGATGCCGGCGATGCTTTCGGGGCCTTTGGCGTCGGAGATGACCATCTGGCCGGGCTGGAGCTTGTACGTCTTGCCGTCAAGCGCCAGCAGTTCCTCGCCACCCGCCGCGCGGTGCACGCGCAGGTCGCCTGTCACCTTCGCCATGTCGAAGACGTGCAAGGGGCGGTTGCGGTCGTAGGTGAAGAAGTTGGTCACATCGACAAGGAAGTTGATCGGGCGCAGGCCGATGGCGCGCAGGGCGTCCTGCAGCCATTGCGGGCTGGGGCCGTTTTTCACGCCGCGAATGATGCGCCCGCAGAAGAGCGGGCAGCCGTCAAGCGTGTCTGCGTCGATCACCACCTTGGTGTCGGCGGTGAAGCTGGCGGGGACGGGATCGACGGGTTTGGTCTTGAGCGTGCCCAGACCACGGGCGGCCAGATCGCGGGCGATGCCCTGAACACCCAGTGCGTCGGGGCGGTTGGGGGTGATGGCGATTTCGATCACCGGGTCGACCTTGGCGGGGTCGTTCTGGGCCAGCCAGTCGATGAACCTCTCGCCCACCTCGCCCGAGGGCAGTTCGATGATGCCGTCATGTTCGTCGCTGAGTTCCAGTTCGCGTTCCGAGGCCATCATGCCGTGGCTTTCAACCCCGCGGATGTTGCCAACGCTGAGCGTGACGTCGATGCCCGGCACGTAGTCGCCCGGTTTCGCCAGAACGACGGTGATGCCCGCACGCGCGTTCGGCGCGCCGCAGACGATCTGCTTGTCGCCTTCGTCGGTCTCGACCGTGCAGACGCGCAGGCGGTCTGCATCGGGGTGCTGTTCGGCGTGTTTCACCTTGGCCAGCGTAAAGGTCTTGAGCTTGTCCGCCGGATTCTCGACGCCTTCGACCTCGAGGCCCAGATCGGTCAGGGCATAGGTGATCTCGTCCACGCTCGCGGTGGTGTCGAGGTGCTTTTTCAGCCAGGAGAGGGTGAATTTCATGGTTCGTCTTCCTGTAAGGTCAGCTGAGGCCAGCGTGCAGCGTCGGCACATCGAGCGCGGCAAAGCCGTAATGGCGCAGCCAGCGCAGGTCTGAATCGAAGAAGGCGCGCAGGTCGGGGATGCCGTATTTCAGCATCGCGATGCGGTCGATGCCCATGCCGAAGGCAAAGCCCTGCCATTCGGACGGATCGACACCCGCGTTCTGCAGGACCTTGGGGTGCACCATGCCGGAGCCGAGGATTTCCAGCCAGTCGTCGCCTTCGCCCACCTTGAGCGTGCCGCCTTCCCAGGAACAGCGGATGTCGACCTCGGCCGAGGGTTCGGTGAAGGGGAAGTGCGAGGCGCGGAAGCGCAACTCGACATCGTCCACCTCGAAATAGGCCTTCACGAATTCCTCCAGAACCCATTTCAGGTTCGCCATGCTGATGTCCTTGTCGATGGCAAGGCCCTCGACCTGGTGGAACATCGGCGTGTGGGTCTGGTCATAGTCGGCGCGGTAGACGCGGCCGGGTGCGATCACGCGGATCGGCGCGCCTGTTTTCTCCATCGACCGGATCTGCACCGGCGAGGTGTGGGTGCGCAGCACGTGCGGCGGGCGATTGTCGCCCTCGGCGCGGTGCATGTAGAACGTGTCCATTTCGGCCCGCGCGGGGTGGTGGCCGGGGATGTTCAGCGCGTCGAAGTTGTACCAGTCGGTGTCGATCTGCGGGCCTTCGGCGACGGAAAAGCCCATATCGGCGAAGATCGCGGTGACCTCTTCGGTGACCTGGCTGATCGGGTGGATGGTGCCCATGCGGCGGGGGCGGCCGGGCAGGGTGACATCCAGCCATTCGCCGCGCAGACGCTCATCGAGCGCCGCATCTTCGAGCGCCGCTTTCTTCGCGGACAGCGCCGAATTGATCTCGTCCTTGAGGGCGTTCAAGGCAGGGCCAGCGGTCTGGCGTTCCTCGGGGCTCATCTTGCCCAGTTCGCGCATCAGAAGGCTGATCTCGCCCTTCTTGCCGACCGCCTGCACGCGCAGGTCTTCGAGCGTCGATTCATCGCCCGCCGCCGCAATCAGCCCAATGTACTTGTCGCGCAGATCGTTCATGTCACCCTCCGGCTCGTATCGTGCTTTCCCTAGCCGCGACCGTGCAGGGACGCAAGGCAGCCGCATCGGTCAACAGGGTACTTTCGGAGTGAGTCGCAAAAGTAACGCGCGAACGGAAATTCTATGCTTCAGCGCATGGTTGCCACATAGATGTTGACCCACACACCAAATTAAGCAGTATCGAAAGATAGGACTGCCAAGATGTTGAGCGAAACAACGCTCGCGACGCTGCTAAATTCGGGGGAAAGAGCATGTCGTTACGAATTTTGAAGGAACATTTGCCGTGGATCGCGCCGACGACGGCCATCGTGCTTGCGGCGACCGGAGTCATCAGTTTCGGTCCGCGCGACACGACGCCGGTCGATATGTCGTCCGAGTTCGAGGTGTCCCGTACCATGACCCAGAACCCTGTGGCTCTGGGGGAACAGGACATCGGTGCGGCACCGCAGTCGCTGGGCAGTCTGGACGCGCTTCAGGCGGTGGTGCAGCAGGCCCCGGAGGTTCCCGAGGTGTCACTGTCGCCGGTTCCGGCCGAGCCTGCCGTTGTCACCCCGGCGCAGCCCGAGGTTGTGCCGCAAACCGTGTCGATCGAACCTGAACCCACGGTCAGCCCGACCAGCAATCCGGGCGCGTTCTTTGCCGCGGCGCAGGCCAATCTTGCGCAGGACGCGTCCTGTGTCGAAGACCTTCGGGTTCTGGCGGACGAAGCGCGTGTCTACTTTCCCAGCGGGGGTCTGACCGCCGACGAGGCCGGGATGGCGCAGGCGCGTCTGATCGGGCTGGTGGCGCAGGATTGCCCGAATGTCGAGATCGTGGTCGAGGGCCATTCCGATCCGTCGGGTGATCCGGGTGCGAACCTGCGTCTGAGCCAGCAACGGGCGGATGCGGTGCTCAAGCGGATCGCCGCGTCGGGCATCGACGTGACGCGGTTCCGGTCGGTGGGACTGGGCAGTCAGGAACCCTCGCGGGTAACCGGCAGCCAGCCGGCGGCGTTCTATGACCGTCGTGTCGAGTTCGAAATCCGCGAAGCCTCGCCGCGTACGGCGCAAACCGGGTTGTCGCGCCCGGTGACCGGCGCACCGTCGGCCTGTGCGGCGCAGCTTCAGGCAGCGGTTGCGCAAACCCGTCTGTTCTATTCGCCGCGCTCGATCACCGCGCCGTCGGACGGGATGCCTGCGGTCATGGATCTGGCGGCCAAGGCCAGCGCCTGCCCGGACGCGCGTCTGCGCGTCGTGGGGCAGTTCTCGGACGATCCGGGCCTTGGGGAAACCCCGGCCACGGCGCGTCTGCGTGCGGTGGCCCTGATGAGTTCGCTGGTCGCGGCGGGTTTCGATCCGGAACAGATCATCATCGCCGCACATTCGACACCGCAGGTTCTGGCCGGTCAGCCGGGGCTGAGCGAACAGCGTGTCGATTTCGATGTGATCTTCGAAAACTAGAAATTTTACCGGATGGTAAAAATTGAAACGGGCAGTCTTCGGGCTGCCCGTTTTTCGTTCAGGTCGGTGATCCATTCCTTCCGGACTGGGCGCACATCTGGCCGGAGCAGGAAATCGCGCCGTCGGTTTCAACTGCAGCTTGGATTCGCCTGCAGGTGCGGACTAGACATAACTGGCGGGCGTGTCTGAGGCAGCGCCGGTGATTGGGCAAGGATTGGGGCGACATGACGGACACGCACAAGGTCTACGGACGGATCGACGGGCCTATCGTGATGATCGGTTTCGGGTCCATCGGCAAGGGCACATGGCCCTTGATAGAGCGGCATTTCGAGTATGATGCGGACAAGTTCATCGTGATCGAACCGGACGCAGGAAAGGCGAATTTCCTGCGTCAGCACAAGATCAGGCATATGCAGCTTGCCCTGACCCCCGAAAACTACCGCGCGGTTCTGGGAGAGCTATTTGCCGAGGGCAAAGGCTTTTGCGTGAACCTGTCGGTGGACACATCCTCGCTTGACCTGATGAAGCTCTGCCGTGAGCTGGGGGTTCTTTATATCGATACGGTGGTCGAACCGTGGGCAGGTTATTACTTCGACACGTCCGACAATGCGGCCCGCACGAATTATGCCCTGCGTCAGGCAGTTCGGAACGAGAAGGCCGCCAATCCCGGTGGTCCGACAGCCGTAAGCTGCTGCGGGGCGAATCCGGGTATGGTGTCGTGGTTCGTCAAGGACGCCTTGCTGACATTGGCCAGGGATACCGGGCGCGAGGTCGCGGTGCCGCAGGACCGCGCGGGGTGGGCGGCGCTGATGCAGTCGCTTGGGGTGAAGGGTGTCCATATTGCCGAAAGAGACACCCAGGCCCGTCGTCAGCCGCGGCCACGGGACGTGTTCGTGAACACATGGTCGGTCGAAGGCTTTATTGCGGAGGGGTTTCAGCCCGCAGAGCTTGGCTGGGGCACCCACGAGACGTGGTTTCCAGAGAATGGCCATACCCACGAGACCGGCTGTCGATCTGCCATCTGGCTTGAGCGTCCGGGCGCCATCACCCGCGTGCACACCTGGTGCCCGACACCAGGTCCGCAGTTCGGGTTTCTTGTCACCCATAACGAGGCGATTTCGATCTCGGACTATTACACGGTGGGCGACGGGGCGGCGCCTGACTACCGTCCGACCTGTCATTATGCCTATCATCCCTGCGATGATGCGGTGCTGTCGCTTCACGAGATGTTCGGGTCGGGCAAGCAACAGAAGGTGCATCACATCCTGACCGAAGACGAAATCGTCGAAGGTATCGACGAGCTGGGGGTGCTGTTGTACGGGCACGAAAAGAACGCGCTGTGGTACGGGTCGCGCCTGTCGAACGACGAAACACGCGATCTGGCTCCTTATCAGAATGCCACCGGGCTGCAGGTGACCTCTGCCGTTCTGGCCGGGATGGTCTGGGCGCTGGAAAACCCCGATGCGGGGATCGTGGAAACCGACGAGATGGACCATGCGCGCTGCCTTGACGTGCAGCGGCCTTACCTGGGGCCGGTCGAAGCGCATTACACCACATGGACGCCGTTGCAGGACCGGTGGGAGCACTTTCCCGAAGATATTGACGAAAGCGATCCCTGGCTGTTCAGAAACGTGTTGGCCAGCTAGATCATGATGTCTGTTTGGTGCGTGGGCTGGGCATGGTGCCGTAACGTCACCTGTGTCTTGCGCGCCCGCAATTCACCTTAAGGATGCATTTTAGCTATACATACCACCTTTGCGGGGTTACGCAGTGTAGCGAGTGTGATGGAATCTGTAACAACTGGACTGCAAGATGACACTACATGCCACGGAACTCGAAGTTCTGGATAACTTCCGGGCAAACCTTCAGAACATCATGAAGTCGCAGAACCTGAGCGAAGCCGAGCTGTCCGCGCGCGCCGGGTTCGAAGAAGAGGGCGCTCTTGCAGAGATCATGCGCGGTGGCAGTCTGCCCAACCTCGCGGCGCCGGTGCGTCTGGCGGATGCGCTGGGCATCCCTGTGGAGGTGTTGCTCCGCGATCGGAACGACCACCTCCAACAGCAGTTCGAAGCCTTGCCCGTTCAGGAAGTGGACCGGCAGGCGGCGCGGTTGTTGTCTGCGGTGTTCAAGGCGACAGAACGGTCCCTGGACCGGATCGGAGACCGTCCGACGCTGGATTCCATCATCGCCTGGTGGAAGGAAACCGACGGCGACCTGTCCCAGAGCGATCAGATCGCGCCGCATTTCGATCTGGTCAGCGCCGCCGAAGCCTTGACGTCGATCCCCCGGATTCACCATGTCGGGGCGCTGGGGTTGTCTGCCACGACTCTCGGAACGGCCGAACATTCGCGGCTGGAGACCTTTCTCGAAACCCTGAGCACATCCGATCTGGCCGAACTGAACGGACAGATCAGATCGGTTGCGCATTCCGGCGTGGGCATGATCACTCCGCTCAAGCGGATCGTGCCCTTCCCCGAGACGAACGAAACCGTCGAGGTCAGCTTCGTTCGCCTCATGCTTCCCGTCAGGGATGCGTCGGGCACCCTGTTCGTGCTGAACTATTCCACCCTTTTGAGCGAATCGACCCCAAGAAGAACCGAAGGGTGAAGGTTGAAATAGCGGGCCATGTCGCACAGCTCGCTGGCCTGGATCGCCACGAGGTATTCCCCGGTGGCGCGGCCTTTCGGTAAAGTGCCCCAGACATGGGCACCGGGATATTGCCGGGTAAAGCCGTATTCGGTGGCGTATCCCAGACGCGCATCATCGGCGCGGACAAAGGCATAGAGCCAGTCCGGGTGCCAGCGCAGTTGGCAATAGGCAAATAGCAGATGCGTGTAGAGCGACAACATATGGCGTGAGCCACGTGCCTTTTCAGCGATGAAGAATTCGCCCATGTAGATCACGCTGCCCGAAATCTCGTCGCAGGGGCGGCGTTCGTCCGAAACCACCCGCAGGTGCCCCTGACCCTTGTACAGCCTGCCATAGCTGCGCGACCAGAACCGCGACAGCGTTTCCGTCACCAGCCGGTCATGCCGTGCCGCGACACCGCCGATGTCCTGTCCGTCCTTGCGCAGAATGAGCCATCCGGCATTGTCCTTGGACAGGTCGTTGTGTTCGGATGAGATCATCGGCGTGATCGAGTTCTTGCCGATGGCACGCATCCGGTTTTCGCATCCTTCGAAATCCGATGAATCCTCGACGGTGATGCCCCGCTCCTCAAGCATGTAGAGACAGGTGCTGAAGAATTTCATCAGGTCGAGATGAGCAATTTTGGCCATGTGTGTTCTCCCGCATTAAAGTTGATCAACCCCTCCACACCACCTTATTCGCAGTCGCGCGCCAAGCCTTAAGGTTGTTTTTCGAAGTGAGAGACAATTTAAAATGGCAATTTGTGAATATGTGCTGCCACCTCGTCGCGGCGTGAATCGGTGGAAAATTCATATCACGATGATGTGCTGTTGGGCTTTCCCGATGCGCAAAACAGGTCATATTTGTTAGTATGAACACGACGGCACAGGCCCGTTGCGATCGTTGCGGGTGTTCGTGCCCTGTTGAAAGGGAGACCAGACATGACAGTTTCCAGAGTGACGCGCCGCGCCCTTGTCGCGACCGGGGCGGCTGCGATGCTGACGGTGGGGCCCGGGCTTGTGGTTCCGGCGCGTGCCAAGGGCCTCGAGCCTACGCCGTCCATGCGGGGTGGGTCCAACAATTACCGCCCGGGTGCGCCGATTGTGGATCGGATCGGAGGCGGGGGTTTCTGGATGACCGGGACAGTGCGCCGCGCCGGGGATGGTGCGCCTCTGGCCGGTCAGCGCATCCAGATCTGGGCGCATACCACCGAAGGTCACGAGCGCGACTGGCACAGTCACGGTGCCACCCTGACCGATGAACAGGGCGCGTTCCGGCTCGAGATGCCGCAGATCGTGCCTGCGTTCGGTCAGCCACACGGGCACCTGGCCTATGATGGTGATGCGTTCAAAACCGTGTTCTTGCGGCCCATCATGTCGAGCCCGCAGTACACGAGCCTGAGCGCGCATTTCGTCCTGCAACCCGCGTGAGGGACGCGCCTTCGTGGCTGTATTGCGGGCGGCGTTGATCTGGATGGCTGTTGGGCTGGCAATCGGTTTGCCGATGCTGCTTGCCGCGAACAGCCCACTGCTGCAGTGGCGCGACCCGGTTTATATCGTGGCGGGCTTTGCCGGGGTGATCGCGATGGGGCTTCTGGTGGTGCAGCCGCTCTTGGTGGGTGGGTACATGCCCGGTCTCACTGGCATGGCGGGACGCAGAACGCACCGTTTCGTCGGCGGCTCGCTGGTGCTGGCCGTTATTGTGCATGTCGCGGGTCTTTGGATTACAAGCCCGCCCGACGTGGTGGATGCCCTTCTCTTCATGTCGCCCACGCCGTTTTCCGCCTGGGGTGTGATCGCCATGTGGGCCGTGTTTGCGGCGGCTGTGACCGGAGTCCTGCGCAAGCGCATGGGCGCGCGTCTGCGGGTCTGGCGCGTGCTCCACACCGGTCTTGTCGCCACTGTGGTGGTGGGAACAGGCGTGCATGCCGTCCAGATCGAAGGCACGATGGAGCCCTGGTCGAAAGCCGTGCTGGCCATTCTGATCGTAGGTGTGCTGATCCGCGTGATCCTTGTGCGCAGAGCCTGGAGCGGACTGGGTACGGCACGCGGGGGCTAGCCTACCCCGGTGACGGCTTGACCGCCTTGATCGGCTGCTGTCAGGTGCCCGCCAAAGGAGGCGGCATGGATCAGATCACATCTCATGTCCTGCGGGATGCCGAAACCGAAGTGACAGTGCTGTCCATGGGATGCGCCGTGATGGACTGGCGTGTCCGCGGCCGACCCGTGGTTCTGGGCTATGCCGAACCCGAGCATTACCGGATGAATCCGGCCTCGATGGGAGTGATCTGCGGGCGGGTGGCAAACCGTATCGCAAATGCGCAGTTCACGCTGAACGGGACCACCTACGCCCTGCCGGCCAACGCGGCACCGCACCATCTGCACGGGGGGCCGGGTGGTCTGGGGTGGCGCAATTGGCAGATGTCTCCGGATGGCACGCGGGCTGTCGAGTGTCGTCTTGTTTCCGAGGATGGCGATCAGGGCTACCCCGGCCGCGTGGCGTTTCGTGTTCTGCTGAGCCTCAAGGGGGGGCGATTGACCTGGGAGATGGAGGGCAGGCCGGAAAGGGTGACCCCGATCAATCTTGCACAGCATCTCTATTTCAATCTGGCGGGCCAAGGGACGGTGGCCGACCATCACCTGCGGGTTGCCGCGGATCGCTATACGCCGAACGGGCCGGATCTGGTGCCGTTGGGACGGATCGATCCGGTGGAGGGCACCGCGTATGATTTCCGCACCCTCAGACGGTTGGGGGAGGTGGGCGCGTTGGATGGGAATGTCGTTCTGACATCGGGGGGCGGCCCCGCTGCCGAGGTCGTTGCTCCTGACGGCATGCGTTTGCGGCTCTGGACCGATCGGCCGGGACTGCAGATTTACACGTCAAACAGCCTGCGCCGCAGCCTGTCCGAAGGTCCGGGGGCGGCGCATGGGCGGTTTGCGGGGCTGTGTCTCGAGGCACAGGATTTCCCGAATGCGGTGAACGTGCCTGCGTTCGGGTCGATCCTGTGTTCGCCGGATGCGCCCTATCGGCAGGTCACGTCCATCGGGATCGGCTAAGCACGGGGTGAAGGGGACATCCGTCACCGCCCGACCGGACCGCGTCGGGTCAGTGCTGGCCCGTCGCCAGATCGCTGAGGATGGGGCAATCCGGGCGATTGTCTCCGGCACAGCTTTTCACCAGATCGGACAGGGTGCTGCGCATTGATTCCAACTGGGCGATCTTGTCTTCGATCTTGGAGAGATGCGCCTGGGCGAGTTCCTTGACATCGGCGCTGGCACGGGTGTCGTCCTCGTAAAGCGCCAGAAGTGTGCGGCAGTCCTCGATGGTAAAACCAAGTGCACGGGCCCGCCCGAGAAAGGCCAGTTTGTGCAGGTCACTTTCGCGGAACAGGCGGTACCCGTTGGTATCGCGCAGCGGTGTGATCAGCCCGATGTCTTCGTAATAGCGAATTGTCTTGGGGGGCAGGCCTGCTTTCTGGGCCACGTCTCCGATATTCATGCCGGGGCCTCCTTGTAGCTGGGGGACGGAGCATCCGCCTGCACCGGCGCGATGGAGCGCAGGCGCAGGGCGTTGGTCAGGACGAACACGGAACTGAGCGCCATCGCGCCGGCCCCCAGCATCGGTGACAACAGGATGCCGAACGCCGGGTAAAGCACACCTGCCGCGACCGGGATGAGCGCGGTGTTGTAGGCGAAAGCCCAGAACAGGTTTTGCCGAATGTTGCGCATGGTGTGTTTCGACACGTCCACGGCGTTGACCACACCCGACACGCGCCCCGACGACAGCACGATGTCTGCCGCTTCGATGGCCACATCCGTGCCCGTGCCGATGGCAAGGCCAATGTCGGCTTCGGCCAAAGCCGGGGCGTCGTTGATCCCGTCGCCGACAAAGGCCACTGTGCCAAACCGATCGCGCAGCGCCCTGATCGCATCGACCTTGCCATCGGGACGCACTCCTGCGGTCACGTGGTCGATGCCAAGCTGGCGGGCGATGGCGTTGGCGGCAGCCGGATTGTCGCCCGAGACCATCGCGACCTTGAGCCCCGCCGCATGAAGCGCGTCGATGGCAGGTTTGGCGCTGGGCTTGATCTGGTCGGCAATGGCGAACACGGCAAACGCCTGTCCGTCACGGGCAAGGCACACAAGGCTGTGCCCCTTGTCAGCAAACCGTGCGATGGCGTCCTGCAGCGGCGCGGTGTCGACGCCGTTCCGGATCAGGTGGTCTTCGGACCCGACCAGCAGGGTCTGCCCGTCCAAAGTGGCGGTCAGGCCATATCCGGGCACGGTTTCACTGTCCGTGACCTTGGGCAGATCGCCGGGGGCCGCCGACAGGATCGCGCGGGCGACCGGGTGGTCGGACCCCTGTTCCACGGCAGCGGTGAGGCGTAGCATCTCGGACGCGTCAGTGCCGGGCGCGGTAAATTGGTCGACAAGGCTGGGGCGGCCTTCGGTCAGCGTGCCGGTCTTGTCGAAGGCCACGACCTTTGCATCGTCCAACCGTTGCAGCGCGTCGCCCTTGCGGAACAGAACACCGAGCTCTGCCGCACGACCTGTGCCGACCATGATCGAGGTCGGGGTCGCCAGACCCATTGCGCAGGGGCAGGCGATGATCAGGACCGCCACGCCTGCGACAAGCGCATGGCCCAATGCAGGCTGCGGTCCAATGATGAGCCATGTCAGAACGGTGAGCGCCGCGATGCCCAGCACAACAGGCACGAAGATGCGAACGACCTTGTCGGCCAGAGCCTGAATCGGCAGCTTGGCCCCTTGTGCGGTTTGCACCATGTCGATGATGCGGGCGAGAACCGTGTTCGATCCGACGGCGGTTGCCCGGTAAGTCAGCGGCTTGCGACCGTTGATGGTGCCGCCTGTGACAGCGTCATCGGTGGCCTTGGCGACGGGTACGGGTTCGCCGGTGATCATGGATTCGTCGACATAGGATGTGCCCTCGGTCACCACACCGTCCACCGCAATGCGGCCGCCGGGGCGGACCATGATCACGTCACCAACTGCAACCTCGGCCAGAGGGACTTCGACAAAATCTCCGTCCCGCGACAACAGCACCGTGTCCGGGCGCAAACCGATCAGGTGGCGAATGGCGGCACCTGTGCGCCCTTTGGCGCGGGCCTCCATCCAGCGACCGGCGAGGATCAGCGTGACGATCACGCCGGCCGCCTCGAAATAGACCGCGCGGGTGCCGTCAGGCAGCAGGGCAGGCGCAAAGGTGGCTATGGTGGAATAGGTCCATGCCGCCAGCGTGCCGAGGGCGACGAGGCTGTTCATGTCCGGACTGCCCTTGGCAAGCAGAGGCAGGCCGATGCGGAAAAAGCGGCGGCCGGGCCAGACCAGGACAAGTGTGATCAGCAGGAATTGCAGCACCCAGAAGGTCTGCATGCCGATGCTGCCCATGATCGCGTGATGCAATGGAGGATAGAGATGCCCGCCCATCTCGGTCAGGAACACCGGCAGCGTCAATGCGCCCGCGATCAGGGTGTTGCGACGCAGCGGTTCGATTTCCGAATTGTGGTCTGTTGGTGTTTCGTTATCGACCGGTTTGGCCGGGTAGCCGGTTTCGGTCACGATCCCGGCCAGTGTCTCGGGCATCACGGATCCCTCCAGAACACGGATGCTTGCGGTTTGGGTGGCCAGGTTCACACTGGCCGACAGGACGCCGGGCACCTCAGAGAGCGCCCTCTCGACGCGCCCGGTGCAGGACGCGCAGGTCATGCCGTCGATGGAAAGCCTGTGGGTCGCTTCGCGGGCAGGATACCCCGCTGCCTTGAGAGCCGTGCGCAGGGTTTCCGGCGAAGCGTCACCCGTCACCTGCGCCATGCGGTTGGCGATGTTCACCGAGGCTTCGGACACACCCGGGGCGGCTGAAAGCGCCCGCTCGGCGCGGCCGGCACAGCCAGCGCAGCTCAGATTGTCGACGGCAAAACGAAGCGTGGTCATGGGATCGGTCCTTCTGGTTCCCTGTCCAGATAGGGCCTCCAGTCGCTGGAAGGTCAAGGGGTATCGCCCGAAATGTTCGGGGTGCCGGATTGTGCGTCAGTGGCGCGGCACCGGGGCTATCGATGGCAGGATCCGGGACCTGCATTCTTCGCAGAGAAGCGGCAGGCCAAACCGTGACGCGACGCACAAAAGCGGTAGCAATCCGGCGGGGGCGACCAGAAAGACAGCCTCGGCCAGCGCGCTGTCGCGGCGCTGTTCCGTAGCTGCCATGACAAAGCGGGCCAGGGCGGCTTCGTCCTGCGATATGCCTTTGGTGTCCACCGGCATGATCGTCAGCGCCGTCAGCCCATGCTTCGCCAAGAGGCCAAGCATCTGTTGGAAGGCCGTGATGCAGGCGGTCGCACGGGCCTCGCCCAAAGAGGCAGTCAGGTCGGCCTCGATCTCGTTTTGCGCATGGTTTCCGCCATGCCAGGCCCGCAACACGGCAATCACCCGCTTCTCGGCACCGCGCAGCACATCGTCAGGTTTCAGAATCGCTGTGTGTTGCATCTAATGGCCTGTCCGCCGAGTGCCTGTTTTGAGACGTGGTATTTTTCCGATAAAAACAATCGGGCTTTCGGAATTGAATATTGTGTGCGGATCCGGGAATGCAAGTCGTCCCGTCGCTCTTGGGCCAAAATCCGGTCCGGTGGCGGCGTTATTTTACCGGATGGTCAAAAATCGGGCAGAGGTTCGAGCTTACAGAAGATCAACCCGGACGTGGTGCCACTGATTTGCAAACCGCGTTTATCCGGCAGGCGTGTCTCGTTAGGCGGTGCCGCTTTCCGCTTCGATCTGCGCCTTGCTCTTGCGGGCACGTTCGGTGGCCGACTTCAACTGACCGCAGGCGGCCATGATGTCTTCGCCGCGCGGGGTGCGGATGGGACTGGCGTACCCTGCCTTGTAGATGATGTCGGCAAAGGATTCGATGCGCGACCAGTCGGATCGCTGATAGGGCGCGCCGGGCCATTCGTTGAACGGGATCAGATTGATCTTGGCCGGGATGCCCGAGATCAGCTTGACCAGACGGCGGGCGTCTTCGTCGGTGTCGTTCACATCCTTGAGCATCACGTACTCAAAGGTGATGCGCTCGGAGTTCGATTTCTTCGGGTACTCGCGCAGCGCGTCGAGCAGCGTTTCGATGTTCCAGCGCTTGTTGATCGGCACCAGCCTGTCGCGCACTTCGTCGGTCGTGGCGTGGAAGCTGACGGCGAGAAGGCAGCCGATTTCTTCGGCGGTCTTGGCGATCTCCGGAACGACGCCGGAGGTGCTGAGCGTGATACGGCGGCGGGACAGCGCGATGCCTTCGCCATCCATCGCGATCTTCATCGCGTCGCGCACGTTATCGAAATTGTAGAGCGGTTCGCCCATGCCCATCAGAACGATGTTCGACAGCAGACGCGGGCCCTTTTCGCCGGTGCCGACACCAGGTTCGGGCCATTCGCCCAGATCGTCGCGCGCGAGCATGACCTGCCCGATGATTTCTCCGGCGGTGAGGTTGCGCACCAGTTTCTGCGTGCCCGTATGGCAGAACGAGCATGTGAGCGTGCAGCCCACCTGGGACGAGATGCAGAGCGTGCCGCGATCGGTTTCGGGGATATAGACCACCTCTACCTCGTGTCCGCCCGCGATGCGGACAAGGTATTTCCGGGTGCCGTCGGCCGAGACCTGTTTCGACACGATCTCGGGCAGGGCGATTTCGAAATGCTCATCGAGTTGGGTGCGGTAGGTCTTGGCAAGGTTGGTCATCGCGTGAAAATCACGCACACCCCACTGGTAGACCCATTGCCAGATCTGGCCGGTCCGCATCTTGGCCTGCTTTTCCGGCGTGCCCATGGCGATCAGCGCATCCCGCAGCTTGTCGCGGGTCAGGCCGACAATATTCGTCTTGCCCCCCTCCGGCAGTTTGCGTGGGATGGTCAGAACGTCTTGCGTGATCGGTGCAGCGCCGGTCATGGGGTCAGCCTTTCTCGAAAAGAGATGGGCCACATATAGGATTCTTTGGGCATTGCCAAAGGGGAATGCCGCAGGCTGTGGTTTTTGCGGGGCCGTTCGGGAATGCGGCTTGCAGGATCAGGAGCCCTGCAAGCGCAAAAGTCAGCCTGCCGCGCAGCGCTTTTCGGCGTCTTCCACAGCGGCCGTGAAGCCCAGAAGCGAGAACGTGTCCTTGGTGGTTGTCCCACGCGCCGATTGTGCGGTGAGTACCGCATCCGCGCCGCGTTTCATCGCGGTGACGATCTTGGCATCGTCCTGCGGTGTGGCGGGCCACGCCCATTCGCCTTCGGTGAACAGCTCGAACTCGGTGCCGCTGATGTTGACGTTCACGGTCGATCCCGGCGCGAAAGGATAGCCGCCGGTAAACGCGACCTGTCCCTGCACCTCGGCCCCCGGACGGTAGAAGACCATCAACAGGATTTCGCCGCGTGTCACGGCGACAACGCGGCCGCCACGGGTGTTCACGCTTTCCTTGTAGGTGGTCACCGCCCAACATTCGCGCGGGTCCTGCCCTTCGAACACGCTCCAGTCGGTGATGGCGTTCACGCGGTTCGTGCTTGTTTCCTGTGCCGCGCCCACACCTGCCGTCACCAGTGCCATGGCACCGATCACTGCCCCGCCAATCCATGAATTCATGCGTCCAGCCTCCAGACTGTCCTTAGCCTCAACACGTTTGTTTGCCACAGTATGGGGTTAACCCCCCTTATGTCACTGCAACTTTGCCCTCGACGGCGTGAGAATAGCCTGATTTACGGGGGTCTTTAAAGCCCAATTGGCAGTTTTTTGCCCAATGAGACAGGAGGGAACCCATGGCACAGCCTGTTGCGCTGGCAGAGGTCTGGCGCGGTCCGTTTCTTGAGAGCCATCATTCCGGTCACGCGGTGATATGCGACGGATCGGGTCAGATCGTGTCCGCCTGGGGTGATCCCGATGCGGTCGTGTTGCCGCGCAGTTCGTCGAAGATGATCCAGGCGCTGCCGCTGCTGACGTCAGGGGCTGCCGATGCGCGGGGTCTGACCACCGAACAGCTTGCGCTGGCCTGTGCGTCGCATCAGGGTGCGCCGATCCACGTGGAGCGGGTGAACCGCTGGCTGGCTGATCTCGGGTTGGGCGATGACGATCTGTGCTGCGGACCCCAGGTGAGCCGGGACACCGACCTGAAGATCGAGATGATCCGCGCGCATGAATCGCCCTGCCGCGTGCACAACAACTGCTCCGGCAAACACGCGGGGTTCCTGACACTGACGCAACATCTTGGCGCAGGGCCGAACTATGTTGACCCAGATCACGCGGTCCAGAAGGCATGTCTTGAGGCGTTTGAAACCATCACAGATCAGACCAGCCCGGGCTTCGGGATCGACGGCTGTTCCGCGCCGAACTTTGCCACCACGATGCACGGCATGGCGCGTGCGATGGCATGGTTCGCGACAGCCGGACAACGGTCGGATACTATGAGCACCGCAGGCGCGCGGCTGGTCGAGGCGATGCACACCCATCCGGAACTGGTCGCAGGTGAGGGCCGGGCCTGCACGCGGCTGATGCGCGTTGCCAAAGAGCCGGTTGCTCTCAAGACCGGGGCAGAGGGGTACTTCATTGCCATCCTTCCGAAACGGGGGCTGGGTGTCGCGGTGAAAGCCGCCGACGGGGCGACCCGTGCTGCGGAATGTGCGATTGCCGCGATCCTTGTGAAGCTGGATGTGCTGGACGCCGACAATCCCGAGGTCAAAGCCTTCCTCACGCCGACCATCCACAATTGGGATGGCCTCGTGACCGGAGAGATCAGGCCAGCGCCGGGGCTTCTGGCGTAACGAACGCGTCGCGGCTGTAGCCCTGCAGGAACAGCAGGGCTGTCAGATCGCCGTGATTGATGCGCAGCTTGGCCTGTGCCTGCACGCTCGGTTTCGCGTGCAGCGCCACCCCGGCACCGGCCCGTTGCAACATCCCAAGGTCATTGGCCCCGTCGCCCACGGCAAGCACATCGGCGTCGGTCAGCCCCAGTCGCGCGGTAATTTCTTCAAGGGCGGTGACCTTGGCTTCGCGGCCCAGGATCGGGCGGGCAACATCGCCGGTCAGCGTGCCGTTCTCGGCCAGCAGGGTGTTGGCGCGGTTTTCGTCGAACCCAAGCGTGGCCGCGACGCGGGCGGTGAACGCGGTGAACCCGCCCGACACCAGCGCGGCGTGCGCCCCGTGCGCCTTCATGGTGGCCAGAAGCGCAGGCCCACCGGGCATCAGGGTGATGCGGGTGGCCAGAACCTCGTCGATGACTGACTCGGGCAATCCTTTCAGCAGAGCGACCCGTTCGATCAAAGCGCCTTCGAAATCCAGCTCGCCGTTCATCGCACGGGCGGTGATCTCTTTCACATGCGCGCCGACACCCGCCACCTCGGCCAGTTCGTCGATACATTCCTGTTGGATCATGGTGCTGTCCATGTCCGCCAGCAGCATTTTCTTGCGCCGGGTCCCGCTGGGCTGGATCGCCAGATCGACGCCCTGATCCTGCAAAGCGGTCCAACTGGATTCGGCCGTGTCGGGCACCGAAGGCATGTCGAATTCCGCAGCCTCGTCCGGCGAGAGCCAGACCAGATCACCGCCGCCCCAGGCATTGCGCAGCGCTTCGGCAAGCGCGGGATCGAGCGTTCCGGGACGGGCGATCAGGGTGGCGGTGTACATGGCATGGCTCCAGACAGGATTTGCGGCGATGTATCGGCGGTCCGACGAAAAGGCCAGATGGAAGAAGGGCGCAGGCATTTTCTTCTCTATCCAAATACGGCCTAGGTGCGTCACCGGCTGCCGCGACATATGCCGAAAAGACCCAAGTTTCCGATCCGCAACGCGCGACGCCTGCGAAACTTCAAATGCGTCACATTGGTCGCATTTTCCGACTTGCGCGGCGCTCGCGCCCCGCTTAAACGCGGCGGTGGGACACCCCTCCCCAACGAGGGGCGCTTATCTGGAAGGGTAGCTACATGGCTATTGCACAACCGGCATCGCGGCCGGTCAATCCGCGGTTCTCCTCTGGCCCCTGTGCCAAACCCCCCGTTTACAAATTGGAAAATCTCGCCGACGCGCCGCTGGGTCGCTCGCACCGCGCTGGTGTCGGCAAGGCCAAGCTGAAAGCCGCGATCGAAGAGACACGTGCGCTGCTTGGCGTGCCCGCCGACTATAAGATCGGCATCGTTCCCGCGTCCGATACCGGCGCGGTTGAAATGGCGATGTGGTCGCTGCTGGGCGCACGCAAGGCCACCATGGTCGCTTGGGAATCCTTCGGCGCTGGCTGGGTCACAGACGTTGTGAAACAGCTCAAGATCGACGCCGAGGTGAAAACCGCAGACTACGGTCAGATCGTCGACATGACGACGGTCGATTACGACACCGATGTCGTGTTCACCTGGAACGGCACCACCTCGGGTGTGCGGATGCCCAATGGCGACGCGATCCCGGCGAACCGCGAAGGCCTGACAATCTGCGACGCCACATCGGCTGCCTTTGCTCAGGACCTGCCGTGGGACAAGCTCGATGTGACGACGTTCTCCTGGCAGAAGGTGTTGGGCGGCGAAGCGGCGCACGGGATGCTGATCCTGAGCCCCCGTGCAGTTGAACGGCTGGAGTCGTACACCCCCGCGTGGCCAATGCCGAAGATCTTCCGCATGACCAAGGGCGGCAAGCTGATTGAAGGCATCTTTGTTGGTGAGACCATCAACACGCCCTCCATGCTGGCGGTCGAGGATTACCTGCTGGCGCTCGATTGGGCGCGGTCGGTTGGCGGCCTCAAGGGGCTGATGGCGCGGGCGGATGCGAACGCCAAGGCTGTCTGGGATTTCTGCGAAGCGAATGACTGGATCGCGAACCTTGCCGAAGACCCGGCGACGCGGTCGAACACCTCGGTCTGCCTGAAATTCACCGATAACCGGATCACCGATGGTGCGGCATTCGCCAAAGCGGTCGCCAAGCGGCTTGAAGCCGAAGGCGTCGCTCTGGACATTGGCGCGTATCGCGATGCGCCGGCAGGTCTGCGCATCTGGTGTGGTGGCACGGTCGAAACAGCGGACATCGAAGCGATGTTGCCGTGGCTCGATTGGGCCTTCCACGCCGAGATCGAAGCGCTCGCCCAAGCGGCCTGACATATGCTGGGCTGAAGCCCGACCTCCCCAGAATGCGTAGGGCGGGCATGTGCCCGCCACCCCTCCAATATCTTTAAAGGACCCCTGACATGGCCCCCCGTGTACTCATCTCTGACGAACTTTCCGATGCAGCCGTCCAGATCTTCAAAGATCGCGGCATTGATGTCGACTTCCAGCCCAAACTTGGCAAAGACAAGGAAAAGCTTGCCGAGATCATCGGCCAATATGACGGCCTTGCGATCCGCTCGGCCACCAAGGTCACACCGACAATCCTCGAAAACGCCACCAATCTAAAAGTGATTGGTCGCGCCGGGATTGGCACTGACAATATCGACAAAGACGCCGCCTCGAAGAAAGGCGTGATCGTCATGAACACGCCCTTCGGCAACATGATCACCACCGCCGAACACGCGATTGCCATGATGTTCGCCTGTGCGCGTCAAATCCCCGAGGCGTCGGCCTCGACCCATGCGGGCAAGTGGGAGAAGTCGAAATTCATGGGTGTGGAACTCACCGGCAAGACGCTGGGCGTGATCGGCGCGGGCAATATCGGCGGCATCGTCTGTGATCGTGCCCGTGGCCTGAAGATGAAGGTCATCGCCTATGATCCCTTCCTTGGCGAAGACAAAGCCAAGCAGATGCAGGTCGAGAAGGTTGAACTCGAAGACCTGCTCAAGCGTGCCGATTTCATCACGCTGCACGTTCCGCTGACGGATCAGACCCGCAATATCCTGAGCCGCGAGAACCTCGAGAAGACCAAGAAAGGCGTGCGGATCATCAACTGTGCGCGTGGCGGTCTGGTGGACGAAGAGGCGTTGGCCGATCTGCTGAAGTCCGGCCATGTGGCAGGTGCCGCGTTCGACGTGTTCAGCGAAGAACCCGCCACCGACAACCCGCTCTTCAACCTGCCCAACGTCGTCTGTACCCCGCACCTTGGGGCGGCCACAACAGAAGCACAGGAAAACGTCGCACTTCAGGTGGCCGAGCAGATGGCCAATTACCTGCTGACCGGTGCCGTCGAAAACGCGCTCAACATGCCGTCGGTGACCGCCGAGGAAGCCAAGATCATGGGCCCGTGGATCAAGCTGGCCGATCATCTGGGCAGCTTTATCGGCCAGATGACCGACGAGCCGATCAAGGCGATCAACATTCTTTACGACGGGACCGTCGCGCAGATGAACCTCGATGCGCTGAACTGCTCGGCGATTGCGGGCATCATGAAGCGGGTCAACCCGGACGTGAACATGGTCAGCGCGCCGCTTATCGCCAAGGAACGTGGCATCAAGATCAGCACGACCAATCAGGCGAAATCCGGTGCCTTTGATGGCTACATCAAGGTGACGGTGGTCACCGCTGAACGCGAACGTTCGATCGCGGGCACGGTCTTCAGTGATGGCAAGCCGCGCTTCATCCAGATCAAGGGCATCAATATCGACGCCGAGATCGGGGCGCACATGGTCTACACCACCAACGAGGACGTGCCGGGCATCATCGGGACGCTGGGCATGACCATGGGCCAGAACAACGTGAACATCGCGAACTTCACCCTTGGTCGTTCGGCTGCAAAGGGTGAGGCGATTGCGCTGCTGTACGTGGACGAACCAGTGCCCGCCAATGTGGTGGATAAGCTCAAGGCGACGGGTCTGTTCCGGCAGGTTAAACCGCTGCAGTTTGACGTCGCCTGATCCGTCCGGCACCACCGATCCGGTAAGCTTTGAGGGGGCCACGCGGCCCCCTCTTTTGTACCCGTATAGCAGCGGTGCGCGCCTCTACTCGTAACTGAGCGCCGTCGCCTTGCCCCGGAACACCGTATAGGCCAATGCGGTGTACCCGAGGATCATTGGCAGCACGAAAAGCGTGCCGATCAGGATGATGAACAGGCTTTCGGGCGCGCTGGCCGCTTCGTAGATCGTCAACTGTTCGGGCACGATGAACGGGTAGAACGAATAGGCCATCCCGAAGAAGCCCAGCACGAAAAGCACGATAGTGGCTGCAAACGGAAACCATGCAAAGCTGTCATCGCTGGTGGGCAAGCGGCGCAGCGCCAGCCACAAAAGCACGATCAGCGCGCCCGACATCAGCGGCAAAGGCAGCAGCAGGAAGAACTCGGGCATCGAGAACCACTTGTCGAAAATGCGCTCGCTGACCAATGGCGACGCGAGCGAGACCGCGCCCATGCCCAGCACGACACCCCAGATCCCGCCTTTGGACCATTGGACCGCCTTCAACTGCAACGCGCCGTCGGTTTTCAGGATCAGCCAGGTTGCGCCGATGAAGCTGTAGGCTACCGTCAGGAACACCGCCGTCACTGCCGAGAAGGCCAGCGTGAAGGCCGTCACCTCCAGCCCCATGATGTACATCCCCAGCATGTAGCCCTGGCTGAGCGAGGTCATCATGGAGCCGATGTAGAACGCGGCATCCCACGCGCCCTTGTGCCGGATCGGCGCCTTGGCGCGGAACTCGAACGAGACACCGCGCAGGATCAGGCCGACCAACATCACGGCAACGGGCAGATAAAGTGCGGTCAGGATCGTGCCATGAGCGGATGGGAAGGCCACCAGAAGGATGCCGATGGCCAGCACAAGCCACGTTTCGTTGGCATCCCAGAACGGGCCGATGGAGGCGACCATGCGGTCTTTTTCATCGGGCGCAGCGAAGGGGAACAGAACCCCCACGCCAAGGTCGAACCCGTCCAGCACGACGTAGATCAGGATCGAGAGCCCTAGCAGGGCGGCGAAGGCGAGGGGTAGCCAGGTGGCCGGGTCTCCGAACAGGTCCATGGCTTACTCCGCCGCAACAGTGACTTGGGCTTGTGCCGACGCAGGAATGCGCGTGCCGAGCGGTTCGCCCTTGGTGGACTTGCGGGCAAGGTAGAAGAGCACGCCGATATAGGCGGCAAGCAGCGCGGCATAGATCACAAGGTAGACGATCAGGGTCGAGGCGACCATCGGGGCAGGCACATCGGCCACGGCGGCTTCGGTGGTCAGCACACCTTGCACGAGCCACGGCTGACGTCCGATCTCGGTGGTGTACCACCCGGCCAAGGTGGCGACCCAGCCCGAGAACGCCATCGGCACCATCGCCCAGAGCAGCGGTTTCGGCAGGCCTTCGACACCACGCTTCTTGCGGGCCATGAAGAACACGGCGGACCAACTGAGCAGCAGCATCGCCATGCCTGTCGCCACCATGATGCGGAAGCTGTAGAAGACGGGGGCCACGGGTGGGTGCATCACGGTGCCGTCTTCCGCCACAAAGTCGTTGAGCCCCGGAACAACCCCGTCCAGCGAGTGTTTGAGGATCAGAGACGCCCCGTTCGGGATGCCGATCTCGAAATCGTTGGAGCGTGTTTCCTCGTTCGGGATCGCAAACAGGATCAAAGGCACGTTGGGCCCGGTTTCCCAGTTGCCTTCCATCGCCGCGACCTTCTGCGGCTGATGCTCCAGCGTGTTCAGGCCGTGGAAATCGCCTGCAATGATTTGCAGTGGGATCAGCACCGCACCAAGGGTCATCCCGGTCTTGAGCGTGGCGCGCACGCCGTTTGACCGGTCGCCGATCAGCCAGCGGAACGCGCTCAGACCGGCCAGCAGGAAGGCCACCGTCAGTCCAGACGCGAGCAGCATGTGAACAAGGCGATACGGCATCGACGGGTTGAAGATGATCGCCCACCAGTCGGTCGCGAACGCCACGCCGTCGCGCATCTCGAACCCGGCGGGTGTGTGCATCCACGAGTTCAGAACGAGGATCCAGAAGGCGGACATGGTGGTCCCGAAGGCCACTAGGAAGGTGGACAGCGTGTGCAGCCAGCTTGGCACCTTCGACATGCCGAACAGCATGATCCCAAGGAATACGGCTTCGAGGAAGAAGGCAGTCATCACTTCATAGGCCAGAAGCGGGCCTGCGATGTTGCCGACGCTTTCCATGAAGCCCGGCCAGTTGGTGCCGAATTGGAACGACATCGTGATGCCGGACACCACACCCATCGCAAAGCTGAGCGCAAAAACCTTGACCCAGAAGCGATAGGCCTCGACCCATTTCTGGTCGCCGGTGCGCGCAAAGCGCAATTTGAAGAACAAGAGCACCCAACCCAATGCGATCGTGATCGTCGGGAAGAGAATGTGGAACGAAATGTTGGCACCGAACTGGATGCGCGAGAGGATGAGTGTGTCCATGAGAGGCCATCCTTTGAAACACGATTTTCTGTTGTTTCATAAGATAGGTCGCAGATGCAGGTTTCCTCGTTGCTGCGACAGCATTGCACACCGGTGGTCAGAACGAGGATGAGAAAGCATCTCTATCTGGGGTTGTGCATTGCTCGAAAGATCTGATGGGCAGGAGAAATTTGCGCAAATGTCTTGATAGGCGAAAGATATTTGCGGTGTTTGCACTCTGTGCGGCAGAAAAAGAGGCAAATGGACTTTCCGTACCCTGTTAGATTGTCAGAACCGGCGCTGAGACCGGGAACACGAAACAAGGGGGACATCATGTCTGAGAAATTCGTCGTGGGATACGACGGGAGCGATGTTGCGAAACGCGCTCTTGATTTCGCCGTTGCGCGGGCCGAGGCCCAGGGCGGCAGTATCCTGATCGTTCACGTGCTCGAATGGTCACCGTATTCCTTCCTCACACCGGAAGAGATCGAAGAACGCCACGCACGCCGTACCGAGGAACTGGAACGCGCTGAAAAAGCACTGATGGCGCCGCTCAAGGCCACCATCGAGGCGGCCGGTGTGCCCGTGGAAACCCAGATCAAATACGGGCATGTCGCCAAGACGCTCTGCGAGGTCGCCAAGAAAGAAGGCGCCACGCAGATGGTCATCGGACGCGATGGCGATGGCGGGCTGTCGAGCCGCGTGTTCGGGTCGGTCGCCGGGTCTCTGGTTCAGGTCGCCCCGGTGCCCTGCACCATCGTTCCATAACCGCGAAGGATTTTCCAAAGATGACACGTCTTTTTCCGACGGCGGTTCTGGCCGTCCTTTTCACCATGTCCGCAGCCGTCACGGCCTCGGCCCAATCCATCGACGAAACGATCAACAGCATCTTCGCCAGCTCGACCGGCTGGTTCGTCAACCTGATCTTCAGCAACTTTCCCGGTACCAGCTTTCCCTGGATCGTCGGCTGGCTGGTTGTCGCGGCAACCGTCTTCACCGTCTATTTCGGCGTGATCCAGTTCCGTGCCTTCGGCCATGCCATCGCGCTGGTCAAAGGCGATTACTCGGACCCCAATGATGCAGGTGAGGTCAGCCACTTTCAGGCGCTGGCCACAGCCCTTTCGGGCACCGTGGGTCTGGGCAACATCGCGGGTGTGGCGGTGGCCATCGGCATCGGTGGGCCGGGGGCCACGTTCTGGATGATCCTTGCCGGTCTTCTGGGCATGGCGTCCAAGTTCACCGAATGTACGCTGGGTGTGAAATACCGCAACGAATACGCCAACGGTACGGTGTCCGGTGGTCCGATGTACTATCTGACCAAGGGCTTTGCAGAACGCGGCATGCCGGGGGGCAAATTCCTTGCGGTGATGTTCTCGATCTTCTGCATCCTTGGCGCGCTGGGCGGCGGCAACATGTTCCAGGCCAATCAGGCGCATGCGCAGTTGACGAACGTCTTTGGCGACTACCCCGGTTTCATCACCGGCCTGATCTTTGCGGCCATCGTGTTCGCAGTGATCGTGGGTGGCTTGAAATCCATCGCGCGTGTGACCGAAAAGGTCGTGCCCTTCATGGGGATCATCTATGTCGGCACCGCGCTGATCATCATCGCGATGAACTATGACAAGATCGGCTGGGCCATCGGTCAGATCTTCGCCGGGGCCTTCACCGGGCTTGGCGTGGCGGGCGGGCTTGTCGGCGCGCTGATTCAGGGCTTCCGGCGTGCCGCGTTCTCGAACGAGGCAGGTGTGGGGTCCGCGGCGATTGCCCACTCGGCGGTCCGCACGAAAGAGCCGATCACCGAGGGCTTCGTGTCCCTGCTCGAGCCGCTGATCGACACGGTCGTCGTCTGCACCATGACGGCTCTGGTGATCATCATCACCGGTCAGTTGATCTCGGATCCGAATACCGGGCTCTACGTTCTCAACGAAGCGGGCACCGCGATCCGGACCGTGGGGGACAATTCCGGTGTGGCACTGACCTCGGCGGCGTTCTCGTCGTCCATCGGGGGCTTCAAGTATATCCTCGCGCTGGCGGTGATCCTCTTTGCCTTCTCCACCATGATCTCGTGGTCCTATTACGGGCTGAAGGCCTGGACCTACCTGTTCGGTGAAGGCAAGGCGCAGGAGCTGACCTTCAAGTCGATCTTCTGTGTCTTCGTGGTGATCGGCGCATCGGCCAGCCTTGGCCCGGTGATCGACTTTTCGGATGCGGCGATCTTTGCGATGGCGGTGGTCAACATCATCGGTCTTTACGTGCTGATGCCCATCGTGAAGCGAGAGTTGAACAGCTACTGGTCGCGTCTGAAGTCCGGCGAGATCAAGAAGTTCACCTGATCCGTTTCTGCACCTGAACTGCACAAGGGCGGGCCATCTGGTCCGCCCTTTTCCGTGATCGTCGCGCAAAAGCGGTTTCAAAAGTCACGCGACATCTTATATCTAGCCCTCTCGCGGGCAAAGGAGACCGCAGCGATGGCCAAGCCGAAGGACAATCCGAACTACAAGGTGATCGCCGACAATCGTCGGGCGCGGTTCGACTATGCCATCGAGGACGATCTCGAAGCGGGGATTGTGCTGCAAGGCTCCGAAGTGAAGTCCCTGCGCGAGAACAGCGCGAACATCACCGAATGTTACGCCGCCGTCGAAGAGGGCGAGCTGTGGCTGGTGAACTCGTATATCGCGCCCTACAACCGCGCGATGTTCCCGCATGAGGAACGCCGCCGCCGCAAGCTTTTGGTGTCGCGCAAGGAATTGTCGCGTCTTTGGAACGAGACCCAGCGCAAGGGCATGACCATCGTGCCGCTGGTGCTCTATTTCAACGACAAGGGCATGGTGAAGATGAAGCTTGGCATCGCCAAGGGCAAGAAAAACCACGACAAGCGCGAATCCGAGGCCAAGCGCGACTGGAGCCGCCAGAAGCAGCGTCTGCTGAAAACCGCAGGTTAGGGCCGGGGCGGCTTTCCGTCGACGGAAAGCCACGATGCGTTGACGCATCGCGGTGCCTTGAATGGTCAATCGCTTGCGAGTCGGTCGTCTGGGTTCTATGCAGAACCGATCCCAATCAGATGTGGCGACAGATATGGCACAGGACGATCCGAGAACGCTTGTTTCGACAGACTGGCTTGCCTCGCATATGCGCGATCCCGATCTGCGTATTCTGGATGCGTCGATGTACTTGCCGGGCAGCGACCGCGATGCCAAGGCGGAATACGCCGCAGGCCACATCCCCGGCGCCCGGTTCTTTGACATCGACGAGATTTCCGACAGCCGGTCCGACCTGCCGCATATGGCGCCGCCCATCGAAAAGTTCATGTCGCGGATGCGCGCCATGGGTGTGGGCGACGGCCATCAGGTTGTGGTCTACGATGGCGCAGGTCTGTTTTCCGCGGCGCGGGTCTGGTGGCTGTTCAAGCTGATGGGCCAGAACGACATTGCAGTGCTGGACGGGGGTTTTCCGAAATGGGTCGCCGAAGGCCGCGAGGTCGAGGATTTGCCCCCGATCATCCGCGACCGCCACATGACGGTCCGTCGTCAGGCGCATCTGATCAAGGATGTGACGCAGGTCTCTGCCGCGTCCAAGCTGCGCGATCAGGAGATCATCGACGCCCGCTCGCCCGGCCGGTTCCGCGGGGAAGAGCCCGAACCGCGCCCCGGCATGCGCGGCGGGCATATCCCCGGATCGAAGAACGTGCATTACGCCAGCCTGCTCAATGCCGATCAGACGATGAAGACGCCCGAAGAGACCCGTGCGATCTTCGAGGCGGCTGGCGTCGACCTTTCGAAACCGGCCATCACCACATGCGGCTCTGGCGTGACGGCGGCGATCCTGTCGCTGGCGATGGCGCGCATGGGCAAAGACGACCATTCCCTATACGACGGCTCGTGGTCCGAATGGGGGATGTTCCCCACGGTACCCGTGGCCACTGGAGACAATTGATGTTCGAGACCCTAAAGGAACAACCGGCAGACAAGATCCTTGCCCTGATGCAGACCTATCGCGAGGACCCGCGCGATGGGAAAATCGACCTTGGCGTCGGTGTCTACAAGGACGCGTCCGGCAACACGCCGATCATGCGCGCGATCAAGAACGCCGAGCAGCAGCTTTGGGAAGCAGAGACCACCAAGGCCTATACAGGTCTTGCCGGCGACCCGGCTTTTGCCGATGCGATGATCGCGATGGTTCTGGGCGATGCCGTGCCGCGTGCGAACGTGGCCGCAGTGGCGACACCCGGTGGTACCGGTGCCGTGCGTCAGGGCTTTGACCTCGTGCGTCTGGCCAACCCGAATGCCAAGGTGTTCGTCAGCGATCCGACCTGGCCGAACCACCTGTCGATCCTCAAGCATATGGGCATGACGATGGTGCCCTACCGCTATTTCGACGAGGATAGCCGGGGTGTCGATTTCAACGGCATGATGGAAGACCTGGCACAGGCCGCGCCGGGGGATGTCGTGCTGGTGCATGGCTGCTGCCACAACCCGACCGGTGCGAACATGAACATGTCGGAATGGAAGGCGCTGGTTGATCTGCTGATCAAGACAGGCGCGACGCCGATGGTCGACATCGCCTATCAGGGCTTTGGCGACGGGCTCGAGGAAGACGCAGCGGCAACCCGTCTGATCGCCTCGTCCGTGCCCGAGACCATCATCGCGGCAAGCTGTTCGAAGAACTTCGGCATCTACCGCGAACGGACCGGGCTTTTGATGGCGGTGTCTCAGGATGCGGGGGCACACAAGGTGAACCAAGGCAACCTGGCCTATCTCAACCGTCAGAACTATTCCTTCCCGCCGGATCACGGCGCGCGGTTGGTGACGATGGTGCTGACCGACGACGCGCTGCGCGCGGAATGGGCGGCAGAATTGGAAGAGATGCGGAACGGCATGCTGGGGCTGCGTGAACAACTGGCGGCGGAACTGCAGCGTCTGTCCGGTTCGGACCGGTTCAGCTTTATCGGCCAGCATCGCGGCATGTTCTCGCGGCTTGGTGCGACGCCGGAGCAGGTGGAGCGGCTGCGCGAGGAGCACGCGATCTATCTGGTCGGGGATTCCCGTTTGAACATCGCCGGTCTCAACAAGGAGTCGGTGCCGATCCTTGCCAAGGCGATGATCGACGTCGGGATCTGAGTTTACCTGTTATTCAATTTGCATGGGCGCCTTCGGGCGCCCATTCTTTTTGTCTCGGCCTGCAGCCTCGGGCCTTTGGGGATGTGACGCGATTGTCGGGCTTTGTATGGTTTGCAAAGTTGCATTTGCAAGTTTGCAAAATGAAGAAGCCGTCAGCCATGCGCCTTGATGCTGTCCTCGGGGGCCTGTTCGCGGTCGAACATGCCGTAGTCGCGCATCACATGGCAGACGCGCAGGCGGTAGTCCGAGAAGACACCATTGCGGCCCTTGGATTGCGCGTTCCGGTGCGCGGCCAGTTGACGCCAGCGGTGGACGGCGTCTTCGTCCTCGAAAAAGCTGATTGACAGAAGCTTGTCGGGGTTGGTCAGGCTTTGGAAGCGTTCGACCGATATAAAGCCTTCGACCTGTTCGACCATGGGGCGCATGGTGGCGGCGATGTCGAGATAGGCGTCTTTCTGGCCCTCTGCGGGCATGACTTCGAAGATGATGGCGATCATGTCTGGCTCCCTTTTTTGGGCGGACAATGGCGGGGTTGATGCGGCTTGGCAATCAATCCGGGTTCGCGCGGGTGAAGGGCAGGGGCATGGGCGGTTTGTACGGTTTGGTCGTTGAAACGTAAGGTTCAACCGTACGGGACGGATCCGGCGTCAGGATGTGCCGCAGGAGCGCCACCGGGTGGCGGCGCAGGGTCAGGCGCAGGGCGACGTAATCTTCGACCACCTGTTCGCCCTCGGTCATCTGCGGCAGGTGGGCGGCGGGTTCCATGATCGCCTCCCCGTCGATGTCGCCGTCGAAGAGCGGCAGGGTCTTGCGGGTGGTGAGCGCCTTGGCCTCCCACAGGGCTTGCCTGCGGGTGAGGCCGATCTCGCGGAAGGTGTCGGCCTCGGCCAGACGGGCGATGGTCGCGGGGTCAAGCCCGGCGCGACGCCAGAGGTCATTCACGCTTTGGTAACCATTGCCGCGCCCGGCGGCGATCCAGGCGGCGTCTTCCTCGTTCAGGCCCTTGATCTGACGGAAGCCCAGACGCAGGGCGAGGCCGCCCTTGGCGTCGGGTTCCATCACGTTGTCCCAGAAGCTGGCGTTGATGCAGACGGGGCGGACGGTGACGCCATGTTCACGGGCGTCGCGGACGATCTGGGCGGGGGCGTAGAAGCCCATGGGTTGCGAGTTCAAGAGCGCACAGGCGAAGATGCCGGGGTGGTGGTGTTTGATCCATGCACTTGCATAGACCAGCAGGGCAAAGCTGGCGGCGTGGCTTTCGGGAAAGCCGTAAGATCCGAAGCCTTCGATCTGCGAGAAACAGCGTTCGGCGAAATCGTCGTCATAGCCTTTGTTGCGCATGCCGCGCATGAAGAGGGTGCGGAATTCGGAAACATTGCCGTGCTTCTTGAACGTGGCGAGCGACCGGCGCAGGCGGTCGGCCTGTTCGGGGGTGAAGCCCGCGCCGACGATGGCGATCTGCATCGCCTGCTCCTGAAAGAGCGGCACGCCAAGGGTCTTGCCCAGCACCGCGCCGAGTTCGTCCGACGGAAAGCTCACCTCTTCTTCGCCGTTGCGGCGGCGGATATAGGGGTGAACCATGTCGCCCTGGATGGGGCCGGGACGGATGATGGCGACCTCGATCACCAGATCGTAGAAGGTGCGGGGCTTCATGCGCGGCAGGAAGTTCATCTGCGCGCGGGATTCGACCTGAAAGACACCGACGCTATCGGCCTTGCAGAGCATGTCATAGACCGCCGGGTCTTCGGGCGGCAGGGTGGCGAGGTTGTAGGTCTGGCCGTGATGCAGGGTCATGAGATCGAACGCCTTGCGGATGCAGGAGAGCATGCCGAGCGCCAGAACATCCACCTTGAGGATGCCCAGAGCGTCGATGTCGTCCTTGTCCCAGCAGATGACGGTGCGGTCCTCCATCGTGGCGTTTTCGATGGGCACGAGTTCATCAAGCCGCCCTTCGGTGATGATGAAGCCGCCGACATGCTGGGAGAGGTGGCGGGGGAAGCCGATGATTTCGAAGATCAGCTCCATCGTCAGCTTGAGGCGGTGATCGTTCGGGTCGAGGCCGATTTCGCGCATGCGGTGTTCCTCAAGCCCGTTGGTCGAGAAGAAGCCCCAGAGCTGGGAGGAAAGCGCGCCGATGGTGTCTTGTGACAGCCCCATCGCTGCCCCCACCTCGCGGATGGCGCGTTTGCCGCGATAGTGGATCACCGTGGCGCAGAGGCCGGCGCGGTGGCGACCGTAGCGGTCGTAGATGTGCTGGATCACCTCTTCGCGGCGTTCATGTTCGAAATCGACGTCGATGTCGGGCGGTTCATCGCGGGCCTCGGAGACGAAGCGTTCAAAGACCATTGTGCCGATTTCGGGAGAGACCGAGGTCACGCCGAGGCAGTAGCAGACCACCGAGTTGGCGGCGGACCCACGCCCCTGACAGAGGATGCCACGTTCGCGGGCGAAGGCGACGATGTCGCGCACGGTGAGGAAATAGGGTTCGTATTTCAGCTTGCCGATCAGGGTGAGCTCATGCGCCAGCAACTTTTTCACCTTGTCGGGCGCGCCATGCGGGTAGCGCCATTTCAGCCCTTCGTGCGCGAGGCGGGACAGGCGCTGGGCGGCGGTCTCGGTGCCGGTGATTTCGCTGGGGTATTCGTAGCGCAGTTGGCCGAGATCGAAGGTGCAGGCCTCGGCCAGTTGCGCGGCGCGGTCCACCGCATCGGCATGGGGGCCAAGCAGGCGGCGCATTTCGGCCTCAGACCGCAGGCGCTGTTCGCCATTGGCGAGCGCCTTGGTGCCCAGTTCGTCCACGCGGCAGCCCTGGCGGATGGCGGTGACCACATCGGCGAGCTTGCGGCGGCGTCCGTGATGCATGATCGGTGTGGCCGAGGCCACGGTTGGCAGGTTCAGGCGGTGTGCCAGTGCTGCGATGCGGTCGAAGCGGGGGCTGTCCTGCCCGTCATAGAGCGGGCTGAGCAGGAGATGGGTCTGCCCGGGAAAGCGGCGCGACAGCCGTTCCGCCTGTGACGACCAGTCGCCCGCGCCGCCCGTGGCCGTCAGGGCCTGTGTTGGCGGGTGCAGGAGCCAGATGAGACCGTCGGTGCAGCGCACCAGATCGTCGAGCGTCAGGTGACATTCACCCTTGGGCGCGCGGCGGCGGCCGGTGGTGATGAGGCGGCAAAGCTGCGCCCAGCCTTGCCGGGTGCTGGCGAGGGTCGTGGCGGTGAAGCCGGTGTCGGTGACGATCTTTGCGCCGGGGATGAGGCGGGGCACATGGGTCAGGATGTGGCTGCGCCGGTGGTCGATGTGGGCGGGCACGGGCGGGCCGATGGGGCCATTCCTTGCCTCAAGCTCGGTGCGTTCGCGGATCAGGCGCTGGAGGGTTTTCCCTTCCGTCCAAGCGCGAACGATGCCAGCCACCGAATTGGTGTCGGTGATGGCGATGGCCGAGAGGCCCAGCGTGGCGGCACGCTCCATGTATTCCTCGGGGTGGGAGGCCCCGGTGAGGAAGGTGAAATTGGAGGTGATCGACAGCTCTGCGAACATACCTCTCTTTTATGTTCTTATTTTGTTCTTTTTCCAGTGATTCGAGTCAGTGAGACGCCCCGCGCTGTGGGGGCCGGTGGATTTTGCGTATTTGGAAAAAGAAGAAGGTCAGGGGGTGGGCACGGCGAGCCATGTCATGACATGGGTGCCGGTCAGGCGGTGATGGATCTCGAAGCGGGTGCCCTGAGGCAGGGTTTCGGTGAGGTCGGTGGTCAGGGAGAGGGTCAGGCTCGTGTCTTCGGGCGGGTCGGTCAATGTGGCGGCGTCAAAGCCGAAATGGCGGCCGACCTGGGGGTAGAGAGCTTTGAAGAGCGCCTCTTTCGCCGAGAACGCCAGCGTTGCGTTGGTGTTGGGCGGATATGGACCTTGGGTCAGCAGCGCACGTTCGTCCGGCGACAGGGTCTGTGACAGGATCGCGCTAAGGGCGCGGCCTTCGGCAATGGCTTCGGTGTCGATGCCGTAGCTGCGGCTGGTATCCTGCGACAGAAGGCAGGCGCAGCGGCCGCGTGCGTGGCTGATCGAACCGGAGAGCCCGTTGGGCCAGAGGGGCGCGCGGCTGGGGGTTGTCTCGACCGGGCGGGGGGGCAGGCCGAGGCAGGACATGGCGGCTTGTGCCATGGCGCGACCGGCGAGGAATTCGGCTTTGCGGCGCGGGACGGCGCGGGAGAGCGTGGCGGGGCGGGGAATGTCCAACTGGTCGAAGAGCGCTTCAGAGAAGGCGGCTTCGTCATAGCTGGCCGAGACCAGAACCGCACCGGGGATCAGGCTGTCCTCCTCGGTGATGTGGGACAGAAACCCGGTGGCGCGCGTTTGCAGGTCGGAGAAGAGCGGTTGTGTCATCACCTGACTGCATTCCCGTTGGACGTCAGACGGTCAAGGGGAAAGCGCGTGGCGGATTTACTTGGGGCAGGCAGGGCGCTAGGCAACGCGGGTGTGAAGGAGAGGTTGGATGTCGGAGCAGAACCGGACACGCGGGGTCATGTACGTGGCCTGGGGCAAGGCGCATGTGGATGTGGCGCGGCGGTCGGCGGCGTCGGTCAAGCGGTTCAACCCAGGTCTGCAGACGGCGATCTGGTGTGCGGCGGACGATGACACCAGCGGGTTCGACCAGAGCTTTGTCATCCCGGCAGACATGACCCGGCCCAAGGTGGGGGCGCTGAAGTTCAGCCCGTATGACGAGACACTGTATCTGGACAATGACACGATGATCCGGGCGGATCTGTCGTCGCTTTTTGACCTCTTGCAGAAGTTCGATCTGT
>JAUIBL010000020.1 GCA_030428355.1 Alphaproteobacteria bacterium | reverse complement strand
ATCAGGCGTTGGGGGCCTCAGAACAGCCAATTCTGGCGCTACGAGCCCAAAATCGGTTCCTGTCTGCTCAATCAAAGCCCGATTGCACGGAAATCGGCGCAGCCAAAACGGTAAATCAGACGTTCCTCAGCTCATCTCTTTTCCTAATTTTTTCCAGCTTCTTTCAGCTAGTAAACTAGACAACCGGCCATGAGTGAATGTACCGACACCCTTCCCCAAACCACCCGCGCCCGCTACTCTCCGACCATGCCCCTCGCCGCCTTCACCACGATCGACAGCGAAGACGCCGCCCGCAGCCTTGCGCGCGCCGCCGTCACGGCCAAACTCGCCGCCTGTGTGCAGATCGAAAAGATCACCTCGGTCTACGAATGGAACGGCCTGCAGGAGGACGCGGAATACCGCCTGCTCTTCAAGACCAGCGCCGCCGCGTGGCCCGCGCTCAAGGCGCTGATCCTGCGCGATCATCCCTATGACGAACCGGCGCTCTGGGCGGTCGAGATGACGGATGGCTCCGAGAGTTTCCTCACCTGGATCGACACCACCGCCACCGGCTGAATCCCCCTACCCGATCCGCGCCAACTGGCCTATCACGGGCGCATGCTGTCCTACCAACACCTCTATCACGCGGGCAATGCCGCCGATGTGCACAAGCACGCCGCCCTTGCGCTGGCGCTCGACTACCTGACGCAAAAGCCCAAGCCGCTGAGCTATATCGAGACCCATGCCGGGCGCGGGCGGTATGACCTGAGCGCGCCCGAGGCAGTCAAGACCGGCGAGGCGGCGCAGGGCATCGCCCGGCTGCGCGACGGGTTTGCAAAGGACCATCCCTACATCCGCGCGCTCAAGGCCCAGCCCGACGGTCTCTACCCCGGATCGCCCGCCATCGCACAGGCGCAGCTGCGGCCCGAGGATTCGCTGCATCTGGCCGAACTGCACCCGCAGGAACATGCCGCGCTGCGGTCGAACTTGCGTGCCGCCAACACCCATGTCTACCATCACGACGGGCTGGAACTCGCGCAAAGCCTCTGCCCGCCCACGCCGCGCCGGGGGCTGATGCTGGTGGACCCGAGTTACGAGATCAAGGCCGAGTACGGCCAGATCCCGAAATGGCTGGCGGCGATCATCCGCAAGTGGAATGTCGGCGTGGTGATGATCTGGTACCCGATCCTCACCTCCGGCGCACATCGCCCCATGCTGCGCGCCCTGCAGGCCGATCACCCCGAAGCGCTGACCCATGAGGTGCGGTTTCCACCTGCCCGTGACGGGCATCGCATGGTCGGATCTGGCCTCTTCGTGGTGAACCCGCCCTTCGGGCTTGAGGCCGGGCTCAAGCCCCTCTCCGCCGCGTTCCGCAGGCTGACATGATGCGCCTCTGCGCCGCGCTGCTGTGTCTGCCCGGCCTTGCCTTGGCCGATGTGCAGCCCGTGCCCTATGACAACCTCAAGACCCAGCCCCACCGCATCGAACCCTTCGACACGTTGCCCAGCGCTCCCGAACCCGGCCACCGCATCGACCAGCACTGGCGCGCGGCGGGGCTGACCATCGGCGAACGGCTTGCCGGGCAGACAGTCCACGACACCGAGGGCTTCGACACGCTGCGCGGGGCACCAACCCAGCCGCTCCGCGCCCTCCCCGGCGCACCGGGCCAGACCTTTGCCGTCGCGCATCACGCAGGCTTCGGATCGAACGCACTCTTTCCCGTCGGCCCCAAGGGCGCAGACCTGCCCGAAGGCCGAGGCGAAGGCAGCGCGGCCCTTGTGTTCGACACACCGCAATCCGCCATCGGCCTGCGCCTGCACGCCGAATACCCCGATCCGCTGGGTCAGCGCCCCGCACCCGGCACCGCGCGCCTCACCTTCCACCACGCAACCGGTCAGACCACGGACCTCACCCTGCCCCTGACCCACGGCGTGATGTCGCTGGCATGGCGCAGCGCCACCGGGATCACGGCGCTGACGATCCAGACCACTGATCCCGGCGGCATCGCGCTCGACGACATCCTTTACGATGTGACCCCTCTGGCCGGATAACCCATTGGCGAAGCGTCCCGCGCGGCATATATCGACCTCATGTTTGGTGATTTCCTCAAGCGCCTCACCGCGCCCGACCCCGCCCCGCTGCCCGATGCCGATGCGCGTCTGGCCCTGACCGCCCTGCTGGTCCGCGTCGCCCGCACCGATGGCGATTACGACGAGAGCGAGAAAACCCGCATCGACCGCATCGCCGCCGCCCGCTACGGCCTGTCGCCCTTCGAGGCGACCAAGCTGCGCGGCGAGGCCGAAGCATTGGAGGCCGAAGCGCCCGACACCGTGCGCTTTACCTCGGCGATCAAGGCCGCCGTGCCCTACGAGGACCGCATCGCGGTGATCGAGGCGCTTTGGCAGGTCGTGCTGGCCGATGGCGTGCGCGAGGCCGAGGAAGACGCGCTGTTGCGCCTTGTGGCCAAGCTTCTGGGCGTCAACGACCGCGACAGCGCGCTGGCCCGGCAACGGGTGGACACCGCGTGACACTTGCCAGCCTGCCGATGTACTGGCGGGCCGAGAACGCCGCATTGTGGCGCGCCTTCTGGTCCGTTGTGCAGGACTGCGGCCGGGATGAAGGCCTGTCGCTGCCCGATCTGACCCCACCCGAAGACCTGCCGTCCGACTGGTATACCCATTGGCTGTCCCCCGATCTTGCCCTGTCCATGACCTGCGGCCTGCCCTTCCGGAGCCGGCTGCATGACAAGGTGCAGTATATCGGCACATTGGATTTCAGACTGGGCGGGCCCGCCGGACATTACCATTCCCAGATCATCACCCGACCGGGCCTCATGGATGCCCCGCGCAGGCTGGCCTATAACAGCGCCGACAGCCAATCCGGCTGGGCCGCAGCACAGAAGTTGCCTGACTTCGCCAGCCTGACCGAATTTGTGGCAACCGGGGGCCACGCGGCCTCTCTGGCCGCGGTTGCCGAAGGCCGCGCCGACATCGCCTGCCTTGACGGGGCGACATGGCGGCTGTTGCAAGCCTTCGATCCCAAGGCCGCACAGGTGACGCAGCGCGGCACCACGCGACCCACCCCGGCGCTTCCGCTGATTGCCGCCAAGGGCACCGACCCGACCCCCCTGCGCAGCGCGCTCAGCCGGGCGACAGACGAGTTCCAGACCGACACACCCGATCATATGGGCGGCTCCATGACCTTTTGCGTCCTCGATCCGCAAACCTATCTTGCCGAGCCCATTCCCGCGCCACCACGGTGACTGACGCTGGGTCACAGCGCGTCTTCCGACAGATTCCGTCGATTTCCGCATTGCATCGGCTGTGGTTTTGGCTTCAACCTACGCTCCATCCAACGCCAATCCGTCAGAGCACTACGTGACCGACACGCCCGTCCTCGAAATACGCAACCTGCACAAGCAGTATGGCAGCCTTGAGGTGATCAAGGGCGTGGACATCACGGCCCATCGCGGGGACGTGGTCTCGCTGATCGGGTCCTCCGGCTCGGGCAAGTCCACCATTCTGCGCTGTGCCAACCTGCTCGAGGACAGCCAGCAGGGAGAGATCCTCTTCAAGGGCGAAGCGGTACATTGGAAGGGCAGCGGCCTCGGACGGCATCCGGCGGACGCAAAACAGGTGCTGCGCATCCGCACCAACCTCAGCATGGTGTTCCAGCAGTTCAATCTCTGGTCCCACATGACGATCCTGCAGAACGTGATGGAAGCGCCCGTGACCGTGCTGGGCCGCGACCGCGCCGAGGTCGAACATGCGGCGCGCGGCTATCTCGACAAGGTGGGCATCGGCGACAAATGCGACGCCTATCCGGCGATGCTGTCAGGCGGCCAGCAGCAGCGGGCGGCCATCGCCCGTGCGCTCTGCATGGAGCCCGAAGCCCTGCTGTTCGACGAACCCACATCAGCGCTCGATCCGGAACTGGAACAGGAAGTCGTCAAGGTCATCCGTGATCTGGCGGCAGAAGGCCGGACGATGATGATCGTGACGCATGACATGAAAATGGCCCGCGACGTGAGCGATCACGTGGTGTTCCTGCACCAGGGCCTGATCGAGGAAGAAGGCGCGCCGGATGTTCTGTTCGGCGCCCCGAAATCAGAACGGCTGCGGGGATTCCTGTCCTCGACAATGGCCGATTAACCACTCAAGAACCGGGAGAACCTACCATGAAATCCATCCTTCTTGGCACAGCCGCACTGGCCATCACGGCCTCTGTCGCCTTTGCCGGCAGCCATTCCGTTGTCCGCATGGGCACCGAAGGTGCCTACCCTCCGTACAACTTCATCAACGATGCCGGCGAAGTCGACGGGTTCGAGCGGGAACTGGGCGACGAGCTCTGCGCCCGTGCCGAACTGACCTGTGAATGGGTCACCAACGAATGGGACAGCATCATCCCGAACCTCGTGTCCGGCAACTACGACACCATCATCGCCGGCATGTCGATCACGGCAGAACGGGACGAGGTCATCGACTTCACCCAGAACTACACCCAGCCGGACCCGTCCTCTTACCTCGCGCTTGACGGCACAGAGGTGGACTTCGACGGCGGTGTGATTGCAGCACAGGCCAACACCATTCAGGCGGCCTTTATCGCCTCGAGCGGTGCAACCCTCGTGGAATTCGCCACTCCGGATGAGACCATCGCGGCTGTCCGCAATGGCGAAGCCGACGCGGTTCTGGCGGATGACGCCTATCTGCGCCCGATCGCAGAGGAAAACGCCGACCTCGTTCTGCTTGACCGTCAGGAACTGATCGGTGGCGGCGTCGGCATGGGCCTGCGGGAATCCGACACCGAGCTGAAAGACAAGTTCAACGCGGCGATCCAGTCCATGAAGGACGACGGCTCGCTGAACGCGCTGCTTGAAAAGTGGGAAATCGGGCCGGGCTTCTGACCCGGTTGAACCCAGACAACCGAAGGGGTCGCCACTGCGACCCCTTCTCGTTTCGGCTCAAGGCCTTGGACGATACGGGAATTGTCAATCGCACCGGGGGCGTGCAAGACTTGCCCAACCCAAAGCCGCTCAGGGGACCAGATGTTCAGTTTTTGTGTCGATCCCGCGTCGCTTGACGATCTTGCATGGATGGCCTGCTACCTGACCACCGGCAAGCACATGGCGATCTACACGTCGGTCTTCACGGTTTTTCTGCTTCTGGCAATCACCGCCCCGACCGCCCTTGCCTTCGGCTTTCTCGGGGCCTCGAGCGCCCGGTCGCATTTCGCCCCGCTGAGCTGGATCGGCAAAGCCTATATCGCCATCGTCCGAGGCGTACCCGACATCGCGTTCTTCCTGTTCTTCGTCATCGCGCTCGATCAATTGTTCGAATGGATCCGACACGAAATCAAATGCCCGGACTGGACGGACAGCATCTGGCAGGGCAACGATTTCGTCGTCTGTGACATCGCCAAACTGCCCTTGGGCAACGCACCGCAATGGGTGCATGAAACCTACGGGTTTTTCCTTGCGGTCCTGACCTTTGCCATCGTGTTCGGTGCCTTTGCCGCAAATGTCCTTTACGGTGCGATGCGGGCCGTGCCGCAGAACCAGCTTGAAACAGCCGAAGCATACGGCATGACACGCCGTCAGGTGTTCTGGCGCATTCTGGTGCCGCAGATGTGGGTCTATGCCCTGCCGGGCCTGTCGAACCTCTGGATGGTGCTGATCAAGGCAACGCCGCTTCTGTTCCTGCTTGGGGTCGAAGACATCGTCTACTGGGCGCGCGAACTGGGGGGCGCGAAAACCGCCCGGTTCACCGATTATCCGCATGGAGACTGGCGGATGTGGTACTTCCTTGCGCTGCTGGTGTTCTACCTGCTCTTCACACGCGTGTCCGAGATCGTGCTCGACAAGGTGATGCTGCGCTTGACCCATGGGCAGGCCACACTGGCCGGTGACGCGCAAAGGAAAGCGGCATGAGCTGTTGGGAAACCATCGCCGATTACGGCCTGCGCTCCATCGGGATCGGCGAACGTGTCCTGCCGCGCGAAGGCTTCACGCTGTGCCAGCAATTCACCCTGATCGGGTCGGGCATGATCTGGAACATCTATTTCGGCGTGCTCGCACTGTGTTCCGGCTTCTTCCTCGCCACCGCCGTCGCTTTGGGCAAGGCGTCACGCAACCCGGTTTTGCAAAAGGCCAGCGCGTGGTTCATCTTCCTCTTCCGGGGATCGCCGCTCTTTATCCAGTTCTTCTTTGCCTACTTCCTGTTCCTGTCGCTCAAACCGGTCTCGCCGATCTTCGATCCCTTCACCTCGGCCTGGCTCGGGGCGCTGATCGTGCTCTTCCTGAACACCGCCGCCTATTCCGGCGAGATCTTCTACGGCGCGTTGCAATCCGTTCCCCGTGGCGACATCGAGGCCGCCGACGCCTACGGCATGTCCGGCTGGTCGCGCTTCAAACGGATCACCTGGCCGACGATGCTGCGCCTCGCCTGGCCCGCCTATACCAACGAGGCGATCTTTCTCTTCCATGCCACCACACTGGTCTATTTCTCGGGCTTTCCGGCGTGGCAGCAACGGGGCGACGCGCTCTACTACGCGAATTTCTTTGCCGACAAAACGTTCAACCCCTTCATCCCCTACCCCATCCTTGCCTTCTATTTCATCCTGCTGACCCTCGTGATCATCGGACTCTTCGGTTTGATCAATCGCCGCCTGAACCGGCACCTGCCGCAGGAGAACCGCCGCAAGATGGCGCTGAAACTGAACATCATTCGCTGAATTTCGCTTGCTAAGCCGGGGGGACAGCGCCTATTTCTAAATTTGATCAAATTATTGAAAACGGCACTTCAATGGACTCCCATATTCGCAACTGGCTGCGCAAGAACCCGCAGGTGCGCACGATCCGCGTGGCAGCCTCTGATCTCAACGGCCAGCCCCGTGGCAAGCGCGTGCCCGCGCGCTTTGCCGACAAGGTGCTGGACGGCGGCACCCGGTTTCCGCTCTCGGTGCTGAACCTCGACATCTGGGGCGAAGACATCGACGACAGCCCGCTTGTCTTCGAGGCTGGCGACGCCGATGGTGTGCTCTGGCCCACCGGGCGCGGCTTTGTCCCGATGCCCTGGCTCGAAGCCCCCAGCGCCATGCTTCCGCTCTGGATGTTCCGCGAAACCGGCGAACCGTTCGAAGGTGACCCGCGCCACGCGCTCAATTCCGTGGTCCAGCGCTACAAGGCGCGCGGTCTGACCCCCGTGGTGGCAATGGAGCTCGAGTTTTTCCTGATCGACGACAGCACGCGCAACCTGCAGGTGCCCGCCTCGCCCCGGTCGGGCAAGCGCCGCAAGGCGGGCGAGATCCTGTCGATCCGCCTGATCGACCAGTTCGACCGCTTCTTCACCGACCTGTACGACGCCTGCGAGGCGATGGACATTCCCGCCGATACGGTGATCTCCGAAGCCGGTCTGGGCCAGTTCGAAATGAACCTCATGCATTGCGATGACGCCCTGCGTGCCGCAGACGATGCGTGGCTCTTCAAACAACTGGTGCGGGGTCTGGCAAGACGCCATGGCTTTGCCGCGTCCTTCATGGCGAAACCCTATCCCGACTATGCCGGTTCGGGGATGCACACGCATTTTTCTGTGCTCGACGAACAAGGGCGCAACGTGTTCGACAATGGCGGACCCGAAGGCACGCCCATGCTGCACCACGCCATCGCGGGATGTCTGAACGGCATGAATGACAGCACCCTGATCTTTGCGCCGCACATGAACAGCTACGACCGCCTTGTGCCTGAAGCCCACGCCCCAACCGGCATCGCATGGGCCTACGAGAACCGCACCGTTGCGATCCGCGTGCCCTCGGGCAGCCCGGCGGCGCGGCGCGTCGAACACCGCGTGGCGGGGGGGGACGTGAACCCCTACCTGACACTGGCCGCCATTCTTGGCGCAGCCCTCACCGGGATCGAAGACGGCGTACCGCCACCCCCGCCGGTCAAGGGCAACGCCTATGCGCTGGACCTGCCACAGATCCCCGCTGACTGGCCCGCGGCCGTGACAGCCTTCGAGAAAAGCACGTTCATGCCGCGCATCTTCCACGAGGAACTGATCCGCAACCTCGTGCTGACCAAAAAGCAGGAAATCCATTATATGGACGAACTGGACCCGTCGGAACGGATCGAAATATACCTCGACACGGTCTGACCCCCTCCCTTGCTGTGCTGCACCGGACGGCATAGCTTGGACACGACAAACACCTTGGTGCTTCATGAAGATCGGAATTTTGCAGACGGGTCTTGCGCCGGACGAACTCAAGGAGTCGTTCGGCGAATATCCCGGTTTCTTCGAGCGGATGCTCGCGGGCAAAGGCTTTACATTTCAAACCTGGTCGGTGGTCGAAAACGTCTTCCCGGACGGACCCGAGGACGCCGATGGCTGGCTCATCACCGGCTCCAAACACGGCGCCTACGAAGACCACCCCTGGATTCCCCCGCTGGAGCAACTCATCCGCGACATTGTCGCGGCAGACCGCCCGCTGATCGGCGTGTGCTTCGGCCACCAGATCATCGCGCAAGCCATGGGCGGCCGGGTCGAAAAGTTCACGGGCGGCTGGGCGGTCGGCCAGCAGGAGTATGATTTCGACGGTGCCCCCATGACCTTCAACGCATGGCATCAGGATCAGGTGGTTGCGGTCCCCGAGGGGACACAGGTCGTTGCCTCGAACGATCATTGCGCCAATGCCGCCCTGCTTTATCCCGGCAAGGCCTTCACCGTGCAGCCCCATCCCGAATATGGCGATGATTTCATCGCCGGGCTGATCGACACGCGCGGCAAAGGCGTGGTGCCCGACGCCCTGATGACCGAGGCCCGCAGCCGTATGGGACGGCCGCTCGACAATGGTCGCATGGCCGACCAATTTGCAAAATTCTTCCGCGAAGGAACCATCGCATGACCGACTGGACAGACAGTCTTCCCGAACCGGCCCGGATCTTTCTGGAAAACCGCCGGCTTGACGAGGTCGAATGTATCATCGCCGACCTGCCCGGCATCGCCCGCGGCAAGGCGGTGCCCGCCTCGAAATTCGCCCGTCAGGAATATTTCCACCTGCCGGATTCGATCTTCTTTCAGACCATCACCGGCGATTGGGGCGAAGCCGCGGATGAAGACGATGGCGGATTCATCGAACGCGACATGATCCTGCGCCCCGACATGAGCACCGCCACCGCCGCTCCATGGACCGGCGACTGGACGCTGCAGGTCATCCATGACGCCTATGACCGCAAGGGCAATCCGGTGCCCTACGCACCGCGCAACGTGCTCAAGCGGGTGGTCGATCTCTACCGCAAACAGGGCTGGGAACCGGTCGTGGCCCCCGAGATGGAGTTCTTCCTCACCGCGCGCAACCTTGATCCCGCCAAACCGATCGAGCCGATGATGGGCCGCTCCGGCCGGCCCGCTGCGGCGCGTCAGGCCTATTCGATGACCGCCGTCGACGAATTCGGCCCGGTGATCGACGACATCTACGATTTCGCCGAAGCCCAGGGTTTCGAGATCGACGGCATCACCCAGGAAGGCGGCGCAGGCCAGTTGGAAATCAACCTGCGCCACGGTGATCCGGTCAAACTGGCCGATGAGGTGTTCTATTTCAAACGCCTGATCCGCGAGGCCGCTCTGCGTCACGACTGCTTTGCCACATTCATGGCCAAACCGATCGAAAACGAACCCGGAAGTGCCATGCATATCCATCATTCGATCATGGACATCGAAACCGGGCGGAACATCTTTTCCGGACCGCAGGGCGGGGAAACCGACGCGTTTTTCCACTTCATCGGCGGTTTGCAGACCTATACGCCGTCGGCCATCGCCGTGCTGGCCCCTTACGTGAACAGCTACCGCCGCTACGTCAAGGAACACGCAGCCCCCATCAACCTGGCCTGGGGCCGTGACAACCGCACCACCGGCATCCGTATTCCGCTCTCCGGTCCCGCAAGCCGCCGGGTCGAGAACCGGCTCGCGGGGATGGACTGCAACCCCTATCTCGGAATCGCCGCCTCTCTGGCCTGCGGCTATCTGGGCCTGATGAACGAGGTCTGGCCGTCAAAGCCACTCAAGAAGGACGCCTACGAGGGCGAGGCCGACATCCCGCAGGTCCTGGGACAGGCCTTGCAGCTTTTCGAAGAGGCCGAGGCGCTGCACGAGGTTCTGGGCGAGGAGTTCTGCCGGGTCTATTCCATCGTGAAACGCGCCGAATACGAGGAATTCCTGCAGGTGATCAGCCCGTGGGAGCGCGAGCACCTGCTGCTCAACGTCTGACACCGGGGTCTCGGACCGACTGCGCCGGTCCGACCGGATGGGGGGACGCTGTCCCCCCAAACCCCCCTGAAGTATTTGTAAACCAGAGAAGATCAGGACCGCCTTTTGAACCTGTTGTTCAGCAATGACACCCGAGGGGCATATCCCCAAAGCTGGTATGCCGCGACGACCGAACCGCTGGCACCGTTTGCGCCGTTGCAGGGCGAGACGCGGGCCGATGTCTGCATCGTCGGCGGCGGGTATACCGGCCTGTCCGCCGCGTTGCATCTGGCCGAGATGGGCGCGGATGTGGTGCTACTTGATGCGCATCGCGTGGGCTTTGGTGCCTCGGGGCGCAATGGCGGGCAGTTGGGGTCCGGGCAGCGACAGGACCAGATCACGCTGGAAAAGATGGTGGGCCCGGACGCGGCGCGGCTGCTCTGGGATCTGGGCGAAGACGCCAAGGCGCTCGTGCGCGGGCTGATCGCGCGACATGGGATCGACTGCTATCTCAGGGACGGCATCGCCTGGGCCGCGTCACGCCCGGCGGATGTGACCGACCTGCACGACTATGCCGAACATCTGCAAACGCGCTACGGGTACAATCAGATCGAGGCATTGGACCGCGAGGCGTTCCATGCCCTCTGCCCCTCGCCCGACTACATGGGCGGCACGCTCGACATGGGGGCCGCCCATCTGCATCCGCTGCGCCTTGCCTTGGGTCTGGCCGATGCTGCTGCCAAGGCGGGCGCGCGCCTTTACGAGCGCAGCCATGTGCATGACATCCGGCATGGGTCCAGGGTGACACTGCGCACCGATGCAGGCCACGTGATCGCGGATCAGGTGATCCTTGCCGGGAATGGCTATCTGGGGGGGCTGGACCGGCAGGTGACCGCGCGGGTGATGCCGATCAACAACTACGTCATTGCCACAGAACCTTTGGGCGGCGATGCCGCGAAAGTGCTGACACGGGACGTGGCGGTTGCGGATTCCCGCTTTGTCGTCAACTACTTCCGCCTGACGCACGACAAGCGCCTGCTGTTCGGCGGCGGCGAGACTTATGGCTATCGCTTCCCTTCCGACATCGCCGCTTTGGTGCGCAAGCCGATGTCGGTGATCTTTCCGCATCTGCGCAACGTGCGCATCGACCACGCCTGGGGCGGCACGCTGGCGATCACGATCAAACGCATGCCCTATCTCGCCCGCGTTCGGCCCAATATCCTGTCCGCCTCGGGCTATTCCGGCCATGGCGTCGGAAACGCGATCCAGGCGGGCAAGCTTCTGGCCGAGGCGACGCGCGGCCCCTCCGAGGGCTTTGCCGCCTTCAACACCGTGCCGCACACCCCCTTCCCTGGCGGCGGCGTCTTGCGGACACCGATCCTCAAACTTGCCATGTCCTGGTACGCCATGCGCGACCGCCTTGGCATCTGACCGCATGGTCTGTCATACCTCTGTCATAAGGACGTGACAGCGCGTATGGTGAACCGAGAACAGACAAAAGGCGCAGCGATGGCAGACCTTCCGAACATGCACGACGCAGAACCCATCCCCGAAGCGGCGCGGCACGAGATCGACCGCCTGCTGCACTCCGGGGACCTTTTCCGCTACACCGCCCCCGAGGCGGCCCCGGTGGCGCTTCTGGAAGCCGAATTCGCCAAGATGATGGGCGCGCAATACGCGCTTGCGGTCAGCAGTTGCTCTGCCGCGCTGTTCCTGTCGCTCAAGGCACTGGGCCTGCCGCGTGGTGCCAGGGTGCTGATCCCGGCCTTCACCTTTGCGGCCGTGCCGTCCTCCATCGTCCATGCCGATTGTGTGCCTGTGCTCTGCGAAGTGGATGACAGCTACCGCATCGACATGACCGATTTCGAAGCAAGGATCGACGACGTTCAGGCGGTGATGATCAGCCACATGCGCGGCCACACCTCGGACATGGACGCGGTCCTGCAACTGGCCGAGGCCCGTGGCCTTCCGGTGATCGAAGACGCCGCGCACTCATTGGGCACGCTCTGGAACGGTCGGAGGATCGGCACGCTGGGCCATGTCGGCTGTTTCAGCTTCCAAAGCTACAAGATGCTCAATGCCGGCGAAGGCGGCATCCTTCTGACCGACGATGCCGACCTGATCGCCCGCGCGGTGATCCTGTCGGGCGCGTATGAGCACAACTGGAAGAAACACCCCGTCCTGCACGACGCCTTTGCCAAGTGGCAGAACAAGCTGCCGCTCTACAATCTGCGTATGTCCAACCTCTCGGCTGCCGTGATCCGTCCGCAATTGCCGGAACTCGCGCGCCGCGTCCGGGATGGCCGCCGCAACCACGATCACGTCGCCGCCCGGATCGACCAATCCCCGTGGATCACCGTGCCTCCGTCCCTGCCGCAGGAAGAGCGCGCTCCGGATTCGCTCCAGTTCAGCCTCTGCGACATGACAGACGCCGCCGTCGACGCTTTTGTCGACACCGCCAAAGAGATGGGTGTGTCCATTCAGGTGTTCGGCCGCAGCGCCGACAATGCGCGCGCGTTCTGGAACTGGGAATTCCTTGGACCGGCCCCGGATCTGCCCAAGACGCGCAAGATGCTGGCCCGGGCCTGTGATTGCCGTCTGCCCGCGCGGCTGACCATCGAAGACTGCGATGCGGTGGCGGACGTGATCCTGTCCGCCGTCGATCACGTCATGCGGCCCAGAATGCAGGCCACCGCCTGATCACTTGTCGAGCTTCGACAATTTGCGTTGAAGCTCGGCCAGTTGCGTCTTGATCGCGTCCAGATCCTCTGTGTCGGATTTGGGTGCCTTGGACGTGTCGCCCGAGGCGTCTTCCTTGTTCGGCGCCTTCCAGTTGCCGGACATGCCGCCGGTCATCGCCTTGAGAAACGCCTCCTGCTGCGCCTGAATGGCCTCGAACCCCGGCATGCCCGACATCGGGTTGGCCTTGCTCATGTTCTCCATCCATTTCGACTGGCTGTCTCGGAACATCTCGAAGCTCGCCGCCAGAAATTGCGGCACCGCGCTTGTGGCCTGCGTGGTGTAGCTGCGCACGAGGTCATTGAGGACATTTGTCGGCAGCACGCTTTCGCCGCGGCTTTCGTGTTCTGCGATGATCTGCAGAAGGTACTGACGTGTCAGGTCGTCGCCGGATTTCAGATCGACGATCTTGACCTCGCGACCACCGCGGATGAACCCCGCAATGTCCTCGAGCGTCACGTAATCGGATGTTTCGGTATTGTAGAGACGTCGGCTCGCATATCGCTTGATCAAAAGCGGATTTTGGTCTTCGGCCAAGGTGTCCCCTCCCCGTTATCTTCGCTGCATTGCAGCCTAAGCACATGCCGCACAAAAAGAAAGCACTGCTGACAGGCCCCGGACACAAAAAAGGCCGGATCCACAAGGGACCCGGCCAGAAGATAGCGTTCCGATTTGGGAGGAGAGAACGCTAATCCCTGAAGCTTACTTCGCAGCAGCAGTTGCCTTCTTGGCAGCAGCAGTCGCGTCAGCAGTTGCTTTCTTGACAGCGGCAGTCGCGTCTTCCGACAGGTCCTTGCCAGCAGCCATCATCAGCTCGACTGTGTCCATCTGGACTTTCTTCGCGATCTCGGCGAAGGCAGCCATGTTCTCGGCAGCAACTTCAGCCTGAGCCGATGCGAAATCGGTCATCGCTTTTGCATAATCGGCCGGCTCGGCCTTTGCTTTGGACATTTCGCCCAGCTTTGCCAGAGTCTCTTTCGTCCACTTCGCGGAAATCTCGGACGATTTCTCAGCGGCTTCCAGAGCCACGTGCGACAGCTTCTCGTTCAGAGTTGCGGTGGTTTTGAAAGCGTCTTCCATTGCTTTCGTGTCGACCGGGAATGCACCCATCATTTCTTTCAGTGTCGCGGTCATGTCGGTTGTCTTAGCCATTGCTCAAATCCTTTTCCTGCTCGGCGGGCCCACCCCGCTGTCTTGTGCAGATGCAGAAGATATACATGCTGCACTGCAGCAATTCAAGTCTTTTTCTGCACTGCAGCAAAAAACTTTTACGTAAGGTCAGAGCAGGGTCAGACGCGTGCCTTGATGCGCACATAGGTACCCGGTGCGGGGGCCAGCGGCGGATGGGATTTATCCCCTACTTCCCGTGCCTTGATCCATTTCCCGGCACGTTTCGCGAGCCATTTTTCCCAGACCGGCCACCAGGACCCCTCGGTATAAGAGGCACCGGATTTCCAGTCGTCCGGCGCAAGAGACAGGTCATCATTCGTGTAATGGCCGTACTTGTTCTTGCTGGGCGGATTGACGATTCCCGCGATATGGCCCGATTCCGACAGAATGAACTGCTTGGACTTCGACCCCATTGTCTGCATGCCGCGATAGCAATCCTTCCATGCCGCGATGTGATCGGTCTCGCAGGCGATGGAACACAGGGGCACGTCCACATCGCGCAGCGAAAGGGTGTGGCCCATCAGTTCGAACCCGCCTTCGGCAAACTTGTTCGACTGGCACAGCCCCCGCAGATACTGGATTGCCATCTTGCCGGGCAGGTTCGCACCGTCGCCGTTCCAATACAGCAGATCGAACGCCGGCGGCGTCTCGCCCATCATGTAGCTCTTGATGGCCGGCCCGTAGATCAGATCGTTCGACCGCAGAAAGCTGAAGGTCCGCGCCATGATGAACGACTTGAGAAGACCGGTATCCCCGATTTCCTCTTCGATCCCGTCGATGAAATCGTTCTGCAGGAAGGGCGTGAACTCCCCTTGATCCGAAAAATCGGTCAGCGTGGTAAAGAAGGTCGCCGACTTGATCGAACTGTCACCCTTCTGTTTCAGTAGCGACAGCGTCAGGCTCAGCGTGGTGCCCGCGATGCAATAGCCGATGGCGTTGACCTTATCGACCTTGCAGATCGACTTCACCTCTTCGATCGCCCGCAGGTAGCCGTCTTCGATATAGGTATCGAGCCCGACATCCTTGTAGGACTCGTCGGGGTTGATCCAGCTTATCACAAACAGCGTGTAGCCCTGATCCACCACCCAGCGGATGAACGAATTTTCCGGCTTCAGGTCCAGGATGTAGAACTTGTTGATCCAGGGCGGGAACAGCACGATGGGGGTTTCGCGCACCTTCTCGGTGGTCGGCGCGTACTGGATCACCTCCATCATGTGATTGCGATAGATCACCTCGCCTTCGGCCGTGGCGATATTGCCGCCAACTTCAAAGGCGCCCTCGTCCACCAGCCGGACCACCAGCTCGCCATTGTTGGCCTCGAGGTCTTTGACAAGGTTCTCCAGACCTTTCACAAGGCTTTCGCCTTCGGTCTCAAGCGCCTTCTGCAAAGCATCGGGATTGGTGGCAAAGAAATTCGTCGGCGCGAACATGTCGACGATCTGCTGCGCAAAGTACCGCAACCGCTTTTTCTCGGTCGCGTCCATGTCCTCGACATCTTCCACCGCGGTGCGGATCGCCTCGGCGTTGATCAGGTACTGCTGCTTGATGAAGTTGAAATACGGATGCTCGTCCCAAAGCGGGTTCTTGAACCGCCGGTCCTTGGGGCCGGGATCAGAGGGAGCCTGCAGCTTGCCCTTGGCCAACGCTTGCTGCGCTTCAACATAGTGCGTGACGGACTTGCCCCAATACTCGATCTGATGCTCGAGGATCTTGGCCGGGTTCTGCATCCATTCCTGCCAATAGGCCTGCATCGCCTTGCCATAAAGCATCGCATCAGGACCGCTCAGCGCGGGATTGACCTGCTTCTTGTGCGATAGGGCAGACACGAGCCGCTGCGACAGCGTTTCGATCTTTTGCAAATTGGCCTCAAGTTCCGCGCTCATTTCCGGTGCGGCAACGTCGTTGGTTGTCATGGCCAATATTCCCCCCTATTCATGCTGCCATGCAGAATACAGTCGCCTGCGGTGGGAGGCAAAGCGACGAATTGGCCCGATTTTTGGGCAAACGCTGAAGGAGACGCCTCTATGCGCTACATGATGACCTACGATCTCATGGAGACACTTCGCAATACAAATCAATGGCTTGGCGCAACAGCACGCACCATGGCCTCCTACCCGGCCTGGGCCATGATGCCCAATCCTGCCATGCAGTGGATGGCCGCATGGGGCGAAGTCACCGAGCGCACGTTCGAACGGATGGTGGTCAAACCTGACTGGGGGATTCGAACATTCACCTGCGAAGACGGCAAGGATCACCTCGTCGAGGTTAAGACCATAGTCGAACGTCCTTTCGGCAATCTGATCCATTTCAACGTCACCGGACGCGAAGAACAGCCCCGCAAGATCCTTCTTGTGGCACCGATGTCCGGGCACTACGCGACGCTCCTCCGCTCCACCGTCAAATCCCTACTCGTGAATTGCGAAGTTTACGTGACAGACTGGAACAACGCCCGCGACATCCCCGTCAGCGCCGGCAAGTTCGATGTCGAGGATTACACCCTCTACCTGATGGAGTTCATGCGCGAACTCGGCCCGGAAACCAATGTCGTCGCCGTCTGCCAGCCCGTGCCCCTGACGCTCGCTGCAACCGCCTATCTGGCAGAGTTGGACCCCGACGCACAGCCGCGCACCCTGACCCTGATCGGCGGCCCGGTCGATCCCGATGCCACCCCAACCGACGTGACCGACTTTGGCCGCCGCGTGACCATGGGCCAGCTCGAGGAAACCATGATCCAGCGCGTCGGCTTCAAGTACAAAGGCGTGGGCCGCATGGTCTATCCGGGCCTCCTGCAATTGGCCTCCTTCATCTCGATGAACGGTGACCGCCACGCAACCGCCTTCTCGAACCAGATCCAGAACGTGATGCGCGGCGAAGCGTCCGACCACGATCCACACAACCGCTTCTATGACGAATATCTTGCCGTCATGGATATGCCCGCCGAGTTCTATCTCTCCACCGTCGACCGCATCTTCAAGAAGCGCGAGATCGCGAAGAACGAATTTGTCGTCTCCGGTCACAAGGTCGATTTCGGCGCCATCACCAAGGTCGCCGTCAAGACCGTCGAAGGCGAGAAAGACGACATCTCGGCCCCCGGCCAGTGCCTTGCCGCGCTCAACCTCTGCACCGGCCTGCCCAACAGCATGAAAGCCAGCCATGTCGAACCCGGTGCCGGCCATTACGGCATCTTCGCTGGTAAAAGCTGGCGCAACAACATCCGACCACTCGTGCTCGATTTCATCGACAGCAACGCGGGCAACCGCGACTCGGCCAAAAAGGTCAAACCCGCAAACACCAACGCGGCGTAAATCAAAAGGGCTGATCCTCGGATCAGCCCTTTTTTCATCCCAGACCCTTACAGCTCCGCCGCCCAGATCATGTCGATCAGCCGTTGCGTGCCCTGGCTGAATTCCAGCGGACAGGGATAAGCTGCTTCCCCGCGCACCGCAGCGCCAAACGCCTCGACCTGCCGCACATACTGGTTGACACCCGGATAGCGGCAAACCTCGACCGGCCCGGACTTGCGCATCAGCCGCACCTCGGCATCGCCATAACCCAGCGGGTTGAACGGCACCGGAACCTCGATCACGCCCTCCGTGCCCTGAAACGTCACCGACTGATAGCGCAGCATCCGCATCGACGTGAGCGACGTAAGCGTGAACCCGTCGAACTGCACAATGGCCTCGGCCCGCACCTCGACACCGGTCTCCCGCCGGATGTCGGCAAACAGCACCGCCTCGGGCTCCTGCCCCGTCACGTAGCGCGTGCAGCCCAGCGTATAGACCCCAATATCCGGCAGACTGCCGCCACCCGTCTCAACCGCGTTGCGGATGTTCCCCGGATCACCCGAATTGTCATAGGTGAAGGTCGCGTTGACCCGCCGCAGATCGCCAATCGCCCCGCTCTGCACCCAGTCGCGCACCTGCTGCCATTGTGGGTGATGCACGATCATATAAGCCTCTGCTGCCACCAACCCGGTGCGATCCCGCAGTGCAATCAGCCCGTCGATCTCGTCCGCCTTCATCGCAATCGGCTTTTCGCACAGCACATGCTTGCCCGCCTCAAGCGCCTTGCGCGTCCACTCCACATGCAGCGAATTGGGCAGCGGGATATAGACCGCATCCACATCCGGATCGGCCAGCACCGCCTCATAGCTGTCCACCACCCGTAATGCGCCATCCATCGCCTGAAACGGCGCGGCCTTCGCCGGATGCGAGGTCGCCAACATGACAAGTTTCGACCGCGTTGCGGCATGAATGGCCGGGGCCATCTGCTCGCGCGCGAATTTCGCCGCCCCAAGAAGTCCCCACCGCAGCTCTGTCATGCACACCCCTCCTGTCTAACGACCCCGATCTAACACGAGAAAACGCCGGGCACAGGCCCGGCGTTCTTGAAATCAGGTCAAGGCACCGATCAGTTGACCGAAAGCAATCCCTGCTCGCGGGCAAGATCGCGCATCCGCTTCTGCAGTTTCTCGAACGCGCGCACCTCGATCTGGCGAATACGCTCGCGGCTGACATCATATTGCGCCGACAGGTCCTCGAGCGTCACCGGCTTGTCCGCCAGACGGCGCTGGGTCAGGATGTCTTTCTCACGGTCGTTCAGCACATCCATCGCCTGCACCAGCATCGCCCGCCGCGCTTCAAGCTCATCGCGTTCTTCATAGTCGCCAGCCTGGTCGGCGGATTCATCCTCCAGCCAGTCCTGCCACTGCATCGTGCCCTCGCCTTCGGATCCGACCGTCGCATTCAACGACGCATCCCCGCCCGAAAGACGCCGGTTCATCGAAATCACCTCGTCCTCTGTCACACCCAGATCGGTTGCGATCTTGAGAACGTGATCCGGATGCAGATCGCCATCTTCCAGCGCACCGATCCGCGACTTCGCCTTGCGCAGGTTGAAGAACAGCTTTTTCTGGGCGCTGGTCGTGCCCAGCTTCACCAGCGACCAGGACCGCAGAATATATTCCTGGATCGACGCACGGATCCACCACATGGCATAGGTCGCCAGACGGAAGCCCTTTTCGGGATCGAACCGTTTGACCGCCTGCATAAGCCCGACATTCGCCTCCGAGATCACCTCGGCCTGCGGCAGACCATAGCCACGATAGCCCATCGCGATCTTCGCGGCGAGGCGCAGGTGGCTTGTGACCATCCTGTGTGCGGCTTCGGTGTCTTCCTGCTCGACCCAACGTTTGGCGAGCATGTACTCTTCTTCAGGCTCCAGAAGCGGGAACTTCCGGATTTCCTGCAAGTAGCGGCTCAGTCCAGCTTCCGGTGACGGGGCCGGGAGATTCGCATAATTGGCCATACCCTTGTCCCTCCAATGTTTACGGGCTTAACATCCAATTTGGGAAGCGGCCCGACGATTTCAAGTATCTGCGTTTCGTTAAATCCAATTTAACGCACACCGACGCGGTTGTAAGCGGCATGTCAGTGCGCTCACGCACATGGGACGATTGTTTCAGCCACGCAAACTCGTGATCAGATCATCCATGTCTTGGGGCAACGCGGCCTCGAACCGGATGGTTTCGCCGCTCACCGGATGCTCGAACCCCAACACCGCCGCATGCAACGCCTGTCGGTCAAACGCCGCAAGCCGCGCCATTGCCGCATCCGGCAATGCCCCCTTCGCCACCTTGCGGCGTCCGCCGTAGACCGGATCACCGATCAGCCCATGCCCCGCATGCGCCATATGCACCCGGATCTGATGCGTGCGCCCGGTTTCCAGCCGACACTCCACCAGCGACACCTGCGGCGGCGAGCCGAACACCTCCAGCACCCGCGCCCGCGTGATCGCGTGTTTGCCATGGCCAAAGAACACCGCCTGTTTCTGCCGGTCGGTCTTGTGCCGCGCCAGATCGCTTGTGACCTTGATCACTGCGCCCGGTTCGATCGACACACCCCGCACCCCGCGCAACCGCGGATCGGCCGGATCCGGATGCCCATGCACCAGCGCCAGATAGAGCCGCTCCACGCTGTGCGCCGCAAACTGCTCGGCCAGCCCGTGATGCGCGCGATCCGACTTGGCGATCACCAGAAGCCCGCTTGTGTCCTTGTCGATCCGGTGCACGATCCCCGGCCGCCCCACACCTCCGACACCCGACAGCTTGCCACCGAAATGATGCAGCAGCGCATTGACCAGAGTACCACCCGGCGTTCCGGGGGCCGGATGCACCACCATGCCCGCCGGTTTCATCACCACGATCAGGTCATCATCTTCGTACCGCACGTCCAGCGGCAGCTCTTCCGCGCCGATATGGCTTTCCGCCACTTCGGGCAGCGCGATCTCGATCACGTCGCCCTCGGCCACCTGCGCCGTGGGATTGCTCAGCACCTCCCCGGCCCGGCAGACGGCCCCTTCGTCGATCAGCTTGGCAAGCCGCGTGCGCGACAGCGCCGCCTCCTCTGGCACGTCCCGCGCCAAGGCCTTATCAAGGCGCGGCGGCGGTTCGGCCCCGATGGTCACGCGCATAATGGAGTCAGACATGGACAACGCCCCCGAAGATCAGGCCCCCGAACCGGCCAATTTGCGATTCCTGCGGCGGCTGGTGACAGTCCTGACCGCAACGATGATCGGCGGGGTCATACTCATCGTGGCGCTGATTGTCATCCGCTACAATCAGTCCAGCACACCTCTGCCCGATGTCATCACCCTGCCCGGCGGCACCACCGCCACCGCCTTCACCCAGGCGCGCAACTGGTACGCCGTCGTGACCGAGGACGACCAAATCCTCATCTTCGCCCGAGACAGCGGACGGCTGCTACAGACGATTCAGATCGAAGCCAAGTAAGGATGGTACCGACACCCCGGCTCGAACGGGGGACCTCTTGATCCACAATCAAGCGCTCTAACCAACTGAGCTATGTCGGCACTGAGGGGCGAGATAACGGGACGGTTCGGGCAATGCAAGCCCCATCTGCCGCTAGAACGTGACTTCCCACGCCTGTTCCACAAGATCGACCCCAAAGCTGTGCACCGGCTTGGACGAGGTACAGCGCCACCCCGCCTTTCGGTAAAGCGCGCAGGCCGCCGCGTGGCTTTCATGCGTCCAAAGCTGCATCCGCGCATAGCCCCTGTCGCGGGCAAATCCCATGCAGGTCGCCAGCATCCGCCTGCCCAGCCCAAGCCCCCGCGCCTCGGGCGACAGGATGAACAGCCGCAGCTTGGCTGTGGTGTCATCCAGCCTGACGCAAAAGATGCTGCCCAACCGCGCCCCGTTCCGCACCGCGATCCAGCCCTGCTCGCAGGTCGGGTCATGCTGCGCTTCGAAATCCCGCAGAATCGACGCCACCAGCGGGGCAAAAGTGGCATCGAACCCTTCGGCTTCGGCATAATGACGGCCATGCAGGTCGACCAGCCAGTCGAAATCGCCAGGACCATAGGCGCGCAGGGTGACATCATCGGACATGGGGTCGGCCATGCGCGCAGTCTGCATCGTCACGCGCTTGCAAAACAAGCCCCCCGGCGCTATGGCGTCGCACCTGACCTGCAACCCGCCGGAGACCTGTCATGGGCATCAACACCGAACGCGACATCGAAGCCAACCTTCAGATCGGCCCGACCGATCTGGGCATGGTGCGTCTGTTCGTTCTGGCCGACGGCATCGAGATCCCGATGGACTTCTCTCCGGAAGAGGCCGACGAGATCGCCGAGGAAATCCGCCTCGCCGCCACCGCCGCCCGCAAGGTCAAACCGAAATCCAAGCGCAAGTAACCCCGCAGTCCCGTGCTCCGTTCACAAGCCGGCATGACAGCTAGCGCGACCCAATGCCGGGCGCCTAGATCCGCTTTGGCACATCCCGACTGACCCTGCGACGCCCGTTACGGACTGTCAGACGCCAATCTGTGCACTGACGCTGCAGACAACGCCAAGCACCTACGCTGAAGCCCACGCGCTCAGCGCCGCCTCCGGATCGCGCAGCGCCTGCAGACGGCGTGCTGCGTGGGTCGCGAATTTGCGGATCAACACGTTTCGCCGCGCGCCCGCAAGCTTGTCCTCCGGGGCCATCCGCACAATTTCGGCGTCATAGCCATCCGCGATGATCAGCCCGGTTTCCACCGGCAAAAGCTCGGACGGAAATTCCAGATCGACCGCCCAGAAATACCGGTCACACCAGTCCAGATACCCTTCCCATTTGTGATCCGACTGAAAATCCGCCCGTGAGGATTTGCATTCGACGATCCATATCTCGCCTTTCGGCCCCAACGCCATCACGTCAACCCGCAGGCCGCGATCCGGCACGAATTCCTCGATCACCGAAAACCCATGGCTGGCAAGGTGGCGGCACACACCGCGCGCCAGGATTTGTCCGGGCTGCAGATCGGCCCCTGCGCCGATACGCTGATCAGGTAAGACTGTCATACCCCACAGAGATGAACAAAGTGTGAACAAAAATCAAGCCATCCGCGCGCCTGACCGAAAATACCCTCTTGTCAGACGGCCCTGTCGCGCCTACCTCGGGGTCAGGCGGGTTTCTGCGCTACGCGTGACAGGTTGCATTCCGGTGGCCTTAAGCAATTCCGAGGGAGTTGGCTCTGTCCGGGCCCTGGTCCGGTTACCTGACACCCACCTGTATATACAGGTCCTCGGGAATGAGAGAACCGCACGGTTGCCGTGGTTCCCGCCGCTTATTTCCTGAAAATCTGGCGGCTTTGCCGTTTGGTCTCGGGCCGGTCGACCGGGATCTGCACGGTGCGGATCATCATGCCACGCGGATCGTCATCATCATCGTCCTCGTCGTCATAGCGCATCGACATGATCGAAATGCCGAACTGCACCCCTGCAAAGACGATCCCGTTGAACAGCCACAACAGGAAAACCGCGAGGATCCCCACATCCGTATGCGTCACCAGATGCCAAAGGTTCGCCACGTTGAAATAGAGCAACAGCGATACGAACACCGCCGCAAGCGCGAACCCTATGACGCTGTGTCGGATGTAATGTTTGATCAGGTCCGGCATGATGCGACTCTCTTCTGTTCCCCAAGGACCTAGCCGCAGGTTTGCGGATTTCAAAGCGTCACCTAGACGACGCCCCCCGGAACACCGTCATTCACCGTCTCCCGGAGGCGCTTTTTTGTCCCGCGACAGCTCCTCTTTCAGCAGCTCACGAATGTCACGCTTGCTGACACGCATGTGTCTGCGCGCCCGCTCTGCCGGATCTCCCTTGGTCACAAACCTCAGAAAATAAACGAAGTCTTCTTTGATTTCCCGCAGGAAGTCGCGCAACGAATGCAGCATGATTGGCGTGCCCCGGTCTTTTCAAACCGGAAAACGGCCGGACGCACGGCAAAGTTAAAAAAATTTCGGAAATCTTCGGATCGGCGTCAAAACGCCTCGGGCCGGGCCTCGCGCGCCATGTGATCCAGCACGGCGTTGACGAATTGCGCCTCTTTGCCTTCGGGGAAGAACGCGCGTGCCACGTCCACATATTCGTTGATGATGACCTTGGGCGGTGTTTCCGTCGCCACCAGTTCGGCGCCCGCCGCACGAAACAGCGCCCGCAGCGTCGGGTCGATCCGAGCAATCGGCCATTTCGCCACCAACGCCCGGTCCGTCATCTGGTCGATCTTTGCCTGCCAGTTCACCGCCTCTTCGGTGATCCGGCGGAAAAGATCCACATCGCCTTCGACCAGTTCCTGATCGTCCTCCTGCGCCAGCCCGAACCGATGGTCGAGGAATTCCGCCGCCACCGTGTCGACCGACTGGCCGGACTGCTCCATCTGGAACAGCGCCTGCACCGCGTAAAGACGCGAGGCAGACCGTTTCTGGCGTTTTTCATCCACCTTTTTCGGCGTCTTGGCAGCAGGGCTCATGCGATGTTCGGGTCCTTGGTTTCACCAGCGATCTGGTATTCGTCTTTCATGGGCACAAACCCCACGCCTTTGCGGGCAGAGCCCCACTTACGGCTGAGCGCGATCAGGTGCAAGGCAGCAGCAGCCGCGCCGCCGCCTTTATTCTGCCCGTCCACCTGCGCCCGCACTTCGGCCTGCGCCATGTTTTCGACCGTCAGAATGCCATTGCCGATGCACAGCCCCTGCAACCCAAGCAGCGTGAGCCCACGCGAGCTGTCATTGCAGACCGTGTCGTAATGCGTGGTCTCGCCCCGGATGATACACCCAAGCGCCACGTATCCATCGAAATTCGACATGCGTTCTGCAATGCCGATGGCCGTCGGAACCTCCAACGCGCCGGGAACTTCGACCAGGTCATGGGTGCCGCCACATGCCTCGATCTCGGCCCGCGCCCCGGCGATCAGTTGATCCGCGATGTCCTTGTAATAAGGCGCAACCACTATCAAAAGCTTAACAGGCGCGTCGAATGTGGGCCGCGCCAGCGTGTAATGTTCAACAGATGCCGCCATCACCCCAACTCCGAAATTTTGCGTGTTCCAACGATTTCAAGACCATAGGCATCCAGACCGACCACTTTGGGCGTCGGTGAATTCGTCAGCAAGGTCAGCTTCGACAAACCCAGCGACGACAGTATCTGCGCCCCGAGCCCGTATTGCCGCAGCGTCTTGGGCGATACTTCATCGCCCACATCCAGCTTCATCGACGTGTCGCGCAGAAGCACGACAACGCCCCGCCCTTCGCTGGCCACCGCCTGCATGGCGTGCTGAAACTCATCCGCCCGCCCTTTCGGCCCGGTGCCCACGACATCCAGCATCGGGTCCAGCGCATGCATCCGCACCAGCACCGGGTCGTCGCCCGACAGATCGCCCTTGCTCAGCACGATATGCTCGTCGCCATGGGTTTCGTCGGTGTAGATCCGCATCTGCCAGTCACCGCCGAACTCCGACGTGATGGTCTCTTCCTTGCGCACCCGCACAAGGTTGTCGTTGCGGCGGCGATAGGCGATCAGGTCGCTGATCGTCCCGATCTTGAGGTTATGCCGCTGCGCAAAAGCCACCAGTTCCGGCAGCCGCGCCATGGTGCCGTCCTCGTTCATGATCTCGCAGATCACACCCGCCGCGTTCAACCCCGCCAGACGGCTCACATCCACCGCCGCTTCGGTATGTCCCGCGCGCACCAGCACGCCCCCATCCTTGGCGCGCAGCGGGAACACATGGCCCGGCGTCGCGATGTCCTGTGCGCCCTTGGTGCCGTCGATCGCAACAGAAATCGTCCGCGCCCGATCCGCCGCCGAGATCCCCGTCGTCACCCCTTCCCGCGCCTCGATCGACACGGTGAAGGCGGTCTCATGCCGGGACGAATTGTTCGTCGACATGAGCTGCAGCCCCAGCTCCTCGATCCGCTTCGAGGTCATCGCAAGACAGATCAGACCGCGCCCGTGCGTCGCCATGAAGTTGATCACATCCGGCGTCGCCCATTGCGCGGGAATCACCAGGTCACCCTCATTCTCGCGATCCTCGTGATCGACAAGAATGAACATCCTGCCATTGCGCGCATCCTCGATGATCTCTTCCACAGAAGAGATTGCATCCTTCCAGTTCTCTTCGACCGGACCGGGGGTTTCATATGTCGTCACGCGGACCTCCGTCATTGTCCCTGAGCCATTAGAACACGTCGCTCCGATTGACCAGTGGAACGTCCCGTACGGATGAACCGTACGCTTCGACAGGGCTATCCGTACGGTGCGCCGCCAACTGCGCCCAAATCGACGGAATGACCATCAAAACCGCAGTTTTCGGGGTCTGAGCCGTACAATAGGGCCGGCTCATCCGTACGGATCAGTCGAAAATGTCCTCGATCACGTCAAACGCCTCTTCGAAGAACCGCCGCGCCAGCGTCTTGCGCTTCTTGGGCTTTTTCTTTTTCGACCAGGTTGTTTCGCGATCCCATGCCGGAAACGGGGCGGGTGCCGTCTTGGGCTGGCTCACATGCCGATGCTGGGTCGCAGCCGGTTTTCCCGTCGGTTTCGCATGCAGCATCTTCATCTCGTGCAACGGTGCGCCACAGGCCGAACAACTCAGCTCGTGCCGGGATTCCCCTTTTAAAACAAGGGCCGCACGCGTTCCACAGTAACAGCAGGTGGCGATTTTCGTTCCGTGTGGCATGGGCTCTCCTTTGTCGGGAATATTGGGGCCATACCCCCCGATCGCAAGTTCAGACCCGTGCGGCGTAAAGCGCCACAGCCGCCGCGTTCGACAGGTTGAGAGACCCGAACGCCCGCGCAAAGGGGATCTTCACAAGCGCGTCGCAAGTCTCTTTCGTCTTCGGCCGCAACCCCGGCCCCTCCGCACCCAGCACCAGCGCAATCGGCCTGTCCCGCACCGGGGCCAGCGCGTCGTCGATGGCCTGATCGGCCTCTCCGTCCAGACCAAAGATCACGTAACCCATTGATCTCAAACGCTCCATCGCGTCCGCCAGATTGCGCTCGCGCAGATAGGGCTGCCGTTCCAAAGCCCCAGACGCGGTCTTCGCCAAAGCCCCGGTTTCCGGTGCCGAATGGTGCAACGTCCCCACAACGGCAGAGGCCCCGAACACTTCGGCAGAGCGCAGAATCGCCCCCACATTATGCGGATCCGTCACCCGGTCGAGCAGGACAACACGCGGCGGCCCATCAGGGCCGCCAAGGGCTACATCTTCCAGCCGCCCCCAGTTGAGCGGCTTCACTTCCAAAGCCGCGCCCTGATGCACGGATTGCGGATCAAGCGGCGCTTCGAACTTCCGTGGATCGCTGATTTCCGGTTCAATTCCAGCAACTTCGATGGCATCGGCCAGCTTGTCCATGGCGTTGCGCGTCACCACCAACCGCAGCCTTTCGCGCTTGGGATTGACCAGGGCATCACGAACCGCATGCAAGCCAAAAAGCCACACGGTCTCTGCCGCGGCCGCCTTTCTGGACTGTTCCTTGGCCACCACCCATTTCGGTTTCTTGGCCATATCAGCCCCCTTGTTCTGTCGGCAAAATCTGCATCCCGCTTGATGGGATTTTCCTGTTGACGCCGCAAGGGGGCAATTGTAATCACCCGCTCACGCCAAGGGCCAGGCCTTTGGTAAAGTGGGCGACAGGCCGCAAGGTGTGGCAGGGGACTGTAACTCCCTCGCGGAGACGCACGCCTGGTTCGATTCCAGGGTCGCCCACCACTTTACCATCCCATCGCTGCTCACGTGATACGTCAACCTTGACCCACAAGGGTTTGACTTTCCATGAAATTGCGGGCCAGATTTGGGCATGACCGAGATCGACACGCTCCGCACATATGCCCGACATCTGTTCGACGCTGCCGTGTCAGCCGCCGATCCCGCACAGGCCGTACGGCGCGGATTGGCGCTTGCGGACCTGCCTCCACAGGCCCCGGATGGGCGCACATTCCTGATCGCCATCGGCAAAGCCGCCCCGGCCATGCTGGGCGAAGCGATGGCAGGACTGCCCGATGCACACGCGGCCCTTGCGGTCACTCATCACGAAAACGACGCGACGCTGGACGGCGTCGAACTTCTGCGCGCGGGACACCCTGTCCCGGATGAGGCAGGCGCACGGGCGGCCCGGCGCGTCATGGAGCTTTTGTCCGAAGCCACCGCAACGGACCGCGTAATCGCCCTGATCTCGGGCGGGGGGTCGGCCCTTCTGCCTGCACCACCACCCGGCATCAGCCTGTCAGACAAGGCCCAGCTCAACACGCTGCTTTTGTCTGCGGGGCTGGACATCTTCCAAATGAACCTTGTGCGTCAACAGGTTAGCCTGCTCAAGGGCGGTGGCTTCGCGCGGCTCGCCGCACCTGCGCAGGTTCACGCCTTTCTCCTGTCCGACGTCATCGGAGACGACCTGCGCGCCATCGCATCAGGCCCCACCGTCAGCCCCATCGGCACTGCCGCTGACGCGATCAGGACGCTCAGAACAGCCGGGATCTGGGATGCGACACCGGCATCGATTCGCGCCCATCTCGAAAAAGCGCAGCACGAGACACAGCCGCCTCTGCCCCAGGTCACAAACACCCTTGTCGGCTCGAACCGCTTGTCGCTCGAGGCAATGCGCGACGCGGCACAGCAGATGGGCCTGACCGCACGGATCGTCAGCGATGCCCTGACCGGCGATGTGCAGGAGGCCGCAGAAAAGGTGCTTTCGGAACTGATCGCCCGCCCCGAACCCACGGCTCTGCTTTTTGGTGGTGAAACCACCGTCAGGCTGACCGGCACCGGGCGCGGCGGGCGCAATCAGGAACTTGCCCTGAGGATCGCCGCGCAAGCACCTGAAATCATGGGAAACTGGGCGTTTCTGTCAGGTGGCACAGATGGCCGTGACGGACCCACGGATGCGGCGGGTGGATTGGTCGATGCAGGCACTCTCGCGCGGATCGCGGCTGCCGGTCACGACGCGGCTGCCCTTCTTGCCAACAACGACAGCTATGCGGCGCTGGCGGCGGCGGGCGATCTGCTGATGACGCGCGCCACCGGCACCAATGTGGCGGATGTTCAGGTCCTGCTGATCGCGCCCTGACGCCCCTCGAACTGGCGCAGCGTGACCCCGGCCTCGGCCAGCGCGCTGCGCACCGTTCGGGCGATCTGAACCGCAGTCGCCCCATCCCCGTGCAGACAGATCGTATCCACCGCCGCCGGAATATGCCTGCCGCTTTCGGTGATGATGGCGCCCGCCTTGACCATCTCGACCATGCGCTGCCCCGCCACATTCGCGTCATGGATGACCGCGCCCGGCAGGCTGCGGTCCACCAGCGTCGCATCGTCGTTATAGGCCCGATCCGCGAAAATCTCGCCCGCCCAGCGGCAGCCAAGTGCCTCAACCGCCTCTTGCTGCCGGGTGGCTGCCAGCACCATGATGATGATGTCCGGGTCCACCGACAGCGCGCCTTCGTAACAGGCCGTGGCCATCGCCGTATCCTCGGACGCCATGTTGGCCAAGGCACCATGCAGCTTGAGATGCCGCACCACACCGCCCACCGACCGCGCCATCGCCTGCGCCGCACCCAATTGATACCGCACGAGATTTCGCAAGGACTCGTGGCTCAGATGCATGCGCCGCCGCCCGAAGCCCTGCAGGTCCGGAAAGCCCGGATGCGCCCCGATCCCGACGCCGTGTTTCACCGCAAGGCCCATGGTCTGCGCCATCACATCCCAGTCACCGGCATGAAAGCCGCAGGCGATATTGGCCGAGGTGATCACCTCGAGCAGGTCCGCATCCGATCCCATCGGCCACGGCCCAAAGCTTTCTCCCATATCGGCATTCAGATCGACATACATCGCTCACTCCCCCTCCTCAAAGGCACCACCCGCCGTGACGCCACTGATCAATTGATAGCCCAACAGATCCCGCATCTGCATCGGGTCCCGCACCAGCGGCGTGCAGAGTTTCGGCAATACCTTCAGATGCGCACGCAGACGCATCTCGGCCTCAAGTGCCTCTTGCCGCGCAACAAACCGGAACTGCACCCGACCACCCGAGGGGGTCTGCACCGCCCGTGGCAGATCGGCGGGAATCACTGTGGCGATCCTCGGATAGCCCCCGGTCGTCTGGCTTTCGCGCAAAAGCAGATAGGGCGTGCCGTCGCCGGTGATCTGAATATCCCCCGGCAGAATCGATTCCGACAGGATGTTCAGCCCCCCGCGAGCAGCAAAACCCCCACCCTCGGAATTAAGCCGCATCCCCATTCTGTTGGCCCGCGCATCACGGCTGAAGGATGTTGCAATGAACCGATCCCGCGTTTCGCGATCGAAGAGGCCAGTCTGAAAGCTCTCGACCAGACGCAGGATGCCGCCGTCAAAACGGTTGTCCTGCGGCAGGCACAATCCTACCGCACCGCCCGTATCCGCACCAACCGGCAGGACGGCACCGGCCGGCACCGCAGCAGCAATCCCCGCCGCAAGATGCGCCGACCGCGACCCAAGCCTGCGGTCGGTGTCGATCCCCCCGCCGACATGCAGATACCCGTAACTGCCCGTCACCGCGCCGCCGATGTCGATCCGCGCGCCTTCGGGAACGGCATGAGACGCATTCCAGACCAGCACCGCCCCATCCAGCGTGGCCCGCATCGGGGCGCCGGTCAGCGCAATCCGCAGGGGGGCCGTGGCCTCGAACACCCCGCCGGAGCCCGGCAGTTCCAGCACCGCCAGGTCCGGCGACTGCCCCAGCAACGCCGCCCCCTCGGCCAGAGCAAGCGGATCGGCTGCGCCTCCCTGCGACACGCCAAACGCGCGGTATCCCGCCCGCCCGCGATCCTGCACCGTCGCTCCCGGTGCGATGCGATGCACAACCAGCGCCCGCATCACCGGATTGCCTCGATCACCGCGCCGCCGTCCGGATCATCCGCATGTTGCGTCAGCACATCGGGGCTGGCCTGCACAAACTGGACCTCGTCACCCGGGCGCAGGAAAAACGGCGTGTCACTGTCTGGGCGGAACAGCCTCAGCGCCGTCTGGCCGACATGGCGCCAGCCCGTCGGATTGGCCACCGAGAACAGCACCAATTGCCGGATCGCAACCACCAGCGCCCCTTCCGGAACCGCCTTGGTCAACGCGGTCTGGCGGGGGATGTCCCATGCTTCGGGCAAAAGACCAAGATAGGGCTGACCCGGCGCAAACCCGATGGTCTGCACCCGAACACGCGCGTCCGAAAGCTGTGCAATCGCTGCGTCGACGCTAAGCCCTGCCGCCGCCGCCGCTTCGGCCAACTGGGGCGCTAGATCGGTGCCATACACCGTGGGCACCCGAATGAAGCGCCGCCCCTCGGGCATCGGCGCGGCGTACCAGTCCTGATCTTCCAGCAAAGCGGTCAGGCGCGCGACCAGAACCTCAAGGTCCAGATGCAGCGGGTCGAATTGAACAAATACCGATACGAGGGATGGCGCACATTCCTCGACCCCGTCGATGCCCGCCCGCGCCACTGCCGCCGAAAACGCCAAAGCCGCCCGATTTGCCGGCTCTGACAAGATATCGCCAAAGCTGACCAGAACACCGGTCAAACCCGCCGGGCGGATCACGGGACTGAAAAAATGGGGCGGTTCAGCGGTCATACCCAAGCCCTACCATGCAGGCCGGGCGAGACAAGCCGCTAGTGCAGCTTGTCCGAGGACGCCGCCGCGTGCTCTGCGGCCTCGATCGCGGCTTCGATGTCTTCGGGGTCTTCCGACGGCACCGCGTAATTACCGTTCAGCCAGCGCGCCAGGTCCACATCGGCGCAGCGTTTGGAACAGAACGGACGGACCTCTTGGTTGGTTTCCTTGCCGCAGATGGGGCAGCTCATGTCAGCACCTCGCTTAAGGACAGTCGGTCACGTTTGCGTTGTAACTCGATATGCCCCAGCAGAGTCCACCCCACGAACACGGTTTCCACACTGTCCCGCTTCAACGCGCTGCGCAGCGCGCTTTCGATCTGGCGGCGGTCTTTCTTGGCTGTCGGGGCCGGATCAATCACGATCTGCCCGCCCAGCCCCCGAAGCCGCAACTGGCGCGGCAGGTCCTTGACCGCCGCCAGATTGGCCTTGAGCCCCGCCGCAGGGCTGGTGTTGCCCCCGGTGTTCACATCGACCGCCACCAAAGCGCGCGTGGGTTCGATCGCCATCGACGCCTGATCACCCAGCGGAACATCATGGGCTGTCAAACCGTCGAGAACGTCCAGAATACCATGCCGCTCAAAGCTGCCATCGGCGCTGTCGATCTCGGCCTTGTCCGTCCATTCGCGCCACGCCAGAAGATGCGGCCCATCACCTTCGACCAGCGTTTCGGCATCACCTTGCGCATCCGCCATCACCTTGGCCGCCAGATCGGCCATCGCCGCAATGTCATCGGCAATCTCGTCCGTATCAGCGCCTTCGCATGAAGACCGCAGGATCAGGCCGAACCCGTCACCCGCATCCATGATCTCATGCGCAACGGCCAAAAGCTCTTCGCGCGCATCCTCGTCCTTGATCCGACGCGACACGTTGATCCCCGGAGCCTCGGGCGTGACGATGGCATAGCGGCTCTTGAAGAGCACCTTGTGCGTCACCGGAATTGCCTTGCCCGGCTCGGCATAGCCCGTAACCTGCACCAGCAGGGTCTGGCCGGGGGCCAACCCCTTAACCTGACGCACGAAAGCCGACCCATCGGGCGTGCGCAGGAACATCCCGCCCTGCCCCTTCATCGGACGTTCCACGATGGCGCGGTAGATCGTGCCCGGTGCAGGTTGGTCGGTCTCGAAGAACAGGTCCTCGACCTGCCCATCCACCATCAGCGCCGCCGCCTCGCGGTCACCGACATGATCCAGTGCGATCAACCGACCCTTCATTCCGACACTCCGTAAAGCGGATAGCCCGCCGCAACCAGCAGGTTGGCGGTTTCGGCCAAAGGCAGGCCCACAACCGCGCTGAAGCTGCCGCTGATCCATGGCACAAAGGCTCCTGCCGGACCCTGAATGGCATAGCCCCCCGCCTTGCCGCGCCAGTCCTCGCTGGCCAGGTAGGCGTTCACTTCGGCATCGCTCAGACGCTTCATCTTGACCTGCGTGACCACATCGCGTTCCCAGATCTGCGAACCGCGCCGCACAGCCACCGCCGTCACAACCCGGTGCCTGCGCCCAGACAGCGCATAGAGGAATTCCGCCGCTTCGGCTGCTTCCGCAGGCTTGCCCAGGATGCGCCGCCCCAGCGCGACCGTTGTATCTGCGGACAGCACGATCTCATCGTCGCTCGCCGGAATCGCAAAAGCCTTTTCGCGCGCAAGACGCACGCAATACGGGCGCGGCAATTCACCGGGTCGTGGGTCTTCGTCGATGTCGGGCGGGCGGATGTCATCCGCCTCTACCCCGATCTGAGCCAAAAGCTCCCGCCGCCGGGGGCTGCCGGAGCCGAGGATCAGCTTCATGAAACGCTTACTTGAAGCGGTAGTTGATCCGACCCTTGGTCAGATCGTAGGGCGTCATTTCGACTTGCACCTTGTCGCCTGCAAGAACGCGAATGCGGTTCTTGCGCATCTTGCCCGCCGTGTGCGCGATGATCTCATGGCCGTTTTCAAGCTCGACCCGAAATGTCGCGTTAGGCAGGAGTTCCTTGACGACACCGGGGAATTCGAGCGTGTCTTCCTTGGCCATGGTCTCTCCTTAACTGCGTGCCCCACCATAGTGCGAGGCGCGCTACTAAATGGGGCCAAACGGCCAATTTATCAAGGCCTATTCAACCGAGTTTCCGCGCTGCGGCAATCACGTCACGTCCCGTCTGGTCCGTCCAGTGCCGCCGGTTGAGCACAACGCCATCCGCCCGAACATGCGCAATCCGGTCCAGATCGATCTCGGCATAGGTCCAGGCGGGCTGGTTCAACACGCCCTCCGCGATCACGCCAGTTGCCGGAAATCCGGTGTCAGGTGGGCCGAAAACGCCCCCCATGCCGGTATTCATGTCCACCGCCTCGGACCAATCACAGGCGCCAACAGTTGAGGACATGATCGTAACACACTGATTTTCCAACGCCCGCGCCATCGATCCGATCCGCACCCGTGAATAGCCGGTAAGCGCCTCGGTGCAGCTTGGCACAAGGATCAGATCCGCCTCGGCCATCGCGCGGCCCAGCAGAGGGAACTCGCTGTCATAGCAGATCAGGATACCGATCCGGCCAAGGCCCGTGTCGAACATCTGCAACGGCCCACCGGCCACGACGCCCCACTCTTCGCGCTCGAATCGGGTCATGATCTGTTTGTCCTGATGACCCATACTGCCATCCGGCGCGAAGAATCGCGCGCGGTTCACCGGACGGTCGCCCAGATCGGGATCGAACACCGGGGCAGAAGCTGCAAGGATATGAACCCCGAATGCCTGCGCCAGTTTGGCATGCAGCGCATCCGCTTCCGGCACCCGGTCCGACACCGCCCTGAGCGACGCCTCCAGATCAAGCGCGACATCCCGCCCGGCAAGCGTCGCCAGCTCCATCGCGCCATATTCCGGGAACACCAAAAGGTCTGCTCCAGCGCCCGCCGCCTCTTTCACCCATCGCGTCAGCTTTTCTTCGTAAGCCTTCCAGGAATCGAGGAAATCCATCGGATAGGCTGCCGCTGCAACTTTCATGTCTCACCCTCCGTCAACGCCCGTGTCCAGACCTGCAACGGCTTGCGCGTCGCCTCTGTCTGATCGACATCCTTCCACGAAAACCACGCCACAGCCCCCTCAAGCGGCGCATAGCCCCGCTTGCGCCAGAACCCGTCCAAAGGCCGATACCCCTCGGGCCGCAACGGATGGTCGGCGGGCCGAACCACCCCGCAAAAGGCAGACATCGTGGCCCCCAATTCACGCCCGTGCGCCTCGCGCAGGTCAAAGAATCGGTGCCCGACACCGCGTCCGCGATACTCGGGCAAAAGAACCGACTCGGCACAGTAGAAGATGTCCTTCAGCGCAAGCCCGCTTCCTTCAAACGCCGCCGCAAAATCATCCGCGTGATCCGCCATCGGCGTGCCGGTCGCCGCCCCAACAAGCCGCGTCCCGTCAAACGCGCCCACAAGGATCGCCGCATCCGAGGACCGATAAGTCTCCAGATACCCGCGCTCATACTCCAGATCGCCGTCATACAGATACGGCCAGTCCTGGAACACCCGAATGCGCAACCCCGCCACATCGTCCAGAGCCGCGTCCAGCGCCTCTCCGGTCAGCGCCTCGATCCGCATCACGAGACCTGTTTGATCCAATCACTCAGGTTGTAATAGGTCACGACGCGGCTGATCTTGCCCTCGTGCAGCGAAAAGAACGACCCCGCAGGCAGGCGATAGCCCTGCCCCTTGGCCTCGGGCAGCCCCGCATCCGTGGCCAGATAGGTGCCGTTCACCATGTACTCCGCCGCCCCACGCGCGCCATCTTCGGCCACAAACACCACCATCTCGGTCAGCGTTTCGTCATAGCACCGCGCCATGTGCTGGCAGAATTCCTCGAACGCATCTCGCCCGATGCGCACATTGCCCTCGTTGACGTGATGCGCCACATCCTCGGTCAGACAATCAAGCATCCCTGCAATGTCCTTGCGGTTGAACGCATCGAAATACCGCTCGAGTGTTGCCCGGCTCATAACTGCCCTCCCCATTTCCGTTTCAACTGATCCACCAATTGATCGCGCGTCTGCCGATAGGCGTTCAGTTTCTGCTCTCGTGTCTCGCCCAGCCCGGTCGGATCCATGATCGGCCAGTATTCCACCGTCAGGTGATAGAACCGCGTCAGATCCAGCGCCCGCCGCTGCGAGGCTGGCGACAGCGCCACGATCAGATCGAACCCCGACAGCGCCTCACCGTTCTCTTCCAGCTCATCGAACGACCGCGACTTGTGCCGGTTCAGGGCTACCCCGATCTCTCCGCAGGCAGCAATCGCGAACCCGTCGATTTCAAGGTCATTCACGACGCCCACCGACTGCACATAGGTCTCGAAGCCATAAAGCTTTTTCATGATCCCTTCGGCCATCGGGGACCGGACGGCATTGTGATCGCAGCAGAACAGCACGGACTGGGGCAAGGCTCCCAAAATGTCAGCCCCCGAAATGCAACACGCAAACCAGCGTGAACAGGCGCCGCGCGGTGTCGTCATCCACCTTCACCTTGCCGTCGAGCCGTTCCTGCAGAATGCGCGCGCCTTCGTTGTGAATCCCGCGCCGCGCCATGTCGATGGTCTCGATCTGGCTCGGCGGCAGAGTTTTCACCGCATCGAAATAGGATTTGCAGATCTGGAAATAGTCCTTCACCACCTGCCGGAAGGGCGACAGCGACAGATGAAACTCCGCCGCCTTCTCGTGGGTTTCGGTGGTTACATCGAAGACCAGCCGTTTGTCCCGGATCGACAGACCCACATTATACGGCCCCGGAGGAACAGGCCGTCCGTCCCGGTCGGGCAGTTCGAACGTGTTATGCTCCATCAGGTCGAACATCGCCACGCGGCGTTCCTGTTCGATCTCGGGGGTGGGCGGGGGCAGATTGCCGTCGTCCAGTTCGATATGGGCAATGCGTGTCATGGGCGGTCTTCCTTGATCTGCGCCCTCCCTAACGCGCGTTTCGGGGTCGCGCAATTGCGCCCTTTGGCTCAATCGCGCGTTTCGTCCTGTGTCGGCATCAGACCATAGCGGGCCGCGACTCGCCAAACATGGCGTGGCACCATGTTCTTGATCCGCGCCGGATGTGCCCGCCTGAGATGCAGAATGGTCTCGATCGCCTTCATTTCGACCCGCGCGCGGGCGAATTCCAGCCCGCGCGGCCCGGTGCGCGGCTGCAACCACGCCACGATGGGCCGCACCCAGTCAGGCATCCGCCGCAGCGGCAAGCCCCCGGCGGCGCGCTCGGTGTTCACCATAAAACCCTTGACCGCCGCCTCGCGCTTGCCCTTGTCGGTCAGGTCGCGCCGCACCACGCGGTCGCCAAGCCGGTCGAGCACCGCAGCCCCGCGCGCATTGCGCACGATGAGCCACTGATCGCCGTCACCGCCCATATAGCCCACGGTGATGTCCGCCAGCCGGTTGGTGTAATCGACGCAGGTCTTGCAGGTCATCGGAAAGAAATCCGCCGGCAGGTCGGACAGCGGCAGTTTCAGGAATGGCACGAAGCGCGGCTTGCGTCCGTCATCGAACCGCAACTCCACCCGGTAATCCGCGCGGAACTCAAGATAGGACACGGTCTCCGGCCTGTCGTCCAGCCGCGCGAGGAAGGCGTGGAAATTCTCGGTTGTCGTGTTGTCGGAACAGGGCGTGCCGATCACCGTGATCTCGTCGAAGCCCAGCTCCGCCTCCAGCGCCCGCAGCGCGTAGACCTGACAGGGCACGCCGACGACAGCGATGCGTCGATGCCCTGCGGCGCGCGCTGGCTCCAGCAAGGCCAGCAGAGGCCCATACCCCATCCGCATTCCCCGGCACTGGGCCATCTGGTCGGCCTCGGTCACGATGACAGGCAGCGGCTTCCAGCGGTCCAACGGGTCCGGCGCGGTGGCCAACACCGCATCCACCGCCCCGGCCCGCAGCAACTCGGCCGCCAACCCGGTGGTCAGGCCGGTCCATTGCGCCCCCTCGGCGGCAGGCTCCAGCCGCGCCCGGTACATGGCCTGCGCCACACCGAAGAACGCCTCATCTCCCTCCCCGGCAACCCGTCCATGCACGGACCGCTCAAGTGTCTCGTAATCGGGCTGAATGAACTGGCAGGCCTTGCCGCATCCACGGCCATCACCCATGCGCGACACGCCGCAATCAGTACACAGCCCCGCCCGCGGAGCGCCGCCGATCTCCGGCACCGTCAGCCCAATGCGACCACCATCCATGTCCGACTCTCCTTACCGCGATATGTCAACTTTAGTTGACAGTTTCGCGAAAAGCGAGTCCAAGCGTGTTCTTTTTCCGAATGTGCAAAGCCAAGAAAGCCTTAGCGCGTCAGCGCACCTTCAATGTCGCAAGGCCAATCAGCGCCAGAATGAGCGAAATGATCCAGAACCGGATCACGATCTGCGGCTCGGCCCAGCCCTTTTTCTCGTAGTGGTGATGAATAGGTGCCATCAGGAACACGCGCTTACCCGTCCGCTTGAAGTAGAGCACCTGGATGATCACCGAAAGCGCCTCAACCACGAAGAGGCCGCCCACAATGGCCAGAACGATCTCGTGCTTTGTCGCCACCGCGATGGCCCCCAGGGCACCGCCCAAGGCCAAAGACCCGGTATCCCCCATGAACACCGCCGCCGGCGGCGCGTTGTACCACAGAAAGCCAAGGCCCCCGCCGAACAGCCCGGCGGTAAAGATCAGGATCTCCCCGGTGCCCGGCACATAATGCACGTCCAGATAATCGGTGAAGTCGACCCGACCCACAGCATAGGCGATCACCCCCAACGTGCCTGCCGCGATCATCACCGGCATGATCGCCAGCCCGTCAAGCCCGTCCGTCAGGTTCACCGCATTGGCCGCGCCGACGATGACGATCACCGCGAAGGGCACAAAGAAATACCCAAGGTTCAGCAGCGCATCCTTGAACACCGGAAAGGCCAGTTGGTTGGTCAGTTCTTCGGGGTGATATTGCGCCGCCCAGTAACCCGCGATGGCCGCAATCAGAAAACCCAGCAGCAAACGCACCTTACCGGACACGCCTGCGGTGTTCTGCTTTTTCACCTTGGCATAATCGTCGGCAAACCCGATCAGCGCGAAACTCATCGTGACGAAGAGCACCATCCAGATAAACGGGTTGTCCAGCCGCGCCCAAAGCAGCGTCGAGGTCAGCAGCGCCCCCACGATCAGCAAACCACCCATCGTCGGCGTGCCCGCCTTGGTGAAATGCCCCTCAGGCCCATCCGTACGGATCGGCTGCCCCTTGCCCTGCCGCTTGCGCAGCACGTTGATCAGCGGCTTACCGAACAGGAACCCAAAGATCAGCGCCGTCAGAAATGCGCCCCCGGCGCGGAACGTGATATAGCGAAAGAGGTTGAAGAAATCCCCCCCGTCCGACAGTGCGGTCAACCAAAACAACATGAACCCTTATCCTTCCGCCTCGTCGCGGGCGTTGCCTTGGCCCATATTCCGTATGGCGTCAACCACACGTGCCAGCCGCATGGACAGCGACCCCTTCACCATCACAACGTCTCCGGCGTCAAGCTGACGGGGAAGCCGCGCCGCCATGTCGTCGGAGGCTTCGAACCACAAGCCCCTCTGCGTGTCGGGCAGCGCCTCGTGCAGGTGCCTCATCAAGGGTCCGACGCAATGCACTTTGTCCAAGGCTTTGGTCGCGTCCAGTTCGGCCAGCGCCGCGTGCAGGTCCGGCCCGGTCGGCCCCAGCTCTTTCATGTCGCCCAGAACCGCGATCCGGCGTCCCTTGCTGACCCGACCCACATCATGCTGAACTGGCGCTGCCGCCAGCACCGCCAAAGCCGCCGCCACCGAGGCCGGGTTGGCGTTATAGGCATCATCGAACAGCGCCAGTGTCGCCTTCGGATCGGTGGAATCCAGATGGATCGTCACATGCGCCCCGCGCCCCGCACCGGGATGCCAGCGCCCCATCGCCGCCAGCGACAGCGCCCGGTCCAGCCCCAGCACCTCGGCCACCGCAAGAACCGCAGCGCCGTTGATGGCGAAATGCCGCCCCGGCGCGTCGATCTTGTAGAGCAACTCACCGCCGGAAAACGCCGCCTGCGCCACGCTGCACGCATCCTGCGCCCGGACCGAGGTCACACGCATGTCGCAGCCGTCGCTTTCCCCGAAAGACAGGCTGAGGTCGCCCATCTCTTCGGCCCGGGCCTGCAGAATACCGCTGGTCGGCAGATCACCGTTCCAGATCGCCACGCCACCCGGCTCCAATCCGTCGAAGATCGACGCTTTCTCATGCGCGATCCCTTCGATGCTCTCGAACGCCTCCAGATGCGCCGGGGCCACGATGGTGACGATGGCCACATGCAGCCGCGCCATCCGGCTCAAGGGCGCGATCTCGCCGGGATGGTTCATCCCGATCTCGATCACCGCGAACTCCGCATCGCGCGGCATCCGTGCCAGCGTCAGAGGCACACCCCAATGGTTGTTGTAACTCGCCTCGGCCGCATGCACCCGGCCATGCGCGCCCAGAACAGTGCGCAGCATCTCCTTGGTCGAGGTCTTGCCGACCGATCCGGTCACGCCCACCACCTTGGCCTTTGTCCGCGCCCGCGACGCCCGACCCAAAGCCTCAAGTCCAGTCTGCACATCGTCAACAACCAGAAGCGGCGCATCTTCGGCCACACCTTCGGGCACGCGGGCCACCAAGGCCGCCGCAGCGCCCTTCTCCAGCGCCTGCGCGACAAAGTCGTGCCCGTCCCGCGCCGCCGTCAACGCGACGAACAAATCCCCCGGCTGGATCGTGCGCGTGTCGATGGACACGCCCGTCGCCGCCCACTCTCCGGTCACGCGACCGCCTGTCGCCTCTGCCGCCTCTGCGCTTGTCCAAAGGGTCATGCCAGTTTCCCGTCCAAAGCCGCCACAGCGACGCTTGCCTGTTCCACATCGTCAAAGGGATAGACCGTGTCGCCCACGATCTGCCCGGTCTCATGCCCTTTGCCGCAGATGAGCAGGGCATCGCCCGGCCCCACCGCATCGACACCGCGCAGGATCGCCTCGGCCCGGTCGCCCACCTCGGTCGCCTCGGGCGCGCCCTCCAGCACCGCCGCGCGGATCGAAGCCGGGTCTTCGCTGCGCGGGTTGTCATCCGTCACGATCACCTGATCCGCAAACTCCGCCGCAGCCGCCCCCATCAGGGGCCGCTTGCCGGGGTCGCGGTCGCCGCCTGCGCCGATGATCGCCACCAGACGGCCCATCACGTGCGGACGGATCGCCTGACAGGCGGTCGCCACCGCATCGGGCGTGTGCGCGTAATCCACATAGACCGCCGCGCCGTTGCTCCGCGTTGCGGCAAGCTGCATCCGCCCCCGCACCGTTTCCAGCTCGGGCAGGACCGAGAACACCCGATCCGGCGTCACACCGCTGGCGATAACCAGACCGGCGGCAACCATCACGTTCTCTGCCTGAAACCCACCGACAAGGTTCAGCCGGGTCTGAAAGGTCTCGCCACCAAACTTGATCCGCACATCCTGCCCGGTTGCATCAAAGCGCTGACCCAGCAGCACCATATCGGCACCCGTGTCGCGCCCGACGGTCATGGTCTCCTGCCCACGGGCGCGTGCGATAGCCAGCATATCCACACCGCGCGCATCGTCGATGTTGATGACAGCGATCCCGTCCTCGGGCAGCACACGGGCAAAGAGCCCCGCCTTGGCGTCAAAATACGCCTCAAAACTTTCGTGGTAGTCTAGGTGATCCTGCGTGAAATTGGTGAACCCCGCCGCGCGCAGATTCACACCATCGAGCCGCCGCTGCGCCAACCCGTGCGAGGACGCCTCCATCGCCGCATGGTTGATCCCGGCATCCGCCGCACCGGCCAGAGCGCGGTGCAACGTGATCGGCTCGGGCGTGGTGTGCATCAGGGGGGCCTGCCAGTCGCCTTCGACCCCCGTGGTCCCAAGGTTGACCGCAGGTATGCCCAGCAACTGCCAAATCCGCCGCACAAAGCTGGCCACGCTGGTCTTGCCGTTGGTGCCCGTGACCGCGACAACCGTATCGGGCTGCTGTTCAAACCAGAGCGCCGCGCAGAAGGCCAAGGTCTGACGCGGATCCGCCGCGATCACCACCGCCGCCGTCGACCCGGCCAACTCGTCTTTGGCGATCTCGGCACCTTCCACATCCGTCAGGATGGCCGCCGCCCCCATGCGCAGCGCGTCTTGGATGAACTCCCCGCCATGCACCTTGGTGCCGGGCAGCGCCGCAAACAGGTAGCCCTGTTTGACATCCCGGCTGTCCACCGCAAGCCCGGTGACAATCGCATCCGCGCCGCCGCGCGCCGTCAGACCCAGCGCGCTCAGGCTTTTGCCCCCTGCTGCCATGACGACCCCCTCGTGTTCCCTGCCCGCAACCGGGGCACGCGCCCTCAGTTCGACGTGTTGATGATGCCTGTCAATTGCCGCGTTTCGACCTCCGGACGCAAGCCCAGAAGAGGCGCGACGCGGCGGATCATCTCGGCAGCCACCGGAACAGCCGTCCAGCCTGCGGTGCGGCGCGGCTTGGTTCCGCTGGTTTCCACCGGTTCGTCCAGCGTCACGATCAGCACGTATTTCGGATCATTGGTCGGAAACACCGACGCGAAGGTGTTGATCACCTTGTCGTCGTAATACCCGCCGCCCCGCGCCTTGGGCTTGTCCGCCGTGCCGGTCTTGCCGCCCACCGAATACCCCGGCACCTCGCCAAAGCTGGCGGTGCCCTTCGTGACCACTTTCCGCAACATATCAAGCGATTGGCGTGCGGTCCGCTCTGACATGATCCGCGGTCCCAGCTTGGGTGCATCCTGTTTGAGAAGCGTAGGCTCGACCTTGAAACCACCATTGGCAATCGCCGCATAGCCCGCCGCCAGATGCAACGGGCTCGAAGACAACCCGTGCCCGTACGAGATCGTCACGCTTGACAGATCGGTCCAACGCTGCGGCAACAACGGTTTGCCGCCCGCCGCTTCGACAATTTCCAAAGGTGTCGGTTCGAAAAAGCCGAGACTTTTCAGAAACGCCTGCTGCCGCTCTGCCCCGATGGCCAGCGCCAGACGTCCGGTCCCCCGGTTCGAACTTTTGACGATGATGTCCGACACCGACAATGGCCCGTAATTCTTGTTGTCGAACTCGCCGATCCTGAACCCGCCGACCCGCATCGGCCCCGACGTGTCGATGACAGTCTCCGGGTTCACCAGCCCAAGCTCGAGCGCCTGTGCCGAGGCGAAGATCTTGAAGGTCGATCCCAGCTCGTAGACCCCCTGCACCGCGCGGTTGAACAGCGGGCTGTCCGCCGCCTCGCCCTGCGTCAACGGACGCGGCCTGTCGTTGGGGTCGAAATCCGGCAGCGACGCAATCGCGATCACTTCGCCGGTGTAGATGTCCATGAGCACACTGGCCGCACCCTTGGCGTTCATCAGGCTCATCCCGCCCTGCAACACCCGTTCCGTCGCCGCCTGGATGGTCAGGTCCAGCGAAAGCTCCAGAGGAGCCCCTTCGCGCGCCGGGTCGCGCAGGGTGTCATCAAAGAATTTCTCGACACCTGCGGTTCCGATAACCTCAGCAGAATGAACACCTTCACGGCCAAAGCTCGCGCCACCAAGGATATGTGCAGCCAGTGCGCCATTGGGGTAAAGCCGCATCTCGCGCGGCCCGAACAGCAAGCCCGGCTCGCCGATGTCATGGACTTTCTGTTTTTGCTCGGGGCTCAGTTTTCTACGCACCCACATGAACTTACGGGGTCCAGTGAAATCTTTGCGCAAACGTTCTTCATTAAGCTCTGGAAATATCTTGACCAATTCTGCTGCGGTCCGGATCGGATCGACCATCTGCTGCGGATGCGCATAAAGCGAAAAGGTCTCCATATTGGTCGCCAGAATGCGCCCCTGACGATCCACGATGTCGGCCCGGCTGGCAATGATCGACGCGCCGGTCGCCTGCGCGCGCGGCTCTTCCGGCTCGGACGCGGCCAGCGTGCCCATCCGCGCCCCGATCACGCCGAAGGCGCAAAAGAACATCACCGCCATGACCAACAAACGCCCCTCGGCCCGCGACCGCGCGGTGTCCCGCATCTGCTCGTGGCGGATGCGCAGGTTCTCGCGTTCGATGGCATCTGGGTTTTCGCCCTTGCGCCGCGCATCCAGAATGCGCGCCAGAGGCCGAAGCGGCGTGCGGATCATGGCTCTTGCTCCTGTGCGCCTGCACTCGAAATCTCGATCGTGTCAGTGATCTCCAGCTCGGGGGGCTGCGGATAGGCGATCTGATCCACGCGGCCGAACTGATCCGGCTCAAAGGGCATCAGGCCCAGCCGTTCAAAATTCAACTCCGCCAGATCGCGCAACCGGTCCGGACGGTTGAGATAGGCCCATTCCGCCCGCAACACCGAAAGGCGCGCGCGCGCATCGGCAATGTCCGACCGCACCGCCTGCGCCTCACCCAAAGCCGCCTGCGTCTTGTAATTCTCGTGATAGGCCCAGAACGCCGCCCCGATCACCGTCAGAAACGTCAGTACATAAAGCAGAGATCGCATCACCGATCCTCCTTCAACAAAGGCAGGGCAATCTGCCCGGCATCGATCTCGCCCGCAGGCGCATCCGTGCGCCGCGCGACCCGCAGCTTGGCCGACCGTGACCGGGGATTGACCGCCAGTTCATCATCATCCGGACCCACCGCCTTGCGGGTCACGATCTCGAACGCAGGGGTTTCGGCTTCGATCTCGGGCGCATAGCGGTTGGCCCGCCCGGCCTGCCCGCCCCGCGCCTGCAGGAACCGCTTGACCATCCGGTCCTCGACCGAATGAAAGCTCACCACAGCCAACAGACTGCCGGGTCTGAGCACCCGCTCCGCCGCCATCAAACCCCGCATCAAGGCACCGTATTCGTCGTTCACCGCGATACGCAGCGCCTGAAAACTACGCGTGGCCGGGTGCGATTGCCCCGGCTTGGGACGTGGAAGGCAGGATTCGACGATGCCCGCCAGCTCAAGCGTCCGCGTGATCGGGCTGATCTTGCGCGCCGCCACAATCGCCTTGGCAATCCGGCGCGAAGCCCGTTCTTCGCCGTAGGTATAAAGGATGTCGGCAATATCGAATTCGTCCGCCGTGTTGACGATGTCCGCCGCCGACAGGCCATCCTGCCCCATCCGCATGTCCAGCGGGCCATCCTTCATGAAGGAAAACCCCCGCTCCGCGAGGTCAAGCTGCATCGACGATACACCCAGATCCAACACAACCCCATCCACGCCCGATGCAATCTGATCCATCTCGGCGAAATTGGCGCGGTGCAGTTCGATGCGCCCGCCGAATTCGGGCAACCACGCCGCCGCCATCTCATGCGCCAGCGGATCGCGATCAATGCCGATCACCTTCTTCGCCCCCGCCTCGATCAGCCCGCGTGCATAGCCGCCTGCCCCGAAGGTGCCGTCAATCCAGACACCCGCCACCGGCGCCACCGCCCGCAGGAGCGGAGCAAGAAGGACGGGAATGTGCGGGTCGGTCGAAGGGGTGGCAGCGGCAGCAGACATCTCGGATCAGCCCCCCGGTTGCTGATCCAGGAAGATAAGCGGATCGACATCGTCGGGCAGGTCTTCCAGCCATTCATCGGTTGCGGCCTGTTCCTCGGCCTCGAAGGTCTCGGGATCCCAGATCTGGAACGTATCCCCCGCCCCGATAAAGAACGCCTCGGAACTCAGCCCGATCTTCTCGCGCAGCTTGGCCGGCAGCACCAGCCGCCCGGTCTCGTCCACGCTGGTCGGATGGGATTGGCCGTTGAACAGACGCTGCAGCATCTTGCGCTGAACCGATCCGCGCGGCAGCGCCTCGATCTTGGCATCCACCTCTTCAATGGCTTCGATCGTGTAACACTCAAGGTATTTGCGGCGCGTGTCGCCATAGACAATGACAAGCTCGGGATTCAGACCATCGGTGAACCCCGGATCACCCGCTTCGAGGACACGGCGAAACGAGGCCGGGATCGAAACCCTGCCCTTGCCATCAATCTTGTGATGGCTTTCACCTCTGAACCTCAGCCTGCGGGTCACTGCCCTACCGGTCCTTTCACGCCTCTGGTCCCTGGAAACGGAAACGGCGGGTTGATCTGCTGCCACTGATCAACCCGCCGACCGTGTCCCGTTTCCGGGAAGTCCGACTGCGCGCGCCACCTGGGGGGATGTCTGCTCGCCCGCGCGCCGGATCTCTGTGTTCGATGAAAGCGGGTGCCTGTATGAAACCTGCTATTGTTTTTGTTTGGATACCGCGTCGAGGTCTGTGCCCCGTTTGCTGTTCCTGCTTTCATCTCGTGCATTAGGGATGACATGGGAAAACATGGGTCGCAACAGTTTTTTATGGGAAATTGTCGCCAGATGTTGTTTCCGACCTGGTTGCGAAACTGGATCTTGTGGGATTTCGATCTCAAATCGGCAAAATCCTGCAGACGCCTTAAACACAACCACAAGATATAGGGTCGCCCGTCTCGCAACTTAATTGCCCATATTTTCCCACATGCGAAACAAACAAACCAAGAACATCGAAATTTCACACCTTTCGAAACCCGTATTTCCCCCGGAAATCAGCCGGATTCCACCCGAATCAGCCGTTTGATTCGATCTGTCGCGGGCTGCGGCCCACACCCGTCCCGTGATTTCCCACGTCGCGTCCCATGCTTTCCCATCCCGCGCCGCGACACTGCATTCCTTGCAATATGCCGAACCCGGATGTACGCCGAACCTGTCACGGTCCGGGCAACCCCCGGTGAAAAGGGAACGTGGTGCAAACCCACGACTGCCCCCGCAACTGTAAGCGGCGAGCGTGTTCGGCACATGCCACTGGGAAACCGGGAAGGCCCGACACACGCAACGACCCGCAAGTCAGGAGACCTGCCGCGACGGATCACCCTACACCCGCGCGGGGCGCGCGGGATGTGACGGACCTCCGGTGTGGTGACAGTCACCGTCTTCGGGCGCGCCCCGAAGGCTTGATATGTTCGATGCGCGGGAGACAGAGCGATGAAGCTCTTTGGTGCGCTGATGGGTCTGACGGGTGTGATGTTTTTGGCATCGCTCTTTGTCGGCTATGCGGCGATCCCGATTCCCGAAGGACTGGCGGCGCTCATGGGGCGCGGCAACCCGCTCTTTGTTACCGTGATGCAGGAGATCCGCCTGCCCCGCGTGCTTCTTGCGGCGATGGTCGGCGCATCTCTGGGCCTTGCCGGTGCCGCGATGCAGGGGTTTCTGCGCAATCCGCTGGCCGAACCCGGCCTGATCGGCGTGTCCGGCTCTGCCGCACTGGGCGCGGTGATCGCGCTGCAAACCGGCCTTGCGGCTGCGTTCCTGCTGGCCTTGCCCATCGCCGCGCTGACCTTTGCCGCGCTGTCGGTCGGGCTGATCCTGCTGCTCGCCGGTCCGCGCGGCTCGTCGCTCACCCTGATTCTCGCGGGCATCGCGGTGTCGGCCTTTGCCGCCGCACTCACCTCACTGACCCTGAACCTGTCACCCAACCCCTATGCCGCGTCCGAGATCATGTTCTGGATGATGGGCTCGGTCGCCAACCGCGCCATGAGCCATGTCTGGCTGGCGTTGCCGATCATGGCCCTCGGCTGGGCCGCGCTGGCGGGTCTGGGCCGGGGCCTCGATGCGCTGACCCTGGGCGAAGACGCCGCCGAAGCCCTTGGCATCTCGCTGTCGCGCCTGCGTCTGCAACTCCTGCTGGGCACAGCCGCCGCCGTAGGAGCCGCCACCGCCGTGGCCGGGGCCGTGGGTTTTGTCGGCCTTGTCGTGCCCCACATCCTGCGCCGCTTTGCCCATGGTCGCCCCTCCACCCTGCTCTGGGCCTCGGCCCTTGGCGGGGCGGCGATGGTGCTGGCGGCAGACCTCGTGACGCGCCTTGTCCTGCCCGACCGCGATCTGAAGCTGGGCGTCGTCATGGCCCTGATCGGCGCACCGCTCTTCCTGCACCTGATCTACAAGACCCGGAGGGAATTCGCATGACCCTCCTGACCGTACAGAACCTGACGGTGAAACGCGGCGAATGCCCAGTGGTCGACGGCGCATCATTCACCATCGGACCCGGCGAATGTGTCGGCCTGATCGGCCCCAACGGCGCGGGGAAAACGTCGCTCCTGCGCGGGGCCTTGGGCCTTTTGCCGTTCGAAGGCACCAGCACCCTCGCCGCCCTACCGCCCCGCAAGCGCGCAGCGCAAGCGGCATGGCTGCCACAAACCCGCGAAATCGCGTGGCCGATGAGCGTGGAGCGGATCGTTGCCCTTGGCCGCCTGCCCTACCTCGCCCGTGGCGCGCGCCTTAGCCCCACAGACCAAAGCGCCGTCGACGCCGCCTTGACCCGTATGGGCCTGCAAAACTACCGCACCCGCCTCGCCACCGCGCTGTCGGGCGGCGAACAGGCCCGCGTTCTGATCGCCCGCACCCTAGCGCAGGACACGCCACTCCTGATGGCGGATGAGCCCATCGCCGGACTGGACCCCGCCGCCCAGATCGCAACGCTTCAGGTGTTCGAAGCCCTCGCCAAGGAAGGCCGCGCCGTGCTCACCTCTCTGCACGACCTGTCGCTGGCGGGGCGCTATTGCACCCGGCTGATCCTCATGGGCGCAGGCCGCATCATTGCCGACGGCCCGCCGGATCAGATCCTGACCGCCGCGCGTCTGGAAGAGGTGTTCCACCTGCAGGCCAACATCGTGCCCACAGCGCACGGCCCGCTGGTACAGCCCTTGGGGGTGATCCAATGACCGCCCCCAGCCGCATTGTCTGCCTGACCGAGGAAACGGTCGAAACGCTCTACCTGCTGGGTCAGGAGGACCGCATCGTCGGCGTCACCGGCTATGCCGTGCGCCCCAAACGTGTGCGTCAGGAAAAACCCCGCGTCGGCGCGTTCACCTCTGCCGACATTCCCAAGATCCTCGCTTTGCGTCCCGATCTGGTGCTCACCTTCTCCGACCTGCAGGCCGACATCGCCGCCGAGCTGATCCGCGCGGGCGTCGAGGTGATGGCCTTCAATCAGCGCGATGTCGCGGGCATCCTGCGCATGATCCGCACGCTGGGTCGCCTCACCGACTGCACCGCCAAAGCCGAGGCACTGGCCCAAAGCTACGAGACCCGCATCGCCACCCTCCGCGCCCAAGCCCCGACACACCGCCCCCGCGTCTATTTCGAAGAATGGGACGACCCGATGATCACCGGCATCGGTTGGGTCTCCGACCTGATCGACATCGCGGGCGGCACCGATTGTTTTGCCCATCTGCGCCACGAACAGTCGGCAAAGAACCGCATTGTGACGCCTCAGGACGTGATCACCGCCGCGCCCGACATCATTGTCGCCTCATGGTGTGGCAAGAAGGTGAGACCGGAAAAGATCGCCGCGCGGCCCGGCTGGGATGTGATCCCGGCGGTCGCGCAGAGCCGCATCATCGAAATCAAATCGCCGCTGATCCTGCAACCGGGACCAGCCGCGCTGAGCGACGGGCTTGACGCCCTGATCGCCGCCCTCTGCCCCAAGGACGTGCCCGCATGCTGACCCAGATCACCGACTTCCTGAACATCGGCGGCCCGGCGCTTTGGGTGATCGCGGGGCTGAGCGTGATCACGCTGGGTCTGATCCTGTGGAAACTCTGGCGTCTGTCGCTCATGGGCGCATGGCGGCGCGAAGCGACCGAGGCGGCCGTGGCACAATGGCAGGCTGGCCAAAATGACAGCGCCCTTGCCAGTTTGCACAATCGCACCGGCCTGCGCGCCCGTGTCGTGAAAGCGGCGATGCAGGCCAGCCGGACCCTCCCCCCCGAGGACGCACGAGACGAGACCACCCGCGTCGCCCGTGGCGCGCTGATGGACGCAGGCAGCGGGTTGCGCGCGCTTGACCTGATCGCCACCATCGCGCCCCTTGTGGGCCTGCTGGGCACAGTCCTTGGCATGATCGAGGCTTTCCAGGCCCTGCAGGACAGCGGTGCCCGCGCCGATCCCTCGGCCCTTGCAGGCGGCATCTGGGAAGCGCTTCTGACCACTGCCGCCGGTATGGCAGTCGCGATCCCCGCGTCGATGGCGCTGAGCTGGTTCGACAGCATCAATGACCGCCTCGCCCATGATTTCGACGATCTGGCCACCCGCGTTCTGACCAAAGGCAAACAGGGCTGACATGCTGAACCTCGCGTATCAGAGACGCCGCCGCCGCATCGGGCTCACCCCGATGATCGACGTCGTGTTCCTGCTGCTCGTCTTCTTCATGCTCGCCGCCCGCTTTGGCGTCACCGATGCGATCCCCGTCACTCTGTCAGGCGGTTCCGCGCAACCCTATGACGGCCCGCCGCGCCTGATCACCGTCCTGCCGGGCGCGCTGCGTGTGAACGGCATCGACACCGCTGATCCGGTCGCCAGCCTGACCCCGCTAATGGGCAGCAAGACCGACATCATCCTTCTGCGCGCCCGCGACGGGGCCTCGGTCCAGCATTTGCTGGACGTGATGGGCACCCTTCGCGCGGCGGGCTGGACCAATCTTGTGGTGCTGGAATGAGGCGCACCCCGCTTATTCCCCTGCGCCCAAGACGCGCCTCGCGCGAGCCGGTTGTGCCGATGATCAACGTGGTGTTCCTGCTTCTGATCTTCTTCCTGATGACCGCACAGATCGTGCCCCCGGCGCCGTTCGACATGACCCTTCCGACCGCCGAAGGCGACGAGGATGCGGGGCAAATGGCGCTCTACATAAATGCAAACGGCGACATCGTCTTCGAGACCGCCCGCGGCGATGCGGCCTTGACGCAAGCCGCAGCCTTGCCCGAGGGCACGCCGCTGCGCCTTTATGCCGACGCCACCCTGCCCGCCGCGACGCTGGCGCAGGTGCTCACCAGACTTGCCGCGCTCGGCGCAACACAGGTCGAGATCGTGACGGAGGGCGGCTGATGCGGATCGTTGAATTCACCGGTTTCATCCTGCTGTCCGGCGCGCTGCACGCCGCGACGCTGGTCGTTGCACCCCTGCCCGGCGGCGGCAGCAGCGGCGGCGAGGGCGGCGCAGCCGAGGTCACGTTGCAGGCGGCAACCCCGACGCTGGCCGCGATGGTGCGCGACTGGGACCGCCCGCCCGAGGTCAGTGACGCACCTGCCCTTGCGACACCGGACACCACCGCAGCGCCGGACCGCCCGACGCAGGACCAGCCTTTTGCCCCCCGCGCCGAGACCACTGCGCTTGCCGCGCCCCATGCAGTGCCCGACCGACCAAAGGCCGACACACGCCTGCCCGCGCCTCTTGTGCCTCTGGCCCAGACCGATGCCGCACCCCTGTCCGCCCCGTCCCTGCCGGACCGGATGCCTGCACCTGTCGCCGCCATTCAGCACACGCCGCGCTCAACCGCACCGCAACTCGGGGATGCAGCCCCTCTCGCTGCCGCGCTCCCGGCGGTCGATGCCAGCCCTGCCGCCCTACGCACCGCGCCTGTCGCGTCCCTGCGCCCCGAACCGCGACCGAACCGGCCGGTGGCAAAAGCCAATCCGACAGCCAAGCAAGCCAGCACCGCTGCGCGTCCGGCTCAGACAGCCAAAGGCAGCGGTGGAAAGCCTGTCACATCTGCAGCCCCCGCGCGCACAGCCCCCGCGCCAAGCGGCCCCTCCAAGGCACAGCTTGCGCGTCTGGAGCAGCAATGGGGCGCACAGATCACCACCGCGCTGCGCCGCGCGCACCGCCCCCCGAGAGGGGCAGAGGGCACGGTGCGGCTGGTTATCTCTATCGCGCCATCGGGGCGTGTCACGGGTGTGTCGCTGGCCGGATCATCGGGCAACAGCCGTCTGGATCAGGCCGCCCTCGCGGCGGTCAAACGCGCGCGGTTCCCCCTTGCGCCGGAAGGTCTGACGCGCTCCAGCTATCGCTTCAGCCAACGTCTGACCGTCGCGCGGTGACGCTCCGTCGACGGAGCGTCGCGATGCGTCGACGCATCGTTCGCCCGCCTCAGGCCATACCGCCCTTGATCAACCCGTCGGCCAGCTTGGCATAGGCCTCGGCCATCGGCCCGTCGCCTGCCGCCACCGGCACTCCGCCATCGCCCGCCAGCCGCGTGTCCAGATCCAGCGGCAGTTGCGCCAAGAGCGGCACACCACGGGCCGACGCCTCGGCCACGGTACCGCCCGATCCGAAGATATGGCTTTGCCCGCCGCAATGCGGACAGGTGTAGACGGCCATGTTCTCGATCAACCCCAGCACCGGCGTTTTCAACGTCTCGAACATGTCCAAGGCCTTGCGCGCGTCCAGCAGCGCCACATCCTGTGGCGTCGAGACCACGATGGCCCCGGTCACCTGCGCTTTCTGGCAGAGCGTCATCGCCACATCGCCGGTGCCGGGGGGCAGATCGACCAGCAACACGTCCAAGGTGCCCCAGGCCACCTGACTGAGCATCTGCTGCAACGCCCCCATGAGCATCGGCCCGCGCCAGACGACAGCCTTGTCCTCGGGCAGCATCAGACCGATGGACATGACCGTCACGCCATGCGCTCGGAGCGGGATGATCGTGGTGCCATCCGGGCTCTGTGGTTTTTCGGAAACCCCCATCATGCGGGGTTGGCTGGGCCCGTAGATGTCGGCATCCAGCAACCCCACACGACGCCCCGCCCGCGCCAGCGCCACTGCAAGGTTCGAGGACACGGTCGATTTGCCCACCCCGCCCTTGCCGGAGCCAATCGCCAGAATGCGCGCCACACCCGAGGGTTTCAGCGATCCCGCCTGCGGTTTCATATGTCCGCCGATCTTCAGCCCCTTGGGCGGGGCAGCGGCCGGGCCATGCGCTGTCAGAGCGACTGTGACCTGCGACACACCGGGCAAGTCCGCCACAACCGCCTCGGCGGCCTTGCGCACAGGTTCCATCAGACGGGCGATCTCGGGCGAGGGCGCTTCGATGACAAACCGCACAACAGAGCCGTCGATCTGAATCGCCCGCACCAGATCGGCCGAAATGAGGGTTTCGCCATCGGGAATCGCCACGCGGGACAGGGCGGCGCGAATCTGCTCGGACGTTACGGACATGCCCAACCTTTCCTCTTTCTGTAAAAGAAATGGCAGGCCTGCCGTTAGGCTTCAACCGCCTGCATCGGAATTAGGCCCGTTAGCGCAAAACGCACAAATTTGAACCACTTCGCCTATGCAATTGCTGCATAGCAGCGTTGAAACAAATCTCTATTGTGCAACTGCAGCATTCGCCTATCTTTGTCTCAAGCGAACGGAAACACGCAAATTCGAACAGAGCAGACAGATGGCTTACGAAACAAACACACTGGGCGGAGCCGGCACCGGCCTCGTGGATCGGGTCAACACCCTGATCGCGAACTACCGCGCCAAAGCGGCACGCCGCAAGATCTACCGCGACACCCTGCGCGAACTCAGCGCGCTCTCGCACCGCGAATTGTGCGATCTGGGATTGAACCAATCCGAGATCAAGCGCGTTGCCTATCAGGCAGCTTACGAAAGCTGATCGACATTTGGTGAGCATGCGCCCCGCGGGGCCCCTCGCCACACCGGCTCGGACATCCTCTCCTCCTCCCTGGATGTTCCGGACTTGACGGTGACGCCTCTCCTCCTCCCTGGCGTCACCGTCGCAGAATTCGGGCCAACCGGCCCACACGGTCTCGGCATCCTCTCCTCCTCCCTGGATGCCGTGAACTCGACGGTGGTACCTCTCCTCCTCCCTGGTGCCACCGTCACAGGTTTCGGGCTTAGGCCCACACGGTCTCGGCGTTCTCTCCTCCTCCCTGAGCGCCGTGAACTCGACGGTGGCACCTCTCCTCCTCCCTGGTGTCACCGTCACAGATTTTGGGCCCAGGCCCACACTGGATCGGCGTCCTCTCCTCCTCCCTGGATGCCGTAAACTCGAAACGGTGGTGCCTCTCCTCCCTTGGCACCACCGTTTTTTCTTGTCCGGGGGACCGCGTTTCGAAACGCGGTGACACGGGATTTCGAAATCCCGTGCGCAAGGTCCTTCGAAGGACCTTTCCCGGCCCCACCATTTTCCCACCTGCCTTGGGTTTTCCTTTCCCCGCCCTTTCGCTAGATGAGGCGCAACAAGACACTTGCAGCGGGAACACACCCCATGGCGATGGAAAAGACATTCGACGCAAGCGAGGCCGAGGCGCGGCTTTACAAGGCGTGGGAAGAGAGCGGGGCCTTCAAGGCAGGCGCCAATGCCTCGCGCGAGGACACATTCTGCGTGATGATCCCGCCGCCCAACGTGACCGGCTCGCTGCACATGGGCCACGCGTTCAACAACACGTTGCAGGACATTCTGGTCCGCTGGCACCGAATGCGCGGCTTTGACACGCTCTGGCAGCCGGGCACCGACCACGCGGGTATCGCCACGCAGATGGTCACCGAACGTGAAATGGCCGCCAATGGCGAGCCGTCGCGCCGCGAGATGGGGCGCGAGGCGTTTCTGGACCGCGTCTGGCAGCAGAAGGTCAAGTCGCGCGGCACGATCATCGGGCAGCTCAAGCGCCTTGGCGCGTCCGCCGACTGGTCGCGTGAGGCGTTCACCATGGGCGGTGCTGCGGGCGACCCGGACAAGGGCAACGGGCCGAACTTCCATGACGCGGTGATCAAGGTCTTTGTCGACATGTACAACAAGGGCCTGATCTATCGCGGCAAGCGGCTGGTCAACTGGGACCCGCATTTCGAGACCGCGATTTCCGATCTCGAGGTCGAGAATATCGAAAACCCCGGCCATATGTGGCACTTCAAATACCCGCTCGCGGGGGGGGGCACCTATACCTATATCGAAAAGGACGAGGATGGGAACGTCGTGCTCGAAGAAGAGCGCGACTACATCTCCATCGCCACCACGCGCCCGGAAACCATGCTGGGCGATGGCGCGGTTGCCGTTCACCCGTCGGATGAGCGTTACGCGCCAATCGTCGGCAAACTCTGCGAGATTCCGGTTGGACCGAAAGAACACCGCCGCCTGATCCCGATCATCACCGATGCATACCCCGATCCCACCTTCGGCTCGGGTGCAGTGAAGATCACCGGCGCGCATGACTTCAACGACTACGGTGTCGCCAAGCGTGGCAACATTCCGTGCTACCGCCTGATGGACACCAAGGCCCACATGCGCGACGACGGCGCGCCTTACGAAGAGGCTGCGATCATCGCCGGTGCCGTTGCGCGCGGCGAACGCACGCTGACCGAGGCCGAGACCGACGCGCTGAACCTTGTCCCCGATCACCTGCGCGGGCTGGACCGGTTCGAAGCGCGCAAGCGGGTTGTGGAGGAGATCACGGCCGAGGGTCTGGCGGTGATGACCCGCGCGGACGATCCGCGGTTGGGTGCGGCCCCGAAGAAGGCCGTCATTGCCGGGCTGGACCCGGCAACCTCAACGGACGGAGATCCTCGGGTCGCGCCCGAGGATGACGGCTCAGACCTTGTTCCGCTGGTCGAAGCAAAGCCGATCATGCAGCCCTTCGGCGACCGTTCCAAGGTGGTCATCGAACCGATGCTGACCGACCAATGGTTCGTGGATGCCGAAAGGATCGTCGGCCCCGCGCTGGAGGCCGTGCGCTCGGGCGAGGTCAAGATCGTGCCGGAATCGGGCGAGCGGACCTATTACCACTGGCTCGAAAACATCGAACCATGGTGCATCTCGCGCCAGTTGTGGTGGGGGCATCAGATACCGGTTTGGTTCGATGCTGACGGCAATCAGTACTGCGCGCCGACCGAGGCCGAAGCACAGGCAATGGCGGGTGACGGTGTTGAACTGACCCGCGACCCCGACGTCCTCGACACGTGGTTCTCGTCCGGTCTCTGGCCCATCGGGACGCTGGGCTGGCCGGAACAGACGCCGGAGTTGAAGAAATACTTCCCGACATCCGTTCTTGTGACCGGGCAGGACATCCTGTTCTTCTGGGTCGCCCGGATGATGATGATGCAATTGGCGGTGGTCGATCAGATCCCGTTCAAGGATGTCTACCTGCATGGCCTCGTCCGCGACGCCAAGGGCAAGAAGATGTCCAAAAGCTTGGGCAACGTGGTCGATCCGCTTGAGATCATTGACGAATACGGTGCGGACGCGCTGCGCTTCACCAACGCGGCGATGGCCTCGCTTGGCGGGGTTCTGAAGCTCGACATGCAGCGGATTGCGGGCTACCGGAACTTCGGCACGAAGCTCTGGAACGCGACGCGCTTTGCCGAGATGAACGGCGTGTTCGAAAACCGGACTCCCAGCGCCGACATCCCCAAGGCCACCGCGACGGTGAACCAATGGATCATTGGCGAGACCGCCCGCGTGCGCGGCGAAGTGGACGCAGCCCTCGCCGCCTACCGCTTCGATGACGCGGCGGCGGCGCTTTATCGCTTTGTCTGGGGTAAGGTCTGCGACTGGTACGTGGAATTCTCCAAACCGCTGCTGCTGGATGACGGCCCGCAGACGGCGGAAACCAAGGCGACCATGGCGTGGGTCATCGACCAGTGTCTGATCCTGCTGCACCCGATCATGCCCTTCATCACCGAAGAGCTTTGGGCGGTGACAGGCGACCGGTCGAAGATGCTCGTGCATGCCGATTGGCCGACCTATGGCGACGATCTGATCGACGCCGAGGCCGACCGCGAGATGAACTGGGTGATCGGTCTGATCGAGGGCATCCGGTCCGCGCGTCAACAGATGCATGTGCCGGTGGGGCTCTACCTGCCGCTGGTGGTCAAGGATATGGGCGATGCCGCCCGTGCCGCGTGGGACCGCAACGAGGTGCTGATCAAGCGTCTGGCGCGGATCGACGAGCTGACCATTGTCGATGCCTTCCCGAAAGGCTGCGCGACCGTGCCGATGGAAGGCGCAACCTTTGGCCTGCCGCTTGCGGACATCATCGACGTGGCCGAGGAAAAGGCGCGGCTTGAGAAGTCGCTCCAGAAACTCGCCAAGGAAATAGGCGGGATGAAGGGGCGTCTGGGCAACCCGAAATTCGTCGAGAGCGCCCCCGAAGAGGTGGTCGAGGAAACCCGCGCCAACCTGGCCGCGCGCGAAGACGAGGCGGCGCAGTTGCAAGAGGCGGTGGACCGGCTGGCCGAACTGGGCTAGGCGCGTCTTTCCATCGATGGAAAGACCACGCTGCGTCGACGCAGCGTGGCGCTCTGCTTACTCGGCCGGTTCGGAGACGTGTCCCCGGCCTTCTTTCTCGGCCGCGTAATTGGCTTGCGCCGTCTCGACCGCCTTGGCGTGGATCTCCGCCAGTTCCGGCCGCATCTTCTGGGCGCGGACGGCGGCGTTCATCGTCGACATGTGCTGGCCCTGGAAATGCGGGAAGACCTCGCGTGCGATCAGGTCGTAGCTGCGCTTGGTCGCTTCGAAATTGGCCCAGTTGTGCGCCAGCATCAGGTAAGCCCCGAACCCGCCATTCGACTGTTTCCACAGCCGGTCGATCTGGGCACGGCACATCTCGGGCGTGCCGATGGCCCCGAAGCCGCTGTCGTTGATGAAATCGATCATTTCCTTCGCGTTCTGCCCCGGCATCGACATCTGCGGGAAGGCCGCGATTTCCTGGAAATAGTTGAACCAGTGCTCGATCCCGTATTCCACGTCGCGCCGCGCCTGTTCGGTGGTCTCCGCGATGTGGCAGAGGCCGACAAGCCGCCACTTGGACCGGTCGGGCGTGTGGCCGTAGTGTTTGGCCTCTTCCTCGATCACGTCCCAATGCAGGGCAAGCGCGTCAAAGCCCGCCGCCGTGGTCGCACCGATGGAGATCAGCCCGGTGCCATACTTGCCCGCCAGTTTCGGCCCCGTGGGCGAGGCGACGGCGGCAGTGGCCAGATCGAAATTGGAATAGGGCCGCAGGTGCAGACGTGCATCCTTGAGCGTCCAGCGGTCGTTCTCGAAATTCACCGGCTCATCGGACCGCAACAGACGCGTGATGATGTCGAGCCCATCCGCCAAGAGACCGCGCGTGTCCTTCTGGCTCAGCCCGATCATCGTGGCGTCGGTGGGCAGCGATCCCGGCCCGAGGCCCAGCATCACCCGCCCCCGTGTGAGGTGGTCAAGCTGCACCATGCGTTCGGCGACCCAGAGCGGGTTGTGGTAGCTGACCGACACCACGCCGGTGCCAAGCTTGATGTGCTTCGTGCGTTCGGCGGCGGTGGCGATCATGATCTCGGGACTGGCCGAGATCTCGGACCCCGCCGAATGATGTTCGCCGAACCAGACCTCGTCATAGTCGCAAAGGTCCAGCCATTGGACCAGTTCAAGGTCCTGCTCGAGCGCCAGTGTCGGATTGATCCCCGGCTTGTGGAACGGGGCGAGAAATATGCCGAAACGCATACGGTTGTTCATGATAATCCTCCCTTTGTGCGCCCGCACGTTGTGTGCGTGACGCGGGGGAAGCTTAAAATGCGATTGCGAATTCGCCTAATGAACTTTTCTCACCGCCTGCGCGAGATGTTGCGCACAGGCGTTTGGCCCGGGTCGGGGTTGGTCCCGCCGGGCTGAACACTGTGGTCTGGAAAAGAAGCGGCGCCGCCCCGAAGGCCTGACATCTGCTTTTCGCTTTCGGGCGTCGCCCGAACCCTGTGGCCCTGCCAAAGGCCCTCATGACCGGTCTTTCACGGGTGTCCCCTGTCGGGGCATGAAAGCAATCGTCAGCATGGTGTCGCGGTGTGGGAGTGACCCTCTCCGCTCGATGCGCATCGTGCGGGAGGTTTTGGCGGCTGAGGGTGAACAGAAGGAAAATGTTGCGCGCGCACGGGCTTTCGAAAGCCCGTGACGCGGTTTCGAAACCGCGTGTGAAGCCGGTTCGAACGGGGTTCTTCAGCCTGCGGTGTCAGGTGTGACGCGGATCACGGTTGGGCCGTCTGCCTCGAAAGCCGCGAGTATTGCCTGTTGCACTGCCTCCAGACTGTCGGGCTGCACCGCCTCCGCGCCATAGGCCTTTGCGAGTGCAAGGAAATCCGGGTTCCGGGCCACAACGGCATTGGGCGCAATCTGGCTGCGCACCATGCTGTCCTCGATCTCGCCCAGCTTGCCGTTGTCCCAGACCAGAATGGGCAGGGGTAGACCTAGTTCCACCGACGTGCCCAGTTCTTGAATGGTGTATTGCAGCCCGTAATCGCCGGCAATGGCCAGCGTCGGCAGACCCGGTCGGGCCACGGCCCCGCCGATGGCTGCGGGCAAAGCATACCCCAGCGTGCCAAATCCGTAAGGGTGGTGCCAGTGACCGGGGCGCGGCATGTCCCAAATCTCTTTCGCGGCATAGGCGAATTGGGTCATGTCGGAATAGATCATCGTGTCGTCCGGCAGCACCGCGCGCAGCGCGTCGCAGACCCGCCCGATGCCGGGGCGTTCGGTATCCACCTCGGCCCGCCACGCGGCGCGTTTGCGGGCAATGGCAGCGGCGTCCCATTTCGGCGGCTGATCGGCGGTGCGGGCGGGAATGGCGATGGTCATGGCCTTCAGGAACGCGCCCGCATCGGCAAGGATCGCGCGGTCCTCTGGCCCCATGCCGGTGAAGACCTCGGGGTCGATGTCCACCCGGATCATCGGCGCGGTGTGGCCCAGCGTGGGCCGCCAGAGATCGACCTCGGACAGCGTGGTGCCGATGGCGATCACCAGATCGGCCTGAGCGGCAATCTCGGCACTGTCGGGACGGGCAAGAAAGCTGCCGAAATAGAGCGGCTGATCGCCGGGCACGACACCCCGCGCGGCATAGGTGACGATAGACGACGCACCGGTTTGGCGCAGCAGATCAGGGATCGCGGCGGCCCCGGCGACGGCCCCACCGCCGAACACAAAAAGCGGTCTTTCGGCGGCCAAAACAGCGGCGACGACATCGTAGACATCCGCATGCGACGCAGTGGGCAGGCCGGGGCGCGGCGCAGGCAACGGCGCGGGTTCGGCCAGCGCGCCCAGCGTGGCGATAGGCACCTGCAGATGGCAGGGGCGCTTGCGGGCGCTGGCGAACTGGTCGAAGGCGCGGTCGATCAGGGCATAGGCGGCCTCGGCACTGCGGGCCTCTTCGGACCAGGCGCAGACGGTTTCGGCTGCCATGCGCTGGTCGCGCATCTGGTGAAGCTGGCCCCGGCGGGCGGAGGTTTCGTCGAGACAGGAGGAGATCGCCAGAACCGGCACGGAATCCGAATAGGCCTGCCCCAGCGGCGTCAGGATGTTGGTCAGCCCCGGCCCTGTGATGACATAGGCCACCCCCGGCTTGCCGGTCGCGCGGGCATAGCCATCGGCCATGAAGCCCGCGCCCTGTTCGTGGCGGGCCAGCACATGGGTGATCCCGGCCTGCTCGATGCCGCGATAGAGCTCCACATTGTGCACGCCGGGGATGCCGAAGATCGTGTCGACGCCCCGCTCTTTCAGCATCTGCGAGATTTGCGCCCCAAGCGGCTGTTTCGGCATCATGTTCTCCAGAAATTGACGGTGAAGATGGCGTAGACCGCCAGCAGTTCGAGACGGCCCAGCAGCATCCCGATGGCCAGCATCCATTTCGCGGTGTCATTCAGGCCCGCGAAATTGCCCGCCGGTCCGATCTCGGGTCCCAGACCCGGCCCGATATTGGCCAGTGCGGTGGCCGCGCCCGATACGGAGGTGATGAGGTCGAGCCCGGTCATGCCAAGCGCCACCGACAGCACCCCCATCGAAATCACGAAAAAGACGAAGAACGAGATCACCGAGTTCAGAACGTCATCCCCCACCGGGCGGCCCGCATAGCGCGGCATGAACACGCCGTGGGGCGAGCGGATCTTGCGCAACTGCACCTTGATCGACGCAAACAGCAGTTGGTAGCGGAAGATCTTGATCGAACACGAGGTCGAGCCCGCGCAGCCGCCGATCAGGCCGATGAAGAAGAAGACCGAAATCAGGAACGGTCCCCAGCCCATGTAGTCGACGCTGGCATAGCCGGTGCCCGTCATGATCGAGACGATGTTGAAAAGCGCCTCGCGGAACGCCTGTTCGGGGTGATGCGGAAAGATTTGCGTCAGGGTGAAGGCGGTGATCACCACGAGCACAGCAATAGTGGCCAGAAAAGCGCGGATCTGACTGTCCTTCCAGAAGACCTGATAGTTGCCCTTGGTCATCTGGACAAATCGCACGAAGGGAAGAGCGGCGGCGATCATGAAGATCGAGGCCACGTATTCGGCCGGGCCCTGGAACGTGCCGAAAGACGCGTCGTAGTTCGAAAAGCCGCCCGTCGACACCGTGGTCAGCGCGTGCACCGTGGCATCAAAGAAGTTCATGCCGACGATGTAGTAACTTGTGGCACAAGCGATGGTGATGGCGATGTAGATGGTCGAGATCGAAGCCGAGATCTCGGTCGCGCGGGGCAGGATTTTGCCCATCGTGTCAAAGGCTTCGGAGCGGAAGATCTGCATACCGCCGACCCGCAGTTCGGGCAGGAACACCATCGCGACCACGATGATCCCGATCCCGCCCAGCCATTGCAGAAGGCCGCGCCAAAGCAGAATGCCCTTGGGCAGGTCATCCAGCCCCGAAAACACGGTCGAGCCGGTTGTCGTCAACCCCGACATCGCTTCGAAAAACGCATCCACAAACCGCGCTTCGGTGGCGCCAAGGACAAAGGGGATGGCCCCGAAGATCGGCAGCGCCACCCAGACCCCGGTGGTGAGCAGGAAGGTCTGCTGGATCGACAGCCCCTCTTTCACGCCATTGGCCGAGGCCAGCGCGACCAGCCCGCCACAGAACATGGTCAGAACCGAGCTTTGCAGGAACACATGCCATTCGCCCCGCCCTTCGGCCAGATCGACCAGCATCGGCAGAAGCATTGTCGCCCCGAGAACAGCGACCAGAAGGCCGATCACATAGGCTACGGGACGGATGTCGAACATGGCGCAAAGCGTTGGACGCAGAGCGCGAAGGTGTCAAGCCATTGGCCAGTGCTTTGGCGGCTCGGCTTCGGGAAAACAATCCTCGAAGACGAAGGGCAGAATATCGGCACGGGTCAGCCCGCAGGCGGCAAGCTCTGCATCGGTCATGGCATCCAGCCGGAGAATGCTGGGCAGGCGCGCCCGCACGTAGCTCGCCGCGTTGAACCCCTGCCCCTGAGCGGCAAAGAAAAGGTCGATCCGGTGGCGCAATCCGGGGTGAATGAAAGTCACGTTCAGTGGTTCAATCGACATTGGAAACCTCATCGGTTCGAGTGGTTTCCTCCCAAGGGCCAGAGTACCGCATCCGCACTGCTTTTTTGTGAAGATGCGGGTCCGCGCAGGTTACATCCGGGGCTGTGTGGGTTTGCAACGACACCAGATCGGGGTGCCTGCCCGTTCAAAAGGCGGAACGGTCAGGAATTCATCAGCGGCAGGAGCAATTGGCGGAAGGTCCGCCAAACGAAAAACGGCGGCTGACGCCGCTGTTTGATTTATCATCTCTGCGTTTGGCCGACGTCAGCCAACGTGGAACAGGGTCGAAAAGAGCTTGGGATCAAGGCTTTCCGCCGCAAAGAGCGTGCCCTCGGTCAGCACCGACACGGCATCATGGCTGTGCAGGCTTTCCTGATGGCTGGCCAGCACGCGGTAATCTCCGATGCGCGGGTCAGTCTGCAACTGTTCCGCAAACAGACGTGCTGCATCTTCGACAAAGATCGGGTTGGCGGCGTTGAGTTCGGCAAAGGCCTGCTCGTCCTCGCGCTTGACCATGACCTGCGTTTCCGTCGGCACAGCACGGCGGCACATGTCGATCAGGTCTTCGAACCAGAGGCACTTGCCGTCCTTCACCTCGACCGAGATGCGCGCGACAGACCGCTGCGAATGCGGGGTCGCCAATTGGCCCCGCTCGCGCCGGGCGTGCTCGCTGAGTTCGAGCGAACAGGGGCAGGTCGAGCTGTAGACATAGTCGAGATGCATGATCTTGCGGCGCACGCCGTCGGTTTCCACAAGCTCCAGCGCGATGTCGTAATACTGGTAGCCCGACAGGCCCGAGCGCAGGCTGTTCACCTTCATCGGGAAGCTGAGGCGCATGTTGATGCGGGCGTCGAACGATTCGAGATCCGATTTGTAGTCGTCCAGCGCCGCTTCGATCACATTGAAACTGAACGTCTTTTCCGCATGCACGTAAAAGGACCGCATGATGCGGCTCATGTTGATGCCCTTCTTGTCGGCATCAAGGCTGACGGTGCCGGTCACGCTGGTTTCCAGCGTCAGATCGCCATTGTCGCGGGTGTGATAGCTGATCGGCAGGCGGAAATTGGAAATGCCCACATGCTGAATGCCCCGGTTCGCGCCACGGATCAGCGCGGATGGCCCGTTCTGCAGGTCGGGCAGCGTGTCCTTGTAGGCCGCATCGACAGCAAACCCGTCCGGGTACTCACGCGAGAGCACCGGATAGCGGTCGACTGCGCCACCGACCAGACGGCGCAGCACCGGGTCGACCATGTCGATTTCGCCATCATGCGCCTTGCCGGCCCATTGGCGCAGCAGCGCCAGTGCCGACTCGGCCTCTTCCCGGCTGGGTTTGCGGTCAATCTCAGGTGTATGGATATTCATGCGCAGGCCCCCTAGCCTGTTGGACATGCCCTAGAGATAGGCATTCGTCCGTTTATTTCCACTAACCTTGTATACGGCCCAAGCCCAGTTTCGGACCAAAGATGGGGGGAATTTTCTGTGTCATTTCGCTGTCATACGGCGTCGAGTGCCGACAGAATATCGTCAATCAGATCGTCCGTATCCTCGATTCCGACCGAAAGACGCACCAAACCGTCGGTAATCCCCAGAGTCGCGCGCTGTTCAGCACTCAGGCGCTGATGTGTGGTGGTCGCCGGATGGGTGACGATGCTTTTCGCATCCCCGAGATTGTTCGAGATCACAATCACGTCAAGCGCGTTCAGGAAAGCAAAGGCCGCCGCCTTGCCGCCCGCGAGTTCGATGGCCAGCATGGTGCCGCCCGATCCCAACTGTCGCTGTGCAAGCGCCGCCTGCTTGTGCGAGGGCAGTCCGGGGTAGATCACCTGTTTCAGCTTCGCATGCCCCTCCAGCGCCTCGGCAATGGCCTGCGCCGATTGCGCCTGTGCACGGACGCGCAGATCAAGCGTTTCAAGCCCCTTGAGCTGCACCCATGCGGTGAATGGCGACATGGAGCCGCCGGTGTGCTTCATATAGGGTTCGACCACCTTGCGGATATGATCGCGCGTGCCAAGGATCACGCCACCCAATGTGCGCCCCTGCCCGTCGATATGTTTGGTCGAGGAATAGATGATCACATCCGCGCCCTGATCGAGCGCATTCGAGAAGATCGGGGTTGAGAAGACGTTGTCCACCACCACCAGCGCGCCTTGGGCATGGGCAATCTCGGACACCGCCCGAATGTCGACCAGTTCCAGCGTGGGGTTCGACATGGATTCAAAGAACACCGCCTTGGTGTCAGGCCGCACCGCCGCGCGCCACTGGTCAAGGTCGGCACCGTCCACCAATGTGACCTCGACCCCGAAACGCGGGAGGATGTCCTCGACGATATAAAGACAGGACCCGAAGAGCGCCCGCGCCGAGACAAGGTGATCGCCCGCCTTGAGCATCGACATCAGCGCGCCGTTGACCGCCGCCATGCCGCTGGCTGTGGCAAAGGCATCCTCGGCCCCTTCGAGCATCGCGATGCGTTCTTCGAACATTGCCACCGTGGGGTTGCCGTAGCGGGCGTAGATGTATTCGTCCGGGCCGGACTTGATGAAACGCTGTTCGGCCTGTTCGGCACTGTCGTAGACAAAGCCCTGAGTGAGGAAAATCGCTTCGCTGACTTCGTTCCACTGGCTGCGTTTCGTGCCGCCATGGACCAATCGGGTGCGTGGTTTCTTGTCTTTCATGTCTTCACCTGTGTGGGCCTCGGCCCATCAAAAAAGCCCCGTTCCGGCCAAGCGAAAGGGGCTTTCGGCTGACCTTTTAGCGGCATGTTTAACGTGGCCCGCAATCCGGTAACAAATCGCCACATCGGTGCTTTAAGCCTTCACGGTTCGCCGGTCAATATCCGCATGCGGCAGGGATACAGGCGGATGTTCAGTCGACTGAACATCCCGGACGCGTCGACGCGTCCGGCCTCCGCCTAGAACGGCACGTCATCCGCCGCACAGATGAAGCGCGCGACGACCTTCTTGGTGCCCGCCTTTTCGAAGTCGATCTCGAGCTTGTCGCCCTCGATTCCCATCACCGCGCCATAGCCGAATTTCTGGTGAAACACCCGTTCGCCCAGCGCGTAAGAGCTGATTGCGGTAGCGTCGATCACCGTGTTGCGGGCCTCGGTCGGCTGGCTGACCGGGCGCTGCTGCGCGCGGGCCTGCAAGCGCCGCCAACCCGGCGAGTTGTATACGTTTGCGTCCGCCGCTTTCTGGTGCAGGTCGGACCCCGCCATCATCTGCGTCGCGGGCGAGGCCATCCCTGCCGCCCCGTATCCGCCGCCGTAAAGACCGGGCGGGGTCAGGACCTCGACATGATCCTCGGGAAGTTCGTCGATGAAGCGCGAGGGCAGCGCCGATTGCCATTGGCCGAACACCCGGCGGTTGGCGGCAAAAGAGATCGTGCAGACCTCCTCGGCGCGGGTGATGCCCACGTAGGCAAGGCGGCGTTCCTCTTCGAGGCCTTTGAGACCGCTTTCGTCCATAGAGCGTTGCGACGGGAACAGCCCGTCTTCCCAGCCGGGCAGGAAGACGGCGGGAAACTCCAGCCCCTTGGCGGCGTGCAACGTCATGATCGAGACTTTTTCGCCATCGCCGCCCTTGTCGTTGTCCATGATCAGGCTGACATGTTCGAGGAAGCCTTGCAGATTGTCGAATTCCTCCAAGGCCTTGACCAGTTCCTTGAGGTTTTCGAGCCGCCCCGGCGCTTCGGGCGTCTTGTCGTTCTGCCACATGGTGGTGTAGCCGCTCTCGTCGAGCACGATGCCCGCCAGTTCAGCGTGATCGGTATCCTCGGCCATGTGGCCCCAGCGGTCCAGATCGCGCAGCAACTGGCCCAGTTCGGACCCGCCCTTGCCCTTGATCAGGCCCTGCTCGACCGCCAGCCGTGCGCCTTCGACCAGCGACACGCCATTGGCGCGGGCGACGGTCTGGATGGTCTGCTGTGCCTTGTCGCCCAAGCCCCGCTTGGGGGTATTGACGATCCGCTCGAACGCCAGATCGTCGTCGGGCGACACGACCAGCCGGAAATAGGCCATCGCGTCCCTGATCTCCATCCGCTCGTAGAAGCGCGGGCCGCCGATGACGCGGTAGGGCAGACCGATGGTCAGGAACCGGTCCTCGAAGGCACGCATCTGGTGCGAGGCCCGGACAAGGATGGCCATCTCGTCAAGGCTCATCCCGCGCATGCCCCGGGTGCCGCCCTGCATCGCCTCGATCTCTTCCCCGATCCAGCGCGCCTCTTCCTCGCCATCCCAATGGCCGATCAGGCGGACCTTCTCGCCCTCCTGCGCGTCGGTCCAGAGCGTCTTGCCCAGCCGCCCCTGATTGCCTGCGATCACGCCCGAGGCGGCGGCAAGGATATGCGGGGTGGAGCGGTAATTCTGTTCGAGCCGCACCACGTGCGCGCCTTCGAAATCTTTCTCAAAACGCAGGATGTTGCCCACCTCGGCGCCGCGCCAGCCATAGATCGACTGATCGTCGTCGCCGACGCAGCAGATGTTCTTGTGCCCTGACGCCAGCAGGCGCAGCCAGAGATACTGCGCGACGTTGGTATCCTGATACTCGTCCACAAGGATGTAGCGGAACCAGCGTTGATACTGGTCGAGCACATCCGGATGCGCCTGAAAGATGGTCACGACATGCAACAGCAGGTCACCGAAATCGACGGCGTTCAGTTCCTTGAGCCGTGCCTGATAGAGCGCGTAGAGCTTGGGTCCCTGATGGTTGTACGCGCCTGCATCGGCGGTCGGCACCTTGTCGGGCGTGATCGCGCGGTTCTTCCAGCCGTCGATGATTCCGGCCAATTGCCGGGCGGGCCAGCGTTTGTCGTCGATCCCTGCGGCGGACACGAGTTGTTTGAGCAGCCGCAACTGGTCGTCGGTGTCGAGAATCGTGAAGTTCGATTTCAGGCCCACCAGTTCGGCATGGCGGCGCAGCAGTTTCACGCAGATCGAATGGAAGGTGCCGAGCCACGGCATGCCCTCGACCGTCTGACCAAGCAGACGCCCCACCCGCTCTTTCATTTCGCGCGCGGCCTTGTTGGTGAAGGTCACGGCGAGGATCTCGTTCGGACGGGCGCGGCCGGTGTTCAGAAGATGCACAATCCGGGTGGTCAGCGCCTTGGTCTTGCCGGTGCCTGCCCCGGCAAGCATCAGAACCGGACCATCCAGCGTCTCGACCGCCTGGCGCTGTGCCGGGTTGAGATCGTCCAGATAGGGCTGCGGACGCGCGGCCATCGCGCGGGCGGAGAGAGAGGCGTTTTCGAACGCCTCCATTTCATCGAAACTGCTCATGCGCGCCAAGATAGCGCCGCTGACACCAGAGATAAAGATGTTCTGATAATGTTCACATCCCCACGGGCGGATTTCCTTCGAAGGAAACCGTCGGATTTTTCGAAAAATCCGGCGCTGGACAATTCCCGGGAAGTTCTCACAAATGCGCCTCTATGGATCATCACGCAACATACCCCGCCATCTCGGACCTCAAGGCGCGTGCGCGTCGGCGCATCCCGAAATTTGTCTGGGAATACCTCGATTCCGCCACCGGGACGGAGGCCACCTTGCGCCGCAACCGCACGGCATTGGACCGGGTGCTGTTCCTGCCCTCCATCCTGCATGGCGAATTGTCCGTCGACCTGAGCACGACGCTCTGCGGTCGGACCTATACGCTCCCCGTGGGCATCAGCCCGGTCGGCATGTCGGGCCTGATCTGGCCCGATGCGGAGCGCAAACTGGCGCGGGCGGCGACCAAGGCGGGCATCCCCTACAGCATCTCGACCGTGGCGACCCGCACCCCCGAAGAGGTGGCGCCCCGGCTGGATGGCAATGGCTGGTTCCAGATGTATCCGCCCCGTGACGAGGGCATCCGCACGGACATGCTCAAACGCGCCAAGGATGCGGGGTTCACGACGCTTATCCTGACCGTGGACGTGCCCGTGCCCTCGCGCCGGGAACGGCAGGTGCGGTCGGGCCTGACGACGCCGCCGAAACTGACGCCGCGCCTGCTGGCGCAGATTGCCCTGTGCCCGACCTGGGCCATGGCCACCGCACAGCTTGGCATGCCGCGCATGCGGCTGATTGATGATTACGCGGGCAAGGTGACGGGGCTCAGTTCGACCCAGCATGCGGGCTACCTGCTGCGCACCTCGCCCGACTGGGACTATGTGCGGTGGCTGCGCGATGCGTGGGATGGGGCGTTCTTTGTCAAGGGTGTTCTTAACCCTGCCGATGCGCCGACGCTGGAACAGGCGGGTGTGGATGCGATCTGGCTCTCCAACCATGCCGGACGGCAGTTCGACGCCTCCCCTGCGCCGATCGAGGTTCTGCCCGAATTCCGGGCAGCCACCGATCTGCCGCTCATTTTCGACAGCGGCGTCGAAGGTGGGCTTGACGTGCTGCGGGCCATCGCGCTGGGGGCGGATTTCGTCATGCTGGGCCGCGCCTGGCACTATGCGCTTGGTGCGCTGGACACGGACGGGCCGGCGCATCTGGTCGAGATCCTGCAAAAGGACATGGCCGCCAATATGGGCCAGCTTGGCGTCGTCAAACCGACCGATCTGCGGGGCAAGGCGTGGTTTGACGGGGATGCGCGGTAAGGTGCGCCATTTCTAGCTGTTGAGAATGTAACGAATTCTTACTAAGCCTCCCGCAACGTCACATTCTCAGGACTGCTGCCATGCCAGATTTCAAGAAAATCCTCGTCGCCAATCGCGGCGAAATCGCCATCCGCATCATGCGGGCCGCCAACGAGATGGGCAAGGCAACGGTCGCCGTCTATGCCGAAGAGGACAAGCTGGGCCTGCACCGGTTCAAGGCAGACGAAGCCTATCGCATCGGTGAAGGCATGGGGCCGGTGGCCGCCTATCTGAGCATCGAAGAGATCATTCGCGTCGCCAGGGAATCGGGCGCGGATGCGATCCATCCGGGCTATGGTCTCTTGTCCGAGAACCCGAACCTTGTGGATGCCTGCGTGGCCAACGGCATCACCTTCATCGGCCCCCGCGCCGAAACCATGCGCGCCCTTGGCGACAAGGCCAGCGCACGGCGCGTGGCGGTCGAGGCGGGTGTTCCCGTGATCCCCGCGACCGAGGTTCTGGGCGACGATTTCGACGCGATCGCGAAAGAAGCCGAGGAAATCGGCTATCCGCTGATGCTCAAGGCGTCCTGGGGCGGCGGTGGGCGCGGGATGCGCCCGATCACTGGCCCGAAAGAGCTCAAGGAAAAGGTTCTGGAAGGCCGCCGCGAGGCGGAAGCCGCCTTTGGCAATGGCGAAGGCTATCTGGAAAAGATGATCACCCGCGCCCGCCATGTCGAGGTGCAGATCCTTGGCGACAAACAGGGCAACATCTACCACCTGTATGAGCGCGACTGTTCCGTCCAGCGCCGCAACCAGAAGGTCGTGGAACGCGCCCCTGCCCCGTATCTGTCCGAGGCGCAGCGTGAAGAGCTGTGCGAGCTGGGCCGCAAGATCTGCGCCCATGTGAATTACGAATGCGCGGGCACCGTCGAATTCCTGATGGATATGGATGACGGCAAGTTCTACTTCATCGAAGTGAACCCCCGCGTGCAGGTGGAACATACCGTCACCGAGGAAGTGACCGGCATCGACATCGTGCAGGCGCAGATCATGATCGCCGAGGGCAAGTCGCTGGCCGAGGCCACCGGCAAAGCCAGCCAATACGACATCCGGCTGAACGGCCATGCGCTGCAGACCCGCGTCACGACCGAGGACCCACAGAACAACTTCATCCCCGATTATGGCCGCATCACCGCCTACCGCTCGGCCACTGGTATGGGCATCCGTCTCGATGGTGGCACCGCCTATGCGGGCGGCGTGATCACGCGTTATTACGACTCGCTGCTGACCAAGGTCACGGCCTGGGCACCGACACCGGAGAAAGCCATCGCGCGGATGGACCGCGCGTTGCGCGAATTCCGGGTGCGCGGTGTCTCTACCAACATCGCGTTTGTGGAAAACCTGCTCAAGCACCCGACCTTCCTCAACAACCAGTATACCACCAAGTTCATCGACGAGACGCCGGAGCTGTTCCAGTTCCGCAAGCGCCGCGACCGGGGCACCAAGGTTCTCACCTATATCGCGGACATCACCGTGAACGGGCATCCCGAGGTCGCGGGCCGCGCAACGCCGCATCCCGATCTGAAACCCGCCCGTGCCCCCAAGCTCCGGGTGGAAACCCCGCCCGCCGGAACCAAGACGCTGCTCGATGAAAAAGGCCCGCAGGCCGTCGCCGACTGGCTGGCCGCGCAAAAGCAGGTGCTGATCACCGACACCACGATGCGCGACGGGCACCAGTCCTTGCTGGCCACGCGGATGCGGTCGATCGACATGATCAAGGTGGCGCCCGCCTATGCCGCCAACCTGCCGCAGCTCTTCAGTGTCGAATGCTGGGGCGGTGCGACCTTTGACGTGGCCTATCGCTTCCTGCAGGAATGCCCGTGGCAGCGCCTGCGCGATCTGCGGGCGGCCATGCCGAACATCATGACCCAGATGCTGCTGCGTGGAGCGAATGGCGTGGGCTACACCAACTACCCCGACAACGTGGTGCAGTTCTTCGTCAAACAGGCGGCCGAGACCGGGGTCGACGTGTTCCGCGTGTTCGACAGCCTCAACTGGGTCGAGAACATGCGCGTCGCAATGGATGCGGTGCTCGAGACCAACCGCATTCTGGAAGGCACGATCTGCTACACCGGCGATCTGAACGATCCGGCGCGGTCGAAATATGACCTCAAGTACTATGTCGCCATGGGCAAAGAGCTGAAGGCGGCGGGGGCGCATATCCTCGGCCTCAAGGACATGGCGGGGCTGTTGAAACCGGCGGCCGCTGGCCCGCTCGTGAAGGCGCTGAAGGAAGAGGTGGGCCTGCCCGTCCATTTCCACACGCATGACACCTCGGGCGCGGGCATTGCCACGATCATGGCCGCCGCCGCTGCGGGTGTGGACGCGGTCGATGCGGCGATGGATGCGCTGTCGGGGAACACCTCGCAGCCGACGCTGGGATCGGTGGTCGAGGCGCTGCGGCATACCGAACGGGAAACCGGGCTGGACATCAGCGCGATCCGCGAGATCTCCAACTACTGGGAAGCGGTGCGCGGGCAGTATGCAGCGTTCGAGACGGGCCAACAGGCCCCCGCCTCCGAGGTTTATCTGCACGAAATGCCCGGCGGGCAGTTCACCAACCTCAAGGCGCAGGCGCGCAGCCTTGGGCTTGAGGAACGCTGGCACGAGGTGGCCCAGACCTATGCGGATGTGAACCAGATGTTCGGCGACATCGTGAAGGTCACGCCGTCCTCCAAGGTGGTGGGCGACATGGCGCTGATGATGGTGTCGCAGGGCCTGACCCGCGCGGATGTGGAGAACCCGGACACCGACGTGTCCTTCCCCGACTCGGTTGTGGACATGATGCGCGGCTCGCTGGGGCAGCCTCCGGGCGGGTGGCCTGCGGCGATCCAGAAGAAGATCCTCAAGGGCGAGACACCGTTCACCGACCGCCCCGGCCTGCACGCGGCCCCGGTGGACATCGAGGAAACCCGCGCCAAGGTGATCAAGGAGCTTGAAGGCAAGCCCGTCGATGACGAGGATCTGAACGGCTACCTGATGTATCCGAAGGTCTTCCTCGATTACATGGGCCGCCACCGGACATATGGCCCGGTGCGGGTGCTGCCGACGCGGACATTCTTCTATGGCATGGAACAGGGCGAGGAAATCAGCGCCGAGATCGACCCTGGCAAGACGCTCGAAATCCGCCTGATCGCGGTGGGCGAGACGCAGGACGATGGCGAGGTGCGGGTGTTCTTCGAACTCAACGGCCAGCCGCGCACGATCCGGGTGCCCGACCGCAAGGCCAAGGCCACCACGGCGGCCCGGCCCAAGGCGGAGGTCGGCAACCCGAACCACATCGGCGCACCGATGCCCGGCGTCGTCGCCTCCATCGCGGTGTCGGCGGGTCAGAAGATCAAGGAGGGCGACCTCCTGCTGACCATCGAAGCGATGAAGATGGAGACGGGTCTACACGCCGAACGCGATGCGGTGGTCAAGGCGGTGCATGTATCGGCTGCGGCACAGATCGACGCGAAGGACCTGTTGATCGAGTTGGAGTGAGGTGGGGTTGCGGGGCGGGCCTTTGGGCCTGCCCTGCTATTGGCGGAAATCAGCCTAGTTCGGCTCGAGACTGCCTTTCACCGGGTTCGCCTTCGCCGCAGAGCAGCTTCACCGAACCGGTCATTCAGATCACACAGCTTCTGCAGTCACGACACATAAACTTTGTCCTGTGACTTGCGCGAAAGACTGGTAGAACTGCGTTATGCCGAATGTAAATCCGGATATCCTTAGATGGGCACGTGAAACTGCCGGGCTGTCTCTCGAAGAGGCAGCCCAAAAGGTTGGGATAAGCACGGCACGAGGCGTCGATCCGGCGGACCGGCTGGAACAAATGGAGGCGGGTGAGGTGGCTCCGACGCGCCCGATGCTTGTCAAAATGTCTAAGCAGTATCGGCGATCTTTGCTGTCTTTCTATCTCTCCACGCCTCCTCGTCAGGGCGACAGGGGACAGGACTTTAGGACGCTACCGGCGGCTATTGCAATTACTGATAACGCTCTGGTCGATGCCGTCGTCCGTGATATCCGCGCCAGACAATCCCTCGTGCGCGCGACCCTTGAAGAAGAGGATGAAGCAGAAAAACTGGCTTTCATCGGATCTGCACGCACAACCGAGCAGCCGAGCGTTTTGGCGTACCGAATCGCTGAAATAATCAAATTCGACCTCGGTGCTTACAGACGCTGCAGGACTATCGGTGATGCGGTCGCCTACCTGCGATCCCAGATTGAAGCCGCTGGGATATTCGTCCTCTTTGTGGACAACCTTGGCAGCCACCATACCGAGATACCGGTCGATCTGTTCCGCGGGTTTGCTTTGGCAGATGACGTTGCTCCGTTCATCGCGGTTAACGCAAACGACTCCAAAGGTGCGCAGTCCTTCACCATGATCCATGAATTGACCCATCTGTGGCTGGGTCTCACAGGTGTTAGTGGACGCGATGGTGAGCGTGAAATTGAGAAATTCTGCAATGATGTCGCCGGGGAATTTCTTCTCCCAAGCGTGGAACTACAGCAACTGGAAATCAGTGAGGCAAACGGAATTGAAGAGGCCGTGCATTTAATTGGCGCATTTGCACATGCCCGCAACATCAGCAGCACCATGGTCGCGTACAAGCTGCACAGGAGTGGTGCATTCAACTTCGCGTTTTACCAAGCCATAGCAGGGACTTTCCGTCAGACCTTTCTCAGCCAGCGTGGACGGGATCGCGAACTCGCGCGACAAGCAGAATCTGGTCCAACGTATCCGATTATTCGCCGACATCGAGCCGGTCCAGCCCTCGTTCAACTGGTTGATCGAATGCTCGGTGCAGGTGCGTTGACCACGAGCAAGGCTGGGAAAGTTCTGGGTGTAAGTGCCAAGAATGTTCAGAGCGTTTTGCAGGCCACTGGCCCGAGATTTTCGGCATAATCCGAGTGGCAGTCCTTTATCTCCTCGATGCGAACACGTTGATTGATGCCAATCGAGACTACTATGGCATTGGCCAAGTCGACGAATACTGGGAGTGGTTGGTCCATTTTGGACAACAGGGTCGCATCAAGATACCGGTGGAGATCTATGACGAACTCAAGGCGGGGTCAGACGCGCTAGCCGCTTGGGCAAAACAAGTAGAAACTGAGACCGCCCTGAAATTTGGGTCCCTTCGCGATCTGTGTGGGTTGATGGTGAGCGACGCGTCCGCAGGTATGCCAGATGTTGTAGTCGGGACCTGAGGCGCGTCTGGCACGGAGACCGTATATATCGCAGCGCCAGGCGCGCCT
>JAUIBL010000019.1 GCA_030428355.1 Alphaproteobacteria bacterium | reverse complement strand
CTTCCTTTCCGGTGTTTGTGGCTGTTGCTGAACAAAACCACGTTTATCATCGCTTGAAGCGCAGCACCTATCTCCTACCGTACGCTGCGGTCTGAAGGTGAGGCTCAAGCCGATACCCCATCTTGATGCGTTATATGACGCGCTGCGGGCAAAGATCGGCGCGTCCGCCGACTTTGACGACGATATTTCAGCGGCGCTTCTGGAATACGGGCAGGTCTGACGCAAATCGGGCCACGAAGTCCCGGTCGCCGGTATTGGCCAGAGACTGCAAGGCTTCATCGACACCCATCCACAGCGCCGTGTGCCCCGGTTCAAGTGGCGGACCATAGCGACGAACCGGAGAGGCCATGTAGATCAGGCACAGCTTTTCCGCCCAAAGATCGTATTCGGGCATGTAGGTGAACCGGCGATATGCGCCGAGCCGCCGGGTCCTTGTGATGCGCCAGCCGGTTTCCTCATAGACCTCGCGAATCAGGGCCTGAACCGGCGACTCGCCCGGATCGACGCCACCACCGGGCAATTGCACCTCGGGTTCGGGCGCATCCTGATGCGTCAGCAGCAGCCCATCGCCCAAAGGCAGAATGGCATAAGCCCCCGTGCGCAGCGTGTAGGATCTGCCAGCGTCCGGTGCGTCGCCAAACCTGCGGATCATGTCATTCCCCTTCTGCCCCTTGGACCTGCCGGATCGTCCCTTATATAGTCCCGAACATGCCGGAGGGCGGCAAGCAAGGAAATTCCATGACACTCGGATCGAAAATCGCCTGGGACGACACCGTCCTGCCCTTTCAACTTGACCGTTCGGACATCCGTGGCCGGGTGGCCCGTCTGGACGGGGTGTTGAGCGGTATCCTCAAGCAGCACAACTACCCTCCCCAGGTCGAGGCGTTGGTGGCCGAGATGGCGTTGCTGACCGCGCTGATCGGGCAGACGATCAAGCTGCGCTGGAAGCTGTCGCTGCAGATCCAGACCAAGGGTGCGGTGCGGATGATCGCCACCGATTTCTATGCGCCCGAGGCCGAAGGTGAGCCTGCTCGCATCCGCGCCTATGCCAGCTTTGATCGTGACCGGATCACCGATGGCCCGGCGATGGATCAGATCGGCGACGGCTATTTCGCAATCCTGATGGATCAGGGCAAGGGCATGCAGCCGTATCAGGGGATCACGCCGCTGACAGGACAGACCCTGTCAAGCTGTGCCGAGGCGTATTTCGCGCAGTCCGAACAGTTGCCGACCAAATTCGCGCTGAGCTTTGGCCAGTCGACGGAACCCGGCGTGCCGCAGCATTGGCGCGCGGGCGGGATCATGGTGCAGCACATGCCCAAAGCCTCACCCTTTGCCGAGGGTGGCGGATCGGGCGAAGGCGGTCTGTTGCACGCCGATGACCTGCTGAACGAGGACGAGGGCGAGAACTGGAACCGGGTCAACTACCATCTGGCCACGGTCGAGGACATGGAGCTGATCGGACCGTCCCTGCCATCGACCGACCTGCTGTTCCGTCTGTTCCACGAAGAAGGTCCGCGCGTGTTCGATGCTTTGCCGGTGCGCTTTGGCTGTACCTGTTCGGAAGACCGCGTGCGGCAAAGCCTGTCGATCTATTCGGCCAAGGACATCGCCACGATGACAACGGCCGAAGGCCGCGTGACGGCGGACTGCCAGTTCTGCGGTGCGCATTACGATCTGGATCCGGCCACCGTCGGGTTCGAGGCCGAAGAGGTGTCGGGTGAATGACCGTGCGCGGCTTGAAGCGGCGCTGACGCAGAACAGCACGGCCTCGTCCGATTTCGATCTGAACCCGGATGTGGTTCTCCCGGTGGGGCGCAAACTGCGCCCCGCTGGTGTTTTGGTCCCTGTCATTGCGGGTGCGCAGGGGGCGGAGGTGCTTCTCACCAAACGGTCGTCGCGGCTCAAACACCATCCCGGCCAGATTGCTTTTCCCGGCGGCAAACAAGACGACGGCGATGCCGATGTGATCGCCGCCGCCTTGCGCGAGGCCGAGGAAGAGGTCGGTCTGCCGCGTGCCCATGTCGAGATACTGGGCACCTTGCCGACCCACGAAACAGTGACGGGTTTTCTGGTGACGCCCGTTGTGGGCTGGATCGAAACCGCGTTTGACGTGATCCCCGAACCGGGCGAAGTGGCCGAAGCGTTCCGCGTTCCGCTGGCGCATGTGACCGACGCCAGCCAATTTACGGTGCAATCCCGGCGGTGGCGGGGCACGCGCCGCCATTACTATACCGTTCCCTTCGGACCCTACTACATTTGGGGGGCAACGGCGCGTATCCTGCGCGGGCTGGCCCAACGAATGGAGAGCGTATGAAGGTCACGGGCGACTGGTTGACCGCGGACAGCACACAGGCGGTTTTCGCCGCGTTGCAGGCTGACGGACACAGCGCCTTTGCCGTCGGGGGATGTGTGCGCAATGCGCTCATGAGTGTCCCTGTCACGGATGTGGACATCGCAACCGATGCCACCCCCGAAACCGTGCAGAGCCTTGCGCAGGCGGCGGGTCTGAAATCGGTGCCGACGGGAATAGATCACGGCACGATCACGGTGGTGTCCGGCGGCACGGGGTACGAGGTCACCACGTTTCGCGCGGATACCGAAACCGATGGCCGACATGCGGTGGTGCGCTTCTCGACCGATATGGCCGAAGATGCGGCGCGGCGCGATTTCACCATGAATGCACTTTATGCCGATGCGGCAGGGCAAGTGGTTGACCCTTTGGGCGGACTCCCGGATCTTAAGGCGCGGTATGTGCGGTTCATCGGTACAGCACAGGATCGGATTGCCGAGGACTACCTGCGCATCCTGCGCTTCTTTCGCTTTGCGGCGTGGTACGGCGATCCCGATCTCGGTTTCGACTCGGATGCGCTTGCGGCCATTGCTCAAAGTCTGGACGGCCTTCAGGGCCTGTCGCGGGAACGGATCGGCGGGGAAGTGATCAAGCTTCTTTCAGCGCCCGATCCCGCACCGGCTGTCGGCTCGATGGAACAGACTAGCGTCCTGCACGCCATTTTGCCGGGAAGTACGACGCGTGGTCTGGCAGTGCTTGTGCATCTTGAACAGACCGACAACGTGGACCCCGACCCGCTCCGCAGGCTTGCGGTTCTGGGCGTGTTCGACAGTGACGGATTGCGGCTCTCGAAAAAGCAGCAAAGGCGACTTGAGCAGTATCAGAGCCTGATCTCGACCACAGAATCCCCCGCCGAGTTGGGGTATCGGCAAGGAGCAGTGGTGGCGCAGGATGTGATCCTTCTGCGCGCCGCTCTTTTGGAAGCGCCGCTCGCACCAGATGCGTTGCCCGACGCCAGGATGGGATCGCAGCAAAAATGCCCGGTCAAACCGGGTGACCTGATGCCCGCCTATACCGGGGCCGCGTTGGGCGAAAAGCTTGGCGAGGTCGAAGACAGGTGGGTCGCATCCGGCTTTACCCTGAGCAAGGCGGACCTTCTGCGTTAGGCGGGTTTCCTCTTCGAAAAACCCGCGCTAAAGTTGCGGTGTCATACGGACAATACCGAACATTGCTTTATCTATCGCCGTGGCCGTCCCGCACATCTGCGGGACCTTGGCCGCCTGCCTATGTCCCAAGGAGACCGTTCGGTGTTCCGCTTCTTCGAAAATCTGGTCGATCCTTACGTCCCCTATGACGAAAAGGACACACCCCCCTCGCGGCTGCTGCCGTTCCTGCTCGACTATGCGCAACCGTTCAAACGGGTCTTCGTCTATGCCGCGCTGATGTCGGTTGTGGTGGCGTCGATCGAGATCGGGTTGATCTGGGCAATGGGCTGGGTTGTCGACATCCTCGCCGGTGATCCGGCCGAGGTGTGGGACAGCTATGGCGGTTGGTTGATCGCGCTGGCGCTTTTCATTCTGTTTCTCAGGCCCGCATTGCAGGCGCTGGACGTTCTGCTGCTGAACAACACGATCCTGCCGAATTTCGGTACTTTGATCCGCTGGCGGGCGCACAAACACGTTTTGCGGCAATCCGTAGGCTGGTTCGAAAACGATTTTGCCGGACGCATCGCCAACCGGATCATGCAGACACCCCCCGCCGCAGGCGAAGCGGTGTTTCAGGTGTTCGACGCCATCACCTTTTCGATAGCCTATGTCGTCGGTGCATTGGTGCTGCTCGGGCAGGCGGACCCGCGTCTGGCGATCCCGCTGGTCGGATGGCTCTTCCTCTATGGCGCACTGGTGGTCTGGACGGTCAAACGGGTCGGCCCCGCCTCGCAAGCGGCCTCGGATGCCCGGTCCGAGGTCACGGGCCGCGTTGTCGACAGCTACACGAACATCCATTCGGTCAAAATGTTCGCCCACAACGACACCGAACTGACCTACGCCAAGGACGCGATCGAGAACACGCGCCGCACGTTCCAGTACGAAATGCGGCTCTTCACGATCATGGACGTCGTTCTGGTCACGCTGAATGGTCTGCTGATCGTCGCCGTCGTGGGCTGGGCCTTCTGGCTCTGGATGCAGGGGCAGGCCAGCGTCGGTGTGGTCGCTGCGGCCACCGCTCTGACGCTGCGCCTCAATGCGATGACCGGTTGGATCATGTGGGCGCTGACCTCGTTCTTCCGCCAATTGGGTGTTGTGGCCGAAGGGATGGAAACCATTGCCCAGCCCATCACGTTGGTTGATCAACCAAACGCAAAACCGCTGAAGCTGAGCACGGGGAAGATCGAGATTCAGTCTCTGACACACCATTATGGCCGCGACACGGGCGGTCTTGATGACATCACCCTGACCATTGAACCCGGCGAAAAGGTGGGTCTGGTCGGCCGGTCCGGAGCGGGCAAATCGACCCTGGTGAAGCTGCTTCTGCGGTTCTACGACGCCGAACAGGGGCGCATCCTGATCGACGGTCAGGACATCCGCCATGTCACGCAGGACAGCCTGCGCCTCGCCATCGGCATGGTCCAGCAAGACAGCTCTTTGCTGCACCGGTCGGTTCGGGACAACATCCTGTACGGTCGACCGTCCGCCACCGAAGACGAACTGATCGCCGCCGCCAGACAAGCACAGGCGCACGAGTTCATCCTCAACCTGCAGGATCCGCAGGGGCGCACCGGGTATGACGCGCAGGTCGGGGAACGGGGTGTCAAACTCTCGGGGGGTCAACGCCAGCGCGTGACACTCGCGCGGGTGATCCTCAAGGACGCGCCGATCCTGCTTTTGGACGAGGCCACCAGCGCACTTGATTCCGAGGTCGAAGCCGCCATTCAGGACACGCTGTACGGCATGATGGAGGGCAAGACGGTGATCGCCATTGCGCACCGCCTGTCGACCATCGCCCACATGGATCGCATCCTCGTGATGGATCACGGCCGCATTGTCGAACAGGGCAGCCATGATGCGCTATTGGCCAAGGGTGGGCTATATGCTGGGTTCTGGGCCCGCCAGTCCGGTGGGTTCATCGCAACCGAGACCGAGGCCGCAGAGTGAAGCTGTTCCAGATCGACCCCTTCGCCGAAGCCACAGGCGCGCCGCCCAAGACGCTGCTCGCGTTCTTCCGCTGGTCGCTTCAGGGCAGCGGGCCGGTGCTGATCCTGGCCAGCCTCGTGTCGATCATCGGGGGTATCGCCGAAGTCGCGGCAGCGATCCTGCTGGGGCAGGTGATCGACGCCGCGCTTGCCTCTGAACCGGCTGCGGTCTTTGCCGACAACGCGATCCTGTTGCTTGGCTGTCTGGTCTTCTTTCTGATCTTCCGACCGCTTGTGATGGGCTTTAACGCCTATGCGCAGAACATCATGATGCAGCCCAACATCATGAACCTGATCCTGTCGCGCATTCACCGCTACACGTTGGGTCAGTCCGTAACCTTCTTCGACGATGATTTTGCAGGGCGCATCGCCCAGAAAGAGATGCAGACCGCCCGTGCGCTGAACGATGTCGTGACCGAGGTCGTAAACACGGTGTTCTTTGCGCTGGCCTCGGTCATCGGCGCGGTGATTCTGCTGGGCACGGTCGATCTGCGCATCGCGGCGGGGCTGACGCTTTGGATCATTGGGTACGGGTTCCTGATCCGGTACTTCATGCCGCGCATCCGCACCACGTCGACCGCGCGGGCCGGCGCGCGGGCGATGGTGACCGGGCAGGTGGTCGATACCGTGACCAACATCAAGACGGTCAAGCTTTTTGCGCATCAGGGCCACGAAGACCGTGCCGCGCTGGGCGCGATGAGCGAATACCGCAAACGCTTCCTTGATTTCAGCGCGGTGGCCGTGGCGTTCCGGTTCTGGCTGATGGCGCTGGCGGGTATCCTGCCCGTTCTGCTGGTCGGCGGTGCGCTGTGGTACTGGTCGCTGGGTCTGATCAGCGCGGGCGACATCGCGGCCACGGGTGCGATCAGTCTGCGTCTCGCGCAGATGACCGGCTGGGTCAGTTTCACGCTGATGGGCCTTTACGCCAATGTCGGCGAGGTCGAGGACGGGATGCGCACGCTCACCCCGGATCACACGCTTCTTGACCGCGACGGGGCGACGGACCTTGTCGTCACGCAGGGCGCGGTTGAGTTCGATGCGGTCGGCTTTGCCTATGGTCGTCAGAATGGCGGCGTCGACGATGTGAACCTGACCATCCGACCGGGGGAAAAGCTGGCCATCGTCGGGGCGTCGGGTGCGGGCAAATCGACCCTCGTGTCGCTTCTTTTGCGGCTCTATGACACCGAAACGGGCGTCATTCGCATCGACGGTCAGGACATTTCCGTAGTGACTCAGGAAAGCCTGCGTCGGCAGATCGGCATGGTCACGCAGGAAACCGCGATGTTCAACCGCTCGGCGCTGGACAACATCCGCTATGGCCGCCCCGATGCGACCGAAGACGAGGTGTTCGAAGCGGCACAGAAGGCCGAGGCGCATGACTTCATCCTCGGGCTGGAAGACCATCGCGGGCGCAAGGGCTACGCCGCGCATCTTGGCGAACGCGGCGTGAAGCTGTCCGGTGGTCAAAGACAGCGTATCGCGCTGGCGCGCGCCATCCTGAAGGACGCGCCGATCCTTGTTCTGGACGAAGCCACCAGCGCGCTTGATTCCGAAGTCGAGGCCCAGATCCAATCCGCCCTTGACCGGGTGATGGAGGGCAAGACGGTTCTGGCCATCGCACACCGCCTGTCGACCATTGCCAGCATGGACCGGATCATCGTCATGGATGCTGGGCGCATTGCCGAGGTCGGAACACATGATGCGCTTCTGGCGCAGGACGGGCTATACGCGCGCTATTGGGATCGGCAATCCGGTGGGTTCATCGGTGCGCAGGCGGCGGAATGAACCTTGTCGCGCGCCTGATCCAACCTTTCGACCCGGCCGAGGGCCCGCCACCGCAGGCGATCCTGCCATTTATGCGCTGGGCCTTGCGGGGTGCGGAACGCGCGATCCTGCTGGCCTTTGCGGTGACCTTTGTGACTGGCCTCTCCGAACTTGTCGCAGCACGTTTCACCGGATGGGTGATCGATCAGACCGCCGCTGCCGAACAGGGCGCATTCTGGGCCACGTTCTGGCCTGTCGTCGTGGTGGGTGTCGCGTTTTTTCTGGTGATCCGCCCGTTGATCTTTGTGATGGATGCGGGCGTGACCAGCATCCTTCTGGGGCCGAACCTCTACCCGATGGTGCTTGCGCGGTTGAACCAGCACACGCTCGGCCATTCGATGCAGTTCTTCGAGAACGATTTTGCCGGGCGTCTGAGCCAGAAAGCCCTGCAAACCGCGCGGGCGCTGACGGACCTCGTGGTCGAGGTGTCCGATGTGGTGGTCTACTCCATCGCCATGTTCATCGGCGCGTTTGTCCTGATGCTCACGATCGACGCGCGGCTTCTGCTGGTCTTCGTGGTCTGGGCGGTGCTCTATGCGGGCGCGCTCTGGTACTTCATTCCGCGCGTTCAGAAACGGTCCAAGGCGCGCGCCGGGGCGCGGACGCAGGTGACCGGGCAGGTGGTGGACATCTATTCCAACATCGCTGCCGTCAAGCTGTTCGCCCGCGATGCCGACGAAGACAGCGCCACCCGCGCCGCACTCGATGCCTACCGCGACCGGTCGCTTGAATTCGGGACGCTGTCAGCCGTCTTTCGCATGGTGCTGATGACCCTAGGCGGTATCCTGCCGCTGTTTGCCATTCTTGGCGCGCTCTGGCTGTGGAGTGCGGGCAGCGCCACGTCAGGTGACATCGCCATGACCGCGATGATCACCACGCGTCTGTCGATGCTGACCAACCGTCTTGGCCGGGTCGCCATGTCGATCTTCACCAATATCGGCGAGGTCGAGGACGGGATCGGCACCCTGACCCCGCAGCATGGCATCACGGATCGCGCCAGCGCGCAGGCCACCGCGCCGCGGGGCACGATACGGTTCGATGCCGTGTCGTTCGGCTACGGCCGCACGGCACGGGCGCTTGCCGATTTCGACCTGACCATCACCGAAGGCGAGAAGGTTGCGCTTGTCGGTGCTTCAGGGGCGGGCAAGTCGACGGTCGTGTCGCTTTTGCTGCGGCTCTATGACGTGGAAAAAGGCCGGATTACCCTGGGGGGCACGGACATCCGCGACATCACCCAGATCGCCCTGCGCAAGGACATTTCGGTCGTGCGGCAGGAAACCTCGATGTTCAACCGCTCCGCGATGGAGAACATCCGCTACGGACGGCCCGACGCCACCGATGACGCGGTGTTCGAGGCCGCCCGTCGTGCCTCGGCGCATGAGTTCATTCTGGGACTGGTCGATCACAAGGGCCGCAAGGGCTATGCCGCGCATCTGGGGGAACGCGGGGTGAAACTGTCCGGTGGTCAGAGACAGCGCATCGCTTTGGCTCGCGCCATCCTCAAGGACGCGCCGATCCTTGTCCTCGATGAGGCCACCAGCGCGCTCGATTCCGAGGTCGAGGCCGAGATCCAGACCGCTCTGAACCACGTGATGCAGGGCAAGACCGTTCTGGCTATTGCACACCGCCTTTCGACCATCGCCAGCATGGACCGGATCGTGGTGATGGATGCCGGCCGCATCGTCGAGGTCGGCACCCATGACGCGCTGCTGGCCAAGGGCGGGCTTTATGCGCGCTATTGGGACAGGCAATCGGGGGGATTTATCGGAACACAGGCTGCCGAATAGCCCTCGACCAATCGCACCGGCTGGGGCACAAGCCGCGACATGACAGTGGTGAAAATCAAACGATTGGGGCATCTGGGCGACGGCATTGCCGACGGTCCCATCTATGTGGCCGGGGCTTTGCCCGGCGAAGTGGTGAGCGGCACGCTTGATGGCGAGCATCTGCGCGACCCCAAGATCGACACACCGTCCGAAAACCGGGTCAAACCGCCCTGTACCCACGCGAGATCCTGTGGCGGTTGCCAGTTGCAGCACGCCTCGGATGCGTTTGTCGCCGACTGGAAGCGCGATGTCGTCCGCCAGGCCCTGGCGGCACAGGGCATCGCGATTGATCTGGAGCCTCCCGTCACCTCGCCACCAAGGTCCCGGCGGCGTGCGGCGTTTTCCGTCAGGCGCACCAAGAAAGGGGCGTTGGCCGGGTTCCACATGAAAGCGTCGGACACGATCATTGCCGTTCCGAACTGCCAGCTTGTGCATCCCGATCTGACCGCTGCGCTGCCCATGATCGAAGCCCTCGGTGCGCTGGGCGCATCGCGCAAGGGAGAACTCTCGGTTCTTGTGACGCAAACCGATACCGGGCTGGATGTCGCTGTGACCGGCGGCAAGGAGATGGACGTCGCCCTGCATCAGGCCCTCGCGGATCTCGCCCGCACCTACGATCTGGCGCGGATCACATGGGACGATGACATCGCGCTGCAACGCCGGACCCCTGTTCTGCGCCTTGGTCCCGCCGACCTGACCCCCCCTCCGGGCGCGTTTCTTCAGGCAACCCGCGAAGGCGAGGCGGCGCTGATCGACGCTGTGACCGAGGCTCTGACCGGTGCCAAGCGGATCTTCGATCTCTTTGCCGGATGTGGCACCTTTGCGCTGCCTTTGGCGCAGGATGCGATGGTGCACGCGGTCGAGGGTGAAAGCGTCATGGTGGCGGCGCTTGATCACGCATGGCGCAATGCGCAGGGGCTCAAGCGGATCACGCACGAGGCGCGGGACCTGTTTCGCAACCCGCTGCTGCCCGAGGAATTGACCCGCTTTGAAGGTGTGGTCATCGACCCCCCGCGTGCGGGTGCTGCGGCCCAGATCGCCGAGCTGGCCAAGACGCGGATTCCGCGCATTGCCCATGTTTCATGCAATCCCGCCACGTTTGCGCGGGATACTGCCACCCTGATCCGGGCGGGATACGATCTTGACTGGGTGAAGGTGGTTGATCAGTTTCGCTGGTCAACCCATGTGGAACTGGTGGCGCTGCTGCGCCGGAACAACTGACGAGGCAAGGCGATGCAAAGCAAGGTGGCGGCGTTTCTGGAACGGGCCTGGGTGACGAACTTCATCATCGGCGTGATCCTGTTCAATGCCGTGTTGCTGGGTCTGGAAACCTCGGAAAAGGTGATGGCCGTCGCAGGCCCGCAAATCCTGTTTCTGGACAAACTGTGCCTTGCGGTCTTCGTGATCGAGATCGTGCTCAAGCTGTTCGCCCATGGGCTGCGGTTCTTCCGAAGCGGCTGGAACATCTTTGACTTCATCATCGTCGGCATCGCGCTTGTTCCCGCGGCACAGGGCTTTTCGGTGCTCCGGGCGCTGCGCATCCTGCGGGTGTTGCGCATCATTTCCGTGGCCCCTCGCCTGCGCCGGGTGGTCGAGGGCTTTATCACCGCGTTGCCGGGCATGGGCAGCGTGTTCCTGCTCATGGCGCTGATCTTCTACATCGGGTCGGTCATGGCCACCAAGCTGTTCAGCGACGCTTTCCCGGACTGGTTCGGAGATCTGGGCCGGTCGGCCTATTCGCTGTTTCAGATCATGACGCTCGAGTCATGGTCGATGGGCATCGTGCGCCCGGTGATGGAAGTGTATCCGTGGGCCTGGGCATTCTTCGTGCCGTTCATCATGGTCACGACCTTTGCGGTGGTGAACCTACTTGTGGGTCTGATCGTGAATTCGATGCAGGACGCACATGCGGAGGAATCCAACGAAAAGACCGACGCATACCGTGATCAGGTTCTTGCCCGGCTTGAAGCCATCGAACGGCGGCTGGATCAGAGGTGATCCAGCAAGCCTGACTCACGGTTTCGTTTTCCCGTTTGCCCCGTTGTCTGGTACACTGGGGAAAACAAATCGGGCAGTGTTTCCAATGTTGCGACTCCTGACGCTTTTCGCGCTTCTTCTCGGGCTAACCGCCTGCGGCAAGTTCCCCACCTATACCGGCCCCGAAGTCACCCGGATCGTGGTGCAGAAGGCTGATCGCAAGATGTATCTGATGCACCATAATGCGGTGCTCAAATCCTATGACATCGGGCTTGGGTTTGCCCCCGTTGGGCACAAGCAGATCGAAGGCGACGGCAAGACGCCCGAAGGCGAATACATGATCGACCGCCGCAATCCCAACAGCAATTTCTACCTGTCGCTGGGAATAGATTACCCCAGACCGCATGACGTGGCCGCAGCCCGCGCCATGGGAAAATCGCCGGGTGGCGACATTTTCATTCACGGGCGACCGTGGAAGAACCGCAAGGGCGGGCGCGACTGGACATGGGGCTGCATCGCCGTGACCAACCGCGAAATGCGCGAGATTTATTCGATGGTCAGGACGGGAACGCCGATCACGATCAACCCGTGAAGGGTCAGTAGACCTGACCCAATGTTTCGCGCGCGAAACATTGGGACCAATACGGACCTAAATCAGGATGGCGCGTTCACCGGGATGAACCCGGTCTCTTCCGGTGTGCCCAGAACAAGGTTCCACCAGATCTTGCCGTTCGGCTCCTGGAACCACGAGAAGCCCATTTCGCGTGCCGAAGGATCAAGAAGAACCGTCCGTGTGTTCGGCGCTTCCATCCATGCGCCCAGCGTTTCCAGTTCGGTCTCGTAGGTTTCGGAAATCGCCTCGCCGACAAGGCGTCCGGTATATCCGGCGCGCTGAATGCGTGTGATCGGGGATGACCCGTCGGACCCGAAATGCCAGGGGCGATTCTGCACGCTCATGTCGCGGGCATGGGTCGCAGCGGCGGCATTGAGCTGAGCGTTCAGATCGAGCGCGGGCGCGCCCGAGGCCTGACGCAGCGCGTTCACCGCGTCGAGCATGCGGAACTGGATGCGACCTGTGTCCGAGGACCGGATGCGGTAGACACGGGGAAGCGGTTTTCCGTCCGGTCCCAGTGTCGGCGGCGGCGCTCCGGCACAGGCGGTCAGGGCCAGTGCGGCAGCCCCCAAAAGAAATGTCGAACGCTTCATGATCAGCCACCCAAGTTTGGTCGTCTCCGGGCTTATCGTCAGACAAGGGTGTGAGCAAACACACAAAGCCGAGATTTGCCGATATGACATTCCTTTGAATTGCGACTGAGGCATTCACGCCATATAGTTGCGCGAGTTCCCAATTTTGCCGATGAAGAGGCCATGAGATGGCAAATACACCGCGTTATTCCCTGAACCGCCGTCATTTCCTTGCCGGGACGGCCGCACTTGTTGCGTCTCCGGCTGTCGCGCAAGACGTCAATGACGGCTCGACCGTCGAGATCGAGCGCGATCTGTCGCAGGCCGTGCGCCGGAACGTCTCGAGTTTCCGGACACTGGATTGGCAGCCGTATTTCGAAAATCTGAGAAACGGCGCGATCCTTGTCGATATTGATTCGCGCGCCCTGCATTACTGGGAAGAGAATGGGAATTACCGTCTTTACCCGTCTTCGGTGCCCCTGACCGAAGATCTGACGCGCCGTGGTCGCACGCAGGTGACCTTCAAGGATCCCGAACCCGATTGGCGCCCCACCCCGTCGATGAAAATCCGCAACCCCGAATGGCCGGACTATGTGCCGCCGGGGCCGGACAACCCGCTTGGAACCCGTGCCCTGCACCTGAGCTGGACGTATTATCGCATCCACGGAACGCATGATACGCGCAAGATCGGGCGTCGTTCGTCGAACGGATGTATCGGGCTTTACAACGAACATATCGAAGAGCTTTACGAATTGGCGAAAGTCGGCACGCAGGTGTTGCTAATTTGACGACATGGGGGCGAAGCCGGAAAGTCGTGCGATAAGATAGGTTTGCATTTGGCACGATATACTGGTTAGAGAGTCTTACGAGGTAAGTCTTGGGTGCCTGTCGTGTGTCGCTTTGCGCGCCGACATGCAAATATCTGGAGGTTAATATGAAGAAACTCGTTCTCGCCGCCGCGTTCGCTGGTGCTGCTTCGACAGCAATGGCCGGTTCCTACGCAAAAGACGACGTGATGATGGAGCCGGTGGTTGTGGTTGAAGAAGCCGCAGCAAGCTCCTCGTCCGCTGGCATCATCATCCCGCTGGTCGTTCTGGCCCTGCTGGCTGCTGCTGCTGCTGACTGATCCACGGCGGATCGGACTAAAGAAAAAGGCGGTGCTAATGCACCGCCTTTTTTATTTCGGGCAGGCCGTCTGACCGGGATCAGTCCAGCCAGCCGTTCAGGTTTTCCTCGATCACCGCAGACAATGCCGCGATATGCGCATCATCGTCGTTGAGACAGGGGATGTAGGTGAAATGCTCACCGCCGGCCTCTTCGAAGCTTTCCTTGATCTCTTCATTGATCTCTTCCAGCGTTTCGATGCAGTCGGCTGAGAAGGCCGGCGCGCAGACCGCGATGTTCTTCTTGCCGTCTTCCTCGGCCAGACGCGCGACTTCTTCCACGGTATAGGGCTTCAGCCATTCCTCGGGACCGAATTTCGACTGGAAGGTGGTGGTGATCTCGGTGTCGTCCCAGCCCAGCCGCTCCTTGAGCAGGCGCGTCGTCTTCTGGCACTGGCAGTGATAGGGATCGCCCTCCATCAGGTAACGTTTGGGCACCCCGTGATAGGAACAGACAAGAATATCGGGCCGGGTTTCCAGTTTCGCATAGGCGCGTTCGATCGACTGGGCGAGCGCCTCGATATAGAGCGGGTGCTGGTAGTAGGGATCAACCGTGCGCACGGTCGGTTGCCACTTCTCGTCCATCAGGGCGCGGAAGAACTGGTCATTGGCGGTCGCTGAAGTTGCGCCTGCGTAATGCGGATAGAGCGGGAAAAACAGGATCTTGCGGCATCCGGCGTCGACCATCGCCCGGACCTTGGATTTGGTCGACGGGTTGCCATAGCGCATGCAGAAATCGACCATGACCTGATCGCCGTACCGATCCTGCATGACCTTGGTGATCTTCGCGGTCTGGTCCTTGGTGATGGTCATCAGGGGGCTTTCGCCCTGATCCTCGTTCCAGATCGACTTGTACGCTTCACCCGAGCTGAACGGACGTTTGGTGAGGATGATCAATTGAAGCAGCGGTTGCCAGAGCCATGGGCTATAGTCGATCACCCGGCGGTCGGACAGGAACTCGTTGAGATACCGGCGCATCGGCCAATAGGAATAGTGATCCGGCGTCCCAAGATTGGCCAGAAGAATACCGACGCGCTCGGCCGGCACCTTGGGGTGATCGGTCGGGGCGTGGGTCGGGCGTTGAGCTGTTTTTGTCGCGTCCAACATCGGGCCTGTTTCCTTAGCTTCCTTTAGCGGGCTAACTAACCTCTATCCCGGTCAGGTCAATCTTTGAGCGGTGTTTCCACCGTGTTCAGCGCATCCGCCAGCCGTTGCGCCGCAGATCCGGGTCGCAAGGGCTTTGGTTGCGACGAATCGGGGGCCCAGCCGGTGAGCGTGATCATTTCGAATGTTGCAAAGATCCTGCCGGTTTCGTCGGCATAGGCCTCTGCATAAAGTTCCATCGCGCGCAGCAAGACCGTTCGGCGCGTCGGGTGTCTGAGCCGGGCGGTCAAAGCATTGGTTTCGCCCATCGCGCGCAGATCGTGCATCAGGTGCAGCGGCGTCGCATAGCTGGTCTTCAGAATGGCGCTGTCAGCGACAGGCAAGGCCAGACCTGCCCTTTGCAACAATGCGCCCAGATCGCGGATTTCCCCCATCGGGGCGATGCGCGGAGACAAGCCGCCGGTGATTTCGATCTCGGCCTGTCCCAAAGCGGCGCGCAATTCGTGCAGGGTCTGACCACCAAGCGCCACGACGAGCAACAAGCCGTCCGGCCTGAGTGCACGGCGGCACTGAATCAACTGCCCGACCGGGTCATTGGCCCAATGCAGGGCCATCGCGTGAATGATCAGGTCATGTGTGTTTTCGCCAAGGTCGAGGACATCCTCGTCGGCGATGACATGCGCCTGTGGAAACGTGTCACGCCACAGGTCGGGGAACGGTGTGACGACAGCCGGAGCCGTAAAGGATTTGTTAACCAATGCGAGCCGATCCTGCACATCGGCCAAAGCCTCTTGATGCAGAAACAGCGCCGGGGATTTCCGGGCGCGGTCGCGATGACGGGCCAAGGCCAGCCGATCGGTGAGGGCAGGGATGTCGGACATGGAAGCGAGATAAGGTGCTGCGGACGGGATTGCAAACTGCGCTGCAGATGATTTATCCGCCCCGCTGTCTTGGGTGTGGCGGGTTGGTCGAGCAGGATCATGGGCTGTGCGCCTCGTGTTTTGCAGAAACGCCCTTCATCACGGGTCTGGTCTGCGATCTGTGCGGGATCGCCCTACCGGGCTGTTCGGACAGTGCCGTGCAGTGCGACGATTGTCTGTCGATCGGGCGGCCCTGGTCACGCGGGCGCGCTGCGTTGCGGTATGAGGGTGTCGCGCGCAAGCTGGTTTTGGGGCTGAAGCACGGGGACCGTCACGACATCGTCGCTATGGCCGCCGACTGGATGGCCCGGGCCTGCCCACCCGACCTGCCGCCAGAGACGCTGGTGCTGCCTGTACCGTTGCACCTTTTCCGGCTTCTGTCGCGGCGGTACAACCAGTCCGCGTTGCTGGCGCAGGCGATTGCGAAACGCAGGGGGATGGCGTTCTGCCCGGACAGTCTTGTCCGGCATCGGCGCACGGTGTCGCTTGACGGGAAGTCGCGGGATGCGCGGTTTGCGGAACTGTCCGACGCGATTTCCGTGCGCTCTGGCCATGCGGCGCGGTTGCGGGATCGTCCGGTTCTTCTTGTCGATGACGTGATGACATCCGGGGCGACGCTGGCGGCCTGTGCCGTGGCCTGTCATCACGCACAGTGTCGAGAGATTTACGTCTCGGTTCTGGCACGCGTTGCAAAGGCGGCGTAAATCCCTGACAGTTACGTGAAGGGACATCACATGCCACAGATCGAAATCTATACCTCACCGCTTTGCGGATTCTGCCACGCGGCCAAGCGGCTTTTGACTCAGAAGGGCGCGACGTTTACCGAGATCGACGTTCTGGCTCATCCGGATCGCAAGCCCGAGATGATCCAGCGCGCCAATGGTGGACGCACCGTTCCGCAGATCTTCATCGGGGATCTTCATGTCGGGGGCTGCGATGATCTTTATGCGCTGGACCGCGCCGGCAAGCTTGATTCGCTGCTTGCGGCCTGACGGACATGCGCGCTGCCCTGCTTCAACTGACGTCTTCGGATGATCCGCTGGACAATCTGCAGGTCACGTCCGGCCTTGTGCAGGATGCAGCGCGGGACGGTGCGACGTTTATCCTGACGCCCGAAGTCACGAATTGCATCAGCAACAGCCGCAGCCATCAGCGCAGTGTTCTGGTCGCGCAGGATGATGATCCGACGCTGGCCGGATTGCGGAACGAGGCGGCGCGGCTGGGGGTGTGGATCCTGATCGGATCGCTTGCGCTCAGGGCAGAGCCACCTGAGGAGAGGTTCGCCAACCGGTCGTTCCTGATTGCCCCGGACGGGTCGATTGCGGCGTGGTACGACAAGTTGCACATGTTCGACGTGCAGGTGACCGAGACCGAGACGTTCCGGGAATCGGCAGGGTTTGCACCGGGGCACCGGGCTGTTCTGGCCGAAACGCCGTTTGGCCGCATTGGCCTGACAGTGTGCTATGACGTGCGTTTTCCCTATCTGCACCGCGCCTTGGCGCAGGCCGGGGCCGACATCCTGACAGTGCCCGCCGCGTTTTCGCCGGCAACCGGGCCGATGCACTGGGAGCCACTGCTGCGCGCGCGGGCGATCGAGACCGGATGTTTCGTCCTGGCGCCGGCACAGGTCGGGCAGCACAGGGTCAGCACAGGCAAGCCGCGCACAACTCATGGGCATTCGCTTGTCGTTTCGCCCTGGGGTGAGGTTCTTTTGGACGCGGGGCAGCGCCCGGGGGTGCATCTTGTAGACCTCGACTTGACGCAGGTTGCCCAGGCGCGCCATAAAGTGCCGTCTTTACAGCATGATAGAGAATTCTCTGGCCCTTGGTGAATGACAGCAGCCCTCTTGCCATTTCGCTGTTCAGCGAATTGCTGACCGCAGATCAGTTGTTGCGGAACAGGCTGACCCGCGTGCTGCCGAACAAGATGGAGATCTCGCATTTTTCGGTGCTGAATCAGTTGGCGCGGGGTGGTTCGGAAAAGACCCCGGCGCAATTGGCCAAGTCCTTTCATGTCACGCGCGGTGCGATGACCAACACCCTGAGCAAGCTCGAAGCGGCGGGGTATGTTCACATTCGCCCGGATTGGGACGATGCGCGCCGCAAGCAGGTGTCGATCAGTCCGGCGGGCCTGTCGGCGCGGGATGCGGCGATTGCGGCGATCACACCGTTGATCAACGAGATGGTTGCCGAATTGGGTGAATCGAAGGTGCGCGCGGCGATCCCTGTCCTGCGCGAGCTGCGCGTGAAGCTTGAAGAGCCGGATGGCCGAGGGTGATCCCTGCCCAGATCAGGCTGGATTCACCGCGGCCGTCACGTAGTTCACGCTGAGGTCGCGGTCAGACAGGCTCCATTTCCAACTCACGGGGTTGAACTGGAATCCCTTGCGATCCACCGGATCAAGCCCGGTTTGCCGCAACATCCCGTACAATTCGTCCGGCGTGATGAACTTGGCCCAGTCATGCGTGCCCTTGGGCAGCCAGCGCATCACGTATTCCGCGCCGATGATGGCGGCTCCAAAGCTTTTGGCGGTGCGATTGATCGTCGAACACAGATGCAGACCGCCGGGTTTCAGCAGGCGCTGGCACGCCTTGAGAAAGCCCAGAGGATCGGCAACATGCTCGATCACTTCCATCGTCAGAACCGCGTCGAAGACATCACCTGATTCGCCAAGCGCTTCGGCTGTGGTGTGGCGATAGTCGATGGTCAGGCCGGATTGCTGTGCATGGGCCTGTGCTACGGGAATCGTGCTGCCCCCTGCGTCGATGCCCACCACCGTCGCGCCAAGCCGCGCGAGGGGTTCGCACAAAAGACCCCCGCCACAGCCGATGTCGAGAAGGCGCAGACCGGCAAACGGCTTGGGTTTCGAGAGATCCCGGCCGAATTCCGCAGCGATCTGGGTCGTGATGTAGTCAAGACGTACAGGGTTCATCATGTGCAACGGTTTGAACTTGCCGTTCGGGTCCCACCATTCGGCGGCCATCGCTTCGAACTTGGCGATTTCCGACGGCTCGACCGTTGTCGTTATCGTCATGAGACATTTCCCCATGGTCTTTTGGTAATTGCTGCCAATATAGAGTGGATATGGACAAATTCCCGAGCCAAAAGCGCGCAGTGCAGTATCTTTACCCCCCCATCGACCCCTACGACCAGCGCATGCTGTCGGTGGGGGATGGGCATAGTGTCTACGTCGAACAATGCGGGGCAGAGAACGGCCTGCCGGTGATCGTGCTGCATGGCGGCCCCGGTGGCGGGTGCAGCCCGTCAATGCGGCGCTATTTCGATCCCAAGGTGTACCGCGTCGTACTGTTCGATCAGCGTGGGTGTGGGCGGTCGCGGCCCCATGCGAGTGTCAACGACAACACAACATGGGATCTGGTCGCGGATATCGAGTTGATCCGCAAGACGCTTGGGATCGACCAGTTCATCGTGTTTGGCGGCAGTTGGGGCGCGACGCTTGCTCTGATCTATGCAATCAGCCATCCCGACCGCGTGCGCCATCTGGTGCTACGCGGTGTGTTCACCATGACCAAGGCCGAGCTGGACTGGTTCTATGGCGGGGGCGCGGGGCAGTTCTGGCCGGAAACCTGGGCCCGGTTCGTCGACATGATCCCCGAGGATGAACGCGACGATCTGATCGCGGCCTATCACCGGCGGTTGTTCTGCGGTGATCTGCGCACCGAAACCCGGTTTGCGCGGGCGTGGTCGGCCTGGGAAAACGCGCTGGCGTCGGTCTATTCCAGCGGATCGGGGGGAGAGTCACCCGGGGATTATGCGCGTGCGTTTGCGCGGCTTGAGAACCATTACTTCATCAACAACGGTTTTCTTGAGGAAGACGGTTGGATTCTGAACAATATGGACCGTCTGTCGGGCATTCCCGGTGCCATCGTTCAGGGCCGGTACGACATGATCTGCCCACCCGTGCGTGCCTGGGAATTGGCGCGCGTCTGGCCCGAATGTGACCTGAGGATGGTTCGCAATGCCGGGCATGCACTGTCGGAACCCGGGATCAGCGCCGAATTGGTAAGAATAATGGACGCGATCTCAACATCTTAGACGTTTGTCGCCATTAAAATGTTTACACGTGGCTCGGGGTTGTTAACGTATGCAAACGACGTGAACCAGGGTTAAGCCTCCAGTTGAATTCAGTCATTCGCATCATTCTGCAGCGGCTTGCGCTTGGGCTTCTCACGCTCTTCGTCGTGTCCATCGTGATTTTCACAGCCGTGAACCTGCTTCCCGGCGATTTTGCCCAAGCCATTCTGGGGCAGGGCGCGACGCCGGATGCGGTCGAGGCGATCCGTCGGGACCTCGGTCTCGATCAGCCACCGATCACGCGATATTTCCAGTGGCTGGGTGCCGCGCTGCAGGGTGATCTGGGCAATTCCTTTGCGCAGGCCAATTTCGCCAGTTTTGTCGGGGCCGATAGTGGCGTGCGGACAACGGTGGCGCAGCAGATCGCGCCGCGCTTTGAAAACACCATGTTTCTTGCTGCGGTCACCGCGGCGATTGCGGTTCCGGTTTCGCTTGTGCTGGGCATTCTGGCCGCGCTGTTCCGCAATTCGGTCTTTGACCGTGCGACGAATATCACGACCCTCACCTCGATCTCGTCACCCGAGTTCTTCCTTGCCTATGTGCTGATCCTGTTCCTTGCTGTGCTGAATCCGATGCTGCCGTCACTGTCCAACATCTTTGAGGGTATGTCCTTTGGCGAACGGCTTGAACGGACGCTGCTGCCCGCGTTGACGCTGACCCTTGTCGTGACTGCGCATATGATGCGGATGACGCGGGCGGCGATCATCAACCTTCTTGCCTCGCCCTATATCGAGATGGCGCGACTCAAGGGTATGTCGCCGATGCGGGTCATCGTGAAACACGCCCTGCCCAACGCGCTTGCGCCGATCATCAACGTGATCGCTTTGAACCTGGCCTATCTCATCACCGGGGTCGTGGTGGTCGAGGTGGTGTTTGTCTATCCCGGCATCGGTCAGTTGTTCGTGGACAGCGTGAAGATCCGCGACATTCCGGTGGTGCAGGCGTGCTGCCTGATTTTCGCTGCCGCGTACATCCTTCTGAACCTGCTGGCGGACATCCTGTCGATCCTGTCCAATCCGCGTTTGAGGCATCCGAAATGAGCACGCTTCCGACATTGGCCCTGATCCTTTTGGGGATCGCGGCGGGCGGTTGGGTTCTGCGCTTTGCGGGGCAGAAGGCCACGGGCAACGCGCCGACATTCCGGGACATGCCGTTTGCAGTGGCGTTCGGATATGTGCTTGGGGCAAGCCTTGTGGTGTTTTCCGTCTGGTATTTCTTCCAGCCGACGATCACCGATGCGGGTGTTCCGAACGCGGGTGTCGTGTTCTTCCGCTGGGCGGTGCAGTTTTTCCTTCTGTCGGCTGTTGCGGCCTATCTCTTCCGCGCTCTGGGGCGCATGATAGGGACACGTGGCAGCAAGAAGCTGTTCCGCCAGATGCCATTGACGGCAAGTTTTGGACTGCTGATCGTGATCCTGTACGCCCTGACCGCGATCTTTGCCGCGTGGCTGGCGCCCTATGGACAAGAGGCCGTGTTCGCCAAGGTGAACGTGCTGCCGGGCGGCAACCCGGCGACAGGGGGTGATCCGCTGCATCCTCTGGGCACGGACCAGATCGGGCGCGATCTGCTGAGCCGTCTGATCTATGGTGCGCAGAACACCGTGGGTATTGCGTTCATCACCACCTGTCTGGCGTTCTTTCTGGGCGGCACGCTTGGTTTTCTAGCCGCGACGTTGCAGGGCTGGCTGGATCAGATCCTCAGCCGGGCCGTGGACGTTCTGATGGCGATCCCGTCGCTGATCTTTGCGCTGCTGCTGATGACCATTGCCAGTGCCTGGGCCGGATCAGAGCGGTGGCTTCTGACGGTCTACATGATCCTGATCATCGCCGTGATCGACAGCACGCGGGTGTTTCGCCTTGCACGCGCGGTGGGTCTGAACATCGTGGTGATGGATTATATCGAAGCGGCCAAGCTGCGGGGCGAGGGTTTGGGTTACCTGATCTTCAAGGAAATCCTGCCGAATGCGACCGCGCCGTTGCTGGCAGAGTTCGGATTGCGGTTCTGCTTTGTGTTCCTGACGATTGCATCGCTGTCCTTCCTGGGTGTCGGCATCCAGCCTCCGCTGGCGGATTGGGGCACGATGGTGCGCGACTCGGCCCAGTTCATCAACTTCGCGGCGTTTTCGCCTTTGACGGCGGCGCTGCCCCTGCTGGCCGCCGGGGCGATTGCGCTGCTGACTGTCGGGGTCAACTTCGTGGTCGACTGGATGCTGCACAGAAGCTCGGGGTTGAAGGAATGAGCGCGCTGGTCGAAATCCGCGATCTCTGGATCGAAGGGCGCAGCGACGAGGTGTGGTCGCCCATCATCAATGGTGCCAGCCTGACGTTGAACAAGGGCGAAGTGCTGGGCCTCATCGGGGAATCGGGTGCGGGCAAGTCGACGCTTGGTCTCGCCGCGATGGGCTTTACCCGTGATGGCGTGCGGATCTCGAAGGGGTCGGTCATGTTCGATGGCATCGACCTCATTGCAGCCTCAGCCGCCAAGAAGCGCGATCTGTTGGGCAAGCGCATCGCCTATGTCGCGCAATCTGCGGCGGCCAGCTTTAACCCGGCGCACAAGCTGATCGACCAGCACACCGAAGGCCCGGTGCAGCACGGTGTCATGTCCCGCGCCGAGAGCATGAAGGACGGGATCGAGCTGTATCGTCGGTTGCGTCTGCCCAATCCGGATCAGATCGGGTTCCGCTATCCGCACCAGGTGTCTGGTGGTCAGCTTCAGCGCGCGATGACGGCGATGGCGATGTCCTGCCGTCCCGACCTGATCATCTTCGACGAACCGACCACGGCGCTGGACGTGACCACGCAGATCGAAGTGCTGGCGTCGATCCGCGATATTGTCGAGCAGTTTGACACCGCCGCGATCTACATCACGCACGATCTGGCGGTGGTCGCCCAGATGGCGGATCGGATCAAGGTGCTGCTCAAGGGAGATGAGGTGGAAGAGGCGGATACCCGCACGATGCTGGCCCATCCCAAGGAAGAATACACCAAGAGCCTGTGGGCCGTGCGCGCGTTTGAACGTCCGCAGAAACCTGCGGTGCATACCAGCGCCACGCCAGTTGTGTCCGTTCAGAACGTGTCCGCCGCTTATGGCAAGATTCCCGTTCTGCACAACGTCAGCTTTGACATCCACGAAGGGCGCACCGTTGCTGTTGTGGGTGAATCCGGGTCGGGCAAGTCGACCACGGCGCGGTGTATTACAGGGCTGTTGCCGCCGACGCATGGCGTGATCGAGTTCGACGGAAAGGCGCTCCCGGCGAATTACAAGAGCCGGAGCAAGGATCAGTTGCGGCAAGCGCAGATGATCTATCAGATGGCGGACACGGCGCTGAATCCGCGCACCACCATCGGCGACATCATCGGTCGGCCCGTGCAGTTCTACATGGGATTGACCGGCAAGCAGAAACGCCGCCGCGTCGAGGAATTGCTGGACGAGATCGAGCTTCCTGCGGCGCAGTATATCGACCGTTTGCCGTCCGAGCTGTCTGGCGGTCAGAAGCAGCGGATCGGCATTGCGCGCGCTTTGGCGGCGGAGCCGAAGTTCATCATCTGCGACGAGGTCACAAGTGCCTTGGACCAGCTTGTAGCGGAAGGTATCCTCAAACTGCTGGCGCGTCTGCAGGATGATCTCAAGCTCAGTTACATGTTCATCACCCATGATCTTGCGACGGTCAAAGCCATTGCAGACGAAGTGGTGGTGATGAAAGACGGTGAGGTGGTGGAGCAGGGGCCGAAACAGGACATGTTCGTGCCGCCGCATCACCCCTATACGGACCTTTTGCTCAGTTCGGTGCCGGAAATGGACCCGGATTGGCTTACCAATCTACTCAACGAACGTGGAGTTGATAATATCGGCGATGCAGCCGTTGATAAGATGTCATGAGAATCGGTCCATGAAGGACCTACAGGCGGCCTGAGACCGCTCATAATCACAGGGAGACGATGATGACTCGCATTTCTAGACGTGGACTACTTCGAACCGGTGCTGCCGCCGGTGTTCTGGCCGCCAGTGGCCTTCCGCTGTTTGCGCAGCCCAAGCGCGGTGGCCGCCTGCGGGTGGGCCTGAACGGTGCCAACACTTCGGACAGCTGGGATGGCCGGACGCATTCCGACCTCTACATGATCGCGTCCGCTCAGGGTGCCGTGTTCGACAGCCTGACCGAAGTTGCTGCGGATGGATCGCTGATCGGTGAACTTGCCACGGATTGGGAAGCGACACCCGATGCGAAGACATGGACGTTCAACCTCCGTCAGGGCGTGACCTTCCACAACGGCAAGCCGTTCGGCGCGGATGATGTGATCGAGTCGCTGCAACTGCACGTGGCCGAAGGAGCGAAATCCGCTGCGCAGCCGATTGTCGCCGCGATCAGCGAGATGAAGAAAACCGGTGAACATCAGGTTCAGTTCACTCTGGAAGCAGGCAATGCTGACTTCCCCTACCTGATGTCCGATTATCACCTGCTGATGTACCCGGCAGGCCAGATCGAAGAAGCGATTGCCAAGGGCATCGGCACGGGCCTGTATCAGGTCACATCGTTCGAGCCGGGCGTGCGCATGACGGCCAAGCGGGTGGACAGCCACTACAAGGGCGACAGCGCTGGTTTCTTTGACGAGATCGAATATATCGCGATCAACGACTCCACGGCCCGTATGAACGCGCTGATGACGGGTCAGGTCGATGCGATCAACCGGATCGACTTCAAGACCGAGGCGTTGCTTCGGGCGAACCCGATGATCCGCATTCAGGAAGTGACGGGCAACCAGCACTACACCTTCCCGATGCTGACCAAGGTCGATCCGTTCACCGACGTGAACGTGCGTCGCGCGCTCAAGTACGGCATCAACCGTCAGGAACTGGTGGATAAAATCCTGCTGGGTCACGGTATGGCAGCCAACGACACCCCAATCGGCCCTGCCAACCAGTATTTCCATTCGGAAATGGAGCCGCTGACCTACGATCTGGACAAGGCCAAGTTCTACCTCAAGGAAGCGGGTCTGACCGAGCTCAACATCGACCTCAACGTGTCGGATGCAGCGTTCAACGGCGCTGTCGATGCGGCGCAGCTCTATCAGGCTTCGGCCAAGGGTGCGGGCATCAACATCAACGTGGTGCAGGAACCGGCGGATGGTTACTGGTCGAACGTATGGCTGAAAAAGCCGTTCTGTGCGTCGTACTTCTCGGGCCGAGCGACCGAGGACTGGATGTTCGCAACCGCCTACGAAGCCGGGGTTCCGTGGAACGACAGCCAGTGGGACGAGCCGCGCTTCCAGGAGTTGCTGCTTCTGGCCCGTGCGGAACTGGACAGCAACAAGCGTCGCGAGATGTATTTCGAGATGCAGCAGATCCTGCGCGACGATGGTGGTGTGATCATTCCGATGTTCGCCAACTATGTGCAGGCGCTGTCAACCAAGATCGCGACGTCCGACACGGTGGGCAACCTCTGGCAGATGGACAACGGCCGGATGGCCGAACGGTGGTGGATGGCGTAAGCCCAGCCGCTGTAAGAAAAGAAGCCCCGCCAAACTGGCGGGGCTTTTTCGTGGGCATTTGGTTCCTGGTTAAAGAACGTAGCGGCTGAGATCGGCGGATTTGGTCAGCTCGCCCAGATGCTTTTCCACAAAGGCTGCATCCACGACGACCTCGTCGCCGGACCGGTCGGGTGCTTCGAAGCTCAGGTCTTCGAACACGCGCTCCATCACAGTATAGAGCCGTCGGGCGCCGATGTTTTCGACCGACTGGTTCACGTCCGCCGCGATTTTCGCCAAAGCGGCGATGCCGTCTTCGGTAAAGCTGACGGTCACTTCTTCGGTCGCCATCAGCGCCGTGTATTGCAGCGTCAGCGCGTTGTCGGTTTCCGTCAGGATGCGCACGAAGTCTTCTTCGGTGAGTGCGCGCAGGTTGACGCGGATCGGCAGACGCCCTTGCAGTTCAGGCAGCAGGTCCGACGGTTTTGCGATGTGGAATGCACCGGATGCGATGAACAGGATGTGGTCGGTTTTCACCGGGCCATGTTTGGTGCTGACGGTGGTGCCTTCGATCAGGGGCAGCAGGTCGCGCTGCACCCCTTCGCGGCTGACATCCCCGCCACGGGTTTCCTGCCGTGCAGCCACCTTGTCGATCTCGTCCAGAAACACGATGCCGTTCTGTTCGACCGCTTCCAGCGCCTTTTCCTTGACCACGTCGTCGTCCAGCAGCTTGTCCGCTTCTTCTGCGATCAGAACTTCATAGCTTTCGGCCACGGTCATCCGCTTGCGGGTGGTGCGCCCCGCAAACGCTTTGCCAAAGAGGTCGCCAAGATTCATCATTCCGCCACCGCCCATGTTGGGTTGGCCGGGGATGTCCATCATAGGGAAAGGGCTTGAGGTGTCCTGCAGTTCCAGTTCGATCACGGTGTCGTCCAGCAGCCCATCCTTGAGCTTCTTGCGAAACATCTCGCGCGTGCCTTCGCGTGCGCCTTCACCAGCGATGGCTTCGATCACCCGCTGTTCCGCCGCTTCGTGCGCCTTGGCCTTCACGTCTTCGCGCATGTGGTCGCGGGTCATGGCAATGGCCGCGTCGACCAGATCACGGATGATCTGCTCCACGTCGCGCCCGACATAGCCCACCTCGGTGAACTTGGTAGCTTCGACCTTGATGAAGGGTGCTTTGGCCAGCTTGGCCAGACGGCGGCTGATCTCGGTCTTGCCGACGCCGGTAGGTCCGATCATCAGGATGTTCTTTGGGTACACCTCTTCCCGCAGATCGTCGCTGAGTTGCTTGCGCCGCCAGCGGTTGCGCAGGGCCACGGCCACCGCGCGCTTGGCATCCTTCTGCCCGATGATGAAGCGGTCCAGTTCCGACACGATTTCGCGGGGGGTGAGGTCGGTCATTAAGGCGTCCTTTACTCTGTTCGTGTCGAGATAGTGGGAGTCACCGGAATTTAAAAGGCTTGACCATTTGTATATACAATCGCATATATGGTTACAGGTAAGTCCAGCCCCTGAGGAGGGGCAGACAGATGGATTTTGAATTTGACGAGAAAAAGCGCCTGACGACCTTAGCAAAGCACAAAATCGACTTTCTCGATGCCGCCGAAATCCTGCAATCGCAGCATATTGTTATGGACGCACGAAGCGAGATCGAAGAGCGCAAGATTGCGGTCGGACAGCTGGGTGGAAGTTACTTTGCTGTAGTGTTCACAATGCGTGGTGATCGTGTTCGGATCATTACTGCCCGAAAGGCAAGAAAAGATGAGCGAGAGCAATATCAAGCGGTATTCTCTGGAAGAAATCCGGAGAATGAAAAGTGAAACCGATTGGGACTATCTGCGTGAGCAGGGCGATTACGAAGGCCCGCAAGAGTTCGAGGTCGACTGGTCCAAAGCGCGTATCGTGACCCCCGACCTGAAACAGGCGATTTCGCTTCGGGTTGATCCGGACGTGCTCGAGTTCTTCAAATCCGAGGGTCGCGGGTACCAGACCCGCATGAACGCGGTGCTTCGCGCCTATATGGAAGCGAAAAAGGCCGGTCAGGCCTGAATCGTCTCAACCGTAAGGTTGCCGTTGGTGTAGACGCAGATGTCAGCCGCAATCGCCATCGCTTCGCGGGCGATCCGTTCGGCATCCTTGTCGGTACCCATCAGGGCGCGCCCGGCGGCCAAGGCATAGTTCCCACCAGACCCGATGGCGGTCACGTCATGTTCCGGTTCCAACACGTCGCCCGCGCCGGTGATGACATAAAGCTCTTTGCCATCGGACACGATCAGCATCGCTTCGAGCTTTTGCAGGTACTTGTCGGTGCGCCAATCCTTGGCCAGTTCGACACTGGCGCGCTGGAGTTGGCCGGGGGTTGCTTCCAGCTTGGCTTCGAGCCGTTCCAGCAGGGTAAAGGCATCAGCGGTCGATCCGGCAAATCCGGCGACCACGTCATAGCCACCGGGCGAGATGCGGCGCACCTTGCGGGCGGTGCCCTTGATCACCGTCTGACCAAGGCTGACCTGCCCGTCGCCTGCAATCACCACCTTGCCGCCCTTGCGAACGCCGATGATCGTGGTGCCGTGCCATCCCGGAAAGTCGCTGTCAGCCATGGGGTCGTCCTTCTTGCGTTTGTGCCGATATGGGCCGATCCGCCAGGCCGCACAAGCCCTGCAACGCAAAACGCCCGGCGCTGGGACCGGGCGTTTCGATGAATTTCAAGCGAAATCAGATGCTTTCGTCGATCCAACCCTTCAGCGCGGCTTTCGGCGCTGCACCGGTCTTGTTCGACACAACCTGACCGTCCTTGAAGATGAACAGCGACGGAATACCCCGCACGCCCATCGCGGCGGCGGAGTTCGGGTTGCTGTCGACATCGACCTTTGCGATCTTCACGCTGTCGCCGTATTCGGCAGCCAGCTCTTCCAAAGCCGGGCCGATCTGTTTGCAGGGGCCACACCATTCGGCCCAGAAATCCACAACAACGGGGACGCTGGAATTCTTGACTTCGGCATCGAAGGTTTCATCGGTCACGGCAACGGTGGGCATTGGGCTCTCCTTGAGGCTCGGGCGCATGGGTCAGTCGGATCGAGAGACTATGTATCGTCGGATGGGCCGTCAAGGTGGCGTGCTCTCACGAGTGCTTGTGTCACACGCTCTTCCGACAACGGCATGTAGGTGGTTGTTCGTGTCCAGAGGATACCTGTTTCAACCCGCTTGTCCGGATAAATCCGACATAGCATGGCGTGATAGGCGCCCATCTGACGCAACAGGCCTTCGGGCGTCTGGTCCTCGTGATCCGGGACGGTTCGGTTGGTCTTGAAATCGACAGCCATGACCTTGTCGTCCGTGACGATCAGCCGGTCGATGATGCCGTGCAGCGGGATGTCGCCAAAAGCGTCGACAGTTGCGGTCACGCCAACTTCGGCAAGGGCGCTTTCGGCAAAGAACGGTGCCAGCGACGGGGTGTTCAAGACAGCCAAGGCTTCGGAGATCATTTCGGGCGCAAGCGGGTGATCCCCGACAAGATGCTGTGCCGCTGGTTCGCGGTCCTCTTCGGGCAGCGCTGGCAACACCTCGAGCAGCATGTGAATCAGCGTACCGCGGTCCTTTGCGATGTCGCTCAGGTCACCTTCCGCACCCGGCAAAGCCTTTGCGCCACCAAGATCCGAGGGACTCAGAGCCTTGGTCGTTTTGGGTGGCTCGGGTGCATTCCGTTCGAAAACCTCTGGTAGAGGTATGTCTACCGCACGGTCCTTGGCCGCCTCGGCTTCCATTGGTTGCGGCCAATCCTGGTATTCAAGACGCAACCCATTCGCAGGCCCATCATCGGCAAACCCGAAGCTGTGCGGGACGGCACCAACTGTCTCTAACGTGGCCTGTACGCGGTCATGCCAGCTTTCCGCGGCCTTGTCTGGGGTACCGGCTGCCGCGACGACAAGCCAACGCTCTGCCCGCGTCAAAGCAACGTACAAGAGCCTGTCCTTTTCTTCGTCCTCTGCTGTGCGGGCGGCATCGAGAGCAGAGCGTTGAAACGCGGCGCGCGTCTTGTCCGACCCGCGCCAATGGGCTGATCCGTCGGCGCGGACAAAGGTCTCCTTGTTCGAGTTGGAGGCCTTTTTGTGTGTGTCCGGCAGGATCACGATGGGCGCTTCAAGACCTTTGGCCCCATGGATCGTCATGATCCGGATACGCGCACCGGCGCTGTCGACGGTACGTTTGATTTCTATATCGTCGGTTTCCATCCAGTGCAGAAACCCGGTCAGGCTGGGGATGTCGGTCTGTTCATAAGCCAGGGCCTGATTCAGCAGAGCGTCGATGCCGTCTTCGGCTTCTTCGCCAAGCCTGCCGATCAATCTCTGCCGCCCCCGATGGCGGATCAGAACACGTTCCAGAAGGTCGTAGGGCCGCAGGAAATCGACCTGATCCCGAAGGTCGTCCAGCATGGTCATGACATCCCGAAAATCGTCTCTGCGCCGCCGCAACTCTTCCCAAAGATGCGGCGACTTCCGGCGATGCGCGAGATCGAAAATCGCCTGTTCGTCCAATCCGAACAAGGGTGATCTCAGAGCAGAGGCCAGCGACAGGCTGTCCTCTGGCGTCGCGAGGAAAGCGAGAAGCGCACGCAGGTCCTTGACCGCAAGTTCCGCCATCACCTTGAGCTTGTCCGCGCCAGCAATCGGCAGGCCAAGAGCCTTGCAGACCTTGAGGATCTCGTGAAACAAACCGCCCCGGCTGCGCACGAGGATGAGAAAATCTCCGGCATGAACCGCGCGTGCGCGAACGACCCCGTCTTTCTCGCCGATCGGGATCGTGGTCTTGCGGTCGAGTGTGTCCTGAATGAACCGGGCCACGCGCTTGGCCAGGATCACATTGTGATGCGTCGGGCTGACCCGGTCCACCGGCGTGTCCCATGGCTGCGTGTCGTCGGGGTCTTCGGCAGGTTCGATCAAGGGCCACAAATCGACCCGTCCCGGCACCTGGTCATGAAATGAAATGTGGTTCTGATCCGGCAGAAAACCCGCCTTTTCGCGACCTTTGAACAGGTCGTCCACAACCCGCAGGATCGGCACCGACGACCGGAACGAATAGCTGAGCTGGCCGTCCTGCAAGGGCGCGTCGGTTGCCTGCATCTGTTCGCGGAATGCACTGCGCATTCTGTCGAATTCGCGGGGATCAGCGCCCTGAAAGGAATAGATCGACTGCTTCTTGTCACCGACCACGAAGATCGTCCGCCGCACCATGCTGCGTGCGCCATCCCCTGACGTGAATTCCTGCGCCAGTTTGTTGATCACGTCCCATTGGGTGGGGCTGGTATCCTGTGCCTCGTCCACCAGAATATGGTCGATCCCGCCATCAAGCCGGTACAGCACCCACTGCGCCTGTTGGCGGTCGGTCAGCAGAGTTCTGGTCCGGGTGATGAGATCGTCGAAATCCAACCAGCCGCGCGCCTGTTTGGTGTGTTCGTAGCGGCGCAGGAATGCGTCTGCGAACCGATGAAGGGTGGTGTCCCGGTCGACAGCCTCGAGAGCGAGCCGCGTTTCCCGCGCTGCTTCGACACGTTTGTACAGGTCTTCGAGGCGATTGACGGTGGCCGCCATCGTTCCTTTGCGGAGTTTGGAAGAGGGCGGCAGGGATTTCCGCATCTCGCCCTTCTGCGTGAACACCACGGATTCCATCGCGAGCAAGGACTCAATGCCGCCGGATTGAACGATACCAATCGCATCAGCTAGTCCGTTATCCATACCCACGCCCGCGCGAAGATCAGACACTAAACCAGCCAAAAACTCGGTTTCGTCGCCGGGGAACACCTTGGCGAGGCACATCGCCATCGAGTCATTTTGGGACAGCCCGTACCGATTCAGAAGGTCGTCGCGAGTCAGTGCGGGCGTAAAGTCGTCACGATGCCCAACAATGGACTCAGCCAGAACCTGCAATGGCTCGTTCGACGCGATCCGCGCGATGTCGGCGATCAGGTCGGCGTCTGGTCCACTGGCCATGTCGTCGAGGATCTGTTCCCGCAGCAGTTGCGCGGCCCGGTCGTCGATTTCCTGAAACTGCGGGCTGACTCCGGCTTCCAGCGGGAACCGCCGCAGGATCGAGGCGCAGAAGGCGTGGATCGTCTGGATGCGCAAGCCACCCGGCGTTTCGATGGCGCGCGCAAACAGAGTTCGGGCGCGGGACAGGAAGTCGGCGGTAAGGCTTTCAGCAGGTTCCCCCAGTTCTTCCAATTGTGCCGACAGGGCCGCGTCATCCAGCATCGCCCATTCCCCCAACCGCTTGAACAGGCGGTTCTGCATCTCGCTTGCGGCGGCATTCGTGAAGGTGAGGCAAAGGATATGTTCGGGTTTCGTGTCGCCCAACAGCAGGCGCGCAACCCGATCGGTGAGAACGCGTGTCTTGCCTGATCCGGCATTCGCCCCCAACCATGTCGAGGCCAGCGGATCGGCGGCGCGCACCTGGGCTTCGGTTGCTTCGTTCCGGATCATGTCAATCGCACTTTCTGCGCCGGATCGGCGGGTGACCATTCGCCATAACGGGACAATTGGTCATAATCCGATCCGAACACATCCTTGTGCATCCTGTTGCGCGCCGTATAGCCCGTGTCCGGGTTGCGGTACGCGTCGATCAGGGACCGGAGCATCCCAAGCGTGCGGTCTGGAGGACAATCGCCCAGCGGGGCGGGGACTTCTGTTCCGTCACCGGCCAACGAGATGTACCGGGCATCCGCCACGAAACGCGGGCTGAACGGATCAAAGCCGCCTTCAAGGATCAGGGCCCCGGTGACCAGTAGCTGCACGTCGAATTGCAATTGCCTGTCCTTGGACGGAGCGGTCCCGGTCTTGTAATCATAGACAAAGGCTTCGGCGCGGTCGTTCAGGTCGATCCGGTCGGCTTTGGCGGTCACGCGGAACGGCGGATCTGCGATGTCGATCCCGCCTTTGGTTTCGAAAAGGGCCGGTTTCGCATGTGCCTGACGCGCGCGTTCGTTCTCGACAAACCAACGGGCGATTTTCTCGATCCGCACGCGCCACTGGATGCGATCTGTGGGCCAAGGCACCTCGGCCTCGAGGATGCGGCGTGCCACGGACAGAAGGGTCTTTTCGGTGAGGGGCGCACGGTTTTTGGCTGTATCAGAGACGAATTCTTCGAACACCTTGTGAATGACTGTGCCGCGATGCAGGGGATTCGGGGCGTGCTGGATCGGATGCAATTGCTGCAACCGCAGGATCTTGGACCCATAGATCGCGTAGGGGTCGCGGATCAGTTTTTCGATATTGGTCACCGACAATTCGTTGGGCCGGGACATCACAGGTGGCACCGGAGAAGGCCGGAAGGCGGGGCTGGTCGGGATCGGTTCTTCTAGGCGCTGTCCAAGTGCCAGCCAGGCATCTCCCCGCGCCTGCATCGCCTTAAGTGCGTCCGGCCCACCTGTGTCGGGCAGACCGCGCAAAAGGTTCGTCAGACGGTTGAGCCACCGCGAGGGAACGGTTTCGGCGTCTTCCGACCGAACGGCGCGGCTGAGCCAGACGTCCTTTGCCCCGATGGCCTGTTGGAAGTCATGCGCCGAAAGGCCGATGCGGCGTTCGGGCAATAACAGACCCGCTTGTTGCCGCATCCGGCGATTGAGCCATGGGTCTGCAGGCGGGGCATCGGGCCATGTGTGTTCGTTCAAACCACCGAGAATGACCAGATCTGCGCCCATCACCCGCGCTTCGATCGTGCCCCAGATCAGGATATGCGGATGTGGGGCATCGCGGTCGCGCACCTCTTCTCCGTGCAACAGGTTGTCCACCAGATCGGCATAGTCGCGCGCTGCAATTGGGCCGCCGAATCCGGCATTGTCCGCCAATGTCCTGAACGCGCTGCGACAGGTTTCACCGGCTTTCCTGTTCCACAGTTCAGACGGCTCGCCGCCGGTCGATCCCGCGCAGACCGCTTCGGCCTGGGCCAGATGCTGCGCAACATGCTCTGCCAGCGGCATGAGACCGGCCTGTGCGGGCCGCAGCAGATGCGTGTCGATCCAGGCCAGCCAATCCTGTGCGTCTTCTGCGCCGGTCCACGCCATCAGCTTGGCGCGATCGGGATAGGGAATTCCCGTCTTGCGAATGAACAGCTCCAACTCGGACGTCCAAAGCCGATGCTGACCACGATCCGCGCCGGCATGACACAGCGGATGCTTGAGGATCGTCAAAAGCGCGTCTGCCGTTGGCCCATTGACCCGAAGCTGTGCGATGTGGCGCAGCAGACGTCCCGGCGCGGTCAGTTGTGCCGGGGTGCCTGCGCTGTCATCCGGCAGGATGCCCCACCGATCCAGAAGCGCTGTCACCCGTCGTGTCAGCATCCGGTCCGGAGTGATCAGGGCGGCGGTGACCCCGTCTTCGGCGGCCTGTCGCAAACGCATGGCAATGGCGCGGGCTTCGTCGCGGGGAGAAGCCGCTTCGAGCAATGTCAGAGACTGTGTCGCCTCCGAAAGAGATGGCAGTTTCGGTCCATCCAGCAGCCACTGATCCGTCACGGGTGCAGGCCGCATCGCAAGCGAGACAAGAGCATTCCTCGCGGGGCATGGTGCGGGCGTCTCTGTCCAGCGGGCCACGTCACGATGGCCAAGATCAAGTGTCTCGAGCAGCCGGGCGAACCGGAACTGAGGATGATCTTCGCCCTGCATCGCTTCGGTATTGCGCACATCGTTGCGCAGACTGTCCCAGGTCGATGTCGGCATGTCACTGTCGAAACCGGGAAGGATGATCGCGCCCTGAGGCAGTCTTGCAACGGCGGTCATCAGACGGAACGCCGAACCCCGAGACCCCGTGGATCCGGCCACGATGACAGGATGCCCCGGCGGTGCGCTGCGCCACCGGTCCAGCTTCAATCGAAGCGCCATGCGATTGACTGCGGCGGCGTCCGGGGTGTCGCTGTCGGGGTCGAAATAATGTGTGACAATCTGCAGAAAGCGCTGGGCACGCTCCCAGTGTCCGGATTGGTCGGTCACATCCAGTGAGGCGATGTCGTCGGGTGTGACCCCTTCGGCCTGCATTTCGTCCAGCAATGCGCCAAGGCTTTGTGCAAGATCATAGATCGCAGACCGCGGTGCGAGGCTTGGATCGGCGTCGATCAGTTTGCGCACCAGCTCGGCCAATTCAAGCTGCCGCCGCAGCGGCGGCGTGGGCTTTGGCAGGCGTACACGGTCCAGCGGATCGGCCAGATCGGTGATCAGCCTGATGCGCGGTAAGAAAGACGCGCCGAGGCTGTCGAACACCGCTTCCACGCGTCTTTGCATGCGCCTTGTGTTCAGGATCAGTTCGACGCGGGCAACGGCCTCTGGCGGTTGACTGGCCAGACGCGCCTTTATTCCCATGACCAGTTCCAGGGCGAAGTCCGCCCCGGGAGAGAGACCGAAGACCCGAGGTTTCGGTGTCGGTTCAAACATCCGCGTCCCCCAGCATTCGTTCTGCAAGAGCGATGCCTTCGGGATGACCGACATCACACCACTGCCCCGGATATGCGACGGCCTTGAGCGCGCCTTGTGCCTCGAGCATCTGCCAGACGGCTTTCAGCGAAAACACGGAGTCAGCCCTGTTAGAGACGAGATCGGTCCGAATGATCTGCACGCCGGAATAGACCGTGTCGGTGCCCCATCTGGCGGAGCCATCGGGGAGGATGTCGATGTCGCCTTTGCCTGCATGGCCGATGGTGCGGGTTTTCGGCACACACAGCAAAAGCGCCTGCATGTCGTCCGTCCACGCGTTTTCGAGAACCTTGAGCGGATTGGGGCCGTCCCAGACCGCGTCGGTGTTCATCGTAAAGACGAATTCCGCGTCAAGCAGTGGAAGCGCGGCTTTCAACCCGCCGCCGGTGTCCAGAATGTCCGGCGTTTCGACTGTCACACGCACATCGGTTCCGTTGAAATGGTCGATGATCTGGTCAGCCTTGTAATGCGCGTTGGCGACGATCCGGGCCGGCGCACTGTCACGGACAAAGGTCATCGCATGTTCGATCAGAGGTTTGCCGGCGACAGGGATCAGGGGTTTTGGCCGATCCTTGGTCAGGGGACCCATGCGCGTGCCGAATCCGGCGGCAAAGAGCATAACGGCGTGTGTCATGGTCGAGCCTTCAGGGTCAGCCTGTCTGCTGTCGGTTCCGGAAACACGCGACGAACAAGAGGTTCCAAGTCCTTTGCTACGGGCGTTGCAAGGCTTGTGCGTATGTGCGCCCAAACCCGTGGGATGAGGGAAAGGTAGCCGGGTTTCCCGCGCTCTGCCGCGAGCCGTGCGAAAATGCCGAGAATGCGCAGATTGCGCTGCAACCCAAGCAAATGAAACGCAGGCATGACCGTCGCAGCATCGCGTCCCGACCGGTCAAGGTAATGAGTGAGGGTCAGGCTTTGGCAGGTTTCGCTGACATCCCGACGCGCGTCCTGCAGCATCGACACAAGATCGTAGATCGGGGGGCCGGACAAGGCGTCCTGGAAATCAAGCAACCCAATGCGCCGGACGCCATCGCGTTCGGGCAGCCAAATCATGTTTTCAGCGTGATAGTCCCGCAGCACAAGTACGCTCTCCGACGGCATATGGCGCGCAAGCAGATCGGTCAGGCAAGACGTGATGTCCGATGCCGCTGTGCCCGGTGCTGCGCCGAGATAGGGCAGGTAATGCGTGAATGCCGGTTCGATCATCCGGCCCAGATATTCAGGCGTTGCAGTGACCAGGTCGTTCGGTGCGGGCCGTGTTTCGAGATGGCATAGGACATCGGTTGCGGCGGCATAGAGCGTGGTTTCCAGTTTGGGCTGTTCGTTGGCCACCCGGGCGACCTGCGCATCGCCAAAGTCTTCAAGCAGCATCAGGTCTGGTGTCGCGGCGAAAACCCCGGGTGCAGAGAGGCCGACGCTTTGCAAAACGTCAGCGAGCCTGGCAAATCGTGCAGTATCGCCCTGAGGGTCAATCATCAGAATGGCGCGTTTTGCGCCTGAACAGAGCCTGATATAGCGCCGTGACGACGCATCGCCCGCAAGCGGTTGCCGATCAGCGTCTGCCCAGCCGTGGGCGTTCAGAAATGAGTCGAGTGTCATGCCAGAACCTCGGCGAGGCGGTTGGTCCATGCGGGGTTGGTCCAAGACAGCGTGATCTGGCGACAGTCGGTTTTCTCGGGGTCGTCCAGACGGATGGTCAAAGCATGTAGCGGTCGCAGATCGTCAAGCCGGTCGGGCCATTCGACAAGGCAGATTGCTTGTTGGAACGCGTCGAGCAACCCAAGTTCGACAACCTGATCCGGGTCTGCCAGACGGTACAGGTCGGCGTGCCACAGTTCGCATTCGGCAAGATCATAGACCTGAACGATGGTGAAGGTCGGAGAAGGGACGTCTTCGGGTTCGGGCAGGCGCGACAGGATCAGAGCCCGGGCAAAATGACTTTTTCCGACACCGATTTCGCCCTCGAGCAAGAGCGTGTCGCCACTGGTCAGTATAGCGCCCAGCCGTACGGCCAGCAGCGCGGTCTCATCAGGAGAGGTCGAGGTGAAAGCCGCGCTGTGCTGGGTCATGTCGGCATGTTTACCCGCCTTGCCGCGGGCTGCAAGATTGGAAACCTGTGCTCAGGCAGAAACGATCTGAAGCCCCTCCTTGTCGGGCCTCGGGTCGCGCATCCTTGGGCGTAGGCAGAACCGGATCAGCGTTGCGCCATGGCAAATCGGGTCGATCCGGCACAGCACGTCACGCCCGTCCTTGCCGCGCAATTCGCTGTCCCAACTGGCCCGTTCCGTGGTGCTGGTGACAAAGTCGCGCAGATCGGGCCAGACGGGGCTGGGATGGAAGGCGGATTTCCAGATTTGCGTGGCGTCAAGGATCGTCGTTTCGGGGATGCAGGTGTCGGGATCGACATTCCAATGCCGTGCATAGGCACTGTTGCAGACCGTCAGGATCCCTTTCGGATCGAAGACGGCGACCGCGTCATCGATCGTGTCTATGACGGATTGCAGCGTGTCGAGTTCCGCCCGATACCCCCGTGTCAAAGACACTTCGGCGGTGATGTCGTTGAACAGAAAGGCAATGGCACCGTCCGGATAGGGTTGACCGGTGATGTCGAATGTCTGACCGCTGGCCAATGTCCACGTTTCCCGAAACCTGTCATCGCTGGCGGCCGCGACCAGTTTCGCCATGCGTTCGCGCCAATCATCGTAGTTTTTGGGCTCGGGCATGATCCGGCATTCGCGCAGCTTGTCGAAGAATTCGAACAGGGCCGGCCGCGCGCTCAGGAAATCTATCGACACGCCGCTGAGATCGACCAGAGCCGGATTGAACAGCATCAGGCGTCTGTCCCGGGCGAAGATGGCAAGCCCGGTCGTCAGGTTGGCGAATGTCTTGGACAGGGTTTGAACGAAGTTCCGCTGCGCCGCTTCGGCCCGGACCATTTCGTCGATGCCGCGCGCGAAGAAATACTGGCCCGATGCACTGTCCTTGCGCGCAACTTCCAGCCATCTGTCCTGATCCGGGTGCAGACCGGTCAAGGTCAGTTCGATCCGTGCGGGGCGGGATGGTTCTGTGTCCCGGACAAGATCGGACACCTGATCGGAAAAGACCTGTGGGTCATTCTGCGTCTCTGCATAGCGGGAAAATGCGTCATTGCCCCACAGGACTGTCTTGTCCGATCCCTGAAGCCAGATCAGGTCGGGTGCGTGTGTGACGGCTTCGTGCATCTGATGTGACAGCGTTTCGGCAAGTTTTGCCTGAAACCAGTCGATCTCCGCGCCGGGCAAGGCGAACAGGGTGAGACGGAACCCGCCGCCGCCTTTGGTGAGGGAGAACCCAAGCCCGGCTGCCGTTGATCCCCCGTGTGTTTCGCAAAGGGTTTCTGGCAGGTCGTGAAGTGTTGCGCACAGGATCGCGCGAACCGAGGCCCAGGTCTGGGGCTGCGTGCGGTCGGGCAGAAGCGCCCAGATCCTGTCATCCGCATCAATCAGCCGGTCTTCGCAAAAGACGAGGTGTACCGGTTTGAGCATTTCGGACGTCGGTGCCTCTGGTGCGTGGGAGGCGCGCCGAAACCGGTAAATGCCGATGCAAAGGCTTGAAACGGCGAAGATCGCAAGACCCCAAGAAACTGCATCCATCGTCGATCCCCCATTAACCTTCGCTCCATAAAAGCCGCGATCTGGTTAATGGCGGGTTAACTGTTGATGAGGATGTCATGCCTGGAAGGACGGGTTTTCACCAATGCCTTCGCCCTTAGGCAAGATCGGGGGCACAATCGCCTCGCGCGGCCAGACGACTTCGACAATGGCCCCGCGTCGCTGGGACGATCCGTTGGCGCGGTCGGCACCGTTGGCAAAGCTCAGTTCTGCGCCGGATCGCTGAAGCAGCGTTTTTGCAATGAACAGCCCAAGGCCCATCCCTTCGTATTCCGGCCGCGCCTTGCGGTCGCGTTCGGTTTTCCGGTTGCGCACAAACGGATCGCCGATCCTGCCCAGCATGTTCGTGGGATAGCCGGGCCCGTCATCCAGAATCCGGATCGAGACGGTTTTCTCGGTCCATGCGGCTTCGACCCAGACAGTAGAGCGCGCAAAATCCACGGCGTTCTGGATCAGGTTGCGCAAACCATGAATGATTTCTGGACGGCGCAGAGCCAAAGGCGGATCAAAGGCGTTTTCATCGAAACCCTCGGCGTCGATCAGAACGTCCTTGCCGCGGTTCAGATGAGGTTCGGCCGCTTCTCGGATCACCTCGACCAACGGAGCCGAGCGGATTTGCAAATCCTGTTTTCCGGCGCGGCCCATGGATTGCAGAATGTCGCGACACCTGTCGGCCTGTTCGCGGATCAGACGGGCATCTTCCTGAAGATCGGGCTGGTCGGACAGCTCTTCAATCAGTTCCGCGCTGGTCAGTTTGATGGTCGCCAAAGGTGTGCCCAGTTCATGTGCAGCGGCGGCCACAACGCCACCAAGGTTGTTCAGCATCTGGGTGCGACTGAGTGCCATCTGTGTGGCGACAACCGCGTCGCTCATGGAATTCATCTCTTCCGTGATCTGGCGGGCATACAGGGACAGAAAGACCACGGCGATGATGATCGCGATCCATTGGCCGAATACGAATACATCGGCAATGCGCATGATGAATCCCTGTTCGGTGCGCAGCGGAAGGTGAAAAAACACCATAAGCGTGACGAGGGCCAATGCCGTGGCACCGATAATGATGGTCGACCGCAGCGTCATGATGGTGGCTGACACGATGACCGGTCCAAGCACGAGGATTGTGAACGGATTGTGCAGACCCCCCGTCAGATACAACAGGAAACACAGTTGCAGCAGGTCGAACAGGACCATGAGGAAATTCTCGGCCTCGTTCAGACGCTTGTTTTCCGGGAAAACGAAAATCGCGATAAGGTTGCCGACAATCGACACGCCGACCGCAAGGTAGCAAAGGCCCAGTTCCAGTTGCAGATTGTAGAGCTTCTGCGCCAGCGTGATCGCCGTTAACTGCCCGACAATGGCGCACCAGCGCAACCAGATCATCGTGCGCAGCCGGATAAAGCTTCCGCGCTGGCGTTCCTGGAAGATCCCGAATTCCGATTGCGTCATCTGCGCCCTTTCGCCTCTTGTGCCGGATGCCAAAAACCTTACCTCGGCAGGGACAAAGCATAGGCAAGGCAATTCCGATGAGAAGAGCTTTGTTCTCACAGATGCGAAGGAGATCACATGGTTCGTTTGGCAGCGATCACGGCTGGCGTTGCAATCATCGCGCTCATGGCCGGCATTTGGTACGCAAGTCAGCCTGCAGATGGCGATGACAAATACGCATCCTGCCGGAACACCCAGGTTGCAGGTGGGGCTGACACGATCGGTGGGCCGTTCACCCTTGTGAATTCGGCCGGTGAGACGGTCACGAACGAAGATGTGATCACAAAGCCGTCACTGATCTATTTCGGCTACACATTCTGCCCGGATGTCTGCCCTCTGGATACGGTGCGGAATGCCGAGGCGGTTGATCTTTTGACCGAACAGGGCAAAGACGTCACACCGATTTTCATCTCGATCGATCCCAAGCGCGACACACCCGAAGTCGTTGGCGATTTTGCCGCCAATGTGCATGAAAACATGATCGGTCTGACAGGCTCGGAAGAACAGGTCAAAGCGGCAAGTCAGGCCTATCGCACGTATTTCCGGGCACAACCGGGAGACGATGACTATTACCTCGTCGACCATTCGACCTTCACCTATCTCGTGATGCCCGAGGATGGATTTGTCGAGTTCTTTCGTCGTGAATTGACCCCCGAACAGGTTGCCGAACGGACATCCTGCTTTCTTGACGCCGCAAGCTAGCGGGTCATTTGAGCGTTGATGTTGGAAAATTCGCCGGTAATACTGGCGGATAACCGAAACGCGACGGGAGGAAACCACGGTGAGCGAGCGTATCATCGACGATCTGGGTGACGACAAGAGCTTGCTGCTTGTGGACGACGACGAGCCGTTTCTGCGCAGGCTGGCCAAGGCGATGGAGAAACGCGGCTTCGAAGTTGAGACCGCATTATCCGTCACCGCCGGGTCAGCCATCGCGACGGCGCGTCCTCCGGCCTATGCCGTTGTCGATCTCCGGCTTGAGGATGGTAACGGTCTGGATGTGGTCGAGGTCATTCGGGACAAGCGCCCGGACAGTCGGGTGGTGGTTTTGACCGGATATGGGGCAATTGCCACGGCCGTTGCAGCGGTCAAGATCGGTGCCACGGATTACCTTTCCAAGCCGGCCGACGCGACCGACATCACAAACGCTTTGCTTGCCAAAGGCGATGATCTTCCGCCACCTCCAGAGAACCCGATGAGCGCGGATCGCGTGCGGTGGGAACACATCCAGCGTGTTTACGAACTTTGTGATCGCAACGTGTCCGAGACCGCGCGTCGGTTGAACATGCACCGGCGCACATTGCAGCGCATTCTTGCGAAAAGGTCGCCGCGCTAGGTCAGATCGAAGCGCTTGCTGATCTTGTCGATGATTGCGCCATTGGCGAGGCGCTGTTGTGGATGGTGCGCGTAGGTCTCGAACCCACGGCTTTGATAATAGGCCAAACCGCCAGTGTTGTCGGCCCGGATCGTCGCATTGATCCAGAGATAGCCCAAGTCTTTCGCGGCTTTTCGGGATGCGTCGAACAGCTTTGATCCCACCCCGAGACCCGTTTGTCCCAACCGCACGAAACTGGCGATGTCACAGGCTTCGGGCGGGAGATCGGGATGCGGTTCAAGGAATTGGAACCCAAGGATGTTTCCAGTGTCCTCCTCGGCCACGTGCCATGCCGATCTTTCCGGGGCGCGATCCATCCATTGCAGAATGGTGTCCCGCGACACAGGTGTCGTGTGTGCCGTGGTGCCGCCTTTCCGGATGATGGCATTCAAAAGCTCGGCCATTTGCCTTGCATCCAGCACACCGGCGCGTCGAATTGTGATCACACCATCTCTCCGATCAGAGTGTTGTGACGAGATGTGAAGTCATTGCGTACCTCGACCGGGGGTCGAAGAACGATGGAAAGGTCAGCGATAAGGTCCAGATCCGGCGCGCCGAAGAATTTGTCGGCCTCTGCGCGGGTGAACCCGGCGATCTGGGTAGCTTCCATCCATGCGCTGATCCGATCCGCTTTCTTGATCTGCTTTTTCAGCTTTGCAGGTGTAACTGCGGGCAGGCCAAACCGAATGTGAATAGCGGCAGTCAAACGGTCGTCCAGCGCGCCATAGCCCGGACCCACCGCAGCCTTGACCGGTGAGATCATGTCTCCGATCACGTATTCCGGTGCGTCGTGCAGCAGAGCGGTCAACCGCTCTGCGGCTGTGGCCTTGGGGCAGAGGCGCGCAAACAGGGTTTCGACCAGAAGCGAGTGTTCGGCGACCGAATAGGCGTAATCCCCAAAGGTCTGCCCGTTCCAGCGCGCCACAAAGGCCAGCCCATGTGCGATGTCCTTGATCTCGATGTCGACCGGGGTTGGATCGAGCAAGTCAAGCCGCCGACCAGACAACATGCGTTGCCACGCGCGTGGAGGTTTTGCCATGGTGTGCCTCGTTTTCGTCTTGGGTAGAACGCGGCCCCGCGGTTGTAAACAGCGGCGCATTGTCGGGACGGCGACCCCGTGCTAACTGCCCTGCCAACAAAGGTTGACATGTGGAGTGCCGGGAATGGCCAAGGATTATATCGTCAAGGACATCGCGCTGGCCGGGTTTGGCCGCAAGGAACTGGATATTGCGGAAACCGAGATGCCGGGCCTGATGGCGCTGCGCGAGGAATACGGCGCGGAAAAGCCGCTGACGGGCGCGCGGATTGTCGGGTCGTTGCACATGACGATCCAGACAGCCGTTCTGATTGAAACGCTCGTCGCGCTGGGCGCCGATGTGCGCTGGGCGTCCTGCAACATCTTCTCGACGCAGGATCACGCGGCGGCGGCGATTGCGGAAGCAGGCGTTCCGGTTTTTGCGATCAAGGGTCAGACACTGGAAGAGCATTGGGATTACCTCGACAAGTCGTTCATGTTCCCCGAAGGCGCGAACATGATCCTCGACGATGGCGGCGACGCAACGCTTTACGTGTTGCTTGGCGCGCGGGCAGAAGCTGGGGAAGAGATCATCCCGGTGCCGCAGTCCGAGGAAGAAGAGGTGATCAAGAAGCAGATCGCCAAGCGTATGGCGCAAAGCCCCGGTTGGTTCACCAAGACGCGCGATGCGATCAAGGGTGTCTCCGAAGAAACGACCACGGGCGTGCATCGTCTGTATGATCTGCACAAGAAGGGTCAACTTCCCTTCCCCGCGATCAACGTGAACGATTCTGTCACCAAGTCGAAGTTCGACAACAAATACGGCTGCAAGGAATCGCTGGTTGATGGCATCCGCCGCGCCACCGACACCATGATGGCCGGCAAGGTCGCCGTGGTCTGTGGCTATGGTGACGTGGGCAAAGGCTCTGCCGCGTCGCTGGCAGGTGCCGGTGCCCGTGTGAAAGTGACCGAGGCCGACCCGATCTGTGCGCTGCAGGCGGCAATGGACGGGTTCGAGGTGGTTCTGCTGGAAGACGTGGTCTCGACCGCCGACATCTTCATCACCACGACCGGCAACAAGGACGTGATCCGCATCGAGCATATGCGCGAGATGAAGGACATGGCGATTGTCGGCAACATCGGCCATTTCGACAACGAAATTCAGGTGGCGTCCCTGCGCAACCACAAGTGGACGAACATCAAGGAACAGGTGGACATGATCGAGATGCCCTCGGGCAACCGCATCATCCTGCTGTCCGAAGGCCGTCTGCTGAACCTCGGCAACGCCACCGGCCACCCCTCCTTCGTGATGTCCGCGTCCTTCACCAACCAGGTGCTCGCGCAGATCGAGCTGTGGAAGAATGGCGGCCAGTACGAAAACAAGGTCTATATCCTGCCCAAGCATCTGGACGAGAAAGTCGCCCGTCTGCATCTGGGCCGGATCGGTGTGAAGCTGACCCAGCTTTCGCCAGAACAGGCCGCCTATATCGGGGTCACACCGGAAGGGCCGTTCAAGCCGGAACATTATCGGTACTGAAGAAAAAAGCCCCCGAAACCGGGGGCTTTTTTTATTACGCCTCTGCGGGGATGCGCAGGACCTGACCCGGATAGATCTTGTCGGGGTGGCTGAGCATCGGGCGGTTGGCCTCGAAGATCGCGTTGTACTTCGATCCGTTGCCAAGGGTCTTTTCGGCAATCGCCCAAAGCGTGTCACCTTTGACAACTGTGTGGAACGTGGGCTCATCCGCTGTGTCTGCCTCGACCGCGGACACTCCTTCGACGTTGCCCACGGCAAGGATCACCTTTTCCCGTTCTTCCTGGGTCATGTTGCCGCCGGAAACGACCACTTTGTCCCCGTCTACCTTGATTTCAGCACCCTTGGTGTCGAGCCCAAGATCGGCGACTTCCTTTTCCAGAATGGCGGCTGTCGGCAGATCGTCCTGCCCTGTCAGTTTCCGCCCGGCAGATTTCACAAAACTCCAAAGGCCCATACGCCCCTCCAATACCTGTGTTCCAAGCCATAATCCCGTGGCTTTCAGACCCACTCTAGGGGGAAAACACGCAGGCGGAACGCAAAATGTGATTAATCGTTGCCGGATCCATCGGTTTTTGCCACCTTTCTCCATGTTGGGGGCCGGTCCTCCGGGGAACCAAGACTGAACAGGGAGACAGTGATGGGTAAAAGAGACGATTTGATCGCAAAATATGCAGACGATCTGAAGAACAAATGTGGCATGACGCCGGACATGGATCTATTGACGAAAGTCACCATTGGGTGTGGTCCAGCCATTTACAATGACGACGCATCGACGGTTGCCGGATCGCAGGAGTCCGAGCTTGAGACTGTCAAAAACAATTTTCTGATCAAGAAGCTTGGCCTCAAGGATGGGCCTGAATTGATGGAAGCGATCAATTCGGTGATTGAGACCTATGGCAAATCCGAGCGCAACAAGTATCGCGCCGTGGTTTATTAAATGCTCACCAAGCATTTCGGCAAAGAATCCGTCTACGGCTGATTAACAGGCCTTCAGGTAAATTCAGGGCGCTTTGACCAAGGCGCCCTTTTCTTTTCGAATTGAGAAAAATCCGCAGAACTTGTGGTTTGGCGCTTTGCCCGCGATGCGGTACAAGTAGAAGACGGTCAGGACGACCGAAACCATATTCAGTTGACGCGCGTGGTGACTTGGGAGCGCGGGGACGGAGGGTTTCGGCGCAGGCCGGACCCTCCGTTAGAATTCAGAACATCGGGATCACGGCCCCGATGACCGCCGATCCGAATGTGGCGTAGCCTGCATCGATCAAGGTCAGTTTGAATGGCCGCCCGGCAAAGCCGTAATTCGTGGCCAGCCATGGCGCGGCAAAGCAGGCGCCGATCCCGAGCCCAGACGTGAAGCCCTTGCCGACTGTGACGATGTCCAGCATGTTGAACGCATAGGACATCGTGGCGGCCACAATCATCGCCGAGATGATGCTGATCGCATAGGGCAGGGGGTTTTTCTGATTTGCGGGTCTGCCATTGGCATCCGTCGCAACGCCCGAGGCTGCGATCCACGGTTTGGAAAAGAGACCGTACCAGAGCGCGCCAAATACCCAACCTGCAAGACCGGCTGCGATGATCGGAAGCAGAGGCATGTCTGTTTCTCCGTTTGGGTCGGCCTACCCCGGCAAGCCGGCAAGATCACAAATGATGCGCCATTCCGTTTCCGTAACCGGCTGTACGGAGAGACGCGAATTGTTCACCAGAACCATGTCTGAGAGCCGTTCATCCGCCTTTATCTGATCGAGCGTCACGGGTGTCTTCACGGGGTTCAACGCCTTGATGTCCACACATTCCCAGCGTGCGTCGTCGGTCTTGCTGTCGGGATGGGCTTCGGCAATCACTTCAACGGTGCCGACAATCGCTTTCTCGGACTGGGAATGATAGAAAAACCCCTGGTCCCCGATCTTCATCTCGCGCATGAAGTTACGCGCCTGGTAGTTGCGCACGCCGTCCCATTCTTCCCCGGCATCGCCTTTGGCGACCTGATCGTCCCAAGACCAGGTGGACGGTTCGGATTTGAACAGCCAGTACCTCATCCGCCGATCACCCGTTTCCACGGGATCAGCTCGACACTCTCGAAAAGACCCGCCTTGGCATAGGGGTCGTTGTCGGCCCAGCTTTGGGCCGCGGCCATGTCGGCCACATCGAGGATCACGAGTGAGCCGATCATCTGTTCGGCATCATCCAGCAAGGGTCCGGCCTGGTTCACCACTCCAGTAGACTCGATATAGGCAAGATGGGCCTCGCGATTGGCTTTGCGTGTTTCCAAGGCGCCGGTTTTGTCGCGCGCGATCAGGGCGATGAGCATTCATTCTTCCTTCAGTGGTCGGGTCATCAGCGAGTCTATGGCATCCTTCACCGTCGTTGAACCCTCGACAAGACGGCACACGATGTCGGTGATCGGAGTGTCGATCCCTTTTTGGCGCGCGATCCCGGACATCGCTTGTGCCGTGGCGGCACCTTCGACGGTGATCTTCGGATCGAAAACCTCGCCACGCCCAAGCGACACCCCCAGACGGTAATTGCGCGACAAGTCCGATGTGCAGGTCAGGGCAAGGTCACCGAGACCGGACAGTCCTGCAAGAGTGTCGGTACGCGCCCCCATAATCCGGCCAATCCTTTGCATTTCTGCAAAACCTCGGGTCATCGTTGCAGCGCGCGCGCTGTCGCCCAGACCGGCGCCGATGACGGCACCGCAGGCGATCGCCATCACGTTTTTCAAAGCGCCCCCCATTTCCGCGCCGATCGTGTCGGTGGTGCGATACAGCCGCAAGGTTGGCGTTGTCAGACGGCTCTGCAAGTCAGCACCCACTGATGCGTCCTTGCACGCCAGCGTGAGAGCGGTCGGGCGACCGATGGCGATGTCGGCGGCAAAGCTGGGACCGGTGAGGATCGCGGCGGTTGCGTTTGGCACTGTGGCTTCAAGAACACCCGTCGGGCCGAGTCCCGTGCTGAGTTCGATCCCTTTGCAACACGCCACAAGCGGCGTTCTGTCATTGTGGTTCAGTGCAGCGACCGCCGCGCGCATGTGCTGCAAGGGAACAGCAATCAACAGAGTCTTTCCGCCCATGATAGCGTCGAGGTCTTGGGTGACATGCAGGCTTTCCGGGAACGGCGCATCCGGCAAATAGGCTCTGTTGCACCGCAACTTGGCCATGTCCTGCGCCTGATCTGGATTTCGACACCAGAGCGAGACGGATTGTCCGGACTTGGCAAGCGCAATGGCCAACGCCGTGCCGAAGGCACCCGCGCCTACGATGCCGATCACGCCTTGGCCCCTTTCTTACCGCTTCCCAACGCGGCTGGTGCGGTCCTGTCCAAAGGCCATCTGGGTCGGGCGGACAGAGTCAGGTCGTCTGCGCCGTCGATTGCAAAACGCTCGGCACCGGCAAAGGCGATCATTGCGGCATTGTCGGTGCACAGGGCCAGAGGCGGCGCGATGAAGGGGACATCGAAATCGGCCGAAACAGTCTCTAACGCAGCCCGAAGCTGGGTATTGGCTGCAACACCACCTGCAACGGCAAACCCCGTGATGCCCGGGCAGGCGGCAATCGCGCGACGCGATTTTTCTGCAAGAACGTCGCGTATCGCTGCCTGGAACCCGGCACAGAGGTCGCTGACATCATGTGCGTGCAACCCGCCCTGATCGGTCACAAGCTGGTCCCGTTGCCGAAGCAATGCAGTCTTGAGGCCAGAGAAAGACAGATCACATCCGGGTCGGTCAAGCAAGGCACGCGGGAAGGTGAACCGTTTTTCATCCCCGGTCAAAGCTGTCTTTTCGACGGACGGCCCCCCCGGTTGCGGCAAGCCCAGCAGACGTGCGGTCTTGTCAAAGGCTTCGCCCGGAGCGTCGTCGATGGTGCTTCCCAATCTTGAAAAGGAGGTGGGCCCATCGACACGCAGAAACTGACAATGCCCGCCGGAGACCAAAAGGATGAGGTACGGATACTCCATTCCGTCCGTCAGGCGGGGCGTCAAAGCGTGCCCGGCCAGATGATTGACACCGATCAGCGGAATGCCGGTTGCCGCGCTCAGGCCCTTGGCCATCATCACACCCGACAGCACACCGCCGATCAGGCCCGGCCCAGCGGTAACGGCAATGGCGTCGATCCGTGCCAGCGGTATGCCTGCCTCGGTCAGGGCGGCTTCGACACAGATGTCCAGCTTTTCCGCATGCGCCCTTGCGGCGATTTCCGGCACCACACCCCCGTAAGCGGCGTGCAGCGCGGTCTGATCGGCAACGACCGATGACAGGATCCTGCGTCCGCACACCACGGCGGCAGCGGTGTCGTCGCAGCTGCTTTCCAGTCCAAGAACGGTGATGTCGTTGCTCATCCGAGTTTCCGTTGCACCCATGGGGCCCAGCAGTTACCACCCTTGGATGCGGCTCACAACAACACGGGATGCCCATGGGAACACACCGTCCACTTCTGCTTCTCACACGCCCAAAGGCATCGTCTGAAGCGTTTTGGGCGGCGTTGCCTCAGGATTGCCGGGACGCTGTCGATATTTTAATCAATCCGCTACTTTCGATCCATGTTTCCGGTCCGCTGCCGGACCTGTCGGGGGTAAGCGGGTTGATCTTCACCTCAGCCAACGCTTTGGATGCATTTGCGGCATTGGGCGGCACGGTTTTGGACATCCCGGCTATTGCCGTTGGGCCGTCTACCGGGAAGGCAGCGCGCGAATTCGGCTTTCGAACCGATGTCGCAGGGGGGACGGCGGATCAGGTGGTAGATTACGTGTTGAGCCAGGGTTACGCGGGTCCCTTGATGCATCTGCGAGGGGAAGCCGCGATTGGTGACATTTCCCAGCGCCTGACCGCTGCCGGCGTGGAAACCTCGGAAGCTGTTCTATATACACAGGCGTTGGAGCCGTTCTCCATGGCCACACGAGAAGCTTTGTCGCAAGACAGACCAATCATCGCACCGGTATTCTCACCCAGAACGGCGCGACAACTGGTGCGCGAATCGATGGGGTTTGACACCGTCAGCTTCGCCGCGATCAGCGAGGCAGTCGCCGATGCGCTGCCTCGGGACGCGGCACGAAGGACACGGATCGCGCAACGACCGGACCGGGACGGGATGGTCGCGCTGGTGGGAGACATGATCAAAGATGCCGCGAGCCTTGAGCGACGGCTGTGACGGTTGTAAGGTAAAGTTGACATAGCTGTCGCGCAGACTTGACAGATTCGAAGGATTAACCGGTGGCGAAACGCAAAAGCACGGACAAAACCTCAAAAGACGACGCAGAACAAAAGGTCGAAACGGACCGCGCGCCAGATCAATCAGGGCCATCGGACGACACCCCCAAGGATTTGGACATAGCGGCCGAAGCCGTTGAAGCTGTTGAGATTTATGCCCCTGCGGACGAGACCCCCGACGCGCAAGAGACCAACGAGTCTGCGTCAGGCGATCCAGATACCGGTGGCGCTGATGAGGTGATTGAACAGCCCGAACCTGAAAAAGAGACGGCAACCGAGGCGTCGGATCCACCCGCGCCCGAGACCGAATCTTCCGACGCCGAGTCGGAGAGTGACGCTGGCAAGGATTCGGTTGATGACGATCATCTGACCGAAGAAGAGGCCGAAAGACTCATCGAAGAAGCCGAATCCGGCGAGTACCAGAGCCTGAAACCCGACGCCGAAGAGACGGTTGAAACGGCACCCGCCGAGCCCACTGTGATCAGGGAAACAACGATCGAGCGAAAAGGCGGCTTTGTGCCGATGTTGCTGGGCGGCGTTGGTGCAGCGGTTCTTGGATATGGCGTGGCGGCGTATTCCTCGCAAGCGGTCTGGCCTTTCGAGAACACTGCCGACACGGGATTCGAAACCGAGATGCGGGACGCGTTGTCCACGCAGGATGGCGCTCTGACTGATCTCGGAGCGCGTCTTGCAAGCCTCGAAGGTGCCGAGGCCCCCACGGTTGACCTTTCTCCTCTCGAAAGCCAGATCGCCGCGCTCCAGTCGACCAGCGATGATCTCAGCGCACGGCTGGACGAGATCAGCACGCGACTGGATACGCTGGAGCGTCAGCCGCTTGAGTCCGCCGTCTCAGAAGAGGCTATCGCCGCCTATGAGCGCGCTTTGGCGGACTTGCAGGCGGAAATCGAGACGCAGAGGGCCGAAGTTACGCAAATGGCGCAGGATGCGGTCGCCGCCGAAGAAAACGCAGAAGAGAAGGCACGGCTCGCGGCCTCCCGCGCCGCCTTGGCCGAGATCACGACGGCGCTGGATACCGGTGCTGCTTATCCGGGCGCACTCTCGGTTCTTTCGTCGAACGGCGTAGATATTCCGGCTGCGCTTGCCGATACCGCCGACAGCGGGGTTCCCACGCAATCGGGATTGGTCGAAGCCTTTCCCGCCGCGGCCCGCGCTGCGCTGAGTGCGGCGCGCACAGCGGATACGGAAGGGGCTGAAGGCGTGGGTCGGCTTACGACCTTCTTTGCCAATCAGCTTGGCGCACGGTCCGTCGCTCCGAAAGAAGGGGATGATGCCGATGCGGTGCTGTCCCGCGCCGAAGCCGCCGTGCGTTCGGGTGATCTGAGCGATGCGCTGGCAGAGCTGTCGGGACTGCCCGATGTGGCGCAGTCTGCCGTCGCAGATTGGCGATCCAGTGCAGAAACACGCCTTGCGGCGAAATCGGCAGCGGACGCGCTCGTCCAGCAGCTGCTTCAGGAATAAGGGGGGCGTCCGATGCTTTGGTCTCTTTTCAAGATCGTACTTTTTGTCGTCATCGTCGCCGCGCTGACACTGGGTGCCGGCTTCCTCATGGAAAGCAACGGCGGTATCCAGATCACTGCCGGTGGGACTGAATTCACACTAGGTCCGCTTCAGTCGGTGATCGCAGCACTGGTTGCGATTTTTGTCGTCTGGCTTTTCCTAAAGCTGTTCGCATTGTTGATCGCCACTCTGAAATTCATCAATGGCGATGAAACCGCGATTTCCCGCTATTTCGATCGCAACCGGGAACGCAAGGGTTTTCAGGCTTTGAGCGAAGGACTGATGGCGCTGGCGTCGGGTGAAGGGCGCTTGGCCATGGCCAAGGCATTCAAGGCCGAGAAATACCTGCATAAACCGGAACTCACCGATTTGATCACGGCGCAGGCCGCCGAAATGACCGGCGACCGCAAGAAAGCCGAAGAGGTTTACAAGCGTCTGGTTCAGAACGATGCGACACGCTTTGTCGGGGTGCGCGGTCTGATGAAGCAGAAGCTGGATGCAGGCGATACCGATACCGCGCTCAAGCTGGCCGAGCGTGCGTTTGCCATCAAACCCAAACACGAAGAAGTGCAGGACACGCTTTTGCGTTTGCAGGCAAAGACTGCGGATTGGTCCGGTGCCCGCAAGACGCTGAATGCGAAACTGAAACACGGTGCGCTGCCGCGTGATGTCCACAAGCGCCGCGACGCCGTTCTGGCGCTGTCCGAAGCCAAGGGCATTCTTGACGAGGGCAAGACCATCGAGGCGCAGGAAGCCGCTATTGCCGCCAACAAGTCCTCGCCTGATCTGATCCCCGCTGCTGCCATGGCGGCACGCAGCCATATTGCCCAAGGACGCGCCAAATATGCGATCCGCATTCTCAAAAAGGCTTGGCAGGCGCAGCCACATCCCGATCTCGCCGCCGCCTTTGCCGAGATCGAACCGAACGAAACGCCACAGTCGCGCTTGCAGCGTTTCAAGCAACTGACGGCAATCAGGCCCGAGCACCGCGAGACAAAGCTTCTTCTGGCCGAATTGAATCTTGCTGCCGAAGACTTCCCCGAAGCCCGGCGGTCGCTTGGCGATCTGGCCGAGAAAGAACCTGATACGCGGGTGCTTGCGATCGCTGCCGCGATCGAACGCGGCGAAGGGGCGTCCGACGCCGTTGTCCGCGGATGGCTGGCGCGTGCCCTGACCGCACCAAGAGGGCCGCAATGGGTCTGTGAGAACTGCAAGACGATTCACAGTGAATGGACACCGGTCTGCAACACCTGCGAAAGCTTTGATACGCTGAGCTGGACCACGCCGCCGCAAAGCGAAACCGTTTTGCCTGCCGGTGCCGAGATGCTGCCGCTCATTGTCGGGTCTCTCGAAGACAAGTCGTCACCTGTCGATGAGGCAGACGTGCTTGATCCCGAGCCTGCGGCGGCAGACGAAACGGCGTCTGCAACAGACAACGCCGACGCAACACTGACGTCCGAACCCGCCACCGAAACGCCTGAGCCGGAAAAGGTCAAATAACCCTTTTCTTGTCTCGTGACCGGTGCTAACAGCCGCGCCAATCCAAGTGTGATCCTCAGGATGTCTTGGATTGGCCGCTGTAGCTCAGCTGGTAGAGCACGTCATTCGTAATGATGGGGTCGGGGGTTCGAGTCCCTTCAGCGGCACCAGTTTCCCAAATATTTGCCAAGGGTCGTCTTCTGGCTGTTCGCCGGGTTGCCGTGGACCGCATGCAAAACCCCAAAAGCGAAATTCCTGCCCACCCCAGGTCTCGGTACAGGCTTCAAAAGGGTTTCAGACCGCCATGTGGCGCGCGCGGAATCGGGCAATTTCGCTGTCTGTTGGCCTTTGTCCTGTGAAGGTCGTCACGTAGTCCGGCACGCGGCTCAGACGCTCCTCCATGGATTCGCGCACCTGCATCGAGATGTAACCGATCTGGGTCAGATAGACCGTTCTGGCCCGGACATCGGCCTCACCCGGGGTGTACCCAAATCTGTTGAACATGGTTCTGATGGCGTTCAAACGCGCAGCATCGGCTGCGTGCACGCGGGCGGCGATCTCGTCGGATTGGTGGGCCCAGCCACGGACAGCAAGGTCGAGCCCTGTTTCGAACGGTCCGCCATCGAGAAACACGCTGATCAGGTTGAGCACGGCTTCGGTGATGGTTTCAGCGTAATCCTGGGTCGCACGTTCAAGGCTGCCTGTGTTGGTGTCCTCCCAATTCGCCAAAAGCGCATCAAGGAGAGCGGCCCGATCCGGGAAGAACCAGTAAAAGCTGGTACGCGACAAGCGCAGCCGGTTTGCCAGTGGCTGAATCTTCACTGCGTCTATGCCCGAACTGACAAACGCATCGCGCGCGGCTTCAAGCCAGACCTCGCGTGATCCGCGCCAACCTCCTGTTTTTTCGGCCGTCGAGTCCATGTCGCGACTCTACAGGGTCCTGCCGCTTTCAACAAGAAAATCGTCATCAATGAACAGTAAATTGACAGGTATGAACATTTCTGGAATCCTTCCTCCAGATAACCGGAGCCTTGCCATGTCCAACGACCCCTTGTTGCAGTCCTATCGGCTCAAGCATCTGACGCTGCGCAACCGCATCATGACCACCAGCCATGAACCGGCCTACCCGGAAGATGGCATGCCCAAAGCGCGGTACGCGGCCTACCATGCCGAGCGCGCGAAGGCGGGTGTTGCCTTGGCCATGACAGCGGGGTCGGCTGCGGTGTCGAAGGACAGCCCACCGGTGTTCAACAACATCCTTGCCTACAAGGACGAAGTGGTGCCGTGGATCAAGCAACTGACCGATGCCTGCCATGACCACGGGTGTGCGGTGATGATCCAGCTCACGCATCTGGGCCGACGGACAACGTGGAACAAGGGCAACTGGTTGCCGTCCGTGTCTTCCTCGAAACACCGCGAACCTGCGCACAAGGCGTTTCCCAAGTTGGCCGAAGATTGGGATATAGAACGCATCATCGCCGATTTTTCAGATGCGACCGAACGCATGAAGGCAGGAGGCATGGACGGGATCGAACTGCAGGTCTACGGCCACTTGCTGGATCAGTTCTGGTCGCCCCTCACGAATGATCTGGATGGGCCGTATGGTGGACAGACTTTGGACAGCCGGATGCGCTTGCTGTTGGATGTTCTGGCCGGCATCCGCAAACGTGTCGGTGACGATTTCATTGTCGGGTTGCGCTATACTGCGGACGAGGCCGAGGCGGGTGGCATCACGGCCGAAGAAGGCATCGAGATTTCGAAGCGTCTTGCCGCGACAGGCATGGTCGATTTCCTGAACGTGGTGCGCGGTCGGATTCATACTGACCCGGCCATGACCGATCTGATCCCGATCCAGGGCATGAAGAGTGCGCCCCATCTTGATTTTGCCGGTGACGTCAAAAAGGCGACCGGCCTGCCTACGTTTCATGCCGCCCGCATCCCGGATGTAGCGACGGCACGCCATGCGGTGCAGGCGGGCTTGCTGGACATGGTGGGTATGACCCGCGCACACATGGCCGATCCGCACATCGTCAAGAAGATCATCGAGGGGCGCGAAGAGGACATCCGCCCTTGTGTCGGTGCCACATATTGCCTGGATCGCATTTATGCGGCAGGCGAGGCACTTTGCATCCACAACCCTGCAACGGGTCGGGAACTGACCATGCCGCACGAGATCACGGCTGCCGAAACCCGCAAGAAGGTTGTGGTCGTCGGGGCCGGTCCTGCAGGTCTTGAAGCCGCGCGGGTTGCTGCGGCGCGGGGTCATGACGTGACGGTGTTCGAAGCGCAGCCCGATCCTGGGGGACAGGTTCGTCTGACCGCACTTAACCCGCGTCGCCGCGAAATGATTGGCATCATCGACTGGCGGATGGCGCAATGTGCGGCCCGCGACGTGGCGTTCCACTTCAACACCTGGGCCGAGGTCGATCATGTCACCGCGTTGAAACCGGATGTTGTGATCATCGCAACCGGAGGCCTTCCCAATACCGAGCTTTTCGAAAGCCGCAAGGAGCAGGATCTGGTCACTACGGCATGGGACATCATCGCGGGTGACGTCAAACCGGGACAGAACGTGCTCATTTATGACGAAAGCGGCGATCAACCCGCCCTCATGGCTGCCGAAGTCGCGGCCCAAGCGGGCAGTACGGTTGAGATCATGACCCCGGACCGGACCTTTGCGCCCGACATCATGGCCATGAACCTTGTGCCCTATATGCGCGCCTTGCAGGACAAGGACGTGACCTTTACCGTCACCCGCCGCCTGTTGGACGTGCAGCGCGATGGCAACAGACTCAAGGCGGTGATCGGTACGGATTACAGCAGCCTGAAAACGGAAAAGACCTATGATCAGGTGGTCGTGAACTACGGCACCTTGTCGATGGACGATCTTTACTTCGAGCTCAAGCCATTGTCTTCCAATGGTGGCGCGGTGAATTACGAGGCCTTGATCGACGGTCAGCCGCAGGATGTGATCCGCAATCCCGACGGCGCTTTTGCGCTGTACCGGATCGGCGATGCGGTCAGCGCCCGCAACACCCATGCCGCGATCTACGACGCCTTGCGCCTGGTCAAGGACATCTGACGCTGTCAGACGGGCTTTTCGGTTGGTCGATGCGCTGGCGATGCGTCTTGGAGGTCGCCACGGTTGATCGGCGTCAATTGCTCGGCCCCTGTGCGCCACCTGCACCAATGTCGGCAGGTGCGATGGAAACGGATTTGACAATCGCATGGATTGGTTCGCCCGGTGCCAGCCCCAAAGCCTTGGCCGAGCGTTGGGTGATGCGGGCAAGAACACGGCCTGCCTTTGTGTCCAGTGCGACAATGGCACCCGGCCCTCCGCCGGGTCTGACCTCGTGAACGACACCGGGCAAAATGTTCAGGGCTGAAAGACCCTCGGGCCTGTGGCGCGACAGAATCACGTCATGGGCCGCGATCCGCACGCGCAACTGCGCCCCGATGGCTGTCGTGACCCGTGGTAACAGCAGTGTCAAACCATGCGCGTCGAGCTCTGTCAGACCATCGTCGTGATGACGCACGATCCGCGCGGTGAGGACGGCACCCGCCTCGCGGGCACCGACAGGCAGGATGGCAGGGTCGCTCAGGATTTCGGACGCCGGCCCCTGAGCGATGACGCGCCCTGCATCGAGCGCCACAACGGTTGTGGCCAGACGGGCAACTTCGGATGCCGAATGGCTGACATAGAGGACCGGTACGTTCACCTCGTCGCGCAGACGCTCGAAATAGGGAAGGATCTCGGCTTTGCGTGCTTCGTCGAGCGCTGCCAATGGTTCGTCGGCAAGGATCAGGCGTGGTGCGGACAACAGTGCGCGACCAATGGCGACGCGCTGCTTTTCGCCGCCGGACAAAGCGCCGGGACGCCGATCAAGAAGATGGCCGATGCCCAAGAGATCGACGACCTTATGGAGGTCTTCGCGTGGCGCATACTTGGGTGCGAACCAGCCTCCGTAGTCCAGGTTCTGTTTCACTGTCAGATGCGGGAACAGTCTGCCTTCCTGAAAGATGTAGCCAAGTCGGCGTTCATGGGGTTTCAGGCGCACCCCTGCATCGGTGTCGAGAAGCGTCCAGTCGCCCGAAGTGACGCGTCCTGTGTCCGGAATCAGCAAGCCCGCCACCGCATTGACGATGGTGGTCTTGCCCGACCCGGATCGACCGAAAAGCACGGTCACACCGGGTGGTGCGCGAAACGCAGCGTCGAGGGAGAAGCCGTCAAAGGCATGGCGTACTGCAACTTCGAGCATCACGCGCCTCCGACCCGCGCCGCGACACGGCGACCGATCCACTCCGACAACACCAATGCTCCCATCGCAACGCCGACCGAAACAACAACCAGCTTCATCGCGGAAGCCTCACCGCCGGGCACTTGCAGAAAGGCATAGATCGCGGAGGGAATGGTCCGTGTCTCGCCCGGAATGTTTGAGACAAAGGTGATTGTCGCGCCAAATTCACCCATCGCTTTTGCGAAGGCAAGGATTGCGCCCGCAATGATCCCGGGCAATGCCATCGGCAGGGTAACGGTCAGGAACACCCAGACCGGCGAGGCACCAAGCGTGGCGCTGGCCTGTTCGAGTTTCGGATCGACAGCCTCGATAGACAGACGGATTGCCCGCACCATGAGCGGAAAGGCCATAACTGCGGCCGCTACTGCTGCACCCGTCCAGCGAAACGCCAAGATAATGCCCCAGTCCGCCAGAATGCTGCCGACCGGGCCGCGTGTGCCCAGCAGCAGAAGCAAGAGATACCCAGTCACAACCGGCGGCAGGATCAACGGTAGATGGACAAGCCCATTCAACACCTGTTTTCCGGGAAAGTGCCACCTCGCCAGCGCGTAAGCGATGAAAATTCCAAAAGGCAGGCTGGCCAGTGTCGCCCACATGGAAACCTGGAGAGAGAGCGCAACCGCTCGCCATTCCTCGGGACCAAGCCAGTCCGTCATCCGCTACTCGGCCAGCACCGTGAAGCCCTGACGTTCGAAGGCCGCCCGCGCTTGAGGGCTGCGAAGAAACTCAAGAAAGTCGGTTTCGGCAGGGACATCGCGATTGGACAGATCCGCGGCAGGATAGACAATCGGCGGATGGCTGGCGGGGGGGAACCTGCCAACGATACTCACGCGGTCTTCCGCCGCTGCGTCGGTTGCATAGACGATGCCGTAAGGGGCTTCGCCGGTCGCAACAAAGGCCAAAGCGGCGCGCACGTTATCGGCCTGTGCAACCTGCGCCTCGACATCGTCCCAGAGCCCGAGTTTTTGCAGCGCGGCTTTGCCGTATACCCCGGCGGGAACGGAATCGATCAACGCCATGGCCAGCCGACCAGTGCCCAGCAGTCCTGCCAGATCGAGATCGGGAGTGATCTCGACAGGGTCGGCCTCTGTCCCGAATGCGACAAGAACGATGGTGTTTCCAAGAAGGTCAAAGCGCGTCCCGGCTTCGATCAGACCGTCGGACTCGATGATGTCCATCCAGTCGGTGCTGGCCGAAATAAAGATGTCGGCAGGTGCGCCCTGCTGGATCTGGCGTGCCAGCGCCGAAGACCCTGCAAGCGAGACGACGACATCATGGCCCGTCGCCGCCTCGAAATCGGTTTCGATCTCGGCCAGTGCGTTGGTCATGCTTGCGGCTGCAAAGACCGTGATCCTTTCGGCCTGTGCTCCTGCGGCGGCAAACACGAGACCTGCCAAAACCGCAGCGCAAGACAGGACCGATCTGACCAAGGAAAACCCTCCGGGCAATGATATGTATGACGAAACATATCGCATCGACGCCTTTGACCGGTCAAGCGTTATTTTCCGTCGGGAATATCCCTCAACATGCCGCGGAGTGCCTCGAGCCTCTCGGCCCCATGCGTTGCCGCTTCTGTTTCAAAGGCGCGGTACTGTTCCAGAACCTCACGTCCGAGATCGGTCAGAACTGCCCCACCCCCCCCGGGTCCACCTCGGGTGCTGTCGACAAGCGGCGCACGAAACATGGCATTGAGAACGCCGATCAATTCCCACGCCCGTTTATAGCTCATGCCCATCTCGCGACCTGCCGCAGCGATCGAACCACATCGTTCTATCCGTTCGAGAAGGTCTGCCTTGCCGGGACCGATCATCTCGTCTTCGCCAAAGACGATGCGAATGCGAAGCCGGGGTTCCGGTGCGTTTTGATTTGCTGCGGTCATGGACCAAGTGGTGACGGAAATCGTTGCTACCATCAAGTCTGTGCGGGCCCACACACTTCATGGCGACGCACAATGACCCAAGGATGACACGGTTGTCAGACTGGCGTCTGCCGGGACCAGCCTATGACCCCGCACGTTGGTGATCCGACACTATCAGAACCGTCTCGGAGAAAGCCCTGCCTGAAACCAGGCCACGAAATTGAGGATCGAGAATACCGGAAGTCCCGTTGCGGCGCGGATGGCGGGTGCATATGGCCCCATATTGGTACATTCGAGGACCAGCGCACCGATGTCGGGATGTGCTGCCACAAGAGCCTTTGCGGCATCGACATTGTCAGCTTCGGCAGCGGCGGTATCGAGTTCAAGCTCGTTGCCCAGAATGGCGCGGGTGAATTCACGCCCGCCCTCCGTGCTTCCGACGGGTGTGTCTGCCGGCACTCCCGCTGCGCTGAGATGCGCCGGCGTCAGCGTGCTCCCCGAGATGGTGAGGATGCCCGCCCGTTTGCCCCGAGGAAGAAGCGCGTTGACCATGGCGGTTTGCATCAGAGACGAGGTGGCAACCGGAACCCCCACGGCCTCGGCAATCTCTTGTTGAAAGATCGACAGGAAACCGCAATTCGTCGTGATCCCATCGACCCCGTCCGCAACCAGTTCCTGCGCCGCTGCAATGAAGTCGGGCAACAACCCATCCGCATTGCGGCGCACGACCTTGTCCGGCGACGCACCGCGAACGATCTTGTAGTGGACAGGAAAGTCCCAGCTTGTTGCATTGCCCATGTCTCCGGCGATGCGGGGGAAGCGTGCTTCGAGCATGAGTATCCCGACTGACGCTCCGTAGACGGCTTTTCCGCCCTGTGCCTTCATGTTTCGATCCTGTTTTGAGCTGTGTTGATGGCAATCTTCTCCATACGTGGAATGATCTGATCAAGAAATTCCTGTGCAACGACAGACAACGGACGATCCCTCCGGGTCACGATGACGATGTCGAGATGCACGGTTGGATCAAGACGCCGAACCACATAGCCGGTTCCATCATCGCTGGCCAAGGTAAACGGGTCGATCATCGCCGCGCCCAATCCCTGCTTTACAAGGTTCAGGGCGTTCCGAAACAGGTCGGTATGGCACCGCACCCGAAAATGCGCGCCGTGTGCGTGAAACGCCTCGCGTGTCCGGCGAGAGACCATGTGATCAGCACCCATGATGATGAACGGATAGCCATCAAGGGCGGCGGGCGTCATCGTGGTGTCTCCGGACAGACCCGCACTTTCGGGGATGGCGCAGAGAGTTTCAAAGGTGAAACGGCGTTCCTCCAGGCCCTCATGCAGAATGGGCCGTTCACATATTCCGATTTCGTAAAGCCCCGCCGCGACCCATTCCTGTATCTTCCCGGAATACTGCGACTGTACAGCAAGCGTCAGGTTCGGACGTCGTTCGCAGAATTCGGAGATTTCCGCCGGGATGAATCCGAATGCCAAGGCATGATTGGTTGCCACCTGCAATTGCCCTGCGGTCCGGTTCTGAAGGTCGGCAACCGCCTGATTGACATGGTCAAGGCCGCGCACAACGGTGTCGATTTCCTCGAATAGGACGGTGGCTTCAGGGGTAGGCACCAGGCGCCCGCGCTTGCGTTCGAAGAGCTTCAGTTTGGTGCGCCGCTCCAGTTGGGACAGCAGGTTGCTGATAGCAGGCTGAGAGATACCCAGGTGTTCGGCAGCCGCTGTCACGGTCCCGCGCTCCATCGTGGCGTGAAAGGCTTGGAACTGGCGAAACGGGCTCATCATCCTGCACATGTATCACTTCAAATTATGAGATCGTAAAATATTTGTATTGGAAATGATGGTTCTGCGAAGGCACGCTGATCGCATTGGGGGCCTTCGCGCATGAGCGACATCAGTCAGACGATTATCGGCTTCGATCTTTGGTACCTTTCCCTGCCTGTCGTGGGCGCACGGGATCACGGCATCGGGCGTGTTGATGGCGCCTGTGAAATCATCGTCCTGCGGCTGATGTCGGAAAGTGGAGAAACCGGTTGGGGTGAAGCATCGCCGTGGGTTGTTTTCACAGGATCGCCCGAGGCGAGCTTTTTTGCCCTGGACCGCTACATCCGACCGCATGTACTGGGTCGCCGCGTTGCCGACCGCGAGACCATCATGCGAGATGCTGACCGTGCAGTTGCGCATTGCTCCGAAGCCAAAGCCGCATTGGACACCGCGCTGCACGATCTTGCCGGGCGCATCTCGGGGCAGCCGGTCCATGCTTTGCTTGGCGGCAAATGCCGTGACAGCATTGCGCTGTCCGTGTCATTAGCGAATCCCGACTTCGCGCAGGATCGTGCCCTGCTTGACCGATTGCGGGCGGATGGGGTGCGCATCGTCAAGCTCAAGACGGGGTTCCGGGACCATGCATTTGACCTGATGCGTCTGGAAGCGCTGGCACAGGAGTATCCCGAGTTTTCCGTTCGCGTGGACTTCAATCAGGGTCTTGCACCCGAAGATGCACTGGACCGCGTGCGCGACGTTGCGCAGTTCAAGCCGGACTTCATCGAACAACCCGTTCGGGCACCGCTTTACGATCTGATGGCAGAGATCCGACAGAGCGTTGATGTGCCACTGCTGGCCGACGAAAGCGTTTTTGGTCCGGAAGACATGGCGCGCGCCGTGCGGGACGGGATCTGTGATGGGGTTTCGGTAAAGGTCATGAAATCCGGAAGCTTCGCCCGTGCAAAGGCCGTTGCCGCGATGGCTGCTGCAAACGGTCTTGGCGCATATGGGGGCGATATGTTCGAATCCGGGCTGGCCCATCTTGCTGGAGCGCATCTGATCGCGTCCACACCCTCGATTGATCTTGGATGCGAATTCTACCAGGCCAAGTACTATCTGGCTGAGGATATTCTCGAGACGCCGTTTCCCTGCGAAGGCGGTCGTGTTCAGATTCCTGACGGGCCGGGGCTGGGTATTCGACCCGATCTCGACAAACTTGAACACTACAGTCTGTCCAAGGGGCTTGCCGCATGAGCCCGCCGAGAACGATCGCGGTCATCGGCGCGGGGATCGTCGGTGTTTCCACGGCCATCTGGCTGCAGCGCGACGGGCATGACGTCATCCTGATCGACCGCGATGGTCCGGCGGCCGGGGCAAGCCACGGCAATGGAGGTGTTCTGGCAAGCTGTTCCGTCATTCCAGTGACGGTGCCGGGTCTTTGGCGCAAGGTGCCCGGTATGCTGATCCGTCCCGATCAGCCGCTGTTCCTGAAATGGCGCTACCTGCCACGGCTGGCTCCGTGGCTCATGTCCTATATGGGTCACGCAAACGAAGCTGCGGTGCGCCAACGTGCGGCTGCACTCGCACCCATCATCGGTGACAGCCTGTCGGATCATCAGGCCTTGGCCGCGGGCACGGGTGCCGAGAAATGGATCGTTCCCAGCGACTACCTCTATGTCTACCGGGATCGACGGCACTATGACGGGGATGCGTTCGGCTGGTCGGTGCGCAAAGAGCACGGCTTTGAATGGGATGTTCTCGAGGGCGAAGCCTTTCGCGACTACGACCCGGTGTTTGCCCGGACCCTCGGTCTTGCAGCGCGGTTGAGACATCATGGCCGGATCACGGATCCGGGTGCCTATGTCAAAGCGCTGGCCACCCATGCCGAAACCAAAGGCGTCAGATTTCTTCGGGCGGACGTGACCGATTTCACGCGTGAAGCAGGCCGCGTGACCGGTGTGCGGGCCGGTGGTGAAACAATACCCTGCGACGCCGTCGTTCTGGCCACTGGTGCCTGGTCAAAACCGCTGGCAGCCAAACTGGGGCTGAGCGCGCCGCTGGAAAGCGAACGGGGGTACCACCTTGAGCTGTGGGAGCCGTCCGTGATGCCACGGGCACCCGTGATGGTGGCGTCGGGGAAGTTTGTCGCGACGCCCATGGACGGCCGCCTGCGCCTTGCGGGAATTGTTGAATTCGGCGGCCTCGACTCAGCGCCGTCCCGTGCGCCGTTCGATCTGCTCGAGCGCAATATCCGGGACGCGATCCCCGGCATCACCTGGAAAAAGACAGTCGAATGGATGGGGCATCGGCCGTCCATGAGCGATTCGATTCCCGTGATAGGCGAAGCGCCTGCGCTTTCTGGCGCTTTCGTTGCTTTCGGCCATGACCATGTCGGCCTGACAGGCGGTCCGAGAACGGGCAGACTTGTTGCACAACTGTTGTCCGGCAAAACGCCGAATATTGACCTGAGACCCTATTCTCCCGCACGCTTTTCGGCGTGACGGGACAAACACCGAAGAAAAGAACCAAACCACAGGGAGACCAAGAATGAAGAAACTCATGACGACAACGGCGGCGGTTGCCGTTGCAGCCACAGTGGCTGCACCCGCGATGGCCGAGACCTGGGACATGCCGATGGCCTATGCCGCCACGAACTTCCACTCGGAAGTGGCAGCGAATTTCGCCAAATGCGTGACTGATGGCTCGGGCGGCAACCTCGAGATCGTCACGCATCCATCGGGGTCGCTGTTCCCGGGCAATGAGATCAAGCGGGCTGTGCAAACCGGCCAAGCCAACATCGGAGAGCGCCTTCTGTCGGCGCATGAAAACGAGAATCCGCTCTATGGAGTCGACTCGATCCCGTTCCTTGTGTCGTCTTTTGACGAACACGAAAAGCTGTGGGAAATCGCCGGACCTGTCGTTGCGGAAGTGCTCGCAGAAGATAACCTGCACTACCTCTATTCAGCGCCATGGCCGCCGCAGGGCTTCTACTTCCGCAACCCGGTCAATTCGGTGGCGGACATGAACGGCGTCAAGTTCCGTTCATATTCGACGGCCACTGCGCGGTTGGCGGAACTTACCGGAATGATCCCCGTGCAAATCGAAGCAGCAGAAATCAGTCAGGCCTTCGCGACCGGTGTCGCGGATTCGATGATTTCGTCCGGAGCCACCGGCTATGACCGCAAAGTCTGGGAGCATCTGAACCATTTTTATGTCGTGGACGCATGGTTGCCGCGCAATGCGGTCTTTGTGAACATGGATGCGTGGAATGATCTGGATGACGCGACCAAGACCGTCATGAACGACTGTGCCGCTGCCGCCAAGGCTGAGGGTCTTACACGTTCCAAGGATTACACCGACTTCACGTTGAATGGTCTTCGCGAAGGCGGCATGACCGTTGAGCCCGCAAGCGAAACGCTTGTCGGAGAGTTGCAGGCCATCGGCGCTACCATGACCGATGAATGGCTTGCCGGTGCGGGTGAGGCCGGTCAAGCCATCGTGGACGCCTACAAAGCGGCGAACTGATCGCATCATTGATCGGGCCGAAGTCGATGTCTGTTCGCAGATGATCCTTCGGCCCGGTTTCCAGCACATTCTGACGGGATCTGCATCATGGCGGCAGTGCGCACGCTCAGGCGTTTTCTTGACTTACTCTACCTGACGGGTGGGATCATTGCGGCGGTTTTCCTGGTCGCCATTCTTTCGATCATCGTTTTGCAGATGGTGGCGCGTTGGACGGGGATGACCTTTCCGGGTGCTACTGACTATGCAGGCTACTGCATGGCCGCAGCATCGTTCTTTGCGTTCGCCTACGCCTTGAATCATGGCGCACATATCCGGGTGTCGATCCTTCTGAACGCGCTGGGGCCCTGGCGACGTTGGGGTGAGACATTCTGTTTTGCAATCGGCACCGTGATCGCAACCTATTTTGCGTGGTACGCGGTCAAGGGCACCTATGTGTCCTGGCGCTGGAACGAGATCAGTCAGGGTCTCGACAAGACGCCGATCTGGATTCCGCAGATTTCGATGTCGGTGGGTGCCATTCTTCTGGCCATCGCCTTCTGGGATCACCTCGCCCAGCTTGTCTTCCGTGGCCAGCACGGGATCAAAACCGATCTGGTCGATCAGAGCAACGCGGAGTAACGCCCTATGGAACAGCTTGCCCCGATCATTATTTTCCTTTTCGTGTTGTTCTTCCTGCTTGGCTCCGGTGTCTGGGTCGGCCTTGCGCTGATGGGCGTGGCCTTCGTGGGGATGGAGCTCTTCACCTCGCGCCCACCGGGGGATGCGATGATCACCCGCATCTGGGGCGCGTCGTCATCATGGACACTGACTGCCCTGCCGCTCTTCATCTGGATGGGCGAGATCCTGTATCGAACGCGACTGTCCGAGGACATGTTCCGTGGCCTGTCGCCATGGCTTGCGCGGTTGCCGGGTGGATTGATGCACACAAACATCGTTGGGTGTACCGTCTTTGCCGCCGTGTCCGGATCATCCGCCGCGACGTTGACAACGGTCGGCAAGATGTCGATTCCCGAACTTCGCAAACGCAACTATCCCGAAAACATGGTGATCGGCACGCTTGCAGGCGCCGCGACACTGGGCCTGATGATCCCGCCCTCGCTGACGCTCATCGTCTATGGCGTGACGATCAATGAATCGATCACCAAGCTCTTCATGGCGGGGATTCTGCCAGGACTGGTGTTGGCTTCGATGTTCATGGCCTACGTGGCGATCATGTCTTTTGTCTCAAAGGATTTCAATCCGACCCCGGAAGCCCCCATGACCTTGGGCGAGAAGATCAAGAACTCGCGTTTTCTGATCCCGGTCATCTGCCTGATCCTTGTGGTGATCGGTTCCATGTATCTTGGATTTGCGACTGCCACCGAAGCCGCTGCATTTGGTGTCATCGGGTCGATGGTTCTGGCTGCGGCACAGGGGTCGCTCAACTGGAGCACCTTTTCCGAAAGCCTGATGGGGGCCGTCCGAACATCTGCCATGATCGCGCTGATCCTGGCGGGAGCGGCGTTCCTGTCCTTGTCCATGGGCTTTACCGGCCTCCCGCGCGGATTGGCGGATCTGATCGCCTCGCTGGAATTGACCCGCTTCGAGCTGTTGATGGCGCTGCTGGTGTTCTACATCATCCTCGGCATGTTCCTCGATGGCATCTCTTCGGTGGTGCTGACCATGGCAGTGGTCGAGCCGATGATCCGGGATGCGGGTATCGACATCATCTGGTTCGGAATATTCATCGTCGTTGTCGTGGAAATGGCGCAGATCACGCCGCCCATCGGGTTCAACCTGTTCGTGCTTCAGGGCATGACGACCCATGAAATGAACTTCATCGCCAAGGCGGCGATCCCGATGTTCCTGATCATGGTTGTCATGGTTTTTGTCCTGATCGCCTTCCCCGAACTGGCGACCTGGCTTCCTGAAAACATCCGACAAAGATAGTGAATCCGCTTGCTTTGGCTGCCCGGCACGGACGATGGGCCCTTGTCGCAGGTTTGGCGGCGGGGCTCACCCTGCCGGGTGTGGCGCAGGTCTTGCGGCCGTTTCTGCACGAACTGGTAAGCGGTCTGCTTTTCGTGGCCGCGCTGCGCATTGGCCCGTGGGCAACCCTGGGTGGGTTCAAAGCCATCGGTTATACGCTGCGGACCGTCGCACTCTACCAATTGGCAGCGCCACTTCTCGCATGGGGCGTGGTGTCGGTTCTGGGTGTGGCGTCAACCCCGGCGGCCATGGCGCTGGTGCTGGTTCTTGCCGCCCCGTCTGTCACCGGGAGCGCGAATTTCACCATTCTCATGGGGCAGGACCCTTCTGTCGCGATGCGGATACTCCTGATCGGGACGGCCTTCTTCCCGCTCACGGCATTCGTCGTCCTGTTGCTGTCTCCGATTGTCGAGTCCCCGATCCTTGCGCTGATGGGCACTTTGCGTCTGATCGCTGTGATCTTCGGCGCGGTGGGAACGGCCTTTGCCCTGCGCTGGATGTTCTGGAAAGAAATGGGGGATGCAGGTCGGACATCGCTTGACGGCGTCTCGGCCATTTTGCTGGGGGTCGTGGTGATCGGGCTGATGAGCGCGGCGGGCCCGGCCCTGCTCGGGTCTCCGATGAAGTTCGGAGCGTGGCTGGCTTTTGCCTTTGCGGTGAATTTCGGCATGCAGCTTTTGGCGCATCGCCTCATGCCGGTCGCGGATGAACAGCGAGATCGGACGGGAACCAGCGTTATCGCGGGAAACCGGAACATCGCCCTGTTTCTTGTAGCTCTGCCGCCCGAGGTTATGGATCGGGTGCTGTTGTTCATCGGATGCTATCAGATCCCAATGTACCTCACGCCGATCTTGCTCAGCAAAGCGCTGCGTCCAAGAGGCCGTAAGAATTAAGCCTATACAGGATCATGACGCGGCACGTTTCGCAGTGGCGAACGCGGCTGTGTCATCAGACGAAAACCGGTACCACGACTGTGATGGGGTAGTGCCGAATGCCGAAGTCTGGTCATTGGTTTGAAGTTGCCTGTGCTTCAGGTCATCCGGGACGTGCAGTTCGGTGATGCCCAAAAAACTGACTTTTGGACATCACCGAACCCCCCTCGCACCCCATGTTGTGTTCAATTGATTGCAGCGACGCCGTTTGAAACAGTGACGCAAAGCCGGATTACGTGACCACTACACTGATCGAACCTAATCCGTCGATCGACAGGTCCATCGTGTCCCCCTTAACCACCGGACCTACGCCAGATGGTGTGCCGGACAGAATCACGTCGCCGGGCGCCAATTCGAAGTATTCGGACAGGTAAGAGATCATTTCAGGCACCTTCCAGATCATCTGGTTCAGATCGCCTTCCTGCCGCACTTCGCCGTTGACCTTGAGTTCGACGCGCCCCTGATCCAGATGCCCGACTTCGGCCACGGTGTGAATCGGACCACAGGGAGCGGAATGTTCGAAGGCTTTTCCGATTTCCCACGGGCGTCCGGCCTTTTTTGCGATGCCCTGCAGATCCCGGCGCGTCATATCTAAGGCGAGGCCATATCCAAACACATGATCCAACGCCGATGACACGGGAATGTTCGTGCCTCCGCTCTTCAACGCCACCAGCATTTCCGCCTCGTGATGCACGTCGGAGGTGTGCGGTGGATAGGGGAACGTGTTGGATGTGTTGAGATTGTCCGGGTTCTTCTGGAAGAAAAACGGATCTTCGCGGTCCGGGTCATGCCCCATTTCGATGGCGTGTGCCGCATAGTTACGCCCGATGCAGTAAATCCGGCGTACCGGAAACATCGTATCCTGACCGGCCACGGGAAGAGCCACGACAGGCGGCGTTTCGATTGCGTATTGGGTCATGCGGAGCTCCGGATTTTGCAAGTGTTTGGTGTGGATTAGCCCAGGCGGCCTAGTAAATCAATTCTCAACCATCTCTACAATTGCAAGAAAAATCATTGATTGATCGCCCAATTTAAGCTAAGCTTTCGGAAAATTAGCCCAGAAAGGGTAAATTGGTCAACCAATATGAGGTCCAATTCATGCTGATGAACTCTGTCACGGTGGATGCGGATGACGTGGTGGCAAAGCTGCGGTCCTACATCGCCGAGGGCGGATATAAGCCCGGCGACCGGCTCGAATCAGAGCGCGATCTGATCGTGCGTCTGGGCGTGACGCGTGCGCGTTTGCGCAAGGCGCTGGATGCGCTTGAACATGAGGGGGCGATCTGGCGGCATGTCGGCAAAGGCACCTTCATCGCGTCGCCGAACGTCGCGTCGGGTCCAAGCAATCTCAAGATGCTCAGCCAGCAGGTCACGCCGGTACAACTGATGCGGGCCCGTTTGTCGCTTGAGCCCGCCATAGCGCGCGAAGCGGCGCTGCACGCATCCCACGAGGCGGTTCAGAGACTGAAGCATTCGCGTGATCTGGCGACCGAGGCCCCCAATTGGGACGAGTACGAGGCGCAGGATGACAACTTTCACCGCGTTCTCGCCGAGGCTGCGGACAACGTGCTGTTGCTGTCGTTGTTCGACCATCTGAACGCTGTTCGGCGTGCGGTGGCCTGGAACACGGTGGTGCGCACATCCGAGCGTCCGCCGCGGACCCATTCCAGCTTTGCAGAACATGACGCCATCGTCGCCGCGATCGAAGCGCGCGATCCCAAAGCGGCACAGGACGCGATGCGCACGCATCTCGGGTCGGTGTCCGCTCGGTTGTTCGGGGAGGTCTGACAGGACGATCAGAATTCGCGGGAGACCAAAATCAGAAATACCCGCTGTTACGACGAAAAATACGATCTCAGGGAGGAGACAGATGTTTCGTTTTCTAAAAGCAGCCGCCGTCGCGGTTTTGGTACTACCCGCCGCAATCGGTCTGAGCGCAGGGCCTGCGCAGGCTGAAAAAATCCGCATTGCTCTTGCGGAAACTCCATCCGATGAGCTTGCCGCGTTCTTTCTTGCGTTGGATCGCGCCAAGGCCAACGGGCTGGATTACGAATGGACCGCGTTTTCAGACGAGGAACTGGCAATCCAGTCTGTTCTGAGCGGCCAAATGGATATCGGGTTCGGCACGCCTTACGCCGCAATGCAACGGTCCAAGGCACCTCTTCGGATCATCTTTCAGCTTTCGAAGTTGAAGTTCTTTCCTGTGACAACAAAGAAATACTCGAGCCTTGAAGACCTGAACGGTGAGCCGATCCTGCTGCATTCGCGAGGGGGCGGGACCGACTCGATCGCCAACGTGATCGAGGAACGCGTGGGCATCACCTTTGGCGAACGGTCCTATGTACCCGGATCGTCGAACAGGGTGGCCGCACTTCTGGGCGGTCGTGCGGATGCAACGATCATCGACCTGTCCAACAAGAACAAGCTGATGCGCAGCGAGGCCGGCGGGAACTTCAATGTCCTCGAGATGTTCGAGGTGGACGCCAGTGACGAGGCGCTCTTTGGCAACCTGAATTGGATTCAGGAAAACGAGGAAGACGTGGCGATTTTCGTCAACGCTCTGGTCAGCGTCTGGCGCGACATGGCCGAAGACCCGACGATCATCCGTCGCGAAACGAACCCTGACGGTCCCATCGGCCAGTTGCCTGCCGAAATCCTGGCTGAACTCGACGGGTTCTATGCGGATGCGGTGGAAGGCGGACTTTATGACCCCAATGGTGGCGGACGCAAAGCCGCATTGGCTGACATGGAATGGTACTCTGCCGCAGGTCAGCTTGACGGGTCGCCGGACGAGCTGAACATCGAGGACTTCTGGTATCTCGCCCCGCTCGATGCCGCGATGAACTGAGCCTGTGACCCTCCGCTGCGCACGACCACGCGCAGCGGAGATCCCCGTTTCTGCCGTTTGAAAGTCACCCAATCATGCCCAACCGTGCCCTGTTTCTAAAGCTGCTTTCCGCCGTCATCCTGTTTGGCGCGTGGGAGATTGCGGGCCGCGTTCCTGTCAGTTTCGCGTTCCCGACTTTCCTCGAGTCGATGGGTGCGTTGCTGGCGATGACACTGGATGGCTCGATCTTCGAGGCTTATGCCGAAACGCTCAAACCTCTGGCCATCGGTGTTGCGATCTCAGCGGTCTTGGGTATTGCCATCGGCCTTTGGGTCGGACTGAGCAATACGTTCGACTGGCTGTTCTCGCCGATCTTCATCGTCATGCAGGCTGCGCCACTCGCTGCGCTGATCCCACTACTGGTTCTGGCCTATGGCATCGGTTTGACGTCCAAGGTGCTGGTCGTGTGCATCATGGCGATGCCGGTGATCGTGTTGAACACGTCGGGCGCGGTTCGCAACACACCGGAGTCGTTCAAGGAAATGGGTCGATCATTCCTTGCATCCGAAACCGCGATCATCCTGCGCATCATCATTCCCGCCGCATCCCCGGTGATCTTTGCGGGCCTGCGGCTTGGCATTTCAGCCGGCTTCATCGGGGCCATCCTGTCGGAATTGAAGATCACACCTACAGGTGTTGGCGACATCATCACCTACAGCCGCTCCATCGCGGATTACCCCAGCATGTATGCCGCGATCTTCTCGATCATCCTGCTCGCCGTTCTGTTCCTGAACCTTCTGGAAAAGATCGAAGCCACTCTCTTCAAAGGAAATCAACGTGACTATGTCTCAAACTAGGCAAACCCTCACACCGGCGGGTGCAGCCGGGTTCGAAAGCGCGGTTTCCGCCCGTCACATCTCCAAGAACTATGGTGAGGTCGAGGCGCTGCGGGACATGTCTCTCGAGTTTCCGCGCGGCCAGCTTACCTCGCTTCTTGGTCCGTCCGGTTGCGGCAAGACCACCTTGCTCAAGATCATTGCGGGACTGTTGAAACCCACGTCCGGCGATGTCGAGGTGAACGGAAAAAAGGTCACTGGCCCCGGCCCCGACCGTGCCTTCGTGTTCCAGGATTTCGCGCTTTTGCCCTGGGCCACCGTCTTGCGCAACGTGGCGTTCGGGCTCGAGATGCGCGGCGTGGCGACATCGGAACGGGAAGCGCGTGCCGAGAAATACATCAAGGAAGTCGGCCTTGCCGGTTTCGAAAACGCCTATCCCCACGAATTGTCCGGCGGGATGCGCCAGCGTGTGGGTCTGGCCCGTGCGCTCGCCGTCGATGCCGAAGTGCTGTTGATGGACGAGCCGTTTTCGGCCGTCGATGAACAGACCCGGCGCAAGTTTCAGGAAGACCTGCTCCAACTCGTTCAGAACGAAAACAAGACCTTCATCTTCGTGACCCACTCAATCGAAGAGGCGGTCTACGTATCCGACCAGATCGCCATCCTGTTGCCACGCCCCAGCCGCGTGTCCGAGATCATCCGCCCCTCGAATTTCCGCAGCAAGGGTGTCGACAACATTCGCCGCGATCCGGAATACCTCGATATTGTGGATGAAATCTGGGCCTCGCTCAGAACATACGTGGAATGAGGCAGGTGTCATGATCGTATTCGGATACCGCCTTCCCGGCATGTCCTCTCTTCTTCTCTGGGGTCTCTTGTGGGAGGTCGTCGGCCAGTCGGGCCTGACCTTCTTTATCCCACCGTTAAGCGAAGTTCTGGGCACACTTTTCACCATTCTCGGCACAAACGCGTTCCAGAAAGCCTTGTTCGAAACCGCTTATGCCTTCCTCGCCGGGGTGTTCTTCGCCATCGTGATCGGCATCCCGACCGGTATCCTGATGGGCAAAAGCCGTCTGCTGGACGAATTGCTTCTGCCTTGGGTCAACGTGTTCCTCAGCGCACCTCTGACCGCTTTGGTTCCGGTTCTGATGGTGCTGTTCGGCTTTGGCATGAAGTCGATCATCATCACGACCACGCTCTTTGCGATCTGGATCATCATCCTGAACTCTCGCGCTGGGGTTCGGCAGATCAATCGATCGCTGGTCGAAATGGCGCACAGCTTTGGCGCATCCCCAACTGACGCCTTTTTCAAGATCTACTTCTGGGCCGCCCTGCCCGAGATCCTGGGCGGTGTTCGGATCGGGATCATCCGTGCAGTGAAAGGCGTGATCATCGGACAGCTTCTGATCTCGATTGTCGGGTTTGGCGCCTTGTTCGAACTCTATTCAGCCAACTTCCTGATGGGGCATTTCTGGGCCGTGCTGATCGTGCTTTTCGCGCTGGCGTTCACGATCTCGGAATTCCTCGCCTACCTTGAACGGCGCGTGTCCTACTACGCGGCCAAGCGGTGATCGGAATGGAGGTAGAAACCGCGTGAGTCATCTGACACTGACACTGGCGACCTGGGACCATGACCGCGTTATGGCGTTGCATGAGGGGCGCGTCACGGTGCCCGGCGTCACGCTCGAAAGCCATATCCACCCGACCTCCAAGCTGTTCCCTTGGGCGGTGCAGGAAGCGCGGTTCGATATCACCGAAATGTCGGTGTCCAGCTACGTGCTGCAACTGTCGCGCGGCGGGTCTGACTACACCGCGATCCCCGCATTCGTCAGCCGCGCGTTCCGGCACAGCGGGTTCTTTGCCCGCGCCGGTTCCGGCATCGCAAGCCCGGCCGATTTTGCCGGTCGCCGGATCGGCGTACCCGAGTACCAGATGACCGCAGCACTCTGGATGCGGGGTATTCTGGCGGATGAATACGGTGTGGCCTGCGACCAAATCCACTGGCGCACCGGCGCGTTGGACGAAGGTGTGCGCCGCGAGCGGCTGGAGCTGGCGCTGCCCGAAGGCATGGTGGTCGAGCCGATCACCGAAGGCGACACGCTGCAGGACATGCTCCTGCGCGGGGAAATCGACGGGCTGTTGGCTCCGAAGCCACCGCAGGCGTTTCTGGACGGCAACCCGGACCTCGTGCGCCTGATCCCCGATTTCGAAGCGGCCGAACAAGCCTACCATGCCAAGACTGGGTTCTTCCCGATCATGCATCTGATCGGCATCCGCAAATCTGTGGCCGAGCAATATCCCGACCTGCCCCGCGCGCTTTATGACGGCTTCGTGCAATCCCGAGACATTGCCATGGCGCGGCTGCGGTCGGTCTGGCTTGGCAACGCCAACCGCATGACCCTGCCCTGGCTCAATTCCGCGATGGAACGGACGCTGGCCAGCATGGGCCCAGATTATTGGAGCTATGGCTGCAAAGCCAACATGGCCGAGATCGACGCGATCTGCCGCTATTCGCTGGACCAGCACCTCGCCGCTGGTCCGGTTGCACCGGAATCCCTGTTTCACCCATCGGTTCTGGACACCTGAGATGATGGAGATGTGGCACGCAGGTTTGGGATGGCCGACCGCAAGCGCGTTGCTCGCCGTCAGTTTTGCCAGTTCCTTCATCACCATCGCCTTCGGCATCGGCGGCGGTGCGGTGATGCTGGCCGTTCTGGCGACGCTGCTGCCTGCGCCTGCCATCGTTCCGGTGCACGGGCTGGTGCAACTGGGTTCGAACGCCGGGCGCGCGGCAATCATGACGCGCTATATGCGGTTCGACCTGCTGGGTCCGTTCGCGCTTGGGGCATTGATCGGGATCGTTCTTGGCGGCTCTGTGGTGGTGCAGCTTGGATTCAGATCGGCGTCGGCCTCTTCATCCTGTGGTCCGTCATCGCCAAACCGCCCGCGTTTCTGAAGAGGTCCGGAGTGGTCACGGGCGTGTTTTCCAGCTTTCTGACCATGTTCTTCGGCGGCACCGGGCCGTTCGTGGCCACCTATGTCAAGGCGCAGGATCTTGAACGTCATGCCCATGTCGCTACCCATGCGATGTTCATGACGCTGCAGCACCTGCTCAAGACCGTGGCGTTCGGCATTCTGGGCTTCGCCTTCAGCATCTGGGCCGGGCTGATCGTTCTGTTGATCGCCGCGGGGGTGCTGGGCACGCTGGCCGGGCGCGTGATGCTGGCGAGGATCGACGACCGGCGATTCCGGATCGTGCTCAACGCTATTCTGACGCTACTGGCGGCGCGGCTCATCTACGCCGGGGCCGTCGACATCTTTTTCACCGATGCGCCTCAACTCACGACAGGAGGACAAGACTGACCCGCAGGAAGACAGCGCGCCCCTGCGGAGGACCACCCACAGCGCGTGTGAACTGGACCATGAAAACGGGAGGAAACCATGTCCATGAAACCGATGATCACCCGCCGGACCCTGCTGGGAACAGGTGCCGCTGCCGCAACGATGACCCTCGCCACACCGGGGTTGTGTCTCGAAAGTGGTGGAAATTCTGCGGCAGCGTCCTCCGGGCGGTTCGGTTTGCGCTTGATCAAGCGGCAAGGTCAAGGGGCATGGGCTCGATCGGTTTGTCGAGGGTTTGCCATCCGT
>JAUIBL010000054.1 GCA_030428355.1 Alphaproteobacteria bacterium | reverse complement strand
CACGCCGCGTCTGCTTCTTCTTCATCGCGTGGCGGAGGCCGGGAAAGGCGGGCTGCTTGGGCATCGGTGAGGCTCCATTGTCGTCCCCGTCAGTCTATCTCAAACCGCTCAGCACGCGAGGTTTTTCAGACGTTCCTTAAGGTTACGTTCGAACTGTCGAATGAAACCTGGAACGGATTGTTCTCGGAAGCGGGGTATTTTAGAGACCTTGGTCTTTCCATGTGGCCGGGAACCAGTGACTTTGAGGCTGAAATAAACGCCTATGCGCGGAAAGTAACGCTTGTTGCTCGGCAAATAGATGGTGTTTTCGGTTCGGAAGCCGATAGTCGGGTCACCACTGTCATGGGGATTCAAGAAGCAATTGATGACGAATGGTTCTTGGGGCAGGTGCTGAAAGTTCCGCTGTGGCGTGACAACGCAACGGCAAGTGATCCCTATATTGATCCGACCACCTATGTTGATGCCATTGCCGGCACAAGCTATTTCGGGATCGAGCTGTTGGCTGAGAACGCCTCGGCGTTGGTTGATGCCATCAATTCTCCCGATGTAGATATTCAGCAATGGCTGCAGGATTATATTTCCAACGTCCCATTGCCAGGCGTCGCGCGGCCGGATGGGTTTAATCCGGGCGCTCTTATTGAAACGATCGATTCATTCGAGACGATTTCAGCGGAGTTGGCGAGGGCTTACCCTGAAATTTCCTTCAAGCTCTACGAAGGTGGTCAGCACATCATTCAAAACGTGCCGGGATTGTATCGAGAAACCGCTGATGGCCGCACGGAAAGGATCCCGGAATTCGATGCGATCGAAGACGCATTGTTGACCTTTGTGAACAGTGCGCAAATGGGGAGCTATTACTCGCAGCTTTGGGATGGATGGCAAGCCCATGGTGATGGGCCCTTCATGCAATTCGGGGATGTCGGGTTGCCCACTTTGTTTGGAAGCTGGGATTTGTATTCGAGTTTGGAAGATGTTGGTCTGTCCCCAAGAGGGCAAGTCATGGAAAGCCGGAATTCGAGTACCACTGCATGGTGGGAAGATCGCGGTGGTGAACACTTCCAGAACGGTCTTTTGCCGGATTTTGACGCAGCAGACGGGCGGGTCTATGACAATGGTCTGACCCTGAGCGACCTTGCCGGACCGAACGTGATCAACGGCACAATTGCGGAAGACCTGATTTACGGAGGCGCCGGGAACGATAGCCTCGCAGGCTATGCCGATGATGACTTTATTCTCGGCTCGGATGGAAACGATACCCTGTCGGATGGATCGGGCAACGATGTTCTGTCAGGAGGCTCGGGGGCGGACCTCTTCCTTTTGAGCCTTGACGGGATGAGTGACAGAATTTCCGATTTCGAAACCGGGATCGACCGAATTGATGTTTCGTCCTGGGGTGTTTCTCGATTTGAAAACCTTACGATCCGCTCAGGTTCTCAGGAAAGCACGATTACGCATGGCCGCGAAACGCTGGTCGTTGCGTTCGTCGGCGGGTCTGAAAGTTTGGGCAGCAGCGATTTCATACTCTGATTGGCCTGTTGTGCACAAATCAGGTGGTGGCCGGGCGTGACAGCGCTGCGGCGTCCATGACGGGCATGCCTGACCCTAGCAGGTCGGCAGGCTCGGCCATCTCGTGGCACGGGGATTGAACGGGTCGCTGCTGCGCGGCTGTCATGCGTAAGCTCTGAAAAACCCGCAAGGGCAGAGAATGGCCGCTCATACATGTTCGCCACACATGCCGTTCTTTTTCCGGCAGGCGGGGACAGGTCAAACTATCGACTGACAACGTCTGACCGGAAAAAGGTTGCCGTAAGGTCAAATTCCCATTTACCGTAAAGGAGTTGGGGGATGACATTTGGCCAAGCTGACCGAAGATCGCGTCGAGACACGCCCGTATGGCGAGTGGGCCTCGCCTCTGTCGCCTGGTGATCTGGCGCAGGGCACCCGGAAAGTCGAACAGATTTGCCTTGATGGTGGGGCGGTTTACTGGGTGGAAAGCCGTCCCGACGAGGGTGGGCGAAGTGCGATCATGCGCTGGACACCTGAGACCGGGGCCGATGATGCCACAGCGCGCTGGTTCAGCGCACGGACGACGGTCAACTCATACGGGGGCGGCGCGATGGCTGTCCGGGATGGCCTGCTTGTTTTCACCCGGTACGAAAAGACGGCCTTTCCGAAGACTGCGGATCAGCGGGTGCATCTGGCGACCAACGGCAGGATGCCCAAGCCGATCACGCCGCATGGCGCCGTAACCTACGCGGATTTCGCCATCGATCCGGGGCATGGTGTGGTCTACGCGGTGATGGAAGAGGCTGACCTGATCACCAATGGGCAGCCCACGCAATCGCTGGTGGCGCTGGACCTCGCCGGAGAGCGGCCGCCGCGCATTCTGGCCGAAGGCGGCGATTTCTATGCCAGTCCAAGGCTTTCGCCGGATGGGACGCGGTTGTGCTGGATCACCTGGAATTATCCGTCAATGCCCTGGGAAGGCACCCACCTTTGGGTCGCGGACATCGACCCGTCCGGGGCGCTTCGCGATGCGCGCATGGTTGCCGGGACACCTGCGGCGGATGTGAATCCGTTGTCCAATCCGGTCTTGCAGAACGCGATGCGCTTCTCGGACGAGGCCATCGTCAATCCGGTCTGGTCGCCCGATGGCACGCTTTATGCCGTTTCGGACCGCATCGAGATCGGTGGGGATCACTGGGCGAATATCTGCAAGCTTGCGGGGGACACTCTGGTGCCCGTCACCCGGGAAACGGCCGAGTTCGCGCCCCCGGCATGGCGCTTGGGCGGGGCCTCGTTCGGTTTTGCGGGGCCTGACCGGATCGTCGCGACCGTGACACGCGGGGGGCTTTGGTCCCTTGTGACCATCATCCTTTCGACGGGCGAGATGACCGAGATCGACACGCCGTTCACCAGCATCAGTCATCTGCATTTGGGCGATGGTCATGCCGTGTTTCTCGCGGGGTCGTTCACGGATGTCCCTGCGATCTACCGGATGTCGCTGGAAACCGGCGCGCTGACCCGGGTCCGCAGCACCGGCCCGTCGCCGGATCCCGCTTTGGCCGCCTGTCTGGCAGCACCCGAGGCACTGACCTATGCCAGCGGGCCCGATGGGACAGCCAGGGCGCATGCCTTCTACTTCGCCCCCAAGAACCCGAGATTTCAGGCACCCGAAGGCGAAAAACCACCGCTTGTGATCCTGATCCACGGCGGCCCGACAGCGGCGGCCAGCGCTACGCTTGACATGACGATCCCGTTTTTCACGTCGCGGGGCTTTGCCGTTGTTGATGTGAACTATCGGGGCAGCACCGGGTTTGGCCGCGCTTTCCGGCGGGCGATGTATGGCAATTGGGGCAAGGTGGATGTCGAGGACTGTCTTGGGGTCGTCGCTGCGCTGGTGGCGCGCGGAGACGTGGATCCCTATCGCATTGTCTCGCGCGGGGGGTCTTCGGGCGGCTATACGACCCTCGCACTGGCGACATTCACCGACCAACTGAGTGCAGCGGCAAGTTATTACGGCATCTCGAACCTCGAGATGATTGCCAAGATCACCGACAAGCTGGAAGCGCACTACGCCGAACTGCTGCTGGGGCCGTATCCGATGGCGTCAAAATTGTTCCGAGCGCGGTCGCCATTGTTCCACGCCGCCCGCATTGATTGTCCGATCATCCTGTTTCAGGGCACCGAAGATCCTGTGGTGCCGCCCGAACAGGCGCATGTCATGATCGACGCGCTGAACGCCGCGAAACGTCCATACGCCTATACATTCTACGAGGGCGAGGGGCATGGTTTTCGCAAGGCGCGTTCGATTGTCGAGTCTCTGGAAAAAGAGCTGTCTTTTTACGGAACATTTCTTGGCTTCACGCCGGCAGACTCTTTGCACCGCCCACAGATTTTCAATGTCGAAAGTGATGACACAACCTGACCCGATCCGGGTCCAGATGCCGCGAGGCGTGCCCTGACTTTCAACACGGAAGGAGCCTTTTCTTGACCAGCCCCCATCGCAGCGCCGACCTCTTTCGTTCGATAGACGCCTTCCGCCGTCGCCATCCGGACAGGCTCAGCTGGACAAACCGGTGCCGGTTGGCACGCCCGTCGCCTGGTTTCTCGGGCCTAAGGGCGAAAACGAGACACTCCTGCGCGAGTTGGTCGATATGGCCATCAGCGGCAATCTCGAAGCCCGCCGCGCCTACAGCCAAAAAGACCCCGAGATGGCACCGCCCGATGTGTTCGGCGCAGACAATGCGGCTTATGCGCGGTCGCAGGACCTTATGAAAGACCGCCTGTCCGAGGTTCTGGCACATCTGCGCGCGTCGATCCCGCTGTCCAGCTATCGCAACCAGTCGCATATGTATTGGGACACCACTCTGCCATCCGTGGCGGGCTACATCACCGGGTTGCTCTACAACCAGAACAACGTCGCGACCGAGGCATCGCCGGTGACCACCTTGCTGGAAATGGCCGTCTGCGACGACATCTGCCGGATGCTGGGCTTTCGTGACCCGGAAGAGGACAGCGACCTGCCGCGCCCCTGGGGCCATCTGACCTGTGACGGTTCGGTGGCCAATGCGGAATCGATCTGGGCCGCGCGCAACCTGAAATTTCTGCCGTTGGCGCTTGTCGATGCGATCCGACATGATCCCGCACTTGCAGCGGCGCGGAATGTCACCGTTCTGACGCTGGCCGGCACGCGCCGGCCCTTGTTGGAGCTTGGCCAATGGGATCTTCTGAACCTGCCGATGGATGAGGCGATCGGCCTGTCGATACGTGTGACCAAAGCGGCGGGCATTGATGCCGACGTGCTGGCCGCCGGTCTTGCAGGCCGCACGGTCGCTGACCTGGGCATGATCGACTTTGCGCGCAGATACATGCCCGACGTCCCCGCGCCGGTCATTCTGGCACCTGCAACCGCGCATTATTCGTGGCCCAAGGGGGCCTCGCTTGTCGGGTTGGGACGCAGCAGCGTGCTGCCGGTCCGCGTCGATCTGGATGGGCGCATGGACACTGTCGATTTGCGTCGGCATCTGGACCGTTGTCTGGCCGAGAAACGCCCTGTGCTTGAGGTGGTCGCAGTGATCGGCACGACCGAGGAAAGCGCGGTTGATCCCCTGGCCGACATTGCCGACATCCGCGATGAATACCGTCAGATGGGGATGGAGTTCTCGCTGCATGCCGACGCGGCCTGGGGTGGGTATTTCGCCGCGATGCTGCGGCGCTCAAAGCTGGAGCGGCGGATCAGCGATCTTGGTCTTGAGGGTACGGATGAAGAGGCGCGCCTCATGTCCCGGCATCTTGGCGTTCAGGAATCCCACCTCGAGGCCCTTGAACACCCTGCGGCGGATGACCCGTTCTTCGCGCATGATCTGGGAATGTCGCCCGGAATGACGATGGGCGATTATGTCACCACGCAATACAAGGCCTTTCCGCGCTGCGACACGATCACGGTTGACCCCCACAAGGCGGGGTTCGTGCCTTATGCGGCGGGGTCTCTGGTCTATCGCAACGGGTCGATGCGGGATGTCGTGGCGTTCACCGCCCCTGTGGTTTTCCACGGCGGCACAGTGCCCAGCGTCGGCGTCTACGGGATCGAGGGCTCCAAAGCGGGCGCTGTGGCCGCGGCTGTCTACATGTCCCACGCGGTCATTCCAGCCGACCGGACCGGCTATGGCCGCTTGCTGGCCAAGTGCATGTTCAACTCCAAGCGGTTTTACTGCGCGCTTATCGCTGAATTCTCAAAGGTGCGGGATGTGACGCTGACACCGTTCCAGCGCCTGCCCGCCGAACGCGACGGTGGAACCTCCTTCGAGATCGCCGCCCAGAAAGACTTTATTGCGCAACAGATTGTTCCGCTTGCGGATGACGCGCTGGTCGAAAAGCTGATCCACGATCCCGAGTTGATGGCGCTGTTCCGCAGGCTTGGCTCGGACCAGACGATCTGCGCCTACACGATCAATTTCCGCACGGCGGAGGGCGTGAACCGTGATCTGGGTCTGATGAATGCCCTGAATGACGCAATGTTCAAGGCGCTCTCGGTTCAGGAATTCGGCGGCGATCATGTGCCCAAAGCGCCGATGTTCGTCACCGCGTCCGAATTCGAACCCGGAACCTATGGCCAGCCTTTCGTGGATCATTACGTGACGCGCTGCGGAGCCGATCCGGTACCCGGAACCTCGGTCAAATTTCTGACCTCGACACAGCAAAACCCCTTCATGACATCGACGGCAGACGGAGATCTGACGCCGAAACTGGCAAAGATCCTGCGGCAGAAAGCACAGGAACTCGCCGCAGAACTGCGCCGCAGATACGGCTTGTCCGATCCAAGCTGACCGCCAGCCCTGTTGACGCCGAGAAAGGACATTTCAATGGATCATTCACAGCACGGAAGACCGGCAGATTTCGTCTTCAACCATCCTCATCAGCATGCGCTGGTCGTCCTTGGGGACACGCATCTTTTTGCCGTCCACATGACCCAGTACCACCATGAAGAGCACAAGTATCAGCTTGTGCTCAGGATTTCGCTTCCGCCAGAGGCGAAATCGCGGCTTGATCATGCCCGCGAGATGTATCCGCGCGACACGTTCGTCCTGTGCAATGACGACGCAGAAGACGCGCTTTTCGTCATTCCCGATCTGCCATCGGGGCGGCGCAAGACCTTTCGGGGCAACATTTTTCAGGGTTTGCCGCCCTTCACCGAAGAGGATGAGGCCAACCCTCATTTCTTTCCCTGGGACAAGGCCCGTGTGAAACCACTGATCGCGGATGTCGAGGTGACGATCGAGCGGATCGTGGCGTTCTATCCCTTTGCGCATCATCTCAATCAGCCGGATTACGCAACATACCTGCTGTGGGGCGAGGGTGATGAAGCGCATATGACCAGCCTGCAGACAGCGGCGCTTGCTTCGGACAAATTCGAAGCCCCGCGTTTCGGTCCGGATTTCGACCATGTCATGACGCTCAAGCAGGCTCCGCCCTGGCTCGATAAGTCGCTTCTGGAGGCGGGCGTTGTCGTGTCCGTTCCGGATTTGCGGCTTTCCAATCCGGTGACGGGCAAGAAGACGATCCCGACAGACGTTCCCTTTGCCGTCGGCGATCCGATCACGGTCCTGTATCGCGGCATGGGCGAGGGGCATCAGGTGACGGCCGGTCCGACATTTCTTGCGGATAGCGCCGTCTGCAACAGTCCCGGTGTTGTTGCAGAGCCCGCACTGATCATCAGCGCCACCCCAAAAGAGCAATTGCTATGAACAAGATTCCATTTGCGACCGATTTCACCCGCCAGGATGGCAATGAAGAGCTGTGGTATCAGGTTTTTCAACTTGGCCATCCGGTCCTTGCCCGCAAGCAGCGGCTTTATGCAATGCTGCCCGGACGTGACCGCTGCAAGATGTGCTATGCACCGCTGAACGGATTCGGCGGCTGGTTGGCCAAGCGCCTTGGGCTTGAGCCGTCCAATCGAAACCCGCTGTTCTGCAACGCCTGCGACGGCTTCCTGCAGGCCTTCCCCGGCGGTGCAGAGGTCGATCTTGCGATCATGTTCTGCGATCTGCGGGGGTCGGTCGAACTTTCGTCCGGGATGTCGCCCAAAGAGTTCAAGGACCTGATCGTCACCATGCGCGAGACGATCATCCCCGCGCTCTGGCGATCAGAAGGGTTCGTGCTGCAGTTTCAGGGGGATTCCATCATCGGAGTCTGGCCACCCGGATTCAGCGGGCCGGACTACGCCAAAAAGGCGGTCGATGCGGGCTTCAGAATATCGGAGCTTCTGAACACCCTCACGATCAACGGTCGCAAAGTCCCCGTTGGCATCTCGATCCACGCAGGGCGTGCCTATCTCGGCACCGTCGCCTCGGTCGGAAATGACCTGCAGGAGGTGAGCGCATTCGGTTATGACGTCAACGTGGCGGCCCGCCTGTCGGATGCCGCGACAGTTGGCGAGGTGCTGATCAGCGAAGCGGCGTTTACGGCCGCGGGCCGGTTGGAGGATGCTGTGGATATGCAAAGCTTCGATCTGAAGGGTATGAATGCAGCGGTCAGAGCCGGCCATCTGACACGGCGCTGAACGCCGTTTCAATGGTGCCGGGGCTTGCCGATTCCGTTTTGCGGGATGTCTCAGGGCGCAAGCTGCTCGCGCAAGGCCTGCTGGTTGTCGGCCAGGCGCGAAACCATCATGCGCGTCAGCGCAAGCGCGAAGTCGGGATGATCGCGGAACAGCTTGATCACCATTGGCCTGCTGATCCACCCCGCCGAGACCGGCCCTGCCGCATGAACTGTCGCGGTCCTGCAGCCTTTGTCCGAAAACAGCCCCATCTCTCCCAGAATGGTCCCTTTGCCGAGCACGCCGTCGACACCGTCGACCCTGACGTCCCCGTCGATGATGAGAAACAGCCTGTCGGCCGGATCGCCCTCGTGGAACAGTCTGGCCCCGTCTTTGTAGGTTTCCAATGTCATGAACGGCATCAGCAGGGATATATCGGCGGGGTGTGACAGGCTTTTCTCGAGGCGCGCCCGCAACTGCACCTGCTGGAACAGCCGCCACAGGTTCACGGGAAGCAACAGCATATGCAGGATCAGGATCGGGGCGAGCCCGGCGATCCACGCATAGGCAATGAACAAGATGTTCGAGGCGGTCGCGATCACACGCAGTGGTAGCAGCGTCTGCATGCAGAACGTCAGAAAGACCAAAGCCGCAGCCGCAAATCCGATCAGTTCGACAAAGTCCATCGACACTCCCCGCCACCTGTTCCTGATGCTGCGCACCTTGCCGGTGCTGTTCAGCTTCACGCGCGAGACTGCGTGTCAGGGTCGCCCAAGGTCAAGCTTGGACTTGGGACTGTTTGTCCCACAGATTTTCCTGTCGCACGCGCATTGTGATGTCGCGGCAACCTCACTAGCGTGAGCACCGGATCGCATCTCGACAGGGACGGAATGGACGACGTGCAATTTGCTGATTACCTGGTCTTCGCGGGTGCAGGGATGTTTGTTTTGGGCTACCTGATCATCAATCAGGTGATCCTGCGGTTGATGTTGCTTGTGGGGACATTGCTGTACATCTGGTATTACGGCGTGGTCGAAGACACCCCACTCTGGCCGGCCATCTGGGCAAGCACTGCCACAGGCGCCGCCAATGTTCTGGGTTTGATGAACCTGCTCTACAGCCGGTCCGCCCTCGCCATCCCGCGCGATTACAAGGACATCTACCAGCGCTTTTCCAACCTGCCACCGGGTGATTTCGCAAAACTGATGCGCGCGACGGATCACATGCGGCGACCCGAGGGGCACCGGCTTGCCACCGAAGGCGCGCCGGTGGACAAGCTCTATTACATCCTCGAAGGCACTGTGCGCATCACCAAGGGCGCAAGCAGTTTCGAGATCGCAGAAGACACGTTTATTGGCGAGATCGGCTACCTGACCGGCAATCCCGCTTCGGCGACAGCAGAGCTTTCGCGGGACTGTGTTGTGCTCGAATGGGATGTGTCGTGGCTGCGCAAACGCGCCCGACGCGACCCGCGATTCAAGCTAGCCCTCGAAGCCCTGATTTCCCTCGATCTGGCGGAAAAGGTCTCGCGCTCGGTTCGCATCTATTCCTGACGGCGGACAAAATTTTTCTGTGCGTGTCTCAGACGGATTTGCACGTTTTCGGGTGCAGGCTTGGTCAGAATGGGATGTGGGGTGGCCGCCGTACCGAGCATATTCGCTTTGCAGGGCCATGTTGCTTACTGGGTCGACGCCGGGTCCACGAGGTTGAGAACGCGCCTCGTTATGAATGTCGGATGACGGGACGAGGTCCTAAGATTTATGGGCATCTGCGTAGGCCTTCAGGACGGCTGCCATGCGTTGGGTGTAACCTTTGGGATCTTCGGATTTGAAAAAGGCGATCACGTCCTCGGGGAGGCGAAGACTCACAACCGGTTTCGTGCGAGGCGGCGTGACCTTGGCGTTCTCCCGGAAATCTGGTCCCAGTTCGGGAATGTCGGGATAGTCTATCTCGCTTTCCGGCCGCTTCGCCAGCTCTTCAGGTGTCAGGGGTCTGTTGTATGACGTCTTCATAAAGCGCGCGTTCCTGCATATTGGCCTGACGCGCGGAAATGATCCGCCAGACGCCCAACCGATCGGTGTGTACCACAACTAGAACTGTGATCCCGTCTACACAGCCGATACTGATCACGCGTGTTTCACCATACTCGAAACGTGTGTCTTCGCGATCTAGTGTGAACCCGTTAAGATCTGACTGGCGTGTTCAAAATCGATGCCGTGTTTGGCAGTGTTGGTGCGGTTCTTGTCTTCGTCCCATTCGAATTTCTGCATCATTTTGTATTACATTTTGTTTTACACTGCAACTTATACGTGCAACTCCACTCATCCGGCTTTTTGGTTAACCTGTGATTAATGGGGATGGGGCTTTGCCCTCGGATCCTTGCAAAAGTGCCTTGATGACCCGGCCGGGAATATGGGTTGACCGGGGGGCGGGCTTTGCCTAGTAAGCCCCAACCGCGCAGCCCCGGATTCGTCCGGGGCTTCGTTGTTGCGTTAACCGGGGACCTTCGGGGCCCTATACCCATGGCGGATACGTCCGCCCAACATAGCGGGTCCTTCAAGACCTGCACTTGCTAACGGAAGACAGAAAGCATGGCACTCAAGTCGTATAAGCCGACGACGCCGGGCCAGCGCGGGCTGGTGCTGATCGACCGTTCGGAGCTGTGGAAAGGCCGTCCGGTCAAAGCCCTTACAGAGGGTTTGACCAAGTCGGGTGGCCGGAACAACACCGGACGTATCACATCCCGCCGTCGCGGTGGTGGCGCAAAACGCCTTTACCGGATCGTCGATTTCAAGCGGAACAAGTTTGACGTGGGCGCGACCGTCGCGCGCATCGAATATGACCCGAACCGCACCGCCTTCATCGCGCTCGTCCAGTATGACGACGGCGAACAGGCCTACATCCTTGCCCCGCAGCGTCTCGCCATCGGCGACCGCGTGGTCGCATCGGCTAAGGCCGACGTGAAGCCGGGCAACGCGATGCCCTTCTCGGGCATGCCCATCGGGACCATCGTTCACAACATCGAGCTGAAGCCCGGCAAGGGTGGTCAGATTGCCCGTGCCGCCGGCACCTACGCGCAGTTCGTGGGTCGCGACGGGGGTTACGCGCAGATCCGTCTGAGCTCGGGTGAACTTCGCATGGTCCGTCAGGAATGCATGGCCACCGTCGGTGCCGTGTCGAACCCCGACAACTCGAACCAGAACTTCGGTAAAGCGGGCCGTATGCGCCACAAGGGCATCCGTCCGTCCGTCCGCGGCGTCGTCATGAACCCGATCGACCACCCCCACGGTGGTGGTGAAGGCCGGACTTCGGGTGGTCGTCACCCGGTGACCCCGTGGGGCAAGCCGACCAAGGGCAAGAAGACCCGCAACAGAAACAAGGCGTCGCAGAAGCTGATCATCCGCTCGCGTC
>JAUIBL010000082.1 GCA_030428355.1 Alphaproteobacteria bacterium | reverse complement strand
AACCCGAAGGCCCCGGCAATCAGGCAGTCCACGGCCGAGTTGCGGATCGAAAACACGCCGACAAAGCTGAGCAGCAGAACGCACATGCCAAGAAACCGGTTGGGGATACGTGTCAGATGCACCAGCCACCCGGTTGAGATCAGCAAGAACACCAGCACCAAAAGGTTCAGGATCAGCAACGCGATATAGAGCGCCACGACAAAGGGCATGTCGTTCTGAAACAGCCCTGGCCCCGGTACGACATTGTGAACATAGAAGACCGACAGCATCATTGCCGTCAGCGCCTCACCGGGGATGCCCAGCGCCAGAAGCGGGATCATCGCGGCGGCAGGCACGGCGTTGTTGGCGCTTTCGGATGCGATCAGGCCTTCGGCCGATCCGTTGCCAAAGCTCTGCGGGGTCTTCGACAACTTCCTGGCGGAAGTGTAGGACATGAATTGCGCGGTGAATTCTCCCACGCCTGGGATCATGCCCATCAGAACGCCAAAGCCCGATGACACCGCAGCCACGCGCGGATGACGTGCCAATTCGCGGAAGCCCTGCAAAAGCGACCCGCGCGAGCGCGGCAGGCGGATCTTCTCGTCGTCCATGGTCAGCAGCAGGAACGCTTGGGACAGCGCAAAGAGGCCCAGCACCACCACAATAAGGTCGACACCCCCTGCCAGCCAACTTTGCTCGAATGTGTAGCGGCGGGTATAGGCGGCGGGCTCCAGCCCTACGGTAGACAGGAAGATGCCAAAGCCTGACAGGGCGGCCGCGATCAGCATCTGTCCACGATGCGCCACGACCACGAGGATCATGCCAAGAAGCGCCGCAAGGAATATCTCGCGCGAGCCGAACATGGGCGCGATCTTGGCCAGCACGGGCGACAGGAAGATCAGGCAGATGACCGAAAACATGCCCCCCACAAAGCTCGCTGAATAAGCAAGGGACAGTGCACGGCGGGCTTCGCCCCGCTGCGTCATCGGGTACCCGTCATAGGTTGTCAGGGCATTGACGGCCGTTCCGGGCGTGTTGATCAGGATCGCAGGGATCGCGCCGCCATACATGGACGATCCGTAAATCCCCAACAGCAGCGTTAGCCCCACGATCGGGTCCATGGCAAATGTCGCGGGCAGCAGGATTGCGATTGCCACCGCAGGACCGACGCCTGGAATGGCGCCGATGGCCACGCCGCCAATGGACCCCGCCAGCAATGCAAGCGCAACATCCCAACGCCAGAGAACTTCAAGAGCTGCGGGGAGCATGTCCATCACAGATACACCATGAAGAACGTACGGACTGAAGCAGGCAGAAGTTCGTAGATTTGCCCACCCGGGATGTTGACACCCAGAAACCCTTTGAACGTCACGGTCACCGCAACGGCAAATATCGCGGCCAATGCCAGCGCGCCCCGGCTGCGGTAGCCTAGTCGCCATGTCAGGGCGCAAGCAAACACCAAACTCATCGGCAGGAACCCAAGACGCGGCACCGCCAAGACGAAGAGGATGAACCAACCGTAATATTCGAGCGGCTCAACCCAACGTTTCGCCTCGATCCAATCCGAGCGGTCCGGCTTGCGCCTGCGCATCAACCACCAATGCGCACCGAAACCGGCCACCATCAGCACAAGAGCGACGGCAGGCCAAAAGCGGGGCTGAGCGGCAATAGTTCTGGCGGTATCACTCCATTGCGTCTGTGTCCCGATTTGAGACAGCAACAGCAGCGATCCCGCGAAGGCGGCGATCACGAAGATGACCTGGCCAGAGAGGCGCGTTTTGACGTCGAAAAGGTCGGATTTGCTCATGAGAAAAGAGCCCTGTGAAAAGGGAAACATCGCTTAGGCGTTGAAAAGGGACGCGGTGCGTCCCCTCCCCTTTCTGGATCAGTTGCCGAGCGCTTTGGAAATCGTGCCAAGTGTGGCGCGGTCCGCCTGGATCACAGCTGCGCTTTCCTCGGCATTCAACCAATAGACCTGCGCTCCGGTTTCCGCGGCCAGTGCCTGCGCGCGGTCGCTCATGACGGTACGCTCTGCGACAGCGGCAATGGCCTCACGTGCTTCGGCCGGGGTGTCCTTCGTGACGAAAAGCCCGTTCCAAAGCGAGATGTTCAGGCTTTCATCCACTTCACCGATGGCGGGCGTATCGGGAACCAGGGAAATCCGGTCTCCGGTGATCGAAACCAGAACCTTCACATCATCGATGCACGGAAGGATCAGTTGCAGCGTCGTGTTGATCACATCCGCGTCGCCAGAGGCCAGCGTGTTGCAATCAAGCGCATCAAAGGGCGCATCCCCGCCCCATTCGAA